>JAAVHS010000019.1 GCA_014799575.1 Clostridiales bacterium | reverse complement strand
ATACACACAATAATCAATACCGACAGCGCAATATACCCCTTTAATTTCCTTTTTCGTATATCCATTTTAACCTCGTTTTTANTCGANNTTNNGTCNAGTCAGGAAANGTATACTTTTCTTGGAAGATTTTGACTTTTTTTGAATTTATTTTATATTTTTCGACAAAATATTTCGTTGGGTTAAGAAAATTAGCAACCGACTGCGTATAATGGCGCATCTTTTGCCTGATCTGCGAGTCGACTCTCGGGGTCTCGTACACAAAGTACGCTCACCACTCGGTCGCTCTGGCTAAGACAAAACCTGCACCACTCTCCGCACTCGCCCAAGACTTTGTTCAAAAGGTATTTACACCCGATACTAAATGCAAATTCACTTATAAGCCAAAACATCAAAGCAATAAAATAAGAGCAAGCGTCCTGCTTGCCCTTATTATAATATTATAATTATTAAATCAATTAAATATCTGAAAATAAGAATTTCAACGAATTGATTTTAGTTCCGTGAGTATGTAAAAAATAATTGTAATAGTNTTTGAAGGTAATCGCCTTGACGTCGTAGCCNANCGCGNTNGTAAGTTGTCTAAGATAATCGAACAAGCACACTTTGGGATATTCGGCTTTGTAGCAGATATCGTTGAGCGCNCTGAGCATNGTNACGAAAAGTCTGTGATTGTAGTCCTCTTCCATACTCATNTTNTCNACGATTTCCAAAATCACGCAAGCGCAATAATACTTGATTGGGTCAGCCGTAATAGAAAAGAAACTGTCAATGCAATCGCAACCCGTNAGTACGAAGTTCTTTTTTCTCGCCAATGAGTATTTNCCAAANCAAAGAGGGCTGACGGCGTACTTCAACTTGGATTTGGAACTTTTACAGCCCTTGGCNGTCACGCCGACTTTTCCGTACTCGGCAAGATAGAGCGTNATAATCTTGTCGTTNTCGCCATAGTCTACCGCTCTTAAACAAATTCCTTCCTGNGTCAATACTTCCATTTGNACCTATCTTCTGCTTTGCTTGTCCTCGTCNTCAAGCGCNCGCCACATCACGTAGTAGCGNATNTTCCCCGTTTTGTTGAAAAGTTCCCACAACGTTTCTTTACAGTCCATAANANCCTCCNTACAATAGTTATGTACTGCAAAGTCGCTTTGTATTCAAATCAATCTTTCAAATCTTTGATATTATATCCCAACTGNTTGAGCAANAAGTCGCTNTCGCGCCAATCTTCCTTTACTCTCACNTACAAATTCAAAAAGACTTTATCCCCGATAAGTTCCTCGATATCCTGTCTTGACTGNGTGGATATTTTCTTTATCATTGCTCCGCCCTTGCCAATTACCATAGCCTTGTGCGACTGCTTTTCGCATACGATGTCCGCGTCCACGTCCACGATGCCGTTTTGTCTATACTCAAACTTATTGACNACTACGCCTATTCCGTAAGGNATCTCCTCGTCTAGATTTCTCAACGCCTTTTCTCTCACGATTTCGCTGACCATAAATCTGACTGACTTGTCAGTNTACATATCCTCGTCGAAAAATCTTTCGCCATCGGGCATAAGTTCGACAAGTCTATTGACGAGCATATCGACGTTCTTACCCGTCAACGCGCTGATAGGGATAATACTGTCCACGCCTTGAATGTCTTTGAGTTCCTCAATTCNNTTNGGTATCGCGTCTTGATTGACGTCGTCGCACTTGTTGAGAGCGATTATGAACGGCGTTTTCGTTCCTGCATACTTTTGGATATATTCCCTATCGTGTTCGTCAAAACGCTTGTCCACCGCCATGACGTATACTATCACTTCTACGCCTTCCTGTCCCTTTTCNACGCTCTTCATCATGTATTTTGACAGTCCGTTTTTCGCGTTGTGAACTCCGGGGGTGTCGACTATAATAAGTTGATANTCGTCNGTATTGGCAATGCCCAAAATCTTGTTGCGAGTGGTCTGCGGTTTCCAACTCACGATGGACACTTTCTCGCCCACNATTGTNTTGGTAAGCGTNGACTTGCCCGCATTTGGCTTTCCTATTAAAGATACAAATCCTACTTTCATTGATATTTCCTACTTAATCTCTCGATATGCCGAGCGAGGTCAAAATTTTTTCTTCTTCCGCTCTCATTTTAACTTTGTCGCTTTCCTCTATATGGTCGTAGCCTAGCAAATGCAAAAGTCCGTGCAACACCAAATACGAGCACTCCCTTTCCTTGGAATGATTGTATTCTATACTTTGCTCGACGGCTCTTTTATAGCATAGCATAATTTCGCCGAGCATCAACTCTCCTGTCGAGAGGTCTATATCGTATGGATAGTCATTGCTATCAAAAGGCAATTTCACTTCCAAAGCGGGGAAACTCAACACGTCGGTCACGCTGTCAACGTCTCTGAACTCTTTGTTGACCCCCCTAATATCTTCTTCGTCGACGACGGAAAGTTCTACCCTCACGTTGTCGGGCAAGGAAAATTCTTGCCTTACCTTGTCAAAGACCTTTTGGATAAGCGAGCAGTCAAGTCCGCTGTCAATCTCGTCGAAAATTTCCAGCATTATCTTCTTTCCTTAGCCTTGTCGTAGTCGACGCGCTTGTGAAGTACCGAAGGAATAACGTCGCAAATCGTGTCCGTAATGATAGCGAAGTCTTTGACAGTCATATTGGAGTCGTTGAACTGACCTTCGTTGAGTTTGGAAGAAATGACGTTGGAAACAACCGCTCTCATTTGCTCGTAATCGTCGGTCGGCTTTGCTCTCAAAATAGCCTCGCACATATCGCAAATCATTACGAGCGCGCTGTATTTCGTGGTCGGTTTTTGCGCGTTGTATCTATATTGATAACTGTCGAGGTCATCCTCGGTAATGCTTTGCGCTTTCATATAGAAGTAAGGCACTGTCGCATCGCCGTGGTGCTCGTAAGCCGCTTTGATTACGGTCTCGGGCATGTGATGTTCTTTTAGGATAGTCACGCCGTCTTTGACGTGGTTGGTAATCATATTTACGCTGACTTCGGGAATCAAATCGTCGTGCGGGTTCTTTCCGTCCTTTTGGTTTTCGGTAAAATACTCGGGATGTTTCATCTTGCCCACGTCGTGGAAGTACGCGCACGCTCTCGCCATATACGGGTTGAGATCTATCGCGTCCGCGCAACTCATAACAAGGTGCGCAACGCTCACGCAGTGATTGTAAGTACCCGGCGCTTTTTCTCTCAATTCTTTAAGAAGAGGTTGGGAGGGCGAACATACTTCTGCAAGTTTGAAGTTCGTCCACACGGCAAAGACCGCTTCATAGAGCGGTAAGAATACTATGAATATCGAGACTGAAAGCATACTGCCGACAAGTCTGCCGAAAATTGCGTTGCCTATCGTGACCGCGCTGACGCCGTGTCCGAATATTGAATAAAGTCCCGCAATCGGCGTGGTCAACAAACCGATCAAAAGCGTTCCCCACGTAAGTCTGAGACGAGTGTATTCTCTGCCGACAAAGAAGATAATGCACATACACATTATCATTGCGTTGAGCATACCGCCTATGATGTCAAGGTTGAAGTGTTCAATGTCCAAGACGTAAGAGCAAGTCACGAATATTGCCAGCGTCAGACCTATCGTTACGAAGGTCGAATAGACTCCAAGTCTTTTGCCAAGCAACATCGTCACCATCATAGTGACGGACGATATTACCAACGCGCTGGGCGAAAAGTATGAATAAAGCACTGCCGACACGATTATCGCAATAAATATTATCGAATAGCATATCAGACATTTTTTCAAAAGAGATACGGACTCTTCGGGATGCTTGTCAAACTTTAAGATGTAATAGTACAAAGTCGTCAAAATACAGAATACTATTACGGTCAACGGAAGATACAATTCATAATACGAGAAAATGTAATAGTCTTTTGCGATACAAGCGACGGAAAACGTCGTCATTAAAAATGACAAGACGAGAATGACCGACAAGTACGCGACGTCTCTCCATATTATTTTCGCTGAAGTCTTCATTTTAATTCCTTTTCCTGATTGTTTTTACTTTCTTCGTACGCTTTGACTATCGCTTGCACAAGGTCATTACGCACTATGTCTCTATTTTTCAGATGTACAATCTGAATATTATCTATTCCTTGAAGTATCTTTGACGCGTGCAAAAGTCCCGACGATTTATCATTCGGCAAATCAATCTGCGTAGCGTCGCCCGTCACGACTATTCTACTTCCCTCGCCCATACGCGTCAAGAACATTTTCATTTGCTCTCTCGTGGTATTTTGCGCTTCGTCCAAGATGATGAAAGCGTTGGAAAGCGTCCTGCCTCTCATATACGCCAACGGCGCGATTTCGATTACGCCCTTTTCGATTAGCCTCGAATATACCTCTAAGCCGAACATCTCTTGAAGAGCGTCATAGAGCGGTTTGAGATACGGGTCTACCTTCGCGCCCAAATCCCCGGGCAAAAAGCCGAGTTTCTCGCCCGCTTCGACCGCAGGTCTTGTAAGAATAATCTTTTCGACTATCTTGTTCCTATACATCGCGACGGCGATAGCTACCGCAAGATAGGTCTTGCCCGTGCCCGCTGGCCCGATTCCGAATACGATGCCGTTGTCTCTTATCGCTTGCACGTACTTTGCTTGTCCGTAGGTCTTGCTTTTGATTTGCTTGCCCCTTGCGGTAAGAGCGATTACCTTGCACAGTTCGTCAAACTTATCTTCGTCGCCGTTTTCGACAACTTCGATACAAAAATTGATAAACGACCTGTTGAGAGTATTCGTCCTCGACTTTTCGAGAAGTAAGGCAATCAACCTTGCGCAACGCTCGACTTTCTCGTCCTCGCCCTCGACAACTACGGAGTTGTCAAAAAGATTGATATTGACTTCCAGCCTTCGTCTGAGGTAGTTTACGTTTTCGTCATGATTGCCGAAGAGCGCGATTGCTTCGTTTACGTTCTCGACTTCGATATTAGTCTTGATAGCCTATTCTCCTTTGCTCACCGTTTCTTCTATAATATAGTATATATCTATTATATGTAAATTGTCTACCTTTTTTTTATAAGTATAATTATTAAGCAATTTTGAACCCTCGGGAATTTCCTGCCACATTTGAATGCAAGCGAGTGAAATTTGCTCGTCGATTTGACCTTCGCTCAACTCCACCTCGACGCTTTGCGTGTTGTAATAAGTCCTTGTCACCGCCTTGATTGGGATTACGCTTCCGAAGATCGTTTGCTCTTCGACGACTTGGTATTGCTCGTACTCGGGCATTTTTTGCTTGCCGATAAGTTTCCCAAACACGTAAATATCCGTAAACTTCTGGCTCTCGCCCGTCCGTCTGTTTTCTATAACCTTGTCGCTGAGCGTAATGCTTTTGACGTACGCCGTCTCAGCGTAGACAAGTCCGTCGGCGACCACCGGCAATCTCTCGTTCTCCTCGCTCTCGGGGTTGGTGTCGATATATCCCTCGATAAGCGTATCGCCCGCCTTGACCACGTCGCCCGCCTTGACCACCGCCGTACCCGAATACACAAGCACGCGAGTGATAATGCAATCTCTGTCGGCGACAATCTTGCTATATACGCCCTCTTCCTCGATAATATGTACTTGCTTTATCTCGACTTTGAGTCTTCCGCCGTCGAAGTAGCAATTCGCAAAGCCGACTTCCTCAATATCTTTGCTCAACTGCTCGGACAACGCCTTGGTGTCGATATTCTTTTTGAGCGAGTATGGGCGGATGGAATTGTCTTGCAATATGTCGGCTATCTTTGAAGTAATTACGCTGTCGTCGCATATCACGTCAACGCCGAAACACACGCCTTTCATCATTATCAAAAGGGCTATTACTACTATCGCGCTCACGGCAAGCGATAGATATCTCAAAGTCATTTGCAAAGCAAAGTGACTTCCCCCTCGGCTTTCGACTTTGTACTCAACTCCCGTACTCGATATGATTTCCACGCTCTTGGCAAGGTATTTGTCCTCTACGCAAAAGATGAGTTTGTCGCCGTTGGTTTTGATTTTTTTGAGAGGAATTTGACTCTCCAGAAACTTGTTGAGCAGTCTTTGACTGTTCCTCGCCTCGCAAGTAATTACGCTGTATACTTTCATTATTCCACTCCGTCAAAAGATAAGTTGATAATCTTGCCTTCTATCACAATTTCTTCCTTTTGGGAACTCGCTATACTCATTCCCTCGCCGACAAATTCCAACTTGCCTTTCTTCAATCTCACGGATATTTTATCGCTCTCGAAACTCAATACGCCCTTATGTCCCTCGATTACCGCATAGCCCTTGCCGAGCGTAACGGTGTAATAATTCGTCTTAGAGTCAAAGCCCGTCTTGATTTTGCCCTGCACTTCTTTTTTATAACTCATACCGCCTTCTCCTTTACGATAATATATGCAAAGAATATTCGGTTTATAATAAAAAAACGGAGAGTTGGCTCTCCGTAAAATTCTTTTATTCTTGCTATTATTCTATAATCTCGGTGACGTCGGTGAAATCCATATTGTCCAACGGGTCTTCGTTGGTCGGGACTAAGCCTTCCATGTTTTGGAAATCGCTATCGCCCGTCTGCTCCTGCTTATTCGTCGCAGAGTGTACTCCGAATCTCGTCGGGATTGTCGGCTTGAATCTCATCTTGCTCTTATCCCATTCGTAGTAAATATCGCATACCGAGCCGTTTCTGTGCTTGGCTATCATAAGACAAATTGGCGCGTTGCCACCAGCTGCCTCAAAATCGCCCTCGGTAAGGAATGCGACTATATCCGCGTCCTGCTCAATTGCTCCCGACTCTCTAAGGTCGGAAAGTTTTGGCGTCTTGTCATCTCTTTGCTCGATACTTCTCGACATCTGCGAAAGTATGATTACAGGCACTTTGAGTTCCTTCGCCAACAACTTGATAAAACGCGATATATCGCTGACCTGCTCCAACTTGCTCTTTCTTGCGTCGCTCGGAGAGATAAGTTGCAAGTAGTCGATTACGACCAAATCAAGTCTGCCTTTTTGCGCTTTCAATCTTCTGCACTTGGACATTATTTGCTCGGTGGTAATCATTGCCGAGTCGTCTATGTAAACGTTGCTGTTTTTGAGCACTTCCTGCGCTACCCAAATCTTGTCAAGACCGTCTTTGTTTTCAAGACCTTTTTGCAAATCTCTCGAATCGATACCGGCGATATTCGACATCATTCTGAGCACGAGTTCAATCGCCGACATTTCCAAGTTGAACACTGCGACGACTTCTTGACTGTCTTTCTTGGACGCGATATTGGCGACCATATTCATTACGAACGAAGTTTTACCGCAACCCGGTCTTGCCGCAAGAACTATCATTTGCCCGGGCATAAATCCGTTGGTAGCGTCGTCAAGATTTCTAAATCCTACCTTCAAACCGCCTTGACTTCCGTTGTCGCTATAAGCCTTTTCTATACGTTCCATTACCTCAACGGTCGTGTTGGAAATATGCATAAGCGAGGAAGAATCTTTTTGCTCGGATATGTTGTATATCAAAGACTCCGCGACGGCAAGCACCTTTTCCGCGTCCTCTTCTTTGTATGACGTGTTGATTATATCTCCGCATTCTTTGATAATCTTTCTGCGGAGCGAATTCATTTTGAGAATATTGACGTAATAATCTACGTTTGCGGTAGACGGTATACTGTCAATCAATTCGTCGAGCGTGGTTACGCCGCCGATTTCTTGCAACTTGCCTTCTCTATCCAGACTGCTTGCGAGCATAACGATATCAATAGGTTTGTTCTGATTGGTAAGCAATTTGATTTGACGGAAAATCGTCCTATAAATACTTGCGTAAAAATCGCTCTCGTCAATGTCGCAAACTATTCTTACCGCAACTTCGTTATCGCTTATGATTGCGCCAAGTACCGCCTGCTCCGCTTCGAGCGAGCAAGGTACGTTTCTCATAGGCGCTTTGTCTTTTTTATCCTGAGGCATAGTTATCTCCAAATTCGTTTATATCAAAACTCGGTATATATAATTCTAATATAAAACAATCTTTTTAGTCAAGGCTTTTGCGTATATCCGCTCTCAATCAATCTTTGAGGTTTATCAACTCATCTAACGTGTCGTCGAATATCTTCATTGCCTGTCGATAAGGCTTTTCGTCAGTCAAATCCACGCCTGCGAGTTTGAGTATTTCCACAGGCGGCATACTTCCGCCCGCTTTGAGGAATCTCTTGTAATCGCTTACCGCGCTTTCTCCCTTGCTCAAAATATTGTCGGCAATGCAAAGCGCGCTGATAAGACCCGTCGCGTATTTGTATACGTAGAACGCGTTGTAGAAATGCGGTATTCTCGCCCACTCGTATTTGATAAGTTCGTCGTTTACCACGCCTGCCGTCTTGTAGTATTTTTCGTTGAGTTTGTAATACATATCCGACAAAGTTTGCGCGTTGAGCGGCTTGCCCTCTTCGGCGCATTTGTGAGCCTGATACTCGAATTCAGCGAATTGCGTCTGTCTGAAAACGGTCGTTCTGAACATATCCAAGAGATAGGACAAAAGATACTTTTTATCATCTCCCTTCGCGTCTTTGAGCATATATCTCAACAAAAGCACTTCGTTGACCGTCGAAGCGACTTCCGCCACGAAAATCTTGTATTCGGCTTTCGCGTAAGGCTGATTCTCATTGGAATAATAACTGTGCATTGCGTGTCCCAACTCGTGCGCAATCGTGAATATGTCGTGCATGGTCTTTTGGTAATTGAGAAGTACGTAAGGATGCGTGCCGTAACAGCCCCAACTGTACGCTCCGCTTCTCTTGCCCTTGTTTTCCTGAGCGTCAATCCAACCTTCGTTAAACGCTTTGTCGAGCAATTTGCCGTACTCCTCGCCCATAGGCGCAAGCGCCTTTTTGACTATCTTGCACGCCTCTTCATACTCCACGCCCTTGCCCACGCTTTGGACAATCGGCACGTGCAAATCGTACATATGCAAAGAGGTATAGCCGAGTTGTTTTTTCCTATATCTCAAATATTTATGCAGACTGCTAAGCGAGCCGTCTATGCACTTGACAAGTCTTTCGTACACGCTCTTCGGCACGTCCTCTCCACTCGTCGCTCTATCTAGACAACTCGCGTATTTTCTAGCTTGCGTATAGAATAGATTCTTCTTTACGTTGCCCGTATAAATGGAAGCGATTGTGTTTATCATATCTCTGTACGCGCCGAACATGCTCTCGAAAGCCTTCTTTCTGTCGCTTCTCGATTGCGATTGCAACATAAGCGAATACACGCCGTGAGACAATTCCACCTTAGAGCCTTCGCTGTCCTTGAACGGCTTGAAAGATACGTCCAAATTGTCGAACATTCCAAACGCTTCTTGGAATATTCCGCTGAAAAGTCCCACCTTCGCCATCAAGACTTCTTCTTGCGTGGAAAGCGTATGCTCTTTGTTTTTCGCCATCAACGTCAAAGAATAAGAATAGTCCTCGAACTCCTTTTTGCTTGCGAGGTCTTGCAAAAATTCCTTGCTGTTCGCGGCAAGTTGAGGTTGAATATACGCCGACTTTTGAGAGAGGTCTACGAGCAAATTGTTTATGCGCTCCACCATAGCGAGATACTTTTCTCTCGAACAATCCTCGTCCTTGCGCATCTTCGCGTAGACGTAAAGTCTTTCGAGTTTCTCGTTGAGCGCGTCGTCGAATTTAAGGCATTCTAGTATACTCTGAGCCTTATTCAATTTTCCGTCGAACTTGCACAAATCCTCGCCGAGTTTCTTACACTCTTCAAAGAGACTTTCCCACGCGTTGTCGGATTCGATTATATCCTCCAATCTCCATTTGTATTTATCTTCTATTTCACTGCGGTTTCTAATCTTCATACTGACCTCCGAATATTCTTACGCAATAATTATACACTATAAAAATAAAAAAGACACCCCTTTAAGTGTATTTCACAAGAAATTTGAAATAAAAAAGCCCGCTACGTTCGCATATCGAGCATAGCGGGCTAAAAGTTTGTAATAGTTGTTTATAGCGCGTTTGCAAGCGCAGCCGCTTTTTTGCAACCGTCAGTCTTGTCTATATCGCCAACGTTATATACCCCAGGAACAAGCACTTCGCCTATCGACTTCCACTGTAATAATTCAATAGACTTTTGATAAGGAATAAGCACTCCGTCCATTACGGTGACGTCGTCTTCTTCGCAACAAGTAATTAACGCGCACTCTTTTCCCGCAATCTCTTTGCCTGCAACGCAGAATGAGAACATTCTATCGATTACTCCCTTAATTTGCGCGGGGAACGAATACCAATAAACGGGCGTTGTGAACACTACTGCGTCCGCCTCCAAAATCGACGGCGCAATCATATTAAAATCGTCGTCGAAACTGCACGCCTTGCCCGTCTTGTAACACGTCTTGCAATCGTGGCAACCGCCCACCGACTTCAAAGCTGCGTCAAATCTCGTAACCGTATGACCTTTTGCTTCCGCCGCCTTAATGAATGCGTCGGTCATTGCGAAACTATTTCCGTTCTTTCTCGGACTACCTGTGATGACTACAATCTTTTTACCCATAATAAAATCTCCTGAATTTATTTTACTTTATATTTATTCCGGCAACTTCATATCGCCTGGCTTTATCCAATTTATTTTTCTGAAAAGCAGACAGAATAGCCAACTTAGCAGCGCCGGCAAAACTACCATAAGCAATATTATTCCAATTATTGCAAGCCACATCTTGCCGTCGTTTGCCTTAGTGGTCGTAATTATATCTATTATTCCGACGAAACCGCAAGTACCCATACCGCCGCCCGACGCTCCGCACATCAACTTGAAAAGACAAGTCGAGAGAGGTCCGCAAATCACGCTTGCAAGCACGGGGGGTAAAAGTATTCTAGGATTTTTCATCACGTTGGGAATTTGCAACATCGACGTGCCTATACCCTGCGAGATAAGTCCTCCCCAGCCGTTTTCCTTAAAACTCATTACCGCAAATCCCACCATTTGACAAGCGCAACCGACAGTCGCCGCTCCGCCTGCGATAAGAATTGCGCTTTCCTCTGCCGTTCCAATCATAGGCGAGGCTATCGCCACCCATATTGCCGCGCTCGACGTGGGCATTGTCAAAAGCACGCCCATTATCACAGCGATAAAAATGCCCATAAAGAAAGGCGTAAAATCAGTCGCTATCGCTATGCCCTTGCCAAGCATATTTATCAACCATATAAACGGATATGAAAGGTAAGCTCCCAAAATAGACAAAGTTATCGACACGATAGGGATTATGATAATGTCCAACTTCGTCTTTCCCGCGACAAGATTGCTGATTTCACACGCAAGCAACGCCGTAACGTACGCGCCGATAGGATTACCCGGCATAGTTGCGCCGTTAGGTTTGAAAAACTCGGTTATCACCAAAGTCGTAACTGCTTTTGGATTTACTGCAACACTGGTAAAAAAATCTGCGTGCGCGCCGATAAAACCTGCCACTATCGCCGAAAATACGACGAGCGGCGGCATCTTCAAGCGGTGCGCTATACCGGCGCCGATACCTGCGCCCATAAGCAAAGACGCAAATCTTCCTGCGACCAACAAAAGTCTACCTATCGCATTTTTATCCGTGAAAATATATTGCCCCAAAGTCGTAAAAATTGTGCCGGCAATAAGCGTAACGAACAGTCCTTGCGCCATACCCGTAAAGGCGTCGATGAACCATCTTTTAGAAAGTTTTTTTGTCAATGTCCAAAACTTTGTTTTTTTGTTTTGGGGTTGTGGGTTTTTGTCTACTTCTTCCACTTGGGTAGTCTTCTGCTCCTCTTCGGCAGTAGATACGACTTGCTCGTCCATATCTCAACCTCCCAAACGTGTGTTGGTAACATTATATTTATAAATATTCCGTCTGTCAAACGTTTTCAATCGTTTCTTGTTCTGTGACTTGCTTTTCTCTCGAATTCTCGCCCTCTTGAAGAATTTCTTTATTTATATCCGACTTGCCTACTTTGATAATATTGGGCGTGACGTAAACTTCCTTGCTCTCCAAACTCTTCTTTCTCTTGTGCGCCTTAAACCTCTTTGATTTGCTGAACAGCGAAAGTATGACGATAAGCGCCACCACCAAAATTCCCGCGATTAGATAAAACTTTATGTCACCGATATTTACCTGCTGATAACCGTCAGTAACACACATCAACGTCAAATTTTTCATTTCTTTGCCTCCGTCTTTTTGAGATATTCAATCAACTTTTCAGTCGTTTCGTCGCTTATATCGTGCTCGATTTTGCAAGCGTCCTTTTCGGCGACCTCACGGCTTACTCCCAACACTTCGGTGAGAAGTTGAGTAAGCGCGACGTGCTTCTTCGCCACGACTTCCGCCCTCTTTCTACCCTCGTCGGTAATGGTAACTTCGCCGTAAATAGGCTTGCTGACGTAACCCATTTCTTGCAAATTCGTCAACGCTCTGTTTACGCTTGGACGGGATACGCCGAGATAATTTGCCACGTCAATCGACTTAACGCGACCTTTCTTGCGCTCTATGAAAAGCACTGCTTCCAAATAATCCTCTCCGCTCTTGTACAACTTGTTCATAATTTCCTATCCTCGTAATTTTGATTTGTCAATCTTTTTCTTGGCTTTTCTTTTCGGGCGATTTTGCCGTCCGTCTTTTGCTTACGCTGCTTTTCTTGGATTGAGGTCTTTCTTTGACTTTAACCTCTTTGACTTTTACTTGCTTAACCTTGACTTCTTTGACCTTGACTTCTTTTGTCTTCGGTTCTTTTACTTTCTCGGTTTTGGTTTTCAGTCTTGAAATATGCTTGCGTTTTTCAACAGACTTGCTCTGCTCTTGCTCAGTCTGCTCAACGTCAGCGGCGGGCTCTAGATAATCGTTTTCAAATCTATCGGTATTGTTTATATTCTCCGAAAGGTCAATACCCGAATACTTTCTATCGCTCTCTTTTGCCTCTTCCACGTTTGTCAACGCTTCGACCGTATGTAAAAATCTGCTTCTAAGCGAATCTTCAGAGCGGACTCTCGAATTTGCCACGTAACTGCTCATCACGTTTCCCATCTTGCCCATATACGCTTTCAAACTCGTATTATTTTTCTTGAACTTAATTCCGATAATCCAAGTCGTAATCGATACGCAAAGTTGAATAAACGTAAACAACAAAGTAAGCAAAGCGAAGATGAAGAGCAATTTATCCACGAAGGTAAGCAACTGCGCCGAGTTAATCAAGACGGTAATAGACAATCCGACGCTGACCATTTTTATAAGTCGTCTTGCCATCAAAAAGCCTTTTTTGAAGTGCTTAAAGGTCTTTTTGTTTTTGGGCGAAAATCTTATGAAAGTAAATAAGAAGACCACCGCGTAGACCAACAGGAACGTCACGAGCGTGATTGTATACCAGTCGAAGACCATCTCCATTATTTCTCCCCAATTGGAGATTTTTGAAGCGTAAGCCCACCAAGCCGAAAAACCGCTTATGCCCTTCGTATTGAAGAACGATATCGAACGAGTGATAATTCTTACCGTCAAGTTGATATAGTAAATGAAAAACGTAAGCAATGAAAATTGCTTATAAAGTCTTGCGGAAAACTTCTTACTATAACTTTTCCGTTTGTCCTTTATATCTTTTACGCCACCTTGTGAATTGTCATTTACTTGCGCGTCCATATTTTTATTATAACATAAAATAAATATTTGTCCACAACTTTTTTTAATCGCTCAAATCATTTCTCAAATACTTTACTTTTTCTTTACCGATTTGTCCATAAAATTATTTGATAAAATCCACGACGATAGAATTCATTACCTCGACGTACTCGTCTTTGATTCTCAATCGTTTTCCGTCAAAGTCAACGTAATTTTTGTTTTTATCGAGAGCAAACGCGTACTCATCTGCAAAACTCCCGCCAAACGAGCTTTCATACTTCTCTATATCCAAGCCCTCGTCAAGTCTAAGCGAAAGCATAATCATTTCGGATTTTTTCTCGTCGACGCTCAATTCTTCCTTATCGAGTCTTAAATCCAAGCCTTTGTCGATGGAAGAATAGTATTCGTCGAAATTATCCGTAATTCTCCACCTCTCCCCGTCAATAAGCGAGTGCGCCGACAGTCCTAATCCCAAGTAATCTTCGCCCCGCCAATACCTCAAATTGTGGAAAGAATATTTACCTCTCTTACAGAAGTTGGACACCTCGTAGCGAGTATAACCTCTCTCCTTCAAAAGTTTGCAGGTATATTCATAGAATATAGCCACCTCGTCGTCGGACTTTTCTTGCAGTATTTTTTGCTCGATAAGCCTTTCAAGGGGCGTACCTTCTTCCACGCTCAACGTATACGCGGAAATGTGTTCCACGCCCAAATTATCCGCTGTCTCAATGAAATTTTTGATGTCCGCAAGCGTCTGATTGGGCAGTCCCAGCATACAGTCCACGCTGACGTCAAAGCCCATTTCAAGAGCAAGTTTTATCGCTCGTTTTGCCATTTCCGAGTCGTGCCGCCTGCCCAGCATTTTGAGCAATTTATCGTTGAAAGACTGTACGCCGACGCTGATTCTTGTCACGCCGACGTCTTTCAACGCTTGCAATTTTTCTCTATCGACGGTGCAAGGATTTGCCTCTACGGAAAACTCTTTTATATTCAATTCAAAGGTATCTTTTATCGTATTTGCAAGTCTTTGAAAATTCTCACCCGAAAGCAAAGTCGGCGTTCCTCCGCCGAAATAAACCGTATCGACAACGTACTTTCCCGAATATTTTTCCCCGTCCGCTTTAATTTGATTACACAAATAATCAACGTATTTGTCCATACTTTTGCAATCGCCCAAAGACGACACAAAGTCGCAGTAAATACACCGCGACTTGCAAAATGGTATATGCAGATAAAGACCAAGTTTTCTAATCATAGTTGTTTATATATTTATTATTTCATCAAGTTGAAGATCGAGTTTTGTTGGCAGTATCAGCAAAATAAGTATCCCACCCGTTCGACGGAAAGGAAGGTCGTACTCTATGTACGATGAGCGTGAGTCGAATTGTCAGTCGGCGAAAAAGATACTTTTTAATCCTGTTCAGAGTTCCTTTACATCGAACTATATCTTCAAAATCGTCATAAAGGCTTCGCTCGGCACCTCTACCGAACCGACCTGCCTCATTCTCTTCTTGCCCTCTTTTTGCTTTTCGAGCAACTTTTTCTTTCTCGTGATATCTCCGCCGTAGCACTTTGCAAGCACGTCTTTGCGCATTGCTTTGACGGTCTCTCTTGCAATGACTTTTCCTCCGATAGCCGCTTGGATAGGCACTTCAAAGAGTTGACGAGGTATGACTTCTTTCAATTTTTCGGCAATACCTCTGCCTCTTGCGTACGCCTTGTCTTTGTGTACGATTAGGCTCAAAGCGTCGCAAATCTCGCCGTTGAGGAGCATATCGAGTTTTACAAGGTCGCTTCTCTTGTAGTCGGCAATCTCATAGTCTAGGCTTGCGTAACCGCGCGTACGCGACTTGAGCGAATCGAAAAAGTCGTAAATAATCTCATTCAGTGGCATGACGTAGTCAATTCTCACTCTCGTGGCGTCAAGGTAAGTAAGGTTGATGAATTCACCTCTCTTATCCTGACAAAGTTCCATAATCGCGCCGACGTAATCAGGCGGCGTATAGATAAAAGCGTTGACGACAGGCTCTTCCATGTGGTCGATATCGCCCGCAGGCGGTAAGTTGGACGGATTGGATACAATCAATTCCTCGCCGTTGGTCTTGATTACTTTATACGAAACGCTTGGCGCGGTCGTAACGAGGTCGAGATCGAATTCTCTTTCCAACCTCTCTTGTATGATTTCCATGTGAAGCAAGCCCAAAAATCCGCATCTGAAACCAAATCCGAGCGCAGTCGATACTTCGGGTTCGTACATAAGCGACGCGTCGTTGAGTTTGAGTTTTTCCAAAGCGTCTTTCAAGTCGTTGTACTTCGAGCCGTCTGCAGGATAAATACCCGAGAAGACCATAGGCGACGCTTCTTTATAGCCGTCAAGCGGCGTGCTCGTCCTATCGTCGGCAAAGAGTATCGTATCCCCGACTTTGGTGTCGCTGACGTTTTTGATACTAGCGCACAAATAGCCTACGTCGCCCGCCGAAAGCGAATCTTTCGCTTGCATTTTAGGAACGAATACGCCCACTTCCGTCACGTCGAATTCCTTGCCCGTGACGCACATTCTTATTCTATCGCCCGGCTTTACTTCGCCGTCGAAAACTCTGATAAAGGATATTGCGCCTTTATACGAATCGTAATACGAGTCGAATATCAACGCCTTGAACGGCTTGTCGTAATCTCCGCTCGGCGGAGGCAAAAGTTCTATTACTTGCTTTAAGACCTCTTCTATGCCTATGCATTCCTTTGCGGATATCAACGGTGCGTCTTGCGCGTCAAGACCGATTACGTCCTCGATTTCCGCCTTTACCTCGTCGGGACGGGCGGACGGCAAGTCGATTTTGTTGATGACGGGCAAAATTTCAAGGTCGTTGTCAAGCGCGAGATAGACGTTGGTGAGCGTCTGCGCCTCTATGCCTTGCGACGCGTCGACAATCAAGATTGCGCCCTCGCACGCTTTGAGCGAACGCGAAACCTCGTAGGTGAAGTCGACGTGCCCGGGCGTGTCAATAAGATTGAAGATATATTCTTTGCCCTGATATTCGTATTTCATCGTTACGGGCGTAAGCTTTATGGTAATGCCTCTCTCCCTCTCGATATCCATACTGTCGAGAAGTTGTTCCTTAGCGTCGCGCTTCGCCACCGTCTGCGTAACGTCCATAATGCAATCCGCCAAAGTGCTCTTGCCGTGGTCGATATGCGCGACTATACAAAAGTTTCTGATGTTGTCTTGATTTTTAGGCATAACTTCCTCTACGTTGCTGTTTTTATAAGAGACTCTGAATAAGTGACGCTCTATTTTAATAATTATATAAAAAAATCTAGATTTTAGCAAATATATTTAGTATAATATTTATATACGGTAGGCAAAATGGCTTTTGCCGAGCAAATTGGGGGTAATTATGCAAATAGAAAAAGTACTTGACAATCTCACTAGAAAGGGCTTCAAACCTTTCTTTTTCAAAGACAAAGAGAGCGCGCTCGAATTTATACTCAAACTTATTCCGCAAGAATCCAGCGTAGGCTTTGGCGGAAGTATGACGGTAAAAAATCTCGGGCTCGACGTTATGCTTTATAATAGAGGCAACTCCGTGTATTCGCATTCGATTACCGACCCAATGCAAAAAAGAGAAAACATATATAAACTTGCAGGTTCGGCGGATTGGTACGTATCCTCTACCAACGCGTTGAGCGAAGAAGGCGACTTCGTGAATATCGACGGAACAGCCAACAGAATCGCTGCCTTGGCTTTTGGAGTAAAAAATATACTTTACGTCTTAGGTACGAATAAAATCACGCCCGATCTTGCAAGCGCAATAGATAGGGCTCGCAACGTTGCCGCTCCGCCTAATGCAGTAAGATGCAACAAAAACACGCCTTGCGCGACGAGCGGACAGTGTTGTTATTGCGACAGCAAAGACTGTATCTGCAACGCGACGCTCATTTCACACCACCCCACGAAATATCAGGATAACGTATACGTCGTAATCATAGACGAAACTTTGGGATACTAAAAGGAGACCCTTATGGAAAAGAATAAAACAAGTTGGCTTACAAAGACGGTAGTCGCGCACCGCGGACTTCACGACAACAAGACGTTGCCCGAAAACTCGCTCGGCGCGTTTGAAAATGCGATAAAACACGGTTATGGCATAGAATTCGACGTATGGCGCACCAACGACGGAGAACTTATCGTGCATCACGACTCAAAGCTCAACCGCACTTGTCTTAGAGACGGCAAAGTCAAAGAAATCGACACTTCCCGCCTTGACGAATACAAGCTTATGAATACCGACTACTCTATCCCGACGTTTGCGCAAGTACTTGACACCGTCGCAGGTCGCGTGAACTTGGTCATTGAAATCAAACCGCAACGGGCGGTAGAAGCGACATGCTCGCAAGTGTGGGAAGAATTAAGGAACTATAAAGGCAACTACTGTATCGAATCCTTTGATCCCAGAATTGTCCGCTGGTGGGCGAAAAATCACCCGGAAGTAATGTTGGGTCAACTATGCGATTATTACGCTTTGCATAAACTTATGGTACGCGTATGCAAACAGCATAAGTACGTCGACTTTTTGGCGGTAAGCATTAAGAACTTACCGAGCAAATATTATCAAAAACTTAAAAAACTCAATCCCGAATTGATAGTCGTGACTTGGACTGTACGCACTCCCGAGCAACTCAAACTTGCCCTCGCCAATACCGACAATATGATTTTCGAAACGAACATAAAGTCGGACGACTACATCAACGCGCCCGATACCGAGTATAATCGAGTTAAGTACAAAAAATGATTTTTACTACAATAAAAAAGAGCAAGCAGTCCGCTTGCTCTTTTTTATCACTATTCACACTATACTACTTCCTCATAGATTTTTGTTCTTTGAGATACTCATTATACCGTTCGATTTGATCTTCGCGAAGGTCAATCATTTCCTTTGCGGTGGAGAGTGCTTGATTGTCGCCGACAATGAGTTCCGTCTCTTTGACTTTCATCTTTGTGCCGTCACTGCCTGCGTTCTTGCGAATGTCTTTAAAGTATTCGTCTTCCATCTTGAACATTGCGACCGTTGTGTTTTTCTTGATTGTCAATTTGACTAACGGATTGACCGTAGACTGTCCTAATACCGTGAAGTAAGTCGACTTCTTTTCTTTGCACTTATCTTTGCTCATCGCATAGTTTTTCAACGTATCGAAAATCTTCTTTTGCGTAGCTGACAACTTCGCGTAAGCCTCGTCGAGCGTAAGTCTTGGCGCGACTTCCTTTTTGGGTTTCTCAACCGGCATAGAAACTACTTTCTCTACCTCGACGATTTTCTCGACTTCAACGGGTACGGGAACTTCCTTGACGACTTCTTTCTCGACAATCTTCTCGACGGGGACTTCGACCTTGACTTCCTTCTCCACTATCTTCTCGACGGGCTTTTCGATTATTCTCTCTGTCGGTTGTTGCATGATAGGTACGAATTGCTGTCTGCTGTTGAGAGCAGTGTTCATTGCCAAGTCGTTTATTCTATGCATCAACATTTCTTGATTAAGTCTAAGTCTTTCCATTTCTATAGAAGACTTTTCGCTTGAAGACGCGTTTGTCGTAACCGCCATTTTCTCTTCCAACGCTTTCTCTTGATTAGCGAGTTTCTCCATCAAGATTTCTTGATTGTGCATTAGATTTTCGTTTGCCCTCAAAAGCATCTCGATTTTTTCGTCTTTCTCGTCCTTTTCGGCTTTCTCCGCTTTGGCGGTCATTTGAGTCTGAATTTCTTCTCTAATCGTCTCTTTCAACTCTTCGAGAGTCTTTTCATTGACGACTGCCGAAGCGACTTCCTTTTCAGCCTCTTTCTCTACCGCGACTTGTTGCTTAGCGAGTTTCTCGACCAACTTCTCGATTACGTCTTCGTCAACGCTTTCTTTTTGTTGCTCGGCAAACTTCTGCATAAGCATTTCGTGCTCTTGCGCCATATTGCGAATAATCTCTTCGTTGCGCTCGTTTTGGTCAATGAGTTGTTGAACGAGTTCGTCGTTCACCGACGCTTGTTGCGGTAAGTATTGCGTCACAGTTGGCAACATATTTGACATTGCCTCGTTTATCATTCCGCGCATATCTTCAATAGCGAACTGCGGTTGTTGGTATACTACTCCCGCTTGTCCTGCCATACCCATTCCGCCGTTCATACCCATACCGCCATTCATATTACCTTGCATGAACATATTCCTATTGTAATCTTCTTTCGCGTCCTCCATTTCTTCCAACGCTTTATTATAAGCTCTCTTTTGCAATAGCATGAAGATAAACGCAAGCACAGCCACTCCCGCAAGTATACAAGCGATTACCGTCCAAGTAGTATTCGGTAAGCCGAACAAGCCTACTCCGCTTATTACGTAGTATGCGGTATATCTCTTCTCTATAGTCTTCTTCGCCTTCTTTTTCTTGCCAGCATAGCCAATACCCTTGCTCATAAATATGATAGTAAGCAATATGCTGACAATGCTAAGAATAGGTTGCCAATTGTTTTTAATCGCGTCAAGTATCTTGCTGAAGTCAAAACTTGTCACAGGCGGTTCGGGATCTTCAGGGTTTGTCGGGTCGACAGGAACTATCGGCTCGTCGGGATTCTCAGGCTCTTCCGCCTTTATCTCAAAAGACTTTTCCGTCGAAGTCGCGTTCGCCAAAACTTGTCCGTCTACGTCTTCGAATACGTAGTTGCCCGCGTACTCGCTCTTTATCCTTGCCGTCACCGTATACGTACCCGCTTCAAGCGACGTCACGTCTTCAACGACGCTTCCCTCGCTATCCGTATACACGTATTCTATCAACTGACTTTGCTCTTCGCTCAGTCCGCTCAAAGTCGGTATTTCGCCCTCGGTATTCCAAACTGCCGTTATTCTAGCAGGTTTAATCTCCCAATTTATTGTTACTTCAATCTCACCGTCATCATTGAGAGCATACGTAACGCCGCTTTGAGGAGTTGTCGTCAACGTATTTGACCAACCAATACTGTCTGCAAAATCAGGATTAAGTTTGAAGGTCAAACTATATTTTCCCGCATTAGTTTCAAGCGAACTTCCGGAAACTTCAACCACCCATCTTTCCCAGTTGCCTGACGGCGATATATGGTCGTAAATATTCACTTCCTCGCCGTTGTATTTGATTTCATCGTCTATTTGCGGCAAATCAAGCGCTCTTGGAATAATTCTATATTCTAAGACAAGGTCGTCGTTGGTATCGTCTTCAAGCCATTGGAAATTGACGCTGTCTATAAATTTCAACGTAATATGATACGTATCGCAATTTTGTTGCGTAAGAAGCGAAATTCCGTCGGTTTCCTCTATATACAGCCACTGACTGTAATTATCCCAGTCGGCAATTTCAAAAGTGATATCATCGCCCGTCCACATATAAACGTCTTTTACAAAATTCGGTTTCGCGATTTTTTGCGGTGGGTTTTCAGGGTCTATCTCTGTCCTAAAACTTAATACCCTCTCCGCGTCATCAGCGAAATGTACGTTTCCGATTTCACTTTCCGCAATCTCTATACTGATAGTATAAGCCGTGTTGTATGCAAGATTATTTATATCAACAGGCGCTCCGCTTGCGTCAAAAACTTTATATACAAATAGAGTATTTACGTCAACTGCCAAATCTGTTGCGCTTGCAATAACGTTGACTGTCGGCGCAGTTCTTCCGCTTGCGCTATTCCATCCATCCGTTGAAAGTTCAAGCGCGCTTATGTTAAGAGTAAGCGTTCTAATCGTCGGAATACAAGTTTCGTCTTCAAAAGAAATCGTAACAAGATATTGTCCAACGTCCTTTGGCGCACTCGATAAAACTCCGTCGCTCTCGGAAAGACCGTTGTAATAAGTAATTATCGGAGTTTCGCCTTGCGCAACAATGTCAACAGGGCGCGCGCTTCCGTTGTAAACAAATTCACTTTGATTTACCGTAATATCTATATAGATATAATTTCCGCCGACTCGAATTGAAATCCAAGCGTAATCGTAGTCTTGATTCTCATTATAAATTCTATAATGATTTTGACATCCCTCTCTCAAAGACACTTTAATATAGTACGTCTCTGCGTCGCTGGTGTTTACCGTAAAGCCGTTGATTAAATCGACCTCGTTTTCTTCAACGAAATTTGGCGAGTTGTAATATTTAAGTTCAAGTTGGTCTTCAAAACTTGAATATACGTTGGGCACTTTCAGATAGTAAACGATGCCGTTGCCGTCCGTATGAGAGCGGCTTGACCATCTTCCGTCGAAATTAGATACTTCAATGACGATTTTTTCTATTTTCCAACTATGCGTAATCTCGGCAGTTCTATCGGTAGAGCCTTCAAGAATTCTTGCGCTATCTCCCGACGGCATAGTTGAAATGACGAATATATGATTATTATCGGCGACGATTTTATAAGTGAACTCATAATCCCCGGGTTCTATCTTACGTTTACTTGACGCCGAAGGCGGCTCTACGCTTGTAAGCCAATCGGGCAAATTCGTTGGGTCTACCGTTTGAAGAGAGCCATTGTACGTTGGGTTGGACTGCCATCTTATCGTCGCAAGGTCAAACTCAATAGGTTTAATAGTCCAATTTATTGTGAATGGACGATTGTACTCATCGGCAAGCGAATACCCCTCTTGCGCTGTAAAAGTAACTGTTGTGGAATAACTTCCCGCATTCGTTGCCGTTCGAGTTGAAGAATATGCCACGTTGAGTCCTCTTGGCAAGTCCGTTTCTTTTAGCGAGAAGGTATAAGGATACCCGTTGTAATTCACCTCGATTCCTGCAGTAGCGTTACCCGCTCCTAAAAGGGAGTTTTCGTATTGCCACTGAATAGGTATATTACTAATAGTAGACGCCAAAATAACAAACGTAAAAGACGTCGTCGGGTCGTTGTCAAGCGTATAGTTGTCATTTACCGACCTATTGGAAAGCGCAACGTTTAAGGTATATTGCGTACCGATTGATAAAGTCTCCGGATTCACTTTTATTCGGATAGTGTCGCCATTTCGAGATTCAACTTCCCAATTTGCATTGCTTGAACTTCCTCCGCCTTCCGTGTAAGTTATATTCAAATCAGGCGTTTCGCCCGTCAACGCGCCACTGACGTTGATATAAATATACTCTCTATCTCCTTTTTCCCAACTTGTCACTGTATCGTTTTCAAATTCGACCGTAAGCGGAGCTTTCGTAATTTTGAGCGTAATCGTTCTTGTGTCCGACGGATTATTGCTTGCATCCGCCCACACCGTGTTTGCAGGGTCTGCGAGGCTCAACGTAACGGTATAGTCGCCTACGTTCTGAGCGGAAAATTGAGAACCCGAAATACTGAAACCGCCCGTCGTAGTATAATCCGAGCTGATATCCGAAAGCGCGGTATTGTCAACGTTGTTGACAAGTATAAACGTTTGCCTTTCACCGTTATACGGCACGGTTGTTACAGTTCCCGAAATATAGTTGGGGTCAATTCCCGCATAAGTAAAATGCGGAACTGTAACCGGTCTTGGCTCAATATAAATTTGTTTTTGTCCGGCATTATTAATCTCATAGTTGCAATTATCGGCGTTTATTATGTACGCTCGCACTTCATAATGTCCTGCATTTTGCGGCACGCTCGTTGACCAAACTCCGTTTACGAGATATTGCAAACCAAACTGCGGAGTCTTATTGTTGTCTATATCCCATTGATAAAACGGCGAAGTTGCCGTTATCTCTCCTACAAGATTTCCGTAGTCGTCTAGTCTATAACTACTGTCAACGTCAATTTTCTTTTTGTTTATTGTAAACTTAAACCAACGCATGGTATTCGTTTCTGTCTGTCCTGCATAAGTCGTATTTGCCGTTCCACGAAAATATGCGTCTTGTCCGTTTGCTCGCGCTTGATTTATGAATGATTGTTTGATTTCAACTTTAACCCAATATTCTCCGGCATCTTTCATTTCGTTTACAATAGCATTCTGCGCATAAAACTCATAAGAGAATATATTGTCGTCTTCAAAATGAGTGGTATACCAATCGGGTTTTTGCGTAAGAGAAAATATCGTTTGACCTGCCCCATTATATATTGCTGTTGAAACGTTCAATGGGTCATTATAAGTGTAGGCGGAGTTATTTTTAACGCCGTTTAAGTTTAGATGAATTGCAGGTCTAAGCAAACCATATCTATATTGCCAAGGATTAGTAACATTGCCTTCCGCATTCAACGCATAAGTACCATCATAAGAGTTTTGCATCCCCGAACGAGTCCAAGAAGCTATATCTGTACCTTTAGTCGCTTTCCTTTGAGTGTTTGTAATCATCCAAATACTGTTTGTTGTTACATAATTGGTTGAACCTACTTCTGTAAGAGATGGTGTCCAAATATAATCATCTCCCCATGCATTATAGCTATATCCGCGAATTGAATATGAAGAATTGTAATTTCCTTTACTACCCCAACCGGAAGAAAAATCTGAAAGCGCTTCGTTTGCCAAATGATAAGTGCCACCCTTTGACCTATAAGTTTGATTTTGTTGATATGCAATATTTTTAGGTTGTACTAAATATTGAGTTGCAAAATTTCCTTGAGCAAATAGTTGAAATTTTTCATTATTCAAAGTGGCTTGTCTTAATGTGCTCGCGCTATAAACATCATCGCCTCTATGCCCACCCGCAGAATAAAATTGCGTATTAGTATTAGGAAGTCCATTTGCAAGAAACAATGTCGCAATAGGATTATTGTTGTTGTCAATAGTCAAAGAAACAACCATCCATTCCAATCCGCCAAGTTTTACAATAAGACCGTTTTCTGAATTATTAACCCTTGAATTTATAGTAGAAGCCTGAATAACTTTACTGCCAAATTCGTCAATGCCATTATTATTGATATAGTCGTAAGGCTCTTCACCGTTAAATAATTTTGTCATAAGATCATTAGTCACAACGCTATTAAACGTTCCACTTGCGCTGTCCCAAAATTCCTCGCCATTACCGGCAATAACAGCATTGCTAGTATTTGTTAAAGCATAAACCGAATTATTCTCATTATTAAAATTAAACGCTAAAATCCATGCGCTTAGCATCATTACCAAGCATACAATAATCAACGCTGGCAGCGCAATATACCACTTTAATTTCTTCTTTTTTATATCCATTTTAACCTCGTTTTTACCCGTTTTTTTGTCTAGTCAGGAAAAGTATACATTTCCTGACTAAAAGCACTTGAATAAAAAATTATTGTGTGTTATGATATTTATGTCTAACTATCGCGAATTTTGACTTTTCAGTGTCGAAATTCTTCGGTCAGGAAATGTATACTTTATTTGGAATTTTTTGACATATTTTAGGTGTTTTCTTGTATTTTCGCCATTTTTCGCAAAGAATTTTGTACGTTTAATCAAAAAAGAGCAAGCGTCTTGCTTGCTCTTTAATCTTCTATTTTTCAATTTTATTGATTACTTGCCCTCTAATGCTATTCTAGCGCACTCTTGCTGCGCCAACTTTTTCTTTTTCCCTCTCGCATTAGCGACGAGCGTTCCGTCAATATACAATTCCACTTCAAAAATAGGATTATGCTCTTCGCCCGTCTTTGCGACGTCTTTGAATTCAATATTGCTTTTGGGATATTTTTCATTAAGTTGGCTTTTGTAATCTTCATTGCGAATAGTATCCGCGACTTTAATAAGTTCTTCAAGATTGGAAAGGACAAATTCTCTTGATTTATCAATTCCACTATCTAAATAGATTGCAGCGCAAAGCGATTCAAAGACGTCCGAACGTACTTTTTCGCTTACGTTGATTGCTCCGATATTCAGGTATTTGTCGTAGCCTTTTTCTTGCACGATTTTGGAGAGCGGCGACGCGGACACGACTGCTCCGCGCATTTTTGTCAACTCGCCTTCGTGATATTTTTCTTTGTCAAATCTCTTGCAAAGTTCCTCTGCGACCAAAAAGTCCAAGATACTGTCGCCCAAAAATTCAAGTCTTTGATAATTATCTCCGCCGTGGATATGCGAATAAGAGGGATGCGTCATCGCAGTCCTCAACAATTCTTTATTCTTGAACTCGTATCCGAGCAGTCTTTCAAGTGCCTGTATATCAAACATTTTCTTGTACGTTATTCGCCAAAGCCTTTTGAATTTTTTCCGTCAAGCCTACTTGCGCCATTTCGCTTGCTCTGAAAATTGCGTTCTTGAACGCCACTGCGTTGCTCGCGCCGTGCGCTTTTACGACAATCTTCTTCGCGCCCAAGAATACGCCGCCGCCTACGGAATCGCTCGACATAATGCCTTTGAGTTTTTTAAGAGACGGTTTGAGAAGTAAATAACCTATCTTTGCTCTAATACCGCCTTCCATAATGTATTTTTTGAGCAATGCGAAAATCGCTTTGCCCATACCTTCCGCCGCTTTCATTCCTACGTTGCCCGCAAAGCCGTCGGCAACTATTACGTCGACGTCGCCCGTGAACATATCTCTCGCCTCGATATTGCCGACAAAATTTATACTCGTCTCTTTGAGAAGCGCGTGAGCGGTCTTTGTCAATTCGTTGCCCTTTTCCTCTTCCGCGCCGTTGTTGAGCAAGCCGACTTTGGGATTTTCTATCCCGTGTACGCTCTGCATAAACGCGCTGCCCATTATAGCGAATTCTTTGAGCATAGTAGGGGTGCAATCTACGTTTGCTCCGCCGTCGACGAGGATTGTACCTTTGCCGTCGATGACAGTCGGAAGGATTGGCGAAAGCGAACATCTCTGCACGCCGTCGATACGCTTGACGATAACTGACGCGCCGACAAGCAATGCGCCGGTATTGCCCGAAGACACGAAGCCGTCGTAATCTCCCTCAGCCAAAGTCTTTAATCCCACGACCATAGAAGCGTCTTTTTTCCTGCGTATCGCAAGAGTAGGTACGTCGTCGTTGGTGATGACGTCGGGCGCGTGCAAAATATTCAACCTGCTTTTATCAAAGGTCTTTTTTGCAAGATAGTCGCCGATAATCTTTTCATCGCCGCAAAGCGTAACTTCAAGCGACTTGTCCTCTTCAAGCGCAAGCAACGCTCCGTCAATAGCGCTGTCGGGACAATTATCCCCGCCGAAACAATCCAAAATTATTTTCATACCGTACCTCTTTTTGCGTAATTGGGTCTATATTATTGTATATATTTATTATATATATTATAAATTACAATATTAAAAAAAGCAAGTGGAATAATTCTATTACAACTCAGTGTTGAATGGAAAAGTAATAAGTAATAGTGAAGAGTGATGAAGTAATGGATAAAAAAAAGAAAGCGACAAATAGATGTCGCTTAATTTTTCTTGATTTGAACTGACAAATTACTTCTTCTCTATTACGAGTTTGCCGTCGTAGTATCCACAGTTCGGGCAAGCCTTGTGGTTCATCTTCAACTCATGGCATTGCGGACATTCCGAAAGATTTGGGGTCTCCAACTTCCAGTTTGCCGAACGGGTATGTTTTCTTTGTTTTGATGTTTTCGCTTTTGGTACTGCCATTGCCTAACACCTCCAATATGTACTGATAAATTTAATTGCTATTGCATTATAGATTATTTTTTTACCTTTGTCAAACAAAATTCAAAAGGTTTTGCATTTTTATATCATATTATGCAATTAGAGCGCGCTGACCACTTCTTTGGTATCTCTTGCGATGACGAGTTCCTCATTCGTCGGAATGACAAGTACTCTAACCTTAGAGTCTTTCGCGCTGACGTCGACGATTGTTCCTCTCGGCGCGTTGTTGTTGATATTCTCGTCAACCTTTACGCCCAAGAATTCGAGATCCTTTGTCACCGTACCTCTGATGAGCGAGCCGTTTTCACCGATACCGCCCGTGAATACGATACAATCTAAACCGCCCATTGCGACGGTATAACTTCCTATGAACTTGCGAATTTGATAGTTGAACATATCGTAAGCAAGTTTCGCTCTCTCGTTGCCGCTCTTGATTGCTTCGCAAAGTCTTCTGAAATCCGAACTTACTCCGCTGACGCCCAAAAATCCGCTCTTCTTGTTGAGATAGATAGTGATTTCTTCCAAGGTCATACCCTTGAATTTAGCGAGCATTTCCACTGCCGCAGGGTCGATATTTCCGCTTCTCGTACCCATGATAAGACCTTCGAGCGGGGTCATACCCATTGACGTGTCCACGCACTTTCCGCCCTTTACCGCGGATATGGACGAGCCGTTGCCGAGGTGGCAAGTGATAATCTTGTCGCTTGCAAAGCCTTTCGCCGAAAGATACTTAATCGCCTCTTGCGATACGAACTTGTGCGACGTGCCGTGGAAGCCGTATTTTCTGATTTTGGAAGCCTTATAGTCTTCGTATGGTATGCCGTACAACTTAGCCATATCGGGCATTGTGCTGTGGAAGCCTGTGTCGAATACCGCTACGTTGGGACAGTCGACGAGCGACATACACGATTTAAGACACGCAATGCTTGGCGGATTGTGCAAAGGCGCAAGGTGCGCTATGCTCTCCAACTTCTTCAAAGCCTTGTCGTCTATATACGTCGAGCGGTCGAATTCCTCGCCGGAGTGAACTACTCTGTGTCCTATCGCGCTGATTTCTTTTGGCGAAGAAATGCTGCCGTACTCTTTGTCGGTAAGACATTGCATTACGAGATTAAACGCGTCGGTATGGTTGGCAAGAGGCTGTTTGATTTCATACTCTTTGCCGTTCACCTTGTGCGTAATCATCGAGCCTTCGATACCGATACACTCGACCGTACCTTTGCATATTACTTCTTCATTGTCCATCTCGATAAGTTGATATTTGAGCGATGAACTTCCTGCGTTGACAACCAAAATTTTCATAACTGACTCCTCCTTATTAGTTCTGACTAGCCTGAACAGCCGTGATTGCCACTACTGCCACGATATCGTCGCTCGTGCAACCTCTGGATAGGTCGTTGATAGGCTTCGCAAAACCTTGACAAATCGGTCCGATAGCGATTGCTCCGCTGAATCTTTGAGTGAGTTTGTAACCTATATTGCCCGATTGCAAGTCAGGGAAAATAAGCACGTTAGCTTTGCCCGCAACTTCGCTGCCCGGGGCTTTCAATCTGCCGACGGAAGGCACGATTGCAGCGTCTACTTGCAATTCGCCGTCCACGTCGATTTCAGGCGCTTTTTCTCTCACAAGTCTTGTAGCCTCAACCACTTTGTCGACAAACTCGTGCTTTGCGCTGCCCTTTGTCGAGAAGGAAAGCATTGCGACTTTCGGCTCGGCAATACCTGCCAAATTGATAGCGGTAGCCGTCGAAGAAATCGCGATATCTGCAAGTTGTTCAGCCGTGGGGTTGATATTTACCGCGCAGTCGCCGAATACCATTATGTCTTGCGCGTCGTAAGCGGTGTTGTCGCACGCCATAAGGAAACAACTCGATACCGTCTTGATACCCGGCTTGGTCTTAACGATCGTAAGTCCCGCTCTGAGCACGTTGCCCGTCGAATTGATTGCGCCTGCGACCATACCGTCGGCGTCGCCTTTCTTTATCATCATTGCGCCGTAGTTGAGATACTTTCTAATCTCCTTGCGAGCGTCTTCTTCCGTCATACCCTTTGCCTTTCTCAATTCGTAAAGAGTGTTTGCGTAGTCCTCTATATCCGCAGTCAAGGGATTGACAATCTTTATGCCCTCGAAATCCGCGTATGGATACATAGTCTTCAACTTCTCTTCGTCGCCGAGTAATATTACTTTGGCGATTTTATTTCTTACGATAGTTTGAGCGGCTTCGACCGTACGCGGTTCTTCGCCCTCTGCCAAAACTATCGTCTTTTGCAATCTCTTTGCCTTATCAATGATACTGTCAATGATTTTGCTCATTTCACTTCCTCCAAAATACTTTATTTTTTGATTTGTATCTTATATAATAATTACAGTTAAAGTATACTCTTATTAAAAATTATTGTAAAGAGTTTGAGGTCAAATAATGAAAATCGCTCTCGTAATTTGCGAATACAATCCTTTCCAAAACGGACACGCCTACCACATTGAGCAGACGCGTCAACTCACGCGTTGCGATAAGGTAATTTGCATTATGAGCGGAAACGTAACTCAGCGGGGCGAACTCGCAATCGCCGACAAATACGCTCGCGCCGAATGGGCAATCAAGTGTGGCGCGGATGCGGTCGTCGAACTTCCTCCCGAGTACGTCCTCACGACGGCGAAATACTTCGCGCTCGGCGGAGTCAAAATCGCGAACGCCGTCAAAGGCGAAAAATTCCTTTCTTTCGGCAGCGAATGCAAGGACTTAAAACTTTTGGGCGAAGTTTCTCGCTTTGAGGAAAACGCCGAATTCAAGACTATTCTCGACGATTATCTCAAACAAGGCAACGGCTACGCAAAAAGTTTTTCGCTTGCGCTTGAAAAATTTTCGCCTAAGTACGCAGACGCGCTTTCCCACCCCAACAACACATTGGCGATAGAATACTTGCGCGCAATTCGCGAGTTGTCTTGCGATATTACGCCTATCAATATTGAGCGCGTAGGCGGCGAGTATCACGACAGCGAGTATAGCGAAGTCTTCTCTTCGGCAAACGCGGTACGCAATATGCTCGCATACGGCGATACGGAAAATATCAAAAAGAGCGTTCCCTCGTCCATCTTCGACACGCTCAAAGACTTTGACAAGGACGCAATCGCTTTGCGCGACGACAGGCTCTTTTCGGTGATAAAGTACTCTGTCGACAAATGCGATATGGCGAGTATTCACGGCGTCAAAGAAGGCGTGGAAAACAGAATCGCAAACGCGGTGAAATCTTCAAACAATCTCAAAGACTTTTTTGAGAATTTGGCTACCAAAAGGTATACGAATTCCTATCTCGCCCGTACCGTTCTCAATATGTTGATAGGCAATAAATTCACTGCCGACGAATTGACTTCAAACAATATTGATTACGTGAACGTTCTTGCCGTCGAAGAGAATTCAAAGGACTTGCTTTCGCAATTTGGCTGCGCCGTCAAGACCAAAAATTCCACTCTGCCGAATGACTCTTTGATACTCTCGGCGAATAGACTTTATTCGAGCGTTTATCGCAATATCCCAAATTCAATGATTATCGTCAAGAGGTAAATTCCCTCACGCATAATTACTCACAATGCGACATATATTTTGGTATGCCGACATTGACAAAAAGCGCGCGAAAAGCGTTGCCCCTATCACTGATAATTTGCTTTTTCATACTATGTCTTGTCCTCAATCCGCAAAGGTACATCGAGAGTATTTTCAGCGGTATGTTGCTCTTTGCGAAAAACGTCGCGCCTGCGCTTTTCCCATTCTTTTTCTTTACTAAACTACTCACCGGTCTCGGTATGGCAAACTCGCTCGGACGAGCGCTCAAACGTCCTATTTCTAAACTATACAACGCCCCCGGCGAGAGCGGATACATACTCGTAATGAGCCTCATTTCAGGCTATCCTATCGGGGCGAAACTGATAAGTGATTTTTATGAAAACGGCAATTTTTCCATAGAAAATTGCAAGAAAGTGTCGTCGTTCACGTCCACGTCGGGTCCGCTTTTCGTCGTGGGTACGGTGGGAACTTTGATGTTCACTTCGCCCAAAGCGGGATACGTGCTTTTTACCTGCCATGCGCTCGGCGCGCTTATCAACGGACTTCTCTATCGCGGCAAAAGAAGTACGAGCGGAATATCTGCAATGCCTACCGCAAACACTGACGACAAACTGCTCAATAATTCTATCACATCGTCAATTCTGTCCGTGCTTATCGTAGGCGGATATATCGCAATATTCAGTATGATTATCGACGTTGCCGTGGATATAAAACTCATTGACGCGCTTGCTTTCGCGCTTGAAAAACCTCTCTCTTGGTTCAACATTCCCTCGGAAGTAGCGTCGGCTACGGTAATATCTTTGATTGAAATTACAAGGGGATGTCAAGCCTTTGCGCAAAGCGGTATCGACATAAAAATAATCCTACCTTTTGTGGCAGGACTATTGTCTTTCGGCGGTCTGTCGATTACCTTCCAATCGCTGACTTTCCTCAAAAATTGCAAGGTAAAGACGTCGTTTTATTTTCTTACCAAACTTACTCAAGCGATAATCACTTTTTTGATTAGCCTCGTCTTGGTTCGTTTGTTCTATTGAAATTCTGCTGATCGTTTTGCGGCGGAACATCGCCTTGGTTGTTGTCCTCGGGAACGAACAAACTCTCTCTGTTTGCCATAACCGTATCGAGCATTTGTCGCATTACGTTTTCAACCTCGATATACATATTGTTGACTTGAATATAACTTTGCTCGACAAGATTGTCGGCGAATTGACCCGCGTTGTTGACGTACTCAGCGGCTTTTCTTTCGCCCTCTTTGGTAATCTCGCTTTCGGATACGAGTTCCTGCGCTTTTGCGTGCGCTTCGTTGATAATCTCGTTCGCCTCGTGCTCCGCGCTTTCTTTCAACTTGTCGCAATCGCGCAAGATTACTATCGCCTCGGAAAGTTCCGTGGGAAGTTGATTCCTTATTTGTTGGACTATCGCAAGACAACTGTTTGCGTCCACAAGTCGCATATTGGAAAACATCTGTTTCTTTCCGCTGTTGAGCAACTCTTCAAGTTTGTCAAGCAGTCTTTCCGTCGTCATCATATTGTTCATAATTTCTCCTTAAAGGCTTTTATTACAGCCTTTGCGCAGTTGTTCGGTAAGTATTTTTTTATATCCTTTCCCGCTCTCAATCCGGCTCTAATAAAAGTGGATGAGATTGGATTTACGCCTTCTAATATTACAGTCTTGACGCCGTGTTCTTCATTGAACTTAGCCATATCTTTTTCATACTCTAAGTCAACGTCCGTCCGATATCCCCTATATACGGTATCTATTCCGTTGTCCTTGCAGTATTCGTATACGAAACCGTCGCACACGTCCACTTTGACGTTGAAGTAATCCTCTACCGCCAAGCGAGCGAACTCTTCTCTCTCCTCAAGAGTAAACAAATAATACTTGTCGGGATTTTTGGCTAGTAGTATTACGGCTTCGTCATACTCTTCAAGCGCTTTGTCGAGTATACTCAAATGCCCCTTTGTGATAGGATCGAAACTGCCTGTAATCGCTACCCTTCCCCTAGACGTTCCTATATAGTCGACCGTCACAATGCCGAATTGCTTGCGCTTGCAAATGCACATGCCCTCGGGCAAATCGTATTGCTTTTGGCTGTGTTCGTAGATTACGAAACCGCCTTCGGCAAGCAAACCCCTCTCTTTGACGATATCGCATATCTCGCGTATATAATCCGTCTTATACGGCGGGTCGACGAATATAAAATCCCACTTGCCGTCTACCGAATAGAGCGTATCTCTATAATCGCGGTTGACGATTTTGTAATCGTCGCTAATGCCCTTGAGATTGGATTTCAAAAGGTCAATCGACGCTTTGCTGTTGTCTGCGAAAAGCGTATGCTTTGCGCCTCTGCTCAAAGCCTCTATACCTATTCCGCCGCTTCCTGCGAACAAGTCCAAAAATCTACTTCCCGCGACGTCGAATTGAATGACGTTGAAGATGCTTTCTTTGACTTTGTCGCCCGTCGGACGGACTTCGTCGCCTATCGGCGAATTGAGTCGTTTGCCTTTATATTTTCCGCTTATTACTCTCATTAAGTTTCCTATTATCTATTTCTTGTCAATACTTCGCTTGCGCTTATAAGCATATCAAGCGGCTTGTCCGTATCTTCGCAAGGCACGTCTTCGACGATTTGCTCTTCAAACGCGAGTCCTATTTTCAACGTGTCCACTCTTTCAAAATACCTGTCGTAAAATCCCTTGCCTTTGCCAAGTCGATTGAGGTCTTTATCCGCTCCCAAAAGAGGCGTAATTGTGATACTCGGCTTGACCTCTTCGGGCGAAAGTCTTTGCCCCGACGGTTCGAGTATTCCCCATTTGGCGGTAGCGTATTCGCTGTCCTTGTCCACTTTGACAAGAAGTATGTCGTCGCCGTCGACCACCGGCAAATAGACTTCTCTTTTGCCCAGAAAATACTCTATGATATCTCTCGTGTCCACTTCGCTTGCGAGAGAATTGTATATGCAAATCCCGCCGCTCGGCAAGTCAAGTCGCTTTATCTTCTCGACTATCTTTGCGCTTTGACGGGACTTTTCATCCTCGCTCATCTGCGCAAGCCTTGATTTCAAAAGCTTTCTCAACTCGGATTTATCTTGGCTTTTGTCCATACCTTATTGCGCCTTGTAGTAGTTGATAAGACAGCCCTTGGATATGATTTCTCTCTCGTCGGCGGTCAATGCGTCAACTCTCAACGTCGTGTCAAGTACTTTGTCGCCTCTGACAATCTTCGCTTTGAATTCGCATCCGCCATTGTCAATTACGCTCTTGACGTCGTAGACGATTACTATATCGTCATTCTCGTATTTCTCGTCGGAGAGGAACGGCAACATACCCCAGTTGATGAGGTTGGAACGATATCTCTTCGTAGCGTACTCTTTGGCGATATTGCAGACGCCGCCGAGCACTCTTTGACAGCTTGCCGCTTGCTCTCTTGCGCTTCCGTCGCCTGGTTTTACCGCATAAACGCCGCTGCCGATTGATACGCTGCCTTTCAACGCTACGCCCGCCTTCTTAACAGCGGTCGCGTATTCGTCGCTGAGTTTGTTTGCTCTTCTGTCAAGTTCTTGCGCGTAAATCTTCTTTGCTCTGCCGACGTACTCGGGTACTTTTCTCGACAATGCGAATTCCGCAAGTTTGAGCGGATTGGAGCGATAGCTCGAAGTTTCGCCCGACGGAATGAGTTCGTCCGTCGTGGTGACGGGGTCGTTGATTACCGCAGCCAACTTGACGATAATATTGTCGGTGAGCGGAATTACTTCCGGCCAATCGCAGATATTCGGTCCGTATTCAAGTTGCGCGTTTTTATCAGGCTTGCCCGCGCCGTTGTAAACTCTCTTTTCATATATCGACTTGTCGTAAGCGAACTGCGGAATGGTATTGTCGTAGTCCATACCGAGCGCGCTTGTCAAGACACCGCCGTTTGCCGCCGTCGCCGCGATTGAACGAGCGTCCATAAGCGCAACCGACGCGATTTGATTGTTGGCAGGTTTGCTTCCCTCTCTCGACTCAAAGTTACGGGTTGTATGTCTGATAGAAAGAGCGTTGTTGGCAGGTACGTCGCCCGCGCCGAAACACGGTCCGCAGAACGCGCTCTTGACGTTTGCTCCGCTCTTGACAAGATTTGCTATTGCGCCTTTCTTCAAAAGGTCGTAATATACCGGAGTGGACGAAGGATATACGCTGAGCGTAAACTTGCCGTCGCCGACAGCCTTGTCTTCCAAAATCTTGCTTGCCTCGTAGATATTGTCGTAAGTTCCGCCTGCGCAACCTGCGATAATACCTTGCTCTACTCTTATCTTGCCGTTAACGATTTTGTCCGTCAACTTGAAGTTGATTTTATTGTTGTTGAGAAGTCTGTTGCACTCTTTCTCAACCGCAGACAAAATGTCTTCGGGATTGTCGATTACGTCTTGCAAATTGTATACGTTGGACGGGTGGAACGGAAGGGCGATTTGCGGAGTAATCTCGCTGAGATTTACTTCGACTACGCCGTCGTAATAAGCCAACTTGTCGGGCGTAATAGCCTTGTAGTCGTCCATTCTTCCTCTGATAGCGTAATAGTTCTTGACTTCCTCGTCGTCGGTCGTCCAGATAGACGAAAGGCAAGTCGTCTCGGTCGTCATTACGTCGATACCGATTCTATACTCGATAGGAAGGTTCTTCACTCCCTCGCCTACGAATTCCATAACTTTATTCTTGACGAAACCGCACTTGAATACCGCGCCGATTATTGCGAGCGCAACGTCTTGCGGTCCGACGCCCTTTTGCGGTTTGCCAACAAGATTGATTGCGATTACTTCGGGATATTTGATGTCGTAAGTACGGCAAAGAAGTTGTTTAACAAGTTCTGGACCGCCCTCGCCGACAGCCATTGTGCCGAGCGCGCCGTATCTCGTGTGAGAATCGGAGCCGAGTATCATTTTTCCGCAACCCGACATACACTCGCGCATATATGTATGTATTACCGCTTGATGAGGTGGTACGAAAATACCGCCGTATTTCTTAGCCGCCGAATAACCGAAAACGTGGTCGTCTTCGTTTATCGTACCGCCTACCGCGCAAAGCGAGTTGTGGCAGTTGGTAAGTACGTAAGGTATCGGGAATTTTTCAAGACCGCTCGCCTTTGCAGTCTGAATAATTCCGACGTACGTAATATCGTGCGACGCCATAGCGTCGAATTTGATTTTAAGAGGTTGTCCCTTTTCGGTGACGGGCAAAGTGTTGTGCGCGCTCAAAATGGAATACGCCATCGTGCCTTTGTATGCGGCATCTATCGCCTTCGCGTCAATTCCCTGAGCCTTCAATTCGTCGAGCGAAAGGAACTTTCCGCCAAGCAAATACTTTCCCTGTTTCAATTCAATCATATCTTTCTCCATAATAAAAATTTTATTTTTAATATTATCTTAATTATATAATAACCTTATCTATATTGCAAGTGTTAAATTCAAGATTGATTTTACTCGTGAGATTTTACCGCGTATTTTTTGCAAAAGCCTATCGGGTGGTAAGAACGCTTTGACTTTCGCAAGCCTTCCAAGCCCATGTCTTCCTGACGGTTGATATATCTGACGTTTTCAAAATGTCTTTTGGCAAAGCCGTTGCAAAGATAGGGATATACTCCGTCGTAGTTGACGTCGCCCTTTTCGATATGGGTAATGCCCACGTTCGACGGCGTAATCTCACCAAGCGAAAAGCCGATTATCTTCCCATCGTATTCCACAACGTCGGCAAAATAATTCTCTTTCTCTTCGACGAGTTTAAGCGCGAGCGCAATGACGTTGAGTTCGTCATTCGCCATATCGTCGTAGGATTCTTTATCGAATTCCTTATGCTCTTCCCAGCCGTTGATAAGCGCAAAGACCTTTTCTCTGTCGCTCGGCAAATAACTTCTCAAAAGCGAGTTATCCTCTTCGCTCGGCGCGTAGCGCTTTACAAAGTTCTTGATATGGTTTCTCTTCGAGTGGTATTTCTTGCCCGCAAGCGTAATCAAGTCCTCCGGCAAATAGAGATATTCGTCGTAATCTTCGTTGTGGATATATTCGTATTCGTCTTTGAGAATTTCAACGTAGTTTTCGGGAGTGGACATCACGTACATATCTTCGCCGTCAATGACAGTCTGCTCTTTGATTTGTCTATACGCATTCTCCACGTTTTCCAACGCGGTCAACGGCGGTAGATAGATGTACTTGCCGTTGTGAACGTCTTCGGAAAATCTGTCGTGCGGAACGAATCGCAAAAATATGCTCTCGCCCATATCGCAAATCTGCATACTTTGGTAATTGAAGAAATCCCATCCTTTGAGATAAAGCATAGAATATTCGCTTCCGTCGTACTCTGTCTTTGACTGAACTTCGGCGATACGGGTATAATCTTCGTCACTAATTTGTCTGAATTGCATAAATTCCTTATTTTAGTTGTCTGTAATAATTGTTTTGTGTATAATATTAAGTATGAGAAAGTTCTATAATTTCAAACAAAGAAGTTGGATTTATATCGTTACCATACTAGCAATAATTATATTGTTTATTTGTATGCTTGTCAATATTTTAAAAGTATGTGAAGTAGGAAATTTGGTATCTTACCACCACTCGCAGGACATACTCGCCACGGTAATTATGGGCGTCGTAATCGTCGTGCTTTCGCTTGCCGTCTTTTTGTGCGGTATTTCCTTTAAGGACAAGCACATCGTCTATATACTCGGCTTCGTCGCGTCCAAAATACGCTATGAAGACGTCGTGACGATAAGGCAAGACGCGGCAGGCAAATTCTTGCTGATATACTACAAGACGGGCGGAAAAGGTATGGTCAAGGACAACAAGACGGGTATTTTTGCCGACGTGATAAACGTGACATGCGACAATAAATACTTCGACGAGATAATCAACAAAATAAGAGAGAAAAATGCCGACGTGTTGATAGAACTCGTCACCGTTAAACCAAAAGATAAAAAGGAAGAAAAGTAATATGAAAGCCGTACTAGCAAGCAACAACAAACATAAACTTGTGGAAATCAAAACTATGTTGGAGGGAAAATTCGAGGATATACTCACCCTCAAAGACCTCAATATTGATATAGAGATTGAAGAAAACGGCTCTACCTTTGAAGAAAATTCATACATCAAAGCAAGCACGATTGCCAAGATGACGGGTATGCCCGCAATCGCCGACGATAGCGGTCTTTGCGTGGCAGTCTTGAACGGCGAACCAAATATCTACTCCGCGCGCTATGCAGGCGAGCCTTGCGACGACGCAAAGAACAACAAAAAACTTCTCGACAAAATTCACGCCTTAGAGAAAGACGGTCCAGTCGACAGAACTGCGTACTTCCAAAGCGTGGTAGTATTGTGCTACCCCGACGGAAGTTATATCAGCGGAAGCGGTCGCACCTACGGCCAGATTATTGACGAATATCGCGGCAACAACGGCTTTGGATACGACCCCCTATTTCTCAGCGACGAACTCGGCAAGACTTTCGGCGAAGCGGTAATGGATGAAAAGAATACCATTTCGCATAGAAGTCGCGCGCTTAAAGACCTCTTAACAAAATTATAATTGTAAATTTTTTTATTTCTTCTTCATAGAACGTTGCTCTTTCAAGTAATCGTTGTAGCGCTCTATTTGATCTTCGCGAAGGTCTATCATTTCCTTTGCGGTACTCAATGCTTGATTATCCCCTACAATGAGTTCCGTCTCTTTGACTTTCATCTTAGTGCCGTCACTGCCCGCGTTTTTGCGAATATCTTTGAAGTATTCGTCTTCCATTTTGAACATTGCGACCGTCGTATTCTTCTTGATAGTCAACTTGACGAGCGGATTGACGGTAGACTGTCCTAATACCGTGAAGTACGTCGACTTCTTCTCTTTGCACTTGTCTTTGGTAAGCGCGTATGCTTTGAGAGTATCAAATATCTTCTTTTGCTTGTCGGAAAGTTTTGCGTACGCCTCGTCAAGCGTAAGTCTTTGCGCGGGCGCTTTCGTCGCCTTTGCGGGTTTCTCAACAGGCATAGGTACGACCTTCTCTACCTCGACGATTTTCTCGACGGGTACTTCTACTCGGACTTCCTTTTCAACAATCTTTTCGACAGGTTTCTCAACTACTCTCTCGACGGACGTTTTTTCAGCCGACTTTGCAGTGAGTTCTATCATTCTTTCCATCAATCTCTCGTTGGAGTTGTCCGTAGTCTTTGCCGACATCTCCATCATTTGTTTCATCAACATCTCTTGATTGCGCAAAAGTTGTCTTATCGTCTCGTCATTATGCTCTGTCTGCGTAACGACTTTCAATATTCTATCGTCGACGTAGTCTTTTCTCGACACTTCTCTTTCGACGACTTTTTCGGTAGGCTTTTCGGCGAGTTTTTCCATAATCGCCTTTTGTCCTTCAATAAGACTTTTGATTATTTCGGCGTTCTTTTCCTTTTCCGCTTTTTCTTCCGCGGCGTTCATTTGAGACTGAATTTCTTCCCTAATGGTTTCTTTCAACTCTTTGATTGTGCCATCGCTCACGACAGTCGCGGCGACTTCTCTTTCCGCTTCTTTCGCCGTCGTTTGCTGCGTAGACAATTTCTCGACCAACTTCTCTATCGCCCTTTCATTGCTCTCGGTAAGTTGTCTTACCCTTTCTTCGTTCTGCTCGTTCATTTGGCGCATGCGCTCTTCATTTTGCGCGTTTTGCTCAATGAGTTGCTGAATAAGTTCGTCGCTGTGCGAAGCCTCTTGCGGTAGGTATTGCGTCACGTTGGGCAACATATTGCTCATTGTGTCAGCCACTATTCCGCGTATGTCGTCCGCGCCCAAGCCGGGTTGTTGGTATACGAAACTCTGTCCGCTTCCGTTTTGTCCGTTGCCTCCACCAAGCATTCCCATTAGCATCATTTGCAACTGCTCGTCGCGGTGCTGATTTTCGTCCACTCTTCTTCTATTGTCGAAGTCTTTTTGGTTGCGCTCAAACTCGTCTTTCGCGTCTTCCAACTCCTCGTCGGACTTCTTGCACTTGCTCTTCGCCACAAGCATTATTACGAACGTCAACAACGCGCCGCCCATTAACACGCACGCTATCATCGTCCACGTCGCTGTCGCTAAGCCAAACAACGTGATTCCATAGAAATTGCTGTACTTCTTGTCTATCGTCTTTTTGTTCTGCTTGCGCTTGTTCTCATATCCTATCGTCTTGGATATGAATATCAGCATAAGAATGATGCTTATTATACTAGCGATTAACTGCCACCACTCTTTGATTATTTCAACAATATCAAACGTAGGAGTCGGTTGAGGTTGCGGCTCGTCTACGATAGGCTCGTCCGCCT
>JAAVHS010000018.1 GCA_014799575.1 Clostridiales bacterium | reverse complement strand
TTTCCTACGCTCTTCTTATATTTATCAATTTATATTTTGAATATCGCTACTACGCTTTTTCAACGGCTTCGCTTGCAAAGTCAGCAGAAGTGACTTGCTCCGTTTCTTTTTGAGTAGACTTGATATATTCAAGGATTACGTCGACTGCGCTCTCCACGCCGATAGAACTGTCTACCGCTAAATCGTAGTTGTTGAAATCTCCCCACTTCTCGCCTGTGATAAGTTGATAATAGTTGGCTCTGCGCTTATCCGACTTGGCTATAAAATCCGCCGCGCTTTCTTTGCTGTCGCCGTACTTTTGCATAATGCGCTCTATGCGATACTCCAACGGCGCGTGAATAAACAATCTTAAAGGTTTATATTCCTCGAGAACTTTATCCGCCGCTCTGCCGACAATTACACAACTACCCTTTTGGGCAATAGCCTTCAACACTTTTTCTTGCGCTTGTCTTGCTTGGTCGGTCGGGTCAAGACCGATATACAAAGTTTCAATCTTTTGCAATTTGCCGTCTTCTACGTCGCGAACGTACTCTCTCGAAAGACCGCTCTCTTGCGCGGTGAGCAACGTCAAGTCTTTGTTGTAGTAAGGCGCGCCAAGTTTCTCGGCGAGCAACTTTCCTATCTCTCTACCAGATGCTCCGTGCTGTCTTGCAATGGTCACGATAATGCCTTGCTTGGCTTCTTTAATTTCCGCCGTATCTGAAATTTGAGCGACTTCTTTTTCTTTCTTGCTAATTGTTGCAAGGACGTTCAACGTCAATCCGAGAGCCAATACAAACGCTACTGCGTCGGATATAGGCGCAGACCACAAAAGTGCGCTAATACCGCCCGCGTTCACCATTATTATTGATAGTGGAACAAGAACTATTACGTCTCTCGTCATTGTTATTAAAGTAGCCTTGATTGGCGAGCCAATCGCTTGAAAGAATATTGCCAAATTCTTGATTACGCAAGTAAAGAGAATAAATCCGAGATATATTCTGAACGTCAAGAAAGTGAATTCCTTATACACCACGGGGTCTACTCCTTCTCCGCCGTTGCCGAAGATATACAAGAATACTTGCGGACACGCTTCGAATATCAACGTCGCAATCGCGCCGACGACCACTGTCGCAATCATCATATAGAGCAGCGCCTTCTTTACGCGGTCGTACTTCTTTGCCCCGTAATTGTAACCAATGACTGGTTGCGCGCCCGAAGCGATACCGATAGCGACGGAAACGACGATACCGAATACTTTGAACGCCAAAGTGATAACGCCTTGCGTGATTGCCGTATCGTAACCGCTGCTTGCGCTGAACTTGAACAAAAGTATATTGTTGACGATAGAAATTATTACAATCGCAAGTTGGGTCAAGAGCGACGATATTCCGAATTTGAGAATACTTGCAATCGCTTTTGACGGAATTAAGTCTTTCAACTTCAACTTGAACGTCTTTGTCTTGAAAAGATACGCTACGTGCAATACGAAAGTAATCAACTGTCCGAGGAAGGTCGCCAAAGCCGCGCCCGTCATTCCCATTTTGAAACCGAATATAAACAACGGGTCAAGCGCGATATTGATTATTGCGCCAATCGCCATTGCAAGCATTGCGAATTTTGGACTGCCGTCCGCGCGGACTATCGGATTGAGTACGCATGCCAAAGTAAAGAACAAAAATCCGCCGATAATGAAGTTGGCGTATTCGCTTGACATATCCAATATAACGCCTTGCGCGCCAATTGCTACCAAGATTTTGTCCTTCAAGCAAAAACATATTATCATTAAAACAATACTTGCAGCAGTGCCGTAGAACAACGCAGTGCCGACGCTCTTTGCCGCGCCCTTTGTGTTGCCCTGCCCTTGATTAAGACTAAGACAAGCCGCGCAACCGTCGCCTATCCATAGACCGATACCGAGCGCAATTACCGTAAGCGGATATACTATACCCGTCGCCGCATTACCCGCCGCGCCCAACGTGTCGCAGTGACCGATATAAATTTGGTCGACCAAATTGTAAAGAGATTGAATAATCAAACTCAATACGCAAGGAATGGCGAACATTTTCATTAGTTTGCCGACTTTTTCAACGCCTAAAAAATTGTTTTGTGCTGATTCTGACATAAAAAACCTCCGATAAGAACTTCGTCTTTGTCGGAGTAAAGAACGCGTGAAACCTACGAAGAACACATAATAAAAGAGCGTAGAACTGTCGAAATTCTACGCTCTTTGAGCTGTTCAACGTTGATTATTTTATCAAAATTTGATTTTTTTGTCAAACGAATTATTTGTTTTTGCTATTAATTTCTGCTATTAAGCAGCCGCCGTAGCCGTATCCTCTGACGACGTTCCAACTCCAAGAGCGGTATTTACCTCGTCTTTTGTAAATACTTCAGTATAATAGCCGTCCAGACATATAATTGCAGACTCTAAAAATTGAAGTTTCTTTGAATCCGACCAAGTGTCATACGTGCCGTCGTCATAATTGCTATCCAATCCAACGTAAGAGCCGTTTACAAAATATGCGATGTCATATACGTCTTCTCCCGAAGCGTTGGTTACTTTGAACTGAATTGCGATATAGATATTCAGTTTAATTCCGTCCTCGTCTTGATAATACTTTTGGTATCCGCAGTCGTTGGAGATCTCAAAAGTTTCGTCGTTTAGTATTTCTTTCAACTTGATTACGCAATCAACGACTTGTTCGAGCGGCGCTTTCTTATTACACGCCACGCAACAGCATACGATTGAAAGCAACATTACTACTACTATAATGCTCGTCAAAAATTTCTTCATTGTTTTTCTCCTTGGTATTTATTACTTTGATATTATCATTATTTATAGCGAGTGTCAATTAGTTTGCTATTCTTAGATGAAATTTTTACGTTAAATATTGAAATAATGATTTATTTGTAGTAGAATATAATCAATTCAATATAGGAACGGAATACTATGGATAAATCTCAAATCTTTGAATTTATATCGGAACAAAAGACGGCGTTTATCGCTTCAATCAACGAGCAAGGCTACCCCGTGATCAGAGCTATGCTTGCGCCTAGAAAAATAGAAAACAACGAAATCTACTTTTCGACCAATACTTCGTCTAATAAAGTCAAACAATACCTTGACAACAACAAATCTTGCGTTTATTTTTATAAACGCGGAAAATTCAAATATCAGGGCGTCTCAATTATCGGAGAAATGGAAGTCTGCACCGACCAACCGACAAAAGATATGATTTGGCGATTTGGTGATAAATTATTTTATAAGCAAGGCGTAACAGACCCCGATTATTGCGTCTTGAAATTCAAGTGCAAAACCGCCGAATATTACTGCGATTTCAAAGTTGAAAAGATTGAACTGTAAGACTAACAAAGATTAAGCGTAATAAATAAAAAGACAAGTCGAATTCGACTTGTCTTTTTGGTGCGCCTTCAGAGACTCGAACTCTGGACCCAATGATTAAGAGTCGTTGAATAAGGTTTTTAACTACCGAAAAACGGCATTTAATCAACCTATATTCAACAAAAACAACAACCAAAATAAATGCTTTGAGCGTACCCACGCCGTACCACTCAATTTCTGCCAACTATAATACTAAATAAAATATATCATAAATGGCATTCGTTGTCCAACTATTTGGACTTTTTCTTTAACTCTTCGACTGCCCAACGAATAAACTCGGCTTTGTTCATTCCGCTTTGCTTAATTACTTCATCAATATACTTTGCCTCTTCGGGCGGAAAGACCGTTGACCATTTTATAAAATCGCCTTTGTGGGATTCTCTGTATTTTTTATCAGCCTTTTTTTGCGCCTCACTTCTTGCCATTGAACACCTCATTAAAATAAATCGTTTGCGATTACGTACTCCGTCAATGCGTCAAAAGTTGGACAATCTACCTTTGGGACATTATATGATACGTCTACTTGCCCTATCGTAGTCGATAGCGTCCAAGATGTCTTGTTTTCTTTTGCTATATAGATTTTGTTTTCTTTTTTGATAGTCATTTTGTACCTCCCTAATTAAAATATTGACAAATTAAATTTGTTCATTTATAATAGGACTTACGAGGGGCGATGTCCTCGCCCGCTCTGCCTATCGACGATTACTTATCGTCTTTGGTCGCCTTGCTCGGCTTTTGCTTTTTGAGCGTTATCGTAATCTTGACACTTTCGACCGCGTTTTGATTTTCGATTGCTCTTGCTAAGTCTTGCAAGGCTTTTGTTATTTCAGTCAATTTTATCACCTCCCTTACTTTATCTTTGTAATTATATTATATCACTCCCCCAACGATATGTCAAGGGTTTTTTATCATTTTTTTCAAAAAATTTTTCAAATAAAAAAGCCACAAAAATTTGTGGCTTTGATTATATTAAATTGTTTATATTATCTATTATAAAATATTCTTCATATCAGATAATATGCTCGGCTCTTCGGGTTTTGCTACGTCTGCCGTCGCTTGTCCGCTATCGGTCAAAACAACTTCTTGCTTGTCCTGCGGAACGTCGGACGACTGCGCTTTCAATAATTCGAGTGCCTTTTGATACTCTTCGTTGCGCTTTTCGTGGTCGGCGATAATTTGCCTTGCCTGCTCAACTTCTTTGTCGTGTGCTACTTTCTTTGCTTGAATTTCGGCTTGCTCATCTTCTTTTGCTTTGAGAGCGTTGACATATTCAACGAGCGTATTATAACCGTCTTCGCTTAATGTCTTTTTTGCGCTCCTCAGTATTGCCGATTTGAGATTATCCCAACCAAGCAACACAACTAAAATAATGGTAAGTATCGCCATTATGATTGCAAACAAAATGTAAGTCCATTTCGGCAGTGCGACAAAATAGAGTTGAGCGAGTTTATATGTAGCAAATCCTATAACGCCTGCGCCGATGAGCGCAAACACAATAGTGAGTGGATTGTTTTTCAAATTATCCTTGAATTTGTTCATATATTCGCTCCTCTTCTTTCGGACGGATATATATGTGATACTTGCAGTTGACAAAACTTTCAAAGCCTTTGCGAGTCGCTCCGCCTTAATAAGTTGAATCAGCCGTCCGCCCCATATTGTACCACAAATTATTGATGCTATGACTGACGTCACAATCATAGAAGTATAAAATATCGCAATTATCCCACATACCACGTCAAGGACTGATAGAACTACCGCCGACAAATTATACAATTTCTTTTCGCTATCGTATGAGTTTATTTTTTCAATCGCCCATTCGATAACTTGCTTTTCCGTGTTTTCCATATTTACCACCTCCTTAGACAAGGTCGTCGCTTGCGACGGGTTTGTCGTTGGCAATGGCGTCGGCAAGTATACTCGCCTCGCCCTCGGACACGGTTGCGTTGACGTTCTTTGGAGTGGATTCGCTTGCTTTATTTTCGTCTGCAATCGCGATAATCTTGTCCGCATACATCAACTTTGCTTTAAGTGAGACAATACGGTTATCAAGTTCGATTTTCTCGTTTTCAAGTTGCTCGAGTTCTTTTTTGACTTCTGCAACTTCGACACGATTTATAGTATCGTGCTTGATAGTGATGTCGTCAAATGTGACAACGTCGTTTTCGTCGGATACGATAACAATTTTCTTTTCTTCCAACATAGTCTTTTACCTCCTTATAGATTTTTATGTCAAATGCGGTTGTCCGCCTTTAACCGAATAATCCACACGCTCGCAATATTGCGTATGTTATGCCTCCGCAGATAGCCAATAAAAGCACAATTCCAACTGTCACCGCGCTACTTTTAACAATCTTTTTCAGTGCCTTTATACGATTAGACAAATTAGTCGTCGGGACGCTTAGAATCGCAAATAAATGCAAATACTCTTCTTTGTTTTTAGAAGAGTCGGCATTTGCTTGCGCGTCTTTTGATTCTGCGCTTTGGTCGTCGGATTGGCTTTCTTGTGACGCGTGTGTTTCGTTTGTTTCAATCTCTACTTGTTCCAAGTTTTCTTCTACATCTGCCGTCACTTTAACTTCAACATTAGTGACAGTATCGTCATTCTCTTGCTCGGTTTTTAATTTTTGAGCGTTCAAGTCTTCTAAAATCGCTTGCAAATCTTTTCTAAATTCCATTCTTGATACCGCCTTGCAATTCTATTTTTGCCTTTGCTTTGCACTCTTCACAATAGTCAAAATATGCTTGATATTCTTCGCTCTTACTTTCTTGCTGACGAAGTATTGACAACTCTTGCGAGAGAGTGTAACGCTCTCGAATAAGGCTATCCACCTTGCTTTCGTACTGCGCTTGCTTTTCTTCTCCGGTCAACTCGGGTCTAGGTACGACCATAGGCTCGCCGTCTTCGCCTGTGACTACGTCGCCTTTTGCATACATAGCATTGATTTGTTCAGTCGTATAATTTGTTGCGCTCGTGTCCTTGCTCCTTTCAGGAGTAAAACCATTTCTTTTTCTATTCCAATATCCCATTGTTATTACCTCTTATAAAATTTTTTTGTAGGCAACTTGTGCAATATAATAAGACTGTATCGTATTACTTGAAGTTACCTCTTGAGCCGTCCATATAGTACTTCCTGTTGTATTACCACTTCGAACTTTCAGAAATATTGGATATGAACTAGTCTGTACACTACATAATATCGCTGCGCCTGCTAAGGTTGAACTTGCTGAGGATATCTTACCAATAATCATAATACCCGGGATAACAAATGTTTGGGATGTTGCCATACTAACTAAATATATTCCCTCTCCATCGGGAACTAAATCTTTACCGCCTATCGTCCAACCGTTTTCAGTCTTCGGGTAAAGTTTTGACGGATCAACCTTAAATATTTTATAGTTGCCCGCTTCGCTACTTTTTTCTAGCAAAGTGAGTTGACGCTTTACCTCATTATCAGTATTGTACTGTCGCGCTACTATCGCCTCGCCATCGCCTCCGTCATCGCCCGTAGCAATTTCTAGTACAGTATCAGTTTCAGAACTACCTAACACACGCACCCAACCGGCATCGTCTTTTGTACCGGGATTAGTAAAGGCTATACCATTTTTCGACAAAACCATAGCACCTGCGCCAAGTTTTTGTCCACCTGCTTGTGGAAGACCGCTTGTTATATTCAACGTTGTTGCATCAAAGTGCAGATAAGGTACACCATTGTTATTAAACAAAGTCACAAAAGCGTGATTATTATAAGTATTTATCTCCGCATACTTAACACCATTAGCATTGTAAAATTTATATGCGCCCTTCAAATCGTCGCCATTTTTGCTGACTTTACTATCAATTAGTTTTTGTGGGTCGTCAGTAAAATTTATTTGCTTTTTGAGTTCGCCGTCAACCTTGATACTAGTTCCCCCGTCTTCTAGTTGTTGTCCAAACTCTTTAAGTTTTTGATTGACACCTTGCACGAATTCCTCTAATATCTCGTCAACTTTTTGATTGTATTCGGCAATCATACGAGCATAATCGGCAACGGGTTGAATAAGTTTTACCAATTCAGTTATTGCTCCGTTTTTGATTGCAAACGAGTATATCGGCAATTCATAAACTTTGTTAGAATCGTCCGCGTCCATAGCGTAAACGTCGTCTTGTTGCAACTGAATTTCACTCAGCGCAGTATTGACGTATGCTTTGAAAGAACAATTATCCGCGTCTTCTGCGTGGTACGTTTCAATACGAGCAACGATATATCCCACATAGTCGTCAATCATTTGTGGCGATATAATTTCTGCTGATACGACTTCGTTCATACGTCCTTGCACTACAAAAGCGCCCGTCTCGATTTGTATTTGATTACCTACTATTTGCGCGTCGAGTTCCGAGCCGTAATTTGTGTAGTAACCGTCGGCGTGATTTTGGTCGATAAATCGGCTTTTGATTTCCAATGCGTATAGATTAGCCTTGAAAGCGCTATTGCCTTGATAAGTTACTGCCTTAATCATTTTCTTTGCCTCCTAACCTTTTAATAACTCAGTCAATAAAATCTTCTTAAAGCCGAGTTTTATTTGTGTATTTTTACCGCTTGCGTTAAGCGTAATTATCTTTTCGCTTATCGGTAGCGTCTTATACAACTTGCCGTCGTAATAGAGTTGTATCTTTGTATAGAGCGGATATATCGCGAAGTCTATCGGGTCAATAGTCAAGTTGTTGTCGATAATAATGTTATCGACAAAGCGACTATTTGCGAGTTCATACACGGCGTCAAATTGCGCCTCGGACAAATATTCTTTTTCAAACCACTTTGTCTTGACCGGATATATTCTCCCCTCTATTTCGCCTCTCGCGTCCGCTTGCACAATATCGTTGTTGTGATTAAGATAATAGTATTTTGTCGCTATTGTCGTCGGACGCGGTTTTCTCTTTGGTGTTCCGTCGGCATTATAAACGACATTTCCGTCGCCGTCAGTCTCGGGCGTTGCAACGTCGTATTTGACAGTTGCAACCGCTTTATTTGTCGTCGACGAAGAAGTAGTCAAGTCGTAAATAAAGTCGCTTAGATTGACGTCGATTATTTCGGTAGTTTTAACAAACTCAAATATGATTTTGCCTGCGACTACGTCGTACCGAGATTCAATGTTATACTCATAAAATTTGAGATAACATTTTAAGAATTTGTATGCGTCCGTATTGATATACTGTCCTTGATATGACCCGAGCATTTCCGTCGTATCAGTATCGTCCGTCGGGATAATTACTTCGACGGGTATCTTACATACCGTCGAATCTACACTATCAAATACCGCGCTTTTAACGCGATTGAATATTACTGACAATCTGCCGTCCCAACTGCCGTCGGGAGTAAAATCTAGCAATATTTCCGTCTGCCAAAGCGTTTTGAAATCTAGACCTTTGATAGTACGCTTGTTGCCGTCGGGCGTAATATTGTCAACTAGGCAAGCGTATTCGTATTCTCCGACATCAGTAACCATAACGGCAATTTTCGCTTTGTTGACGTCGTCTGCGCTAATTCCGACTGCGTTAAAAGCATTTGGGTCGTAAACGCGTTTAGTCAAATCGTACGATATATTGTCGACGTTAGATATATGCCTTTTGTTTTCGTCGTAAATCTCTATATACATTCCGACCTCCGTCAATCAAGCAAATATCGTTTAATTGTAAAAGTGATTTTTCCTTTGTCCTCGCCCGTCATATCAGAACTGATATAATAATCACCTTTGGGTAGATACAAAAACGATTGCTTTGTCTTGTCAATAAGTCCGTAACCGTTGGACTCTACTCCGTTTTCAGTAATAGTTATCTTCTTTGTATTAGGCTCGATAACAATTACTTTGCCAACCTCGCAATTTGTCGAGAGTTTAATTTCTGATACGATTTTATCGTCTAACGTAGCGATGTATATTCGAATATTATCGCGTATCTGCCCCGATATAGTTATCGTAATAGGCGACGCAATGTGAAAAGGATTCGATACATACTTCTTCGTTTTGAGTACTCGCCCCGAAAAGCCAAACGGAAATCCTAGCGGAAAGCGTGAAGACGACGTATTCTCTAATTCAAAAGTCCCCTCGAGGCGCTCATACCAATAACTTTGGCGCTCGAACGTAAAAGGCTCGCAGAATACTCCGTCCGAATCCTTTTCACTTTTTCCCGACGATTTGAGAATTACGTCGCAATACTTGTCAGTTACTCCGTCGTTGTACTCAAACAAAAACGGCGACTTTCCGCACTCTTCCAAAAACAACATTAGTCCTTTATAGTTTGCGTATCCGTCCGTCCCGTCTGCATTAAAATAAATTTTCAATGTTATCGGGTCAAAATTCGGTTTAACGTTGACAAGATGTTTGCCCTTGTCGCTTTCTTTATATTCCGTGCTAAACGAATTACCCAAGCCTGACGGCTCGGTTGCGAAAGCCTTTGCAGTGTTCAAATCAAATGATTTCGTCCTGCTTGAATTGTGCAAAAAGAATTTTCTCATATCACATTGCCTCCGCAAGTTTCACATTGATTTGTCGCACTAGATCGTCGACGTCGACTTCTTCGGCATAATTTTGAATAGTGACCGTTATGTTTTGCGTCGTATTATTCGTGCTATAATCATTGTTGTACACATCGCCATTGATACCGCCTGCGCCTATTTTGTCATAGACGTTGTCACCGCTTATAATATCGGGCGACGTAGTGTCTAGTGTGCCGTTTATATCGTTGATATTATCAAGCGAGGACGTGTCGATTTGGAGCGATACGGATTGCACCCTCTCGAGGTGAACGCCGAGCCACCCCATTTTGTCGTTGACCGTGTCAATAAGCAAATTTATTTTGTCAATGCACCAATTTATCGCGCTTTCAACTGCCGTCAATACCGAATTTATCACTTTAAGCACAACGTTAAACACGCCTTGCACTAGATTCGCAAACGCGCCAAATAGTGGAGCAAGCCAATTCAACAAAGTGCCAAGCATTTGCAAAGGTATTTGCAACGCTTGTAAGACGAGTTGCAACGGTATGAGCGCAACCGACAAGAGCGATTGCAAAATACCGAATAGCATTTGTATTCCTACAATCACGGGTTGCAACGCAGTCGACAAGATGTTTATTGCCACTGCAAGCACTCCGCCAACAATATTGATTATCTCGTTCAATATCGGCATAAGAGTATTAAACACTTGCAATATTGCGGTCATAGCAGGTTGCAACGCCTGTCCCAACGTGCCGACTAGATTATTGATTGCCTCTCGGAAAGATTCACAACGACTATACAATAACGCAAGAATAACCGCGACCGCCGCTACGATTAAGATTATCGGGTGTGATGCCAACGAAGAAAGCGCCGATTGTAATTTTGGCAAGACTTCTATTACGCTACCGATTGTCGTTACAAGTTTGCCAATGCCCATTGTCAAAGGCGCAAGCGCGGCGACAACGAGCGCTATCTTCAATGCAAATTCTTGTTGTCCGAGCGTCAAATTGTTAAACCACTCGGCAAGACTTTGCAATTTCGGAATAATTGTATTGCTTACCCAATCGGCGACTTTTTCCATAATAGGAAGTAGCGACGCGCCTATTTGCGTGATAGAGTTTTTGACTTGCGTGTTTATCTTGTTCAAGACGTTGTCAAACTCCGCCATGCTTGCGACTTGCTCTTCGGTCATTGCGCCCAATTCGTCGAACTCGTTGCGATACTCATTCACTGCGTCCGTGCCGGCGTATATGAGCGGTAAAAGATTTGTCGCAAGTTTGTCGCCGAATATATCATTTGCGATTGCGACCATTTGCGTCTTATCGCCCATATTTGACAATGCGTCGGCGATTGCGTAAAATTGCTCTTCACTGCCGTCGAACGACGCAAAGTCTAAATTAAGTTGTTGCAACGCTTTGCTTGCGGTTGATTCCGTTCCCGTAGCCATATCCGCCACGCCTGCTCTAACTTTCGTAAATGCTTTGTATAAATCTTCCGCTTGAACGTCAGTCTGCAAGGCAACGTAGTTAAAGCGTTGCAATGAGTCGGACGACATATCGTACTTAGTCGCAAGTGTGGCAATATCGTCGCCCGTTGCAACTGCTTTCTTACCCACTGCGCCAAGAGCCGTGACAGCGCCCGTCGCCATAGCCGAAAAAGGCGCTAACGCTTTGCCTGCCGACGTTATCTTATCGCCGACGTCAGTCACTTGCTTAGAGAGATTATCAAACTTGATTTGATTGATTTGCTCTAATTGCTTTTGCAACTGCGCGCCTTGCAACTCAACCTTGTATAACTCGCTTTGCACTTTCTGATATTCATCGGTGTCAACATTTCCGCTTTGTTCAAGGTCTTTTAGCCGTCCGCGCAATTTGTCTGCAAGTTCTGACGTCTTGTCTATTGCATTTTGAGCAACCTTTTGCGCCTCGGCGAATTTCTCTTCGTTGTAGTCAAGTTGGAGGCTTTTTTGCAACGTGGCAAGGTCGGATTTTGCCGACTTCACGTCCGAACGCAAATCTTTGACTTCTTTTTTGAATTTCGTTGCGTCCGCGCTTATCTCTACTTTTAAGCCACGAATATTATCAGCCAAATCCGCCACCTCCTTTCAAAAACTTGACCGCCTCCGCTCCCGATATGTCTCGGACTTCGGAGTTTGATTTTTTCGCTCTTGCTTGCCGTTCGCGTTTCAATGCTTGCTTGATATTCTCAATATCAATCGACAAAATTAGAACGTATAAATCGGTAAAATGTAAGCGTTGAATTAAGCAATCTTGTATTTTCAAATCAACGCACTTTTGCAATAATGTAATTACTCTCGGCGCAGTCATAGGCTTGTTGCGATTGCCGTTTGGGTACAACTTGTCATACAACTGCAACAATTCTTGACTGCGCTCTTTTAGTTTTTTGGGGGCGATACACTACTACCCAAGACTATGCCGAAAATCCATTTTATCTTGTCGCAAAGCGTTTGAAGATATTTGACGTCTGCAAGGTCGAATAGTTGACAAAATGACTTGAAGTCCGAAAGTTCGTCACTTTCAAGAAAGCAGTATAATGCTTTTAGATTAGACAAAATATGCGCTTTATCAAGCATTCTGTTTTCGTGAACTCGCTCAATATATGCAAAAAGCGTTTCGCTTTTCGCATTTGTAGGAAAATATTTTTCCCACCTTTCCTCCGCAAAGATAGACGTATCGACCGTAACTGCGATTTCTCTCTTTTGCGTTTTGATATTGCCGTTGCCGTCGTCGATTTTTTCTTGAACGGGTATTTTTGTCTTAAACATTATTCGCCCTCCGCGGTGTTCGGAGTCGTAGTCTCCGCCTTTGTATCTCTCATAGTTGGCATAACAACCGTGTCGCCGAAAGTATCAAAGTCGGGCATATCGGGAGTGCTAGTAAGCAACCATACTCTGACGGGACATTTTGTCTTCTCGTCCTTATATTCTTTGCCGTCTGCGTCTTTCAGTATCTCACCCGATGCCTCAAATGATGTTTCGTATACCGTCTCGTTTATATCATCAGTTGTTTGTTCAAACGATTCTGACGGCGCAGTAGGCGACTTCATACCATAGAGCCACGATTTGGCAAGTATACCCATTCTGCCGTCGGGCATAACTCCCTCGGTCTCAAAGTACAAAGCGAAAGTCGGGACTTTTTGTTGCTTAATGCTTGCAATTCCTTTTGCCGTCTCCATTTTGCGTCCCATGTCCTGCTCAAACTCGTTGTTAAGAGTGTTTGTAGTCAAAACCACACTCTTGCCTTTATCGTTGATGATGTACGCTTGACACTCGCCGTCGCCAAATATCTTTTTAGTATTAGAATCGGCTTCAATAGCAATCTTTCTCGATATTTTGCCGTAAGATTTCGGCACTTCATATTTGCCGTCTTCCAACTTTAACGCCCACTTTGCATTTTTTATATTAAAGCGGACAAGTGCGTCGTTTTTACTCATTTTTTATTTACCTCCATTTTCAATAGTTTTTTTCATTGCTGAGAATATTTGAGGCTCTACCGCGTCAAAAGTCTGACGGATAAAACCATAATGTGGCGATTTTGCGCTATACTCCAAGACATTGGTCAGCGGTACGTTGCTACGCGCCTCGCCCTTGCCTCCACTCTTCGTCTTGCGATGTACTTGACCTTTTGCAACGCGTGTATTACCAACGTATCGAACGTCAACGTACTTCGTTTTAATCTTCCACGACTGAGCCATTTCGCCCGTATCTTTCGGCGTAGCGGACTCTATCGCTGACTTGAATACTTCTGCTCCTGCTTGCACCGCATCTTGACGAGCCTCAAACGACGACTGCAAAAAGTCTTTTAGCATTTCGTCAAGCGCGTCGGGCAATTCGTCAAGTGCATATTTATGAGTTGATATGTTGCTCACTATTGACCGCCTCCACGAATAAAAACTCTACGTTGATACCGCGATACGGATTGTCAATGTCGTAAATATCGCTTGCGTCGTTCTTTAATAGAAAGCGCTTGCTCGCCAAAAAGGCTTTTTTAATATCCTCAACACGACGTTCTACTTCACTATAACGCGTATCGTCCTTTTCGTATTTGTAGTAATAATTGACGTCAACGTACTTGCGACCAATTTCCTTTCTGCCGTCGCCGTAAACACCATTGCCATTCGATACGGACCTATAAACTACATACTCGTTGTCGTTTATCTTGACGTCAAGTCCTTGTATTGCGTCGGTCTTGACATGGCGAAGATGATGCGACAAAACGCCGTGTTGCAACAACGTATTATCCAATATTTCTTGAACGATATTCTTAACCGACATTTACTTGACCTCATAATGCTTGACATTGAATTCCAACATCTTGTTGCTCTCGGCATAGTTATCGGGCGAAGACGATAAAACAAAGCAATGTTCATCGTCAATAATTCCGTGCTTGTAGATTCTTATTGAGTCTTTTTTCAACGCGTCGTATACCGCCTTGACGTAGGTCATACGAATTCTTGCCGATTGCGATACTCCGTCGGCTTGTTGTTGGATAGCAACTGCGCCGTAAGAATTCAGCCACTCGCAATAAAAGCAATCTGATTGAATCGCTTTGCCGTCGCCGTCAGTGCCGACAACATGGCTTATCAATTCATACTCAATCGTATTTCCTTGCCCTGCGACATATATGTTTTTCGGTACGCCAAACTTGATCAGCGTAGGTCGCTTTTTGGGACGTTGTTGTTTACTCACTTCTTACGCCTCCGCAAATTCGATATTAGCGCGACAACTATACCGTCTTTTTTGATGATGCTCTCTTCTACGCCACTATCACGATAGTCCGCCCAAAGGCTTTTGACGACGTATGCGGTGTGCGTACTAATTTCTTTTTCGGCAACACCGCTCGTCTTCATAAATTCGACCGCCTCGTCTATATAGCCTTGAATCTCTTCTATCTTTTGAGGGTCAGAAGCGCCATATCCTATTTTTAGTGCTATCTTCTCAACTTCTTTCATTGATAAATACCTCCGTTTTGTATTGACTCACTCTGACCCAAAAATAAATGATGATTACTCTTTTGCCGGTTGTGTAGACGAATTTTTCGATACCGTCATAAAGCCGTTGTACATTGCAGGTGAACCTCCGACGTGTCCGCTTACTTTCAAGCAAATTACGCCCTCCTTGAACTTATAGTCCTTAGACTTCTCGACTTCAAGATAGGTGAAATACGCAAGTTCGTAGCCTTGCAACTTGCCGTAAATCATGTAAGGTGTGCTTGCAGACTTATCATCGCCATACGCTGGCAATTTACTAGTACATACAAACGGAATACCGTTTATCGTACCCGAATTGCCACGCACTACAATGTCGTAGGCGCGACGTTTATCCGAGCCTTTAACTTTTGCAAATTCTTTGAGCGTCAATTTATTGAGTATGAGAGTTGCGTCGCCTTCTACATTCTCGTCTCCGCCGTAAGCAAAGATAATGCTATCGAGCGTATTTTCGTCGATAGTAGTTGTTGTTTTCTTCTGCGACTTCGCTATGATTTTCTCGGGAGCATTTACAATTCCGACAAGTTCGCTGTTACCGCTACCTTGACCTTTAACCATTTGTTCAATTACTTTTTTGCGCCATGCGCCGAGAACAGCCTTGTCAACCTCTGCAAGATAGTTTGCGGACGGAAGTTTTTCAATCTCTTCGTTTATCTCTGCGTAAGCAACGATTTTTACCTTGTTTATCTCTGCGTAATCAAACTCAGGTTCAGCGGACGTACTCGGCGACTGCCCCTCTTTTACAATTTCGCCCTCGCCGATATTTTTCATGAACGGTTTTTTATAACTTTCTGCGCCCGTTCCCTCCAAGTGAACGACGTTTACGAGTTTATCAAGAGTACCGACTTGCTCAAATGCCGGATTGATTTCGTTGCTTGTTGCCGTACCAAGTGCGACCGACGACGAGGATAATGCTCTTTCTTCTACCGTTATTTTTTCGCCCTTTTTAAGACTCGACGCACGTTTCTCAATTTCTTCCATTTGAGCCTTACGCTTTTCTTCTTCGGTTGTAAACAACACGATTTTGTTGTTTGCGCTACCGCCGTTTGCGTTCTTCTCACGCGCCGCGCGCTCTTCCGCCTCTTCTTTCTTTTTGCGCTCTTCGTCTTCCGCTTGTTTCATTTGGAAGTCGATTTTGTCAAGTTCAAGTTTGATTTCGGCAAAACGCTTTTCGTCTGCCCCGTCAATTTCAGAAAGAAGTTTACTTCTTTTTTCCAATAGTTCTTTGATTGTCATAGTTTTTGTACCTCTCTTTTAATAAAAATTTTTGTTTTGCCAATATTAACGCCTTGGCGCGCTCTTCTGCTCTCTTTTCGTTTTCCAACGCTTCGGCGAGGACGTTATCCAACGTCTTTTTGTCATTATCCAACGTCGCCGAGCGAGCATTTATCGAAGTTTGCGGATATGCGCCGTCATTGACAGCGGATACCTCGAAAACTCTTGATATTTTTGTTATTCTTCTTATGGGCATAGGTTTGTCAAGGTCAAACCATTCGTCGCCCGATACTTCAATGCCGAACACAAACGACATATCTTCAATGTCGCCACGCATAACCGCGCTACACAATTCTCGCGCTGTCGCATTGTTCGCAATGTCAAGTTTTGCATTGATATGCAAACCAACGTCGTCGACATTTATATCCATTGTCGACCGTTTACCGCGTCTATGACGCGCGACGGGAATCATCATGTCATTGTGATTTGCTAAAAGTTTGATGTCGCTCAAATCGGCATTATCAAGAGCGTGCGAGTCGATTTCTTCAAAAAACCATTTGCCGATAGCAGTACGTTGATTAAACACAATAGGATAGCCGTCAATAACGCCCTCCATATCATCAGACCGTAATGTCAACGCTTGCACGTTGCTCGGCAATAAGCGTTTAATAATTTCGGGATTTTGTTCGCTTACGCTCCTAATCGGTATTTTCATTTTTGTCCTCCTCGTCGGTTTTGGTCTTGCCGTCCGATATATTTTGTTTTTGATTTTTGAGTTTGTCCATTTGATACTTATCCGCAAGAGATACGTTGATATAATTCAACGACATTCTCGTAGGTTGTCCGTCGGGTTCATATCCGAGCAATTCACGGCGCTCGTCTCGTGAAAGTAGCGCGTCCTCTTGCGTCATTTTGGCGATTTCCAAACGACGCGCAAAAGACAATGACTGCACTACTCTATCGTAATATTTGATTTTGTGTCCATACGCAAGTTGCTTGTCGGTAAACAACGTGATTTTGAATGCTTCGGCAATTTCTAGTAAAAGTCCCTCAACTGCCGTCTGATAAAAAGCCGTATAATCGTCGTCGGTATATTTACCTTGCCAAATTGGCAAAGATACCCCAAATGGCGCGAGTATTTCGTCGCGCAAAAACGTAAGTATATTTGTCGGTATATCAGTCACATTGATATTGACCGGATTAAATTCGCTCTCATAGTCAGTTGCAATAATGCCGAGTTCGCTATCAAACAAATGTTCTTCAAATTCTTCTCGGGTTAATTTCTTTGCATCAACGTCGGCAACAGTCTTCATTGTCAATACGCCTTTTAGCGCCAAGCCTGCTTTAATCGTTTTGGGTATAGACTCGTGTATAACGTGCATTGTCTCTAAGTTGGCAAGCAAGTTTTTATAATTCTCGCCGTTCGCGCTACCGCCTAAATACTTATGCGCTCCGTATGAGTGGCGAATATGTATTACGTCTGAGTACGGCATATCCAAGACAACCGAGTCGTCAGCGCTTGTAAGTTCAATACGCATTTCGTCGTCAAGCATATACATTTTGACTCTTGTCGCCTCTATCGGATAAAAACCTTTTGTAACGCGCTTGACGTATTCCCTACCGTCAATCTTAATCGGTACTTCGTCATACTGCCAATATATAAAGCAATTTTTATTGACAAGCGTCAGCCAAGCGATTTTATATAAGAAGTCTTTCAATCCACACAATGGATTTACGCGAGCGGAAAACACTTTGTTTATATCATCTTTTTGAACTTCTATGCGACGTGGATTCTCGAATTCTACGACCGACTTCAATGTACATTTGGATACTTCTTCGCAGACACGATGTAACGCAGTTGCAACAATGTCGCTTGCGTGTATATCTCTTCCGTAGGACGAAAACAACACATTGTTTCCATTTATAAAACGACTGCTATAAACATTTTCTTTGTTGTGCCAACCTAGCAATTTCTTGATAGCCGTTATAAATTTTCCCACGTCTCCACCTCCTTGACAAAATAAAAAATGAGCCGATACCTAACTCAACGCGCATTACGCGTTAAATTAAAGCACCGACTCACTTGTTTTCACTTTGTAAAAATGGAGTACACGCTACTGACGTATATTAAATTTTCTTCATTATAACCGATAAAATCCGCATTGTCAACAATTATTTTTGAAATTATTTGTCCGAACTTTTGGACAAATACCGCTAGACTTGTTAAAAATTTGGATTTTTCTCGCCTTTGATAGTAAATGTATACTCTTGCTTGCATTGTGGACAAAAGTATGTCGCATTTATTACCCCACATCTGCCGTCATATCTACCAAGCAACTTATTATGTCGAGGACAACGTATTTCGCGTTGATAATACGCCCATGGTAATTTATCGTTGTTTTGTCTTTCCATATTAGCCTCCAATTTTACTAATAAATGCGCTTTTACATTCGCGTAGCGTGGCGTACGCAATAATCTTTGACACCGTGCCGTCAATCTTATTCCCGATATATCCGGCTACTTTCTCGGGCATAACAAAACCATTTTTATCGTGCTTGACTGCGGTATTCTGAAAACACCACTTGCAAATTTCGTTTTTGTTGTAATTTATGTGACGCGCGATTAGATCTAACTCCACCGTTTTTATTGGCGTGTTCAGCGCCTCGTATGACATTTTGATTTTGATTAAAACGTCGTCGCCGAAAGTCTTAGCCGTCAATTTTGCAAATTCCTTTGCGTGCCATTCGTCATATCCAACGCGGTACGGGCGGATATGATACTTGTCATATATCTCGCGCAAATACTTCGCGACTACGTCGTCGTCGATTACATTGCCTTTAACAACTCGACATAATCCCATACGTTCCCACTCTCTATAATCTTTTTTTTCGGGATTTGTCGGACTATCCGTTGCGTTAGGGTCGTTTGCTTTCGTTTCGGTTACAAAGTACATCGTAAATAAATACTTGACGTCGTCATTCGGTTTCATAAATAAAAATGTCGCACTACAAAGGTCGTTTGTTTCTGCTAAATCTACGCCGACAATGCACCAAGAATTTTTGAAATCCTCAATATTAAAAATGCCGTCGCAAGCCTCAATATCTAATAAACGCAACCACGCTTTACTAGATGATTGTTTCAAATTAAACTCTTTTGCAAGCGTAAACGCTCGTTGCGAGCCTTTAATCCTTGCCTCTTCCACTAAGTCTCGCAAGTCCGACACTTTCTTAACGACGTGCAACATCGGATTTGATTTTGTCCAAGACTTCTCGTCGTTCCATATTTCCGACTCACTATCTTGTGTATACAACCAAACAAGCCAACGCGGACGATCTAACTCGCCTTTCAATACCTTTCTTGCGTCAGCCAAGCGTTCGTCAAGGTATCCGTCTCTAACTACTCCCTCCGTCGTGATTTCGATATACAACGGCTCGTCTTGTGTAGTAAGCGACGAACGCAGAGGCATTACGGTCGAACGGTCTTTCATTTCGTGTACTTCGTCCACAATTACGGTTTTTAGATTACGTCCCTCTTTTGCGTTCGTTTTCGCCGACAACTTTTTTATCGTGCCTTTGTTTTGCGCTGAGAACTTGCCCGTCTTGCGACGTTGCTTTGGATTTCCGAAGAAAATGCCTTTAATATTTTTGCGTGTCACTTTTACCATGGCGCTAGATTCTTCTCGGAAATTGTTTATACAATCGAAAATCAATCCTGCTTGGTCATAGTCATTTGACGCGCACATTACTTTTTGTCCTGCCTCGCCGCAAAACCAATCTGCGAGAATCAATGCCGATGCAAACGGCGTCTTGCCGTTTTTTCTAGCGATAAGCAATAAAACTTCCTTAAATCTACGCACCCAACGTCCACCGCCGAGCAATTCGGTATCGAATATCTCAAATCCGAAAATTGCCTCCGCAATCGCTTTTTGACAAAGCGTCAAAATAAAAGGTTGTCCGGCAAAAGGCGACTCAAAATGCTTGATTTCATTTTCGATAAACTTGATACGCTTATGCGCACCGCCGAGAATAAAGCGATAAGTATCATAGCGGTAGACAATATCTTGTATCAGCATTTCAAGTTGTGTTTTCAGTTCTCGACCGATTATTATCTCGCCCGAGCGACAACGCTTGTAATACTCAATAAGAAAACTATGTCTACCCCCGATTTCTTCGTTGAGAATCTCCCAACCGTCAATAGGTACAATATCAGAATTGACTAATGTCCAATCGGTGTCAACCGATTTTCGATTAGTCTTGGTCGTCGTCATTATATTTGTTGAGGTCGTCATCGTCTTCCACAATCTCTCCCAAAAGTTCTTTGTTGAGTTTTTGCATACAGTTCAAGTATTGCGCCATGTACTTGACACGCGCTTTCCCAACTGCCGTCTCTTTCTGCTCGTAAGGATTTTTCTTGTTATAAATTATCGACGGCAATTTCTGCATATCTTCTAATCTCGCGTACAACTCTGCCGTCTTTCTGATAAGTCGGTCATTGACTTGGAGTTTAATCTCGTCGACGCTTGCTTTTTTATAAAGTCCAATCAAACGATTATATTCTTCGTCTGCAAGTTTGTCGATTGACATTTTTTTATTGCTATCTTTCTTCATTTCAGCCTCATAAATTTATTTTTCAAACTTTTCGAGAAAAAAAGTCAAATTTTCGGTGTGTATTTTTTTGATTTGGCACTTGGAGTCTTTTTGCGTTTCAAAATTTTTAATCGCCCCGGGGGGATATTATCGTTCGCTATAATTCTTCCAATAATTATCTATCCACCCAAGCACCATATCCAAAACCGCTCCACGTTGCAAATCTTCTTGCGCACGTCTGATACACTCTTCGCGTGGTGTCGCGATGTGAATAGGTTCAGCGTTGTATTCCGCTATAAATCTTTCTCTATCGTACACGTCGGGAAAAGTTCCGATAATGTACGCATCTTGCCACTTGCGCCGCGGTCCTGCGTGATAAATCTTGTCAAGCAAAAGATTGCGTATATCAAATGCAATCTGCTTTGTTGCGTCGGGTTTATCATACAAACCGCAAATACATATCGAGCGATGTATCTTGTCAAGGTCTACAATTACGTCGTTACGAGTTGCAACGCTTTCGACATAAGTTGTTTTACCACTACTAGGCGAGCCGTGAACAAGATAAACGCGCTTCGTTCCTACGACGCTACCAAATCGACGATGCGTCGCATTATGGCAATCGTGGCATAATACTTCGATATTGTCTTGATTGAGCGCAATCTTCGGGTCATCTACGTTATCGAGTGTCAATTCTATTTTGTGGTGTGGTCTTAATCCGCTGATGTCAAAAATACCACCGCAACGAGCGCATACTCCGCCACTCTTGATTTTGCACGCTTGCGCCAATGTCAAGTAGTCTTTTCGACAATAGAAAGCATGTATCGGGTCGAGCGCCATTATACTTCCCCCCAATTATCGGGCAACGGTGTGCCTTTCTTCTCTGCAAGTTCCAATGCTTTCTTACGCAACGCAATAACTTGAGGGTCTTTTGCAAAGTCTTCGGAAAAACGATTGATAAGTAAAAATTGCAACATACCTACGTCGGGTTTGCAGTGGCGCGTATGCTTAGTTACCTTACCGCCCGTCACGACTTTTACTCCGTCTTTAAGTTCATAGTATTCAACTGACGTTGTTTCGACGTAGTCTCCGCCTATGGCAACTTCATACGCTTTATTGACGAGGTCTACTTGTAATTGTTTTTTTGCATTACAAAGTAGTTCGTCTAGTTCGAGGTGACTCTTCTTGTATTGAATCCATTGCGTTTTACTTACATTATAGTACGCGCACAACTGCCCCTCCGTAACTCCACATCTATAATACCGCTCAATGTCGGAAAGGTACGGTTTTACTTTTTCTTCGTATTTTGACCTGCTGTAATTTTTAGGTGGCTTGTCCGCGTCGTCTTTCGGCGGAACGACTTTTTTGACTGTTTTCTTTGTGATTTTTGGCATTGTTACTCCTCCGTTTTGTTGTTATATTCGGCGACAAGCCATAATAATTACGTCTTGTCATTTTAGCGTATATGTATGCGCCCGACACAAATTCGCTTGTAAATGTAAATGCCTCGAGCAATTCATATCCTTTGTACATCGACTCAAATACTCCCACTGCCGATATGTCGCCCGCTACGATTTGACGTACTTTCTTTCGAGTAAATTTGTAATCGGCAATAGTGATTTGTGGCTCGCGTAGGTTTTTCGACGTTTTCCAACGCTTTTTACCTTTCGGGTCTTTCATACAATATCGCACTAGACCCTCGTATCCGTTTTCGTCTGATTGCAATCGTCTCGTCTGCTTTCTTGCGCCTCCGCGCCAAAGTTTTTCGGCAAGGTCGCGGTCGGGAAAATTCGTCACGATATGGTGATGCACACGCTTTTTGCCTTTTTTTTCATCGTCCTCGAACTCTGTCCAAAAGACATATTTGAGTGGCGGAAAACCACGCTTGCGCCCGTGATACCGCAATCTCCGTAGGAAGTTTACGAATTCGTTTTCCGCGTCCTCTACGGATTTTGGGAGTTTTGCGGTTTCGTATGTAAAAGTACACCAAATATCGTCGTCAGTGAAATTCGCATTGACAAGTCGTATTATGCGCTTTAACGCGTTTTTCTCATTGAGACGTTTCTGAGTATCTCGACTCTCTCTTATCTTTCTTGCACGGCTAGTCGATTTGTGCGTATTCCATATCGGATAGACTTCGCTTTCAAGTACCTTTCCACTCTTGATTGTCTTTACGCGATATTTGATTATCGACTTATCGTCTAGACTTGCAAGTCGCTCGTCGTTGGTGTCGGTATAGGCAAATATCTCGTCGTAATCGTCATACCTACTGTTAAGTGTTGTTTGCATGAGTTCATTCCCTCCGTTCTGATATTCTAACGACAAAGAAAACTCGCACTTCTCATTGCAAGGGTTTCGCCCCTTGCAAGACGACAAGGGGATTTCCCCTTGACCCCGTCAATAAGCGAATAATTGACATCTTTTTTTACATACTATTTCGTCGGTAACTTAATACTGATTACGAGGACGCTAATAGCACTTTTTCGACCTCAAAAAAGTTGACAATTCGCCTTGACTCTGCTATACTATTTATAGTTGGTTAGTTGATATCTTTGTCAACTTTGGGGAATTGCAAGTGCCATATTGCAATTCCCTTTTTCTTTGTCTATTTAGTTTGATTTTGACTTCTAAAAGACATTCAGACTTATCTGCCGTCTTCTACTTTTTTGTTGTTCTCGATTTTGTCTAATCGACGAGCAAGGTCGTCGACTGACTTGCGCACAAAGTCTGTTACTCCGCTATACCCCAACTTTGCCAATGATTCTTTTGAAAAAACTCTTAGCGCCGTTGCTCTATCTACTTCGACCGTAAGATTGTATACGTTTGTTTTGCGCTTGTCTTCGCTTACGCGCGGTTTACTTTCTTTGCTCTTGACGTCGGTTGCAACTGCCTCAGCCTGCGTGATAGTAGGCTTTTCGGGCAACAAGTTTATTTCGCTTTCGTCGTATATGTCCAACACGTCGCAATGTAACGTCTCGCATATATTGTTAAGTACGCGTTTTGTCGGCAAGACAATATCATGGACAATCTTACTCAAAAGCGACTTGTCAATGCGTGGGTCTATGCGTTGTATGTTTTTCAATACTTCACTTTGCATAATGCCCATGTATAGCATTCTCTTTTTATACTTTGACATCTCTTGCCACCTACTACACTTCTAAGGACGCACCGTCTGAGTATGTAAACTTTATTACAAGGTTCGATTTGTTGTTGATACCTACCGATACTTTCATACGGGCAAATTTCAACGTAGCCGAATCTATAATGCCGTCCAATACGTCAATACCTATTTTCAATACTGTGTCATATCGGGCGTTGTCGAAATTGACTTGACGCTTTTCGCAATATCCTTGCAATTCGCCGAGTCGTGACTTTAATTTCACGATGTTTTCTTCACGCTTTTGCTTGCGTTCCTGCTCCGCTTGATAGGCTCTTGCTTCCGGACAATCGCACGACATCGTTGCAGATTCGTCCGCTTGCTCTTGACTATCGTACGGTCCTTGCATTTGCGTTTGTCCGCAAAATCTACAAGTAGGCGTAAAGCCATTGGGTTTCGGCGTACTGCCATAGTTTTTGGGTTCGACGTTCTCGTCGTAGCCGTTTTCGTAATTGTAACTCATTTTATTTACCTCCGTTTTGAGTTTTATTTTCGCTTTCTAATTCCATTACCGTCATAATGCAGTAATTTGCCATATCCAACAAAGTGTCTTTGACACTCTCGTCTTTGACGTGTATGCGATTTTCTTTCTTGTAAATATTTTTAATTCGATTGTACTTGTCGCCAATCCTAGCAAGCGCCGTGATAATGCCATACTCGGCGAACATATTCGAGAAAGAATCGCCGTAGTCTGCGTTTTTTCTTGTATACGTCTCGTGTATAAACTCACATATTTGCTTGTGTAAATAATTCTTATTTGCCGTCTTCTGAATATCTGAGTCTAACGACATAAACTTAATATTACCGAATTGCTTTGCACTAGATTCAAACGCAGTTTGCGCCGACTTCTTCGCTATCGTCATTGCGTCCATAATTTTAATTTCTTGCTTTAAGCGATTTATATAGTCAAGCGCCTCGCCAAGCATTTGTTTGCAACTCCCGTCTTTTTCGCAAGGACACTTTTTGCAAGGACACTTTTTGCAAGAACCGACGTTTCTACAAGATTCGAGAGCCTTTTCAATTTCATTGTCCGTCATCTTTTATCCTCCTAAATTTTTACATTGTAAATAATGTCATTTGTCCGTTGGCTTGAATATTGTTCAAGCGGTCAACGGCGATTTTATGCCACTTCGGATTTACTTCAAATCCGATGAACTGCCGTCCTAAATTTTTACAAGCGACGGCGGTCGTTCCACTTCCCATAAAAGGATCTAGAACAACGCTACCCCCCCCCCCGAGTACTATTCGTTATATGGTCCTGCACAAACGACAACGGTTTAATTGTGCTATGCTCAAATTTATCTTTATCACGCTTATTCGTAGGCGATATGTAGTACTTTGACTTTGTTGCAACGCTACCGTCGAGACCAGCGCTTTGCTCTCGAAAATATAAACAATACTCCGTGTCAGGCAAATATGTATTGTTGCAAGTCGGTATTGGGTTTGTTTTATGCCATAGCAATAAATCCCACACGCAGTCATGACCCTCTACGAAATATTCCATAATTGGGAGTATTTGCTTTTTGCTACACCAAATATAACAGTTGATTTGCTTGCATACTCGCACAAATTCGTCAAGTATCGAGTAATCTATACCAAAAGCAATATCCTCCGTATCTGACGTGCTTTTACGCTTTTTCTTGTTGAGAGTATTCTCTATCGTGTTGTTTGCAATCTTTTCGTATTCTTCATGATATTTACGTCTCTTTTCGCCAAAGACACCGCCACCGCCATTGCCGACAAAGTCGTACGGAATATCCGTATATATCAAATCCACACTCTTGTCGGGTATCTTCTTTATCGCCTCGTAGCAATCTTCGCAATAGATTTTGTTTAGTTCGTAAGGTCCTAACATTTCACTGCCTCCATGACGCATTGCCAATTCACGACGTAGCGCCAACTTTGAGGCGGTTGTGTAAGTGGACGACAAAAACTGCTCCACTCTTCGAAACAATATCCCTCTTGCTCATCAAAGCATTTTTGTAGGTTTTCGTTATACGCCCAAAATTCGCCCAACTCTTTCGGCGTATCGTATCGCTTTGCATTGACAATCGCATTTGCATATAGCGGTCTGCCTTTTGCGTACTTCTTCAAGTCTTTTCTATCTACTTTGCCAAAGCCTATTATTCTATCGGGTATATTATCAATAGAAGAAAACTTCATATATCCAATAATCGTCATTTCGCCTATGACCTTACCGCAACCGCCTTTGTTCTTCGTCTCATACACATAATGCAAGCCTCTCGGCAACGGCTTTGTGCGCCATTCAATGGTCTTTTGGTCGCCGTCGACTAGCGCGAAGATTTTGTCCGTGAATGGCTTGTTGACGCTCGTCATTGCTGATTTTTTCATTTGACTGCCGACTCCTTTAATAATTTTTCGATTATGTCGGGTATCTGCTCTTTCATTGTTTCAAAGCCGTAGCGGAAAATATCATTCTCATCGTCAGCGACTTGCAAAATCTCGATTCGCTTTTGCAACTCTTCCGCAAACACTTTAACGGCTTGACTACGGTTTTCGTCAACGACGTTGCCGTCGCAATCAATGCTTATACCATTTGCGCTCAAAGTCTCGTTTACTTCTTGCGTTGTGCGTTCTAGGCTCGCCTTGTCTTGCTCCGCAACTTCGAGACGTGCGGTCAAGTTTGCGTTTTCGGCATTCAAGCGCTCAATCTCTTCTTGATATTGTTTACGTCGACTGCGCCTACGTCTGCATCGACAAGTGCTTTTATTTATCACATATATTTCGTGGTTCAATACCTCTTCTAGATTTTGCATACTCATACTGATACTGACACCGAAAATATCTCCCGCCTTGCAAGGCAACTCTACAAACTCTCCTCGCTCAATCTTGTTTTCTAGTTTGGCAAGATAGTTAAACACTTCTTGCGAGGCTCTATTTGGCGCAAGCGTAATGTCGCCATTCGCATATTTCACATACCATTTACCTAATCTATCTTTCTTTGTTAATCTTTTATATTCGCTCATTCTCCGCATACCTCCTTGACGAGTTCGTCAATCATCTCTTTGATAAATTCTTTTTTCATATACCATTTGTTTTCGACATATATATCTTCGTCTTCAAATATGCCTCCACAAATACGCTCTTTCAACTCCTCCAACACTTCTCTTTGCGCTTGCTTGCTATCATCGTTTACTTTACGTTCCATAAATATAGCCGGCGCTCCGTTGTATCCTACCTCGTTGGGGAAATTGCCGTTGATGTCCGCAGGCGTAAAGTTTTTTGCGTGTGCAATCTTGCATGTATGGTTACAATCGGGATTGCATTGCACGCACGCTTTTCGGTCGCAAACGTAATAAATTTTGCCCGCTTGTTTTGTCTCGGGTAATTCCACTAACTTACCGCTAATAATCATCTCTTCAAGAGTTGCAAATCTATTAAGCGCATTTGTTACTCTATTTAACTCCTCAAATGGTAAATCGCCTTGTAAAACACAACTATCGACACCTATGATATCTGCGTTTCCGAATTCGTCTCTTTCCGTCATTCTCTTATAATCGCTCATTCTTCCGCCTCCTAATATTTAATAAAGTCTTTGCCGTAGATTTTGTTTAACTCGTCTATACAATGAGCCATACCCAAGCCGTCTTTGGTCGGTTTCCAAAGTCCGTCGGTATCATAAGCACCACCGCCCATACAATAGGCATATTGCTTTGGGTGTGTCCGCTTTAATCTCTCAAAACGGCTTTCGCCTTTGTCAAGGTGTGCGCCAAATCCGCAGAATATACAACCCGTCCTTTCGCACCCCGTAGTACAAAGTTTGCCGTTACAATCGCAAATCAAATTTTCGTATTGTGCGCCGTATTTATCGCCGTATACAATATCGCCGTATACGCTTGCTATCGGTACTTTGTTCTGCTTTATGTATTGCAAAATATCTTGCTCTACCCAAAAACTCATTGGATTGCTGACAGGATATTTGCTTTCAAATGCGTTGCAACCGTGTCGTAACCAATTTTGTCGACGTAAAAAACTCTCTTCTGCCGTCTGAGCGGTTATTGCTACTTTGCTACTTACTTTCGCATAATTGCGTACAGGACTCTTTTTCATTACCTTGCAACAAACATCGCTTATATTAAAATCAACGTATAAAAGCGGTTTGTATTTCGTATGGTCAAAAATTGATTTTCCGCCGTTCTCGGTCTGCAAGCCATAAAGCAATTTACTAAGTTTTACCGAATTACTTCCGCGCCGCAAAGATGATTTGCCCTCTTTGATACATTGACTCACTTCCTTGCTTATAAATGGATAGCCGTATTTTCTTATCACTTCGTCAAAACGCATTTTCGGGCGTAGTATAGTCACGTTGTCAAACGACTTTACAAATCTTTGTATTTCGGGATATTCAAGTCCCGTATTTACAAATACTGCCTCGACGTCGGGATACATCTCTCTAACAATATGTAAAAGGACCGTACTATCTTTGCCACCGCTGAACGACACATACACGCCGTCTACTCCGTAGCGATTTACCCACTCGCGGATACGTTGCTTAGTCTTTGCTATCTTTATGTCAAGCGGTAGCGATTGCAAGTATTTCAATTCTTCTTTACTCGGCATTTGCTCCCCTCCTAAACGCACATTGCCGACTCTAATTCGGCAACCGTTTTCAGCGGACGTCCATACGCCAACTGTGGGCAATTCGCTCGAACAAGAGCGGTTGCAACAGGCGGACAAACCATATTGCCTAGTCTTGCAATCTGCTTTGCTTTGCTATACGGCTTGCCGATATGTGACTCAATGTCGATGATATAATCTTTCGGGCAACCTTGCGCCAACTTCAACTCTTCGGGTTCAAGCATACGCATACCGACGTCAGATATAAAATGTTGCACTCCGTTGATTTCGATAATAAGAATTTCGTCGTCTGCGATGTTATATCCTGCGTAGTCGTTGAGCAACTTGCGTATTTCCGCCCAATGTCCTAAGTCTTGACTGCCGTCTATAATCTTTTCAAGATAAACGGCTATTTGCGCCAAGTGTCCACCGTGCGCCGTAATCGTAGGTATAGGCTCTTTCATTGACTTGCAGTCCATATTGTTCCTTAACACCACCATGTGGCTCGCCACTAGGTAATGTCTCGGCAACGTCGTAATGGTCGGCAATTTGTCGTCCGTTTTGCTTGCGTGGTCCTCTCCGCCGTAATAATGCACGATATTTGTAGCGATAAGGTGTTCGTGATTTGTGGCGGTATGCGTCGGCGTAGGTTCATCTACTTTACTTCCCCTGCCGTCCTTGCCGTCGCCGTGTCTCGAAGACAAATTGACTGCGACTAGCGCGTTATGGTCTATGCCCGTAACGGTTGGCTTTGACGAGTTCAAGTCTGCTCCGCTTTGTTTTTCGCCGCCAAAATATTTTGTAATAAACGCCTCACAAAGAAAATTTCTATTGCCCGTTGTAACCGTCGGGGTTGAATCTGATACGCTCTTTGGCACGTTGCCCGTGTTGTTACTCATTATGTACGGCTCTATCTTTGGAATGCCTAAATAATGCTTATTGACTGCCGTCTGCGTACTCATCGGCTTATCTATGTCTTGCGGTACGTTTTCAAAATTTACTTGCATTATGAACGGCTTTGGGTTCTTGATAACGAACTTGTCAAGTCCGCGAGCAATACGGCGTTGCGTATTGATAGCAAGTTCCTTTTTGCGCCCGAATATTGACGGACATGGTATTGTCATATCAATACACTCGGACGCGGTCCTATAAGGTTTTAAGCCTTTGCCATTTGTAGGCTTTGGAAATACAATAGGTTGTCCGTCGTTCCTTGCTATGAGATAAAATCTCTTGCGAAGTGTTGGCGTATCATAGTCACACGCTTTCAATACTTTACAATCAACTTTGTATCCGAGTCCGTTTGCAAGTTTTCTGCCGTCTTCGCTCGACGGGTCAATATGCAAAAACTCGCAAGCCTCCGCAAATGCAGGGTGGTCGGCGTTTATTCCCTTTGTAAGCATTGCAATAAATCCTTTGAACGTCTCGCCCTTTCTCTTTGGGTCGGGATACATTTTGCCGTTATTCTCGACGAGCGGACCCCATGTCTGAATCTCTTCGACGTTTTCCATAAAAATGCACGTCGGCGCGACGCTTGACATCGCCCATTTGAGAATTACCCAAGAAAGACCGCGTATTTTCTTCTCGACGGGTTTTCCGCCTTTCGCTTTTGAAAAGTGTTTGCAGTCGGGCGAAAACCAAGCAATATCAACGGGACGACCGCCCGTAACCTTTACAGGGTCGATTGCGAAAACGTCTTCTTGATAGTGTGTCGTGTATGGGTGGTTGACTTTGTGCATTGCGATTGCGTCCGCGTCGTGATTGATTGCGATGTCGACGGGTCTGCCGACCGCAAGTTCGATACCGACACTTGCTCCGCCTCCGCCTGCGAAGTTGTCAACGATAAGTCCTTTTAACAAATTATCTTGATAGCCTTTCATTGTTTGCCTCCGTTGTCTTCTTCGGTGTCGTCACTCTTTGGCAACAAAATTGAAAATGCTCTCGCTATTGAATTAAGTGCATCGGCAATTTGTCTTAACGCTTCGACCATTCTATCCGTAATCATAAAAACAAGCAAATCCGTCATTTGGCATTGTCGTGTAACTTTATAACTTTTAATAGAAAAGTCTCTTACTTCTTCCGAAGTGTATGTTGATATACAAACTTTGACTGCTCTGCTACTGCGACGGACCTTTACAATGGACTTGACCGCAAGCGGACAACGAGCAATTACACGCATAGCGAATTGCATATATTGTTGCGGTACTTCATTTCCATTGATAAACATCTTGTCGGGTGTATTAGTGGCAAAAAATGATTTTAAGGTTGGTTGGTTGATTGTCATCTTTGTCCTCCTCTATTCTCCGTCTCGTGCTGACTGCAAATATTCTTCTACTTCATCAAGACTACTTATTGCGTTATCAAGGTTTTCACAAGCAGAATCTGCAATCTCTTGTTTGACCGTCATGCTTTCGGGTATATTTTCTCTATACTCGTCTTCTTCGTCTAATACTTCTTGAATACCACATTTGAGTTCTTCAACTTGTTCAATCAATTTATCAATTACCTGCCGTCTTTGTTTATTCATTAAATCCCTCCTATTTATAAAAGTTCGTCAATCGTACAGCCAAAGTACTTGGCGATACATTCGAGTGTTTGCGGTTTTGGGTTTCTTTGTCCTTGCTCATAAGAACGAATTTGACGAACAGTAAGTGCGGTTGCTTTCGCTAACGCTTCTTGCGTTACGCCTTTCTTGATTCTTTGTATTTTAAGTCCTTTCACTGCTTATCTCCTTAAATTTTATTTTTTTGTGTCATTTATGTAACTAACTGATACAATACTAACACAGTAAAATAGCATTGTCAATACATTTAGTTACAATTTTTTCAAAAATCTTTTATAAATATTGCTAATTATATATACTTTGTGTTACAATTCACACAAAAGGAGATACAAAAATGTTTGCTGAAAATCTTAAAATGTTGAGAAAAGAGAAAAAAATTACTCAAACTGAACTTGCTAATCATTTTGGCTATTCACACGTTGCCATATTAAAATGGGAAAATGGAGAACGTGAACCAAATTTCGATACATTGAAAAAACTCGCCGATTATTTCGGCGTTTCGATTGACTATTTATTAGGTCACGAAGTTGAGACACAAGATACGACAATATCACAGCGTCCCGACAATTCCCTCTCCGAAAAATTTGCAAGCGAATACGCTGACTTGCTGAAAGACAATAACTTTATGGACGTTGTAAAACTTTTTAATGCGATGACAGCCGAATACCGTGCGCTGTGTTTAGGACTTTTAATCGGTATTTTGCAAAAGCGCGGTATTGATACACAATCTATCTTAGGATATTAAAATATTTTAGGAGATGAAAACAAATGAAGTGGTTTTATAAACTTAAAAGAAATATAAGAATAATTATTACGGTTGCAGTGTGGGTATTGTTTTTCATAGTGACTTCTATAATCGGCAATTCCTTAGGCGACAACACTGACAATATGCCACTATGGCAAGCAATCATTGTATTGCTTTTATTAGCGGTTGCAACTGCCGTCACTGTTTTTGCAGTAAAAGCGCGCCGACTCGAAGTAAAAGCCACTACAAAGCAAGACGAAAAGATTAAGAATACAATAGCGAAAGACTCAACCCCGTCAGATCTAGGCGTTAAACTAAATTATGACGCGGACCTTTCTAATTTCTCGGATACGCCCGATATTGTTGTAACGCTTATCGGCAATCGCAATGAAGAAATGCAAAGTAATATTATCGACTGCAAAGTAGGCGACGACGTAGCGATTGAGTACGGTATTGACAAAGACTTATATCTTTGCTCGGTTGACGGTGGCGACATCGGATATTTGCCCGAGAAAGTAAGCGACGATATGCAAGGCTCGTTACATCTTGAAGTTGCCGACATATCCCAAGACGACGATACTGACGTATACTCTATCAAAGTTGCAATATATAGACCGCGCAGAATTCAATTACCATTAAAAACAAAAGTCGTTGGCGTTTCTTTCGACGATAGACAAGATTGTATAAAGGAAAGCAAAGTCGGCGACCCCTTGACTATCAAGCACACGCCACTCGATAAATATCCCGAGGCAAGCATTATTGTAAACGACCGTACCGGCAAGACTCTCGGTAGCGTCAAAAGTGAATTATCACACGCCTTTCTCGGCGAATTTGGCGACGGCTTTGTTTTGTGTGGAAAAATCCTTGATATTACTGGAGGCACAGACGGCAAAGAGTACGTCGGTTGCAACATTAAAATTACCGACGTTGCTAAATAACAACAAATTTACTATTCCAAATAATAATGTATAATATCCCTACTATAATTTAGGGGGATTTTTACAATGGATAGAAATTTGATAAAGCACCATTTAGAACAAGTGTCAAATGCGGTCATTTCATTTGACGAACTACTCAAAACAATCAAACAATCAATCTGCGTAATAATAGGAAATATGGAGGCGGACGACATAGATTTTGATTTCGGCAATATGACGTATCCTACTAAAAGCGGATTGATGACTATAAACAATATTGACGGCAATGGGTATCAAAAAAGCATTTCCAACAATCTAATTAAGGAGATTAAAGAAATGATATTTGAACTCAAAATTAAAGGCTTTATCAGACAACGCGCAAACGGTCTGATAGAACTTCGTACAAAAGATTTTGGCTCTATATATGGCAGAACAAGAGACGAAATCGAGACAAAATTGACCGAAAGATTCAAGGAGGTAAACAAAGAAAAGAAAAATAAAAAGACTGCTCCGCTACTCTCGGAATTCTACAAAGACAATTACTTGCCTTATAAACTCAATCAAAACCGCGCCGAAAATACAATGAAAGGTATTGAAAGCAACTTTAAGTATATTATGGCGCAAGGCTTTGATAAACCGCTTACAGCGTACAAATCGCAAGAGATTGAAAGTTTCCTTTATGGCATAGAAAAAACGCGTAAAAGACAAGTTGTGCAGGGTCTCCTCAATAATATGTTTGATAGAGCGCTTACGCTATCGCTTATCAAAGCAAATCCGTGCGCGCCTATTGAGAAAATGCAACACACGCAAGAGCAAGGCACGGCGCTTTCTTTCGACGAGCAGGTTGATTTCTTCGCAAGTCTCTTCGCAAGCAACGCGCTTTCCTACCGCGAGAAATGTTATTTTATATTTATATACTTGACGGGTTCGCGTCGCGAGGAGGCTCTCAAAATCAATAAAAGCGACGTAGACTTGAAAAACAAAGTACTTGCAATCCATGGAGACAAGACGGAAAGTTCAGATAGATGCATACCGCTCGTAAATAGAGTTGCAACGCTATTGTCCACACTGCCGACCGAAAACGGCGATTACTTCGGCTTGTCATACGACAACGTCGGGCGGAAATTCCGCGAAGTCTATTCCAAGCACAAGATACACGACTTACGCCACACGTTCGGAACGATACAAATTTGCGTCGAGAAAATCAATCCCAAGACCGTGTCGCTATGGCTCGGACATACGACGATTGATACGACGTTGCGAATCTATACCCACCCCGAGCAGTTGGACAAAGGCACGTTTTTGCGCGGAGATTTGACGGAAGACGAGAAAAATACGGCATATAGGACAAAATATCAAGAAGTCTTGCAGTTAATAGACAGTTTTTTAGATGACTGTACCACCAAACGTACCACCAAATAGCAAGAAAAAAGGCTCATTTTGACTAAAAACTCTTCACACATTCGTCAAAACAAGCCTGATTTTAGAAGAAAAGCGGTTAAAAACCGCTTTTTGGTGCGCCTTCAGAGACTCGAACTCTGGACCCAATGATTAAGAGTCATTTGCTCTACCAACTGAGCTAAAGGCGCATATTCATTTTGTGGAGCGGGAGACGAGATTCGAACTCGCGACGTTCACCTTGGCAAGGTGACGCTCTACCACTGAGCCACTCCCGCATTTTTGCTTTTGGTGCGGATGAAGAGACTCGAACTCCCATGTCGTTGACACTAGATCCTAAGTCTAGCGCGTCTGCCAATTCCGCCACATCCGCATATTTATGATTTGGTGACCCATCCGGGATTTGAACCCGGGACACCATGATTAAAAGTCATGTGCTCTACCGACTGAGCTAATGGGTCGAACCTTTGTTATAATATATCATTACGACTTAAAAATCAAGTCTTTTGATACACATTATTAAATTTTTTGCGACTTCTTAGCCTGTCCCGTATGGCTGGGGTGGAAGGATTTGAACCCTCAAGTGCTGGAGTCAGAGTCCAGTGCCTTAACCATTTGGCGACACCCCAANNGTATTGGCAGGGGTAGCAGGATTTGAACCTACGAATACCAGAGTCAAAGTCTGGTGCCTTACCGCTTGGCGATACCCCTATGTTGTGGGGTGAGTAAAGGGAGTCGAACCCTTGGCCTCAAGAGCCACAATCTTGCGCTCTAGCCTACTGAGCTATACCCACCACCTGTGGTGAGCCTGAAGGGATTTGAACCCCCGACCCACGGCTTAGAAGGCCGTTGCTCTATCCAGCTGAGCTACAGACTCACAAGTGGAGCGGGTGATGGGAATCGAACCCACGCGACCAGCTTGGAAGGCTGGGATTCTACCGTTGAACTACACCCGCATAATACAAAGACGATATTACTCATCTAAGTGCTTACAAATTTTATCACAATACAGTGTCTATGTCAACAAATTTTTGCAAATTGCTAAAATTTTATATCAAAGATATGAAATGCAATTTATCTTCTTGACTTATTCTAAACGAATCTTTGATTTTCCTCACCGCCATTTTCTTTACGGTATCGCTGATTTGAGGACTTGACAAAAACTCTTCCGCGACTTGCCTATTTTTTACGCACAGTACTTGAATNAGCCACGCTACCGCCATATCAATATAATAGTCTTCGGCGACGATATTATACGNCGCTTCTCGCAATTCGTCGCNCTTGTCGCAAAAGTTGGTCATAAAAGCCACTATGCCCCACCTCGCCGTCCAAATATGNTTTGATTTTGCGTACGCAAGGCACTTNTCTANATAAACGTCGTCTTTGCGCTTTAAACCGCCGCACGATACGTCGCATACCGCCCAATCGTCGATTTCCAAAAGAAATTTTTCAAGCAAAGCGAAATCGTCNCTCTTTTTCATTATGCTCGACAAGACTATGCCTTTTAGCATAANGGTTTCGTATTGGCAGTTTTCGCTTTGAAGAAACTCNACCGCGTTCTCGCATTTTGCCAACTCTTTGCCGTAGGCGCGAAGTGTCGGCACTCGCACNCCGTAAATAGGATAATTGCTGCGCGTCAGTCTAGAGTGAAAATCTTTATANTTTNNGTCGGTATTGTCCGCCAAAAATTTGTCTAACTCTTCTTTTGAATACGTCANTTGCTACCTCTTTGAAATTATTACGCTTGACACGCCGCTCATTGCTCCGTTGTAATCGCTCGCGTCGAGATTGTATCCGTCGAATTTGCCNTTNACGGCGCTTAGATACTTGCTCAGCGTTGATATATCGCAATTTACGTCTATAGTGATAAATTCATTTGTAGGACACATCTCTTTATAGTAATCTATCAATATATAGAGTTCNTCACTNCTGTCTATTACGTAGTCGTACAAATTCGAATTATACTTAAAGAANGTATTTGCAAAGATGTTGTAATCTTCGCTCGCGTAACAATCCGAATACATACCCGTGTAACATTCGTAATGCGCGCCGTATCTAGTATTNCCGCTCGTCGCCTCGCTCATAAAAATCGTGTGATGCGCAAGAATTTCTTTTTTATCATTGTTGTATGCATAAGTTCTGTTTGCCCAAGTAGCGTCGACGACGTACCAATTACCCTCTATCTTGACTTTCGTCCAAGCGTGCGCGCCTGTTCCCGACGTGCCTTTGATNTTGTAGCAAGTAATCCCCTCGATACCGCACATNAGNCTCATCGCTTTGGCAATNCCGTTGCAGACCGCCACGCCGTCGATAAACACGCCTTCGAGATANAATTGACGGTATTTATAGAATTTGTTGTAAGCGTCGTCGCTCGGTTTAGTACTTCCCATTTTCGTATTGATATCCCAATCGTACGTCACCATTTTGCCAAGCCAGTCNTACATAGCGTGGACTTTTTGGTAATCGTTCATATCGTCGTCAATGATTTGTCTAAGCACTTCCTTTGCCTTTTCGTATACCGCGTACGCGCTAGTGCCTTCCTCGGGAACGGGACGAATACCTCGCTCTACCGCCAAATAAAGTTCCTCGCTCAATCTGACGCTCGCTTGCTTTTCTACTTTGTTTATGGCGAAATCTTCGTAATTGCTCGCTCTACCNGTTGCGCTGAAATGCGTATCTTGGAAAGTATTCTCCAATATNGGCTTTGTAGATACGTCGGGAGTATCGTTGGGAACGAAAGACGATTGCACTTTAAGATAGATAGTGCAGACGCCCGTATAGCTGTTGGTTTCTACCAATTTGTCGCACTTGACGGCTTCGTTGAGCCTTTCGACTACTTGAGTAAAACTACTGCTGACGTTGCTAATAGCCTTCGTATTCGGATAGAANGTAATCATTTTCTCATATGCGCTATTCGTAGACTTCTCCAACTCGTCGTAGAATAGCAAGCCGTAGTAAATCATATCAAAGAACTCGTCAAAGTTGCTGATATAATAATTGTTNCGCTTACCCAAAAATACAAAACTCTTATCATAAGACAAAAACGAGGAAATCGTCGGCAATGAAACGTTGACGGATAGAGTCGTCTTGCTTATATCGCTATATTGCGCCCTGCCGTCAAACACCGCTTTAACCACAACNCTGTCGCCGTAATTTATCTTTCCGCTTGCATTAAATTTGTTGCCGTCGAAAAGCTCGGGATTATCTTTGCTATTGTATTGAGTATTGTATTGAGTATTGCCTATCTCGACGATAATGTAGTCGGCGTTTTTATTGTAAATATCCCAAGTAATAAACATATTCGGATATGACGAATCGAAATCAATCTGCACGTTGTAAGGGAAATTCTTTCTGCCGTTGGACACGTTGAGCCATACTTCCGACTTGCCGTACGTGGTATATATTTCCAAATAATGNANACCTGCCGACAGCGAACTTAGCACTCTTGAAGTCGAAAGATAAATTATCGCATTGCTTGTGTCGGTAGTATAGTCCATCGCAGCTCTTTTCTTGCCGTCAATACATACGTTTTGAACAATCTTGTTGGATCCCTCTTGCAAAGTATTGCCGTTGTAGCCCAACGAGATTTTAAAGTTGAGAACGCTGTTGGTAGTGTCCACGTCNATTACTCCGTCCTCTCCGCCTATCACNTCGAGAGGTAACGTNTTCACNATTTGAAGATTTATATCGCTCGTCTCGTTATCGTTGTAGACGATGTTCATATCAAGTCTTGCATCTACGCTAAATCTTTGGAAGTATGTGGTATTGACTACGAGAGCGTTATTATCTCTNTCATAAAACCACATATTTTCCAAAAGTCCAAATGAACTGACAGATTTGACTCCGCTTTCATTGACAAGTTTAATTGACACNTTGTTGCTGCCATGCTTATAGTAATACGTATTTTTGAGAATTTTGACAGGCTCGTCTATATCGCTGTCGNAATCGTCACCATCTTCGTTAGGTCTTTCGCCGTCACTTTTATCTTTCTCTTTAACAGTTATTTCTAGTTCAGTGGTTTCAATTATTTTCCCATCTATATAAACTGTCAATACCACTCTATACTCGCCCGCTTTTGTGTAAGTAAGCGAATTATTCGAAGAGCTGTTGAATTCTTGAGAAAAGTTCGGTTCGTCTTTACCTGCCTCATAAATCTGCAAAAGATATTTNTCAGCATTTTTATAATACCAACTGATAGTGTTCGTATCTTCATCAAAGTCTAGAACGACGTAAGNGTTTGCAGGATTATCGCAAGCGACAGCGGTAAATATAACCGCCGTAAGCATAACGAGTATTAAGACAATNGCCAACGTCTTTTTCTTCATACGTAATTATTATAACATAAATACAGTATGCATTTCAATAACAAAAGAAAAAATCAATAAACAGAAAACTCTCAACTTTTTCCAATTTCNAATAAAAAAACCGTCGACGTTAATCGACGGCTTTACAATCACTCTTGCGATTTATTCTCTGCCACAACTTCCGTATTCGGCGCGTCCGCTACTTGAATAGGTTCGGCGTTTTCGCTTACNCNCCCGTCGCTCGCTTGCGCATTCTCTCCGCCGTCCGCTCCTTCTTCGGACGCAACGGTCTCGACAAGCGGGTATTTTTTATACAGCGTTTTGAGCAATAGCGGCGTCAAAATCGAAGATACGATAATGAGCAAAATTATTGCGGGATAGTACTCTTCGGAAATAAGTCCTTGCGCCTTACCTGTGTTGGCAACGATAAGACATACCTCGCCTCTTACCATCATACCGATACCGACCTTCCAACTCTCTTGCCACTCATACTTGCAAAGTCTTGCGCCCAATCCGCAACCGACTAATTTTGCTCCCATACCGAACACTACGAACGCTACGCAGAATAGCAAAATGAATATTACGTTGGTACTTCCGAACATCTTGCCGATTTGGTTGTAGTCGAGCGAAATACCGATATTGGCAAAGAATATCGGCGAGAACAACATATACGCGCTCGTATCGATTTTGGTCTCTACGTAAGGGCTTTCTTTCATATTTGCAATCATCATACCCGCCACGAACGAACCCGTGATTGCCGCTACGCCAAAGAGCGCTTCCGCCATTGCAGCGTAGATAAGACAGGTTGCCAAAGAGAAAATCGGAAGTCTTCTCGTATGAGGTGATTTTTCGCTCATTCGCTTGAAGAATAGATGTATCAATACGCCAAGACCTATTGCAAAGATAAAGAAGAGAATGACGTTGAGCATTGTGACGCCGAATGAATTCGGATTGTCGCTAAATGCCCCAACTATCGCCTTGCCTATGCTGAAATCTTCGGTATTGGCAGTGAAGATTGCCAAAATTACTATGCCGATTATATCGTCGAGTATTGCGGCTGTGACGATTGACGCTCCGACTTTACCGTGAAGCACGTTGAGTTCCTTCAACACCGCTACGGTGATACCTACCGAAGTCGCGGTAAGAATTACGCCGAAGAAAAATCTCTGCTTGATAATTGAAATGCTTTGGTCGAAAAGCCTATCGGGCAATATCCACGATACGGCAAAACCAACGAGAAGCGGAACGACTACGCCCATTGCGGTAATGACTATTGACGCAACGCCGTTTTTCTTTATCTCTCTCAGATTTGTTTCCATACCGGCGGAGAACATAATCAAGTTTACGCCGATAGCCGCCAAAATAGAAATGATTTGACTATCCTTGTCTACTAGATATAATCCCGAATCGATTTTGGACAAAATTAGATTGATAAGTCCTATGACCACGCCGGCAAGCAATGCGCCCAAAACCTGCGGCAGTCCCGCTTTTTTTATTAATACGCCGAACCACTTCGTCGCAAGCAAGATTATTGCTATTTCAAAAAATATCCAATAGTGGCTGTTGATAATTTCAAGTATGGTGCTCATCACAACCTCCTTTTACTCCCCCACAATTTAGTCCATTATATGCCTTATTGCTTCATAAGTCAACAAAATACATTGTCTTTTTCGCCAAAATTTTTTTGCTGAAAAATAAAAACAATAATATATTTATATATTATTGACTAAAAAGCGGTATAAAAAAACAAGCCCTATACAAAAAGGCTTGTCTTTTTTAAGTTCGATTGTAAATTAGTCCAAATTCAATTTGTTGAGCAAATCCCTAAGATTGATAATCTCTTCCTTGCTAAGAGTAACGCCCTTACCCATCTTTTCGCCGTCAGGAGACCATTCTCTAATATCGTACTTAGCCTCTTTTTGATTCCAACTGATGAGTTTGATGTCTTTTCTCCATCCCTTACTTGATTCGGACAAACTTCCGTATGTCTCGATAACTTCGTACTTAAATTCTGCCATTTTCGTCCTCCTGCGAACAACATAATATAATTACTTAATATAATATTATCATAATATTTATATAAATACAATACTTTTTTGAAATTTTTTCGCGAAAAGAGGAATTAATCAACTTTCGGCTCTATCGGAGCAATTCTAAATGCATAACGTATATCCGCTTTAGAATTATGCTTGAACTCTGCTCGCGTGTCAGGCCCGCAACTATTGCTTCCCACTCCTCTTACGAAGCCGTCGATTCTGACGATAGTCTTATTCTTGGGCGCAAGTTCAAAGTCGTGAGCGGTAGTCGCCAAAGTCTTGTCGTCATAGCGATTTGCGTTGAAGTTGAACTCCATAGCGTATCCCGCGATTCTCACTCCTTTGCCGTTTTCGTCGGTAATCTTTACCCACCTTACGTCCGTTCTGTTGCCGTTGTCTTGCGGCTTGATATAATGCTCGTACATATCGTCAACGGTGGTATGGTAAATGCCCATCAACGCGTGTTCTTTCATATCGCTGTAATTTTCTTTATCGCCCATACCGTAATAAGTGATATTAGAAAACTCTTGCGGCAAATCAATATTGAGTCCGAACTTCGGAATATCGTACGCTTTAGCTTTTTGTAAAGTCGCCGTCACGTCGATTTTGCCGTTGTCGAAAACGTTGTAGTCAATAATGACTTTGAACATCTCTTTGCCGCCCGCCGAAAGCGATTCGACAGTTTTTACGGAAAGGAAGTTGCCGTTCTTCTCATAGGCGAAAGATATGAGTTTTGACTTCAACTTGTCAAAGCCAAGTCTTTGCCATTTTTTCTTCTTGTACATATAATTGTCTATCGGCGCGCGATAAATCTTCGGAACGAAAATTTCCGCGTCTTCGTCAACGCACAAGAATTCCTCGTCTTCTATCATATAACTCGACATCTTACCCGTATCGACGTTGAAGATAATCTTTGCGTTTTGCGTGAAGATTTTGAGCTTGTCATTCTCTTCCACGCTGATTATCTCATTGCCGTCGGGGCGCGAGGGTTTTCTGATAAACTCGCTAAGCATTATTTGCTCTTTCGCGACGAACTTATTCGTCCTCGTGTCAGTATAAATGAAGTTGATACAGCACTCTCTAGCGGTATCGATAGGCGGATGCTTTACGACAGCCTCGCCGTCGCACATAGGCGGAATATCCATTTTGATATTACCCTCTCCCACTATTTCTCCGTTGTAGAGGAATTGCCATTTAATATCAAGATAATCGGTAGACAAAAATCTATTGAAGTTGTGGAATAGATATTTGTTGTTGGAGATATAGAAAGCCTTAACGGGACGGTAAACCGCCTGCATATTCAGCGCGCCGGTCGAAAGCCTTCTGTCGGGATAGACAAGTCCGTCCACGCAGAAGTTGCCGTCGTGCGCATACTCGCCATTGTCTCCGCCGTACAAATAGCCTTTGTCCGTCTTGACGGCATGGTCAGCCCATTCCCATATACAACCGCCCAAAGCGGAAGGAGACGCGTTCATAAGCTCCCAATACTTATCCAAAGAGCCCGGACCTACGCCCATAGCGTGAGCGTACTCGCATTGGAAGAAAGGCGCTCTGTAATATTTCTTGGGTGCTTTGCCCGCAACGTACTTTTCATAGAATTCCGTCGACGAATACATTCTTGAAATTACGTCGTAGCCAAATCTAGGCGTACGGCATACTCCCTCGTAATGCACCGGCGTATCGGGGTCGAGTTGTTTGAGCTTGTTGTAACAGACGTCTTGGTTTTTCCAACCGCCCGATTCGTTGCCAAGCGACCACATTGTGACGCTGACGTTGTTGCGGTCGCGCATATACATTCTGAATACTCTATCCCAAAAATGGTTCAGCCATTTACCGTTGTTGGAAATACGGTTGGGAAGCGGAATCGTCTTCATAGCGCCATAGCAACCGTGCGTTTCTATATCCGCCTCGTCTATCATATATATGCCTTCATAGTTGGCGATTTTGAGCATAATCGGGTCGGGAGGATAGTGCGAGGTACGCACTGCGTTGACGTTGAGTTCCTTCATAAGCGTAATATCCGCTTTCAACTCTTCGACAGTCATTACGTATCCGTTCTTCTCGTTCGTGTCGTGGTGATTTACGCCCTTCAACTTAATAGCCTTGTCGTTGAAATACAAGACGTTGCCGACGATATTTACCGTCTTGATACCCACTTCCTGTCTTATGCACTGCACGACGTTTCCGCCTATCACAAGTTGAATATAAAGCGTATATAGATTTGGCGTTTCCGCGCTCCAAAGATTTGGGTCCGTGAGTTGGAACTCAACTTGATTGCCTATCTTCCTCTCTATTTCCTCGTCGCCCAAACAAAGCGTGACCACCGTCTGCGTGCCGATATTCTTCACGCAAGATACCTCTAAGTTGACGCGGTATTTGTCCTTGTCGTCTCTTGAAGTCATAACCTTGTAATCCCATACGTAATCTTCGCCGTACGAGGTGATATAAACGTCGCGGAATATGCCGCAGTTTCTAAACATATCCTGACACTCTAAGAACGTGCCGTTGCACCATTTGTAGACGAGTACGACAATCTCGTTTTCGCCGTCGACAATATATTTTGTGACATCGAATTCATGCGTGTTGTGACTGCCCTCGCCGTATCCTACGTAAAAGCCGTTGACGTAGAGTTGCAGACAAGAACTTACGCCCAAGAAAGTGATGACGTTTCTCTCCGTCCTCTTGATAGAAAACTTTTTGCGATAGACGCCAACGCTGTTGTGTACGTCTACCGATTTCTCGCCGTTTTGAGGTCTGTAATTCTTTCCGAAATGTCCCTTGTCTACCGGAACGTTGGGGATATGGTTGACGTCGAACATATATCGGGTATTTATGTAAAACGGTTTCTCATAACCTTGGAATTGCCAACAACCCGGCACTTTGACGCTCTCGAATTGAACTGCGTCCGTATCCATTTCCAACGGCATATCGCTTATCTTATCATAGAATTTGAAATCCCAATCGCCGCTGAGCATCTTCACCATAGACGAGGAATATCTCTCTTGGAGATAGTCCGTATTTTTGCAATCCGACATACTCTCGAACGGTATAAAATACGCTCTCGGCGGCAAAACGTTGTCGTTTATGCAATAGAAATCATTAAAATAATCGTTGGATAAAGTATAATTCATACAAATCTCCCAATACGTGTGATGTAATATATTATATTATAACATTATAACGCCGTCAAATCAATATTCATAAAAAATTTTTTGTCTATCTATTTCCAAACGCTGCAAAAAGGGAAAAACGCAAGTCGGCAGACCTTCGCCCACTGACCTACCAACGGCAAACCGACGATAGTCAAAGATGAAATCAACGCATTGATAATACTGACGATACCTATCGCCCACCCGAAAGTAATCAGCCATATCAATGACAAAATAGGACGGTCAAACACAAGCGCAACCCTCTTGCCGAAGGGCTTGTAGTTCAACCATCCTATTCTAAAACATTCTATTGATATCGGAAATCCTATCACGGAAAACAGCAAGATTATTCCCACCGCATACCAAAGCAAGGACAGGAAAAAACCGCCGAATATTTTCCAATAGAAGTTGCCCGCGAATCGCAAAGCCTTTTTAATCGCCCATAGCATACCGATAGTATGCGAAAAAAGACGTAATTTATTTGTCCAGTCCCAAATGCTTTTCGAGTATTTCCACGCTGTCAAGCACGAATTTTACGCACGGACGAACTTTGTAGTATTCTTCGTCGCGCACTTGCGGTTGATAGCCTTCGGTAAGATTCTTGACGTTTTGAAGAAGCGCGGCGCAGTTGTCGCTTCCGTTGCGCGCCTTAAACTCTTCGCTCAACTCCTGAATATGCTTGTAGATTTGCGCTTTGCTCTCCATTGGATCTTCGCTGTGAGGCAAATACAATCCGAGCACTATCGCGAATGCGCTTACCGTCCCGCATAGATTTCTCGTCCTGCCGAAGCCTCCGCCGAAACCGATTGCTACGTTCAACAGCGTTTCTCTATCGAGTTTCAACACGTCCTCGAATGCCGCGACGACTGACTGAGCGCAATTATATCCGCTCTTGAACAACTCGTAAGCCTTCTTTTTTCTGTCTATTTTGTCCATATTTTCCTCTACTAAAAACGTATGCCACATTCCGTGGCATACGCTCTTTTAACTTCGATTATTAAAGCAAATCTTTGATATTTTTTGCAGGCTTGAAATTCACAACTTTCGTCTCTGGAATTTCAATTTGCTCTCTCGTTGCCGGATTGATACCCGTGCGAGCGGCGCGTACTTTTACCTCAAAATTACCAAAGCCTGCCCACGCCACTTTGTCGCCCTCTTTGAGCGCTTCCATTATGGTTTCCACCATTGCGTCGCAACAAGCGTTTGCGACTTCCTTCGAGCAATCCGCTTTTGTAGCGATTGCGCTTACCAACTGATTCTTATTCATATCTTTCTCCTTTATAGTCCCGTATAAAGCATATACGGTCGTTTTTGCAGGAAATCCCGCAATATCCGCTTGCCAACAATTCTCCATGACGCTGACAATCGTCCATTGCCGAATACTCTGCTTTTTCAATTATATCACATTTTTCAGGATTTTGCAATAGCGTTCTTGTAATTAACTCTCGGTTGTCATTTTCTTCATCATACCGCTTGAGCAAATAGACGAAATCATACCCCTCGCACATATGCCATACGCCTCTCAGCGCAAAAGAGCGAGAGAAGAAAGTCGACATGCTCGCCGCGTTGAGAGTATGCACTACTCCGCAGATATTCAACTTGCGATTTTTGGCTTCTTTGACAGCCGTGTCCATAAGAAAACTCGCAATTCCCTGTCCGCGATAGTCCATATCCACCATAAGTCCCGAACTCTCGTACGCCCTATTAACAACGTCGCTTTTTTGACACGTATTGATGATTTGAGCGATTTGTATAGCGTACTCTTCGTCAAGGTCTATAGCAAAAGTAGCAATGAGTTTTTGCCCGTCGAACAGTCCCCAAAATACGCCGCCTATCAAAACCGATTCGAGTTCCTCATCCTTATATGGATAGAAAAACTCTATCCTATCCAGCATATTTCTCTGCTTATCAAGAAAGTTTTTTACATACAAAAAGTCACCCTCTTGCATTCTGTAAAGAGAGTAACTTTTATAGGCTTTTTCTTTAAGTAAAAACATTAGTCCGCCATCAACTTGACGAGTACGGCCTTTTGCGCGTGCAAACGGTTCTCAGCCTCGTCGAAAATCTCTTGATGAGCGTCCATTACCTCGGCGGTAATCTCTTCGCCTCTATGCGCGGGCAAGCAGTGAAGCACCATGGCGTCTTTATTTGCGACGCTCAAAGCCTTGGCGTTGACTTGATAGCCCTCGAAAGCTTTCTTGCGCTCTTCAGCCTCGCCTTCCTGACCCATTGAAGCCCATACGTCGGTATAAATTACGTCGGCGTTCTTGCACGCTTCAAGCACGTTGTCGCTCATAGAGAATTTGTCTCCGTATGCCTTTGCGAATTCCAAAACCGACTTGTCGGGTTGGTGAGTTTTTGGGCAAGCAATCGCCACTTTCATGCCCACTTTCAGACAGCCGACAATCAAGGAATTTGCCATGTTGTTGCCGTCTCCCACGAAAGTAAGTTTGAGATTGTCGAACTCGCCTTTGTATTCTCTAATTGTCATCAAATCGGCAAGCACCTGACACGGATGCGCAAAGTCTGTCAAGCCGTTGATGATAGGTATAGAACCGTACTTTGCAAGGTCTTCGACCTCTTGTTGAGCAAACGTCCTTATCATGATACCGTCGAGATATCTTGAAAGCACTTTTGCAGTATCGTCGATAGGCTCGCCTCTTCCGATTTGCAAGTCTCTCGGGCTTAGGAACAACGCCTGACCGCCGAGTTGATACATACCCGTCTCAAAAGACACGCGGGTACGGGTGGATGATTTTTGGAAAATCATACCGAGGCTCTTGCCTTTGAGCAAGTGGTGTTCGATATTATGTTTCTTTTCATATTTAAGTTGGTCGGCGAGGTTGAGAATATCCAAAATCTCGCTTTCGCTAAGGTCTAATAATTTAAGTAAATGTTTCATATTTCCTCTTATTTTTCAAGTATTGATTTTATTATTGCGACAGCCTTGTCTATCTCGTCGTAAGTAATCACTAGAGGCGGAAGTAGCCTTACTTTATCCTTTGCCGTAAGCATTATTATTCCTCTCTTGATACCCTCTTTGACTACGTCGGAAGAAGTCTTCGTCTTGAGTTTCAATCCCATCATAAGACCGAGACCAGATACGCTTTCTATCTCGTCGATTTCTTGCAATTTCTCTTTGAAGTATTCCCCTTTCTGCTCTACCGAAAACAAAAAGTCGTCGTCCAATCTCGCAAGCACGTAATTTGCGCCCGCGCATACGATAGGATTACCCCCGAAGGTCGAGCCGTGCATAGAGAATCCGAGCGTAGCGCTACACTTCTCATTAGCCAAAACCGCGCCGATAGGAAGTCCTCCGCCAAGTCCTTTCGCAAGAGTGGTGATATCAGGCTTGATACCGAAATGCTCGCTTGCTAGGAATTTACCCGTTCTGCCGACTCCCGTCTGAACTTCGTCTATAATAAGCAATACGTCTTTCTTATTGCACAATTCAGCAACTTTCTTCACGAAATCTCTATCAAGCGCAATAACTCCACCCTCGCCTTGAACAAGTTCCATCATTACGGCGCATACGCTTTCGTCAACGAGTTTTTCCACGCTTGCAAAGTCGTTCGCCGTAGCGTACTCAAAACCTTCGTTGAACGGGAAGAAATAGTTGTGGAATACGTCCTGGCCCGTAGCCGAAAGAGTGGCAACCGTCCTTCCGTGGAAGGAATTGACAAGCGTGACTATCTTATCTCTTCCCTTGCCGTACTTGTCGAAAGAATACTTTCTCGCGAGTTTGATTGCGCCCTCGTTGGCTTCCGCTCCCGAGTTGGCGAAGAAAACTTTATCGCAACCCGTCTTCTCGCAAAGCGACTTTGCAAGCAAAGCGCAAGGCTGAGAATAGAAAAGATTGCTCGTGTGGTTGAGTTTGCATACCTGTTGCGTAACGCTCGCTACCCAGCCCATTTCGCAAAAGCCAAGGCTGTTTACTCCGATACCTGCCGACAAGTCGATATATTCCTTGCCTTCGACGTCGTAGCAATTCACGCCCATACCCTCTACGATTTCGAGGTCGTAGCGGTTGTAGGAATTCATAACGTATTTTTTATCTATATCCTTTATGCTCTTTGTCATAATGCTCCTCACTTGATAAGAGTACCGATACCCTTATCCGTCAACATATCCATAATTATGGAATGCTTAATTCTGCCGTCTATTATTACCGCTTGACTTACGCCTCTGCGCACCGCTTCGACAACGCAATCAATCTTTGGAATCATACCTCCGCTGATTACGCCTTTCTTGATAAGTTTGGGCACGTCGCTGACCTTGATTTCGCTGATAAGAGTGTTTTCGTCGTCCTTGTTCATGAGCAATCCTCTTATGTCCGTCATAAGCACGAGGTTTTCAGCGTGCAATGCCGACGCGATAGCCGCAGCCGCTGTGTCTGCGTTGATGTTGTAAATCTTGCCGTCCTCTCCGCTTGCTACGGTGGCAATTACCGGAATATAGTCGTTCTCCAACGTGACGAGTATCGGGTCTACGTCAACGTCGACAATCTCGCCCACGTTGCCCAAATCGACTTCTCCCTCTTTCTTTTTGGCGGTGATTATATTGCCGTCGATACCGCAAAAGCCTACCGCTTTTCCGCCTACGCTTGAAAGCAATTTGACGAGGTCTTTGTTGACTTTGCCCGCGAGTACCATTTGCACGATTTCCGCCGTCTCGTCGTCGGTATATCTAAGTCCGCCTATAAACTTACTTTCCTTGCCGACGCGTTTGAGCATATCGTTGATTTCAGGACCGCCGCCGTGTACCAACACGACCTTTACTCCGACGAGAGTAAGAAGGGCAATATCGTTCATAACCGCCGTCTTCAACTCTTCGTTGAGCATTGCGTTTCCGCCATATTTTACTACTATAATCTTGTCATTGTATTTTTGTATATAAGGCAATGCGCTGACAAGAATTTCGGCTTGCTTTGCCGATTCCAAATCATTTATCATAATCACTCCGTCAGGTGCGGTAATCCGCGTTTATTCTCACGTATTCATACGTCAAGTCGCAACCCCAAGCGACAGCCTTAGACGCGCCTTGGTTGCAATTTACTATAATCTGTATTTCGTCCTCGCCCAAAATCAAATGAGCGGCGGTCTCGTCTATCTCCACGCCTGCGCCGTTTTTACATACGGGTATAGAACCGACTTTTGACTTGATATCGACGTCTATTTTGCTCGCGTCGAAATTGCCGTCCGTATAGCCTATCGCGCAAAGTATTCTTCCCCAGTTGGCGTCCGCTGCGAAAAGCGCGGCTTTGACGAGCGATGAAGATACGACGTTCTTAGCCATTTTCCTTGCCATAACTTTGCCCTTCGCTCCGTACACGCGACATTCGATAAGTTTCGTCGCGCCTTCGCCGTCCTTTGCAATCGCCTTGGACATTTCCGTCATCAGCCTATTGAGAGCCGCAACGACTTTGTTGAACGCCGGCCCTTTCTCGCTTATTAAATCGTTGCCCGCAAGTCCCGAGGCCATTACGGTAACCATATCGTTGGTGGAAGTGTCGCCGTCGACGCTGACCATATTAAAGGTGGTTACCACTGCTTTTTTGAGCGCCAAAGAAAGCATCTCGGGAGTGATATTTACGTCGGTCGTGATGAAGCAAAGCATAGTGGCCATATTCGGATGAATCATACCGCTACCCTTTGCGATACCGCCAATACGGCAAATCTTGTCGCCGATCTTGAAAGCGTACGCCTTTTCTTTCAACTGCGTATCCGTCGTCATAATAGCGTGCGCCGCTTTACGGCTAAGTCTGTTGCTCAATCCGTCGACGAGAGAACGCATACCCTTTTCGATAGGTCTTACGTCAAGCGTCTGACCGATTACGCCCGTTGAAGCGACTACGACGTCGCTTGCCTTTATACCCGTGTATTCTTCGACGAGTTCACACATTCTAAACGCCTTTTCTTCGCCGTCCGCGTTGCAAGTATTCGCGTTTCCGCTGTTGCAGATAATCGCTCTCGCTTTGCCGTCCGCTACGTTTTTTTGCGTGACGAGAATAGGCGCGCCTTTGACTTTATTTTGCGTATATACGCAAGCGGTAGAGCAATCTACCTCGCTGACTATCAACGCCAAATCGGGTTTTTCCTTGTTTTTCCTGATACCGCAATGTACGCCGTTTGCCTTAAAGCCTTTTGGCGCGCATACACCGTAAGAAAGTTTTCTCATATTCACCTCATTCTTAGAAGGCAGGCGGAATGTAATCCAATCCGCTATCTTCTTTTAGTCCAAAAATTATATTCATATTTTGTATAGCCTGTCCTGCCGCTCCCTTGACCATATTGTCAATAGTCGACACGACTATTACTCTGTTGGTATGCTCGTCGTAATGAAGAGAAATGTCGCAGTAGTTGGAATACTTGACGTTTCTCAAATTCGCCACGTCGCCCAATTCAAGCACTCTGACAAACTTTTCATTCTTGTAAAATTCTTTGTACATACCGTGCAAAGTCTTCGCGTCAGTCTTCTTTGTCGCCGTGAAGTATATCGTCGATACTATACCTCTGTTGACGGGCAACAAATGCGGGACGAACGTCACGTTGACTTTCTTAGAGCCGAGTTTTGACAACGTCTGCTCTATCTCGGGAGTATGTCTATGGCTTGCCACCTTATATGGCGAAAAGGCCTCGTTGCAGTTGGGATAATGCGTATTGTCCGCAAGTCCTCTACCCGCGCCCGTTACGCCCGACTTGGAGTCTATCACGATGGTATTGTCTACGACAAGTCCGCTCTTAATCGACGGCGCAAGTCCCAACGCAATGCTCGTCGGATAACATCCCGGATTGCCTATGATTGGCTGTCCTTTATACAAATCCCTGTGAAGTTCGGGTATGCAGTAAAGCGACTTTTCGTGCAATGCAAGTTCCTCGTAGGTCTTGCCATACCACTTAGTATATTCCTCTGCGCTGTCAAGACGGAAGTCCGCGCCAAGGTCTATCATTTTTACACCCTTGTCCAAACACTTCTTTGCGAATTTCTCGCTAAGTCCGTGCGGCAACGACGTAAACACGACGTCGCACAAATCGATTATATCTTCATTTTGAAGTTGCATATCGCAAACGTCTTTGAGATTGGGATATACTTCGCTGATTTTCTTTCCCTCGTAACTCACCGACGACACCGCTTTGAGTTCTGCATTCGGATGCGCAAGCAAAAGTCTTACGAGTTCCACGCCCGCATATCCCGTCGCGCCTATAATACCAACTTTAATCTTCATTGTCTTCTTCCTTCAATACGGTATTCTTGATTTTCTCTATATGCTTAGCGACCGCTTGCGGAGCAGGTCCGCCGATTGCGTTTCGCTCGTTGACGCATTTTTCAAGCGATATAGCCTCGTATATATCTTTCTCGAACTTATCGCTCAATTTCTTATACTCTTCTATCGGCAAAGTGTCAAGCGTTTCGCCTCTGTCTATGCAAATAGCGACGAGCGAACCAGTGATCTTGTATGCGTCGCGGAAAGGCAAACCTTTCTTGACCAAATAGTCCGCGCAGTCGGTAGCGTTGATAAATCCCTTCTTGCCTGCGTTCGCCATATTCTCTTTGTATACTTTCATCGTATCGAGCATCGGCGCGAGAGTAGAAAGACAAAGTTTGATTGTATCCACGCTGTCGAAAATTGCCTCTTTATCCTCTTGCATATCCTTGTTGTAAGCAAGCGGAAGTCCTTTCATCATCGAAAGCAACGTAGTCAAATTGCCTATCGTCCTGCCCGTCTTACCCCTTATGAGTTCGCAAATATCGGGATTCTTCTTTTGAGGCATTATGCTCGAACCTGTCGAGTAAGCGTCGTCAAGTTCTATGAATTTGAATTCCCAACTGCACCACAATACGACCTCTTCGGAAAGTCTTGACATGTGAACCATACAGATAGCGATAGCGTTGGCAAGTTCCATGCAATAATCTCTGTCGCTTACGCCGTCGAGAGAGTTGAGCATAGCGTTGTTAAATCCGAGGTATTCCGCGGTATACTCTCTGTCTATCGGGTACGTCGTCGTCGCCAACGCGCCGCTGCCGAGAGGACATTCGTTCATAAGGTCAAAGCAATTGAACATTCTCACCATATCCCTTTTGAACATCTCGACGTAAGCCATAAGATGATGCGCAAACGTTATCGGTTGCGCCCTTTGCAAATGCGTATATCCAGGCATAACCGTCGTAAGATTTTCTTCGGCTTTTTTGACGAGCACCGCAATGAGTTTCTTTATCAATCCGATAATTTCGTCGATTTGCGTACGCAAATACATTCTCAAATCGAGCGCGACTTGGTCGTTACGGCTTCTTGCGGTATGCAACTTCTTGCCCAAATCGCCAAGCCTTTGAGTAAGCACTTGTTCGACAAACATATGAATGTCTTCCGCGCTCGGATCTATTTCCAACTTTCCGCTCAAAAGATCGTCGTGAATATTAGCAAGTTCCTTGGCAATGATTTTGCTTTCCTTTTCGTCTATTATACCTTGTTTTCCGAGCATATTAACGTGAACGATACTGCCTTGAATATCGTTTATATACATTCTCGAATCAAAGGATATTGACGAGTTGAAATCGTTGACTTTTTCGTCTAGTTCCTTTTTGAACCTGCCTTGCCACATCTTTGCCATAATAACGAATTTCCTTTTTTAGCCATAAAGATAGTCGTCTTGCGAAAACTATCTTTAAGCCGTATTTTATTTGATTTTCTCTGTCAACTTCTTATTTTTTACACTTTGCTTCCATCATCGCTTTTACTTTGATAGGCAAACCGAAGAGGTTGATAAAGCCTTGCGAATCCATTTGATTGTATACGTCGTCCTCTGCAAACGTAGCGATGTCTTCATCGTAGAGCGAATACGGACTCGTAACGCCTGCGTTGGTGATATTGCCCTTGTAGAGTTTGAGTTTTACCTCGCCGGTAACGGTCTCTTGCGTGCTGTCTACAAATGCGCTGAGCGCTTCGCGAAGAGGCGTGAACCACTGTCCGTTGTATACCAAATCCGCAAACTTGATAGCAACTTGCTGTTTGTAATGCGCGGTCTCCTTGTCAAGACAAAGCGTCTCCAAAACTTCGTGAGCGTGATAGAGAATTGCTCCGCCTGGGGTCTCGTATACGCCGCGGCTCTTCATTCCGACGAGTCTGTTCTCGACAATGTCTGCAAGTCCGATACCGTTGGCTCCGCCGAGTTCGTTGAGCTTTCTTACAATATCGCTGCCCTTCATCTTCTTGCCGTCAACCGCGACGGGAACGCCCTTTTCAAAAGACAACGTTACGTAAGTAGCCTTGTCCGGCGCTTTCTCGGGAGTAACTCCCATTTCCAAAATCTTGTCGTACATAGGCTCGTTGGCAGGGTTCTCCAAATCCAAACCTTCGTGGGATAAGTGCCAAATATTTTTATCCTTGCTGTAATTCGTCTCTCTGTTGATTTTGAGAGGAATATTGTGAGCCTCTGCGTAATCTATCTCCTCATCTCGCGATTTGATGTCCCAAATACGCCATGGAGCGATAATCTTCATATTCGGAGCAAAAGCCTTGATGGCAAGTTCAAATCTCACTTGGTCGTTGCCCTTACCCGTACATCCGTGACAAATAGCGTCCGCGCCTTCTTTGAGAGCGATTTCAACTATTCTCTTTGCGATAATAGGTCTTGCAAAAGACGTGCCGAGCATATATCTGTTCTCGTAGATTGCGCCTGCCTTAACGGTCGGGAAAACGTAGTCGTCGACGAATTCGTCAGTCAAGTCCTCAATGTACAACTTGCTTGCGCCCGTCTTGATTGCCTTTTCTTCAAGTCCGTCAAGTTCCGTACCTTGACCTACGTCGCCGCTTACAGCGATAACTTCGCAGTTGTCGTAGTTCTCTTTCAACCACGGAATAATAATAGACGTATCAAGTCCGCCTGAATATGCCAAAACTACTTTTTTAATTTCACTCATTTTTTTATCTCCTTATGATAAAACTTTTTACATACATATAATATACTACTTGCAAAACAAAATCAAGCGTTTTTCATAATTATTCATAAATTTTATTGAAAAACTTGCAAAATTACGTGTTATTTGAATATTTAATGCATATTTATACACGATTTGTTTATATTTATACATTTATGCGAATATAAATTTAACTCTTGCGTATCTTATGCAAAAACGACCTAGATAGCAGACTGCTCCAAGGTCGTTTTCGTATATGGTTTTGCCTGTTTTATACTAATACTTCTCCGTCATCCTATCGACCAAGGTCATAGAGTCTTGCGAGAGAGAAAGTCCTTTGAAATTTTGATTATAGCACTTTCCGCGCATACTCTTGATTTGCTCGTCGCTTGCCGCGCCCGACGGCGCAATATCTTCGTTTTGGTCATACAGAATTACTTCGTTGACTATCGACATAAGCACCCAATCTCTCGTGACGTTGTGAATACTCGTATCTCCGTATTTCTCCATTAAGCCCGCGCTTTTTACAAACGCGCAGTTTTTGGATAATTTTTCAAAATTCGCGTCGCTTCCGTCGTAAGCATAATAACCCGTCGACGCAATGCTCATTCCGCAATAAATGTCTACCGCAATGTCGTTTGTCGAAACGACGTAATCCATTTGGTCTGCAAACAATACGTTGGGCGTGCGATTGCTGATTTTTTCGTTCGTGTAAGAAATCTTTGACTTAGCAATCTTGTTCCAACTGTTAATCAATTTGGGCATACCTATGTACGGGTCAGCCAAGGTCATACGTGTAGGAATAATATGCTGATTTGAAATAAGTCCGTTTTCTTTGAACTTGGAAAGTTGATAGGTCGTCGCAAGAGCCAACTGACTTCCGTAGCTGTGTCCGACTATCTTTACGTCTTGCGAATAGTCATTGCCTAGCACGGACGCAAGTTCTTGCGCGAATCTTACCGAAAGCGCGTGTCCGCCGTCAAAGTCTACCCAAATATATTTGAACAAATCTCCCAAATTCTTAGCGTAGGAGAACCAACCGAGAAGAGCGACGTTGTAGCCCATATCTTTGAGTTCTTCGGCATAATTATAGTCAAGATTGAGTCCCGTTTGTTTAATAGTATCGGGGTGAGTAACCAAATCTTCGACAAGTGCATTGGAAGAATTATTTGCGTCGGGCTCCCATCCGTGAGCGAATACGAAAGTCGGCTTTGACGGGTCGAACAAGTCGGCGGACATATCGCCGGAACTTCTCACATACTCTCCGTCGCCGCTGTACCAATACACTCCGTATACCGTCTTCGCGTCGTATTCAATATTGATATTGTCTACGCCCGTTTCTCCGCACGCGGTAAGCTCAAACGCGCCGATTATTACTGTAATCAAAATCAAAGCGATAAAAATTCTCTTCATCTTTTCCCTGCCCTATATATTGTATATATTTATATTTTAATATAATAAAATAATTAAGTCAATAATAAAAGATGCAAAAACGGGAGTTCGTATCCGAACTCCCGTCTTACTATCCTTCGATTGGTTATTATCTAACTATTTCGAATTTTACCAAAGCGCCGCTTGCAACAGCCGCATTCTTACAAGAACACTCATAGTTAACGTTTCCGTCAACGTAGATTGTTACGTTTGCAATATCGAATTGCGATACGGCTACTATGCTTGCTCCGGATGCGTTAACGTTCTCAACTACGCCAATGTTTTTAGCGATTGCGCCCATAACGTTAATCTTTACGAATGCGTTGAGCGAAGTCGACGTCATATTGATTTCGCCGTCTACGGTTACGTCTACGACTCTACCGACGTTGTTTGCTACCGCGCCTGCAACCAAATAATCTTTACCGGTCTTAGCAGCGATTTGAGCGTTTACGTTTCCGCTCAACGTGAGGTTTTGAATTAAACCGCTGTTCTTTGCGATAAACGCAACTGAATTGTCAACTACGCCTTCTATCGTGTAATTCGAAATCGTCTTACCGTTGCCGTCAAGCGTACCTGCGAATTCCTTAATCGGAGCAATAACTGCGCCGTTCATATCGATGTCGCCCACCAATTTGAGAATCTTACCGCTGAAATTGTCTTCCTTAGAGGACATAGCTGCGATTTGCTCTGCTGCGAATATTTCGTATACTCCGTCAACCTTGAAGCCGAGTACGTCAAGAACGCCGCTTACTTCGATATATGCGTTGTATACTTTACCGTTTACGTCTATTTCAAGTGCATTTACGCCGTTTGCCATAACTGCAACAGTCTTGTAAGATACGGTGACCGTCTTGCTCGCTTTGTCGTAAGAAGCGCCTTCTACGCTTACTACTTCGTTTCCGTCGATATCGCTACCCGAAAGTTTGATTTCAACGTCGTTCTTTCTGTCTGCGCCTGCCTTGTCGTAAGCGTAAACCGCTTTATCGAATACTACCACGCCGTCAAACTTAACGTTGGCCGTTACGTTGATAACGTTGCCAAACATGTCTTTATATTGGAACGTAACAGTGGTATCTACAGGAGTGTTGGTATCAAGAACCTTAATCATTCCGTCTTCAACGACTACGTTCGAATCGGCCGATACGCCCTCTTCAAAGGTTAAAGCGGTCGTATATTCTGCGCCGGTCTTCAAGTCGTACGCGTTGGCTTGGAATTCGGGCACAAGCGTTTGCTCAGCCGTCAATACTATATCTTTGCTTTCGATAGAAGTGATGAGTTCTTTTTGTCCTGCGGTGTAAAGCACTATTTCGCCTTGCGCGATGTCTACGCTCTTGTTGATGTTTGCAATAGAGCCGATTGAGATAGCTACAAGCAAATCAATGTCGTAATAGAAGCCGCCCTCAAAGTAGATTGCCCCCATAATCGTCGGATTTTGAATGAGCAAGTTGGTTGTTTCCGCATGACCGTACAATCCGTTGAAGTTGCCCACTTCCGCTTTGATACCGAGACTCAATACGCCTGCGAGAACGTCGAGAGCCAACGTATTTGCAAGACCGAGTTTCATCTTTGCATTGCCGTCGATAGTGAGTTTAATGCTCTTGAAGCCCGAATCGTCAAGTACGTCGGAGAAAGTCTGCACGCCGTCAACCTTCGTATAGGTTGCGCCCAACACGTAGTTGAAATCGGTATTGATTTTTACGCCGATAGCACCCGAGAATGAGAATGCGAAGTGCAAATCGCATTGATATCTAACCGAAACTGCGCCGTTTGCGATAGGAAGTACCCAAGTAAACATAGGAACGGAAACGCCCGTCTCTGCTTCTTCGAGTTGATTCAACTTCTCAATCATATCGGTGAGGTTGGTCACCTTGTCAACGCTGTAACCAGTGCTGAGTTCTACGGTAGTCTCTACGTTGTTGTATACGTAAGCGATTACTCCGCAATCAACGCTTTCGCCTTCCATGTTTACGTTTACGTTTGCGTCAACGCTAATCGTGCAATCGAATTTGATTGTGAGGTCAGCGCCGATAGCGCCTTCGATTTTTACTACATTGGGAAGAGTCATCGAAACGACTGCGTTGATATTGATTCTTCCGTCTTCTGCGTTGACTTTCTTGATGTTAAAACCAAATTCCGGCTTAGAACCGAATACTTGAAGCGCAGCCAAAGCAAGGTCGCTGTTCTCAATTGCTTCGAGAGTGTCATCGTATGTAAAATCGATGTCGCTATCTTGGCTGAGCATTTGAGTTGCGCTTACGTCGAATTCGCTGAACACTTCGTTCATTTGCGGTTTAGAATAATTGATTACCGATGCAGTGTTTTCTGCAATATTGAAATTGTTGTCGACTTTGTACGCTTCTTGCAACTTCGTCTTTTCATCGTTGACGATAATGATATCGCCCGCTTTGATGTTGACGCCGTTGGTCTGAATTTGCATCGTACCGCCGATTTGTTGTTCGCCCGAATTGTCAACAAAGAGTTTTTCTTCCTTATTGGAAACGCTTTGCGCGTCGAACACCAAAAGACCGTTCTTCATAGTGATTTTGGACATTGTATCCTTGTCGACGACGAACATAATGTGCTTAACGTTGCTGTCGTAGTCTTCAAATCTCAAAGCCTTGTCAGTAAGTGAAATTTTGTAAGTTTTACCAAGTTCGTAATAACCGACCGGCGGATAAACTCTAAATTTTCCGTTACTTTCAACAACCGGACTGTCGATAACCTCGTTCGAAGTCATATTGATGACAGTGATTTTGCTTTCTACGTCTTCAACGTCGCCGTCCGCGATAACAACGAAGTTTACGCCTCTGTCTACACTACTTAGAACTACGGTTTCGCCTGCATTGGTATCTGCGGTTGTACCGCCGTTGTCTTGCGGCTTGCAGCCTACTGCAAATACCGTAACCATGGCGATAACGAGAATAATGCTAATAAATAATATCGCTTTATTCCTTTTCATAGTTTCCCCTCCTCATAAATATTTAAGTTTATATAAACTTATATATGTGTTATAATTCTATTATATAATAAAAGCGATTTCAAGATGAAATTGAAAATTTCACTTAAAATCGCCTTAAATTTTTTGTATTTTTTTTGATTTTAGCCGTTATTATTCTACTTTAGCTATTAAATTCGTTAAATTATTAACGCATTCTTCATTGGTCTCGTTGCTCGTACTTTCGACCATTACTCTGATTTTTTGCTCCGTGCCCGACGGTCTGAGAATAATTCTGCCTATGCCGTCAAGACGTGTTTTCCACTCTTGCAAAGCTTTGTTAACTTCCTTGTCGGCAAGCACCTTTTCTTTGCTCTTCACCGTAACGGAATGAATAATTTGCGGATAGATTTCGACCTTTGCAAGTTGCGACAAGGTCTTTCCGCTCTCTTTGATAATCTTTGCGAGAATTACCGCCGTCTGAACGCCGTCGCCCGTCGCGCTCTCGTTCAACATAATCGTATGTCCCGAGCCTTCTCCGCCGAGCACTCCGCCCTCTTCGACAAGTTTTCTCATAACGTACTTATCGCCTACGTCCACTCTGACAAAGTCCGCTCCCAAGTCTGCAATCGCCTTTTCAATACCGAGATTGGTCATTGACGTGCCTACTACGATATTCGCCGACAACTCGCCTCTTTCTTTCAAGTATTTGCCGATTATGAGCAAATTTTTGTCGCCGTCGACGATTTCTCCGTCACCGTCAAGCGCGATAAGTCTGTCGCTGTCGCCGTCAAAAGCGAACGTCACGTCATAGCCTTTTGCCTTGTCTGCAAGCAAATGAGCGTTGACCGCTCCGCAGTCCGCGTTGATGAGATTGCCGTCTTCGCTCGTATACAGAGCGGTTACGTCCGCTCCCAAAGCCTTGAATACTTTCGGCGCGATTTTCACGCTTGCGCCGTTGGAACAGTCAAGCAAGATTTTCATACCCGACAAATCCGCGCCCTTGTCGATAAGGAATTGCGCGTACTCGTCCTGACTCTCCTCGAATTCTTTGACTTCTCCGACTGCCGTCTTTTGAATAGGACTTTCATCTATCAATTCCTGAATTTTCTTTTCTACGCTCTCGCTAGCCTTAAAGCCTTGCGAATCAAAGACCTTAATTCCGTTGTACTCGGGCGGATTGTGCGACGCGCTGATTACTACGCCGAAATCGCAACCGTACTTCTTGGTAATATACGATACGCCCGCCGTAGGCATAAGTTTGCAATCCAAAGCGCTGCCGCCCGCGGCGACCAAGCCGTCCGTCAACGCCTTTGAAAGTTCCTCGCCCGACACTCTCGTATCTCTTCCTATCGCGATACGGCAACCATCGATTATTCTGCCCAAAGCGTTGCCCACTCTGTAAGCGATATCAAGAGTAAGTTGCTCGTACGCAATTCCTCTCATTCCGTCCGTGCCGAATTTAATGTTTGCCATATCTGCCCGCGCCCCTCGATTCTTTTACTATCTGTCTCGGTCTGCCGATAACGAAACTATCGGTAGGAGTCTCTTCGGTTATCGTCGTGCCTGCGGCAATATAACTTCCTTTTTTCAAAGTTACAGGCGCGATTATATTTGAATTCGAACCGATAAAGCAGTTGTCTTCAACAGTACTCCAATGTTTCGTCTTGCCGTCGTAGTTGACGAATATAACTCCGCAACCGATATTGCAATTTTCGCCTATCGTGACGTTGCCCATATACGCAAGGTGAGAAGCCTTGGTATAGTCGCCTACCGTAGCGTCTTTGATTTCAACGAAATCGCCGATACGGCAATGATTGCCGACTTTTGCGCCCGGACGCATGTAAGCGTAAGGTCCGACCGTCGTGTTTTCGCCGACCTTTGCCTCTTGCATTACGCTCGCCGTAACCGTTGTGTTTGCTCCTATCTCGCTATCTGTAATAATGCAGTTTGGCATTATTTTGCAACCGCTTCCTATCACGCATTTTCCAATAATATGATTGTTGGGATAAATCACCGCGTCTTCGGCAATGACCGCCTCAGGTGAAATATAAGTTGTAGCCTTATCGATTATAATCATAAATCCTCCTAATTCATCAAAGAATATTATATAGTATGATACGACCTCATGCTTTGCTACTTTGGGTCATATATATTTTATCAGTATTTATATAGCGAAAAAGACTGTAATCAAATTGCAGTCTTTTTAATTCCTACGTCAAAGCCTATCGGCAATATCGTAAATCAATTTTTGTGTTTTGTCCCAACCAAGGCACGAATCGGTGACGGATTTGCCGTATACGCAGTCGGTAATACTTTGATTGCCGTCCTCAATATACGACTCAATCAACATACCTTTGACGATATTTTTAATTTCGTCGTTGTAGTGCATATTGTTGACAATTTCGTGCGCAATTCTTATTTGCTCGATATAGTTCTTACCCGAATTGGAATGGTTGGTATCAATAATAATCGCAGGATTTGCCAAGCCTTGTTTTTTATACATCTCGCTGAACTTGACAATATCTTCGTAGTGGTAATTCTGGTGATTGTTGCCGTATACGTCAACGCTACCTCTCAAAATTGCGTGCGCGTAAGGATTGCCCTTTGTCTTTACTTGATAATCCAAATACTTGAATTCGTTGGGAATTTGCGCCGCATAAATTGAATTGAGCGTCACGCTCATACTTCCGTTCATAGGGTTCTTAATACCTACGGGGACGTCAACGCCGCTCGCGACAAGTCTATGCTGTTGATTTTCCGAAGACCTTGCGCCGACTGCAACGTAAGTCAACAAATCGTCAAGGTAGTGATAATTGTCGGGATAAAGCATTTCGTCGGCAGCGCTAAGTCCACTTTCGCTGATAGCCTTGATATGCATATCTCTGATAGCGATAATACCTGCCAAAATATCCGTCACGTTTTTATGCGGGTCGGGGTTGTGAAGAATACCCTTATATCCCTCGCCTCTCGTGCGCGGTTTGTTGGTATAAATTCTCGGTACGATAAAAATCTTGTCTTTGACCTCTTCGGCAACCTTTGCCAAGCGAGATACGTAATCGCATACGGCGTCTTGATTGTCGGCAGAACACGGTCCGACGACAAGCATCATTCTCTTATCTTCGCCGCTGATAATTCTCTTTGCAATCTCGTCTCTGTCGTTCTTAAGTCTTTGACACTCGGGCGAAAGGTGAGATATCTCCTTGACCTCTTCTTCGCTCAATATCTTCTTTACTTTCTCAAACATTACTTATTCCTTTTGTATTTTGCCTAGGAATATTTTAATATAAAGAAAATTTTATGTCAATTACTTTTATTCTACTTCGTAACCTTGTTCCGTTATTACGTCCTTGATTTGTTGAAGAGAAACTTTATTCTCGTCGAAAGTTACGTCTACGATATTTTCGTCATGATTTGCGCCGACGAAAGTCACGCCTTCAAGCGCGCCCACCGCCTTGTTTACTCTGCCTTCGCAGTGCGAACACATCATTCCGTTTACTTTAATTTGCATAGTTGTCGTCTCCTTTTGAGCGTCGATGGCCTTTTCTTCGACCTCACGCTCGTTGTTATTTTCTTTTTTATTTTTGTCAAATTTGAAGAAATTTAATCTCAATGCGTTTGTCACCACAGATACAGACGAGAGACTCATTGCAAGTCCGCCGAGCATCGGGCTCATGGTATGTCCGCTGATAGGATACAAAATCCCGCACGCGATAGGAATGCCGATTATATTGTATATAAAAGCCCAAAACAAATTTTGTTTGATATTGCGCATCGTCGCCCTTGCCAGTCGCACGGCTCTCGCAACGCCCGAAATCTGTCCTCCGACCACGACTACCTGACCGCTTTCAATGGCTATATCGCTACCGCTTCCCATAGCAATACCGACGTTGGCTTTGGCAAGCGCGGGCGCGTCGTTTATGCCGTCGCCGACCATTGCGACTTTGCGTCCCTCACTAATGAGTCTGTCGATTACCTCGCTCTTTTGCTCGGGAAGTACGTTGGCGATTACCTCGTCAATACCCACGCTTTTTGCAATACTGTTCGCCACTCTCTGATTGTCGCCGCTGAGCAAAACCAATCTCAAATTGAGTTTTTTAAGCTCCTCAATCGCTTCTTTACCGTCGTCTTTGAGCGTATCTGCCACGGCAAGCACTCCGACGGCTTTTCCGTCTATTGCGACTATAATTATGCTCTTGCCTTCGTCGGAAAATTCATCGGCTTTTGCTATTACGCTATCGACGTTCACGCCGTTGTTTTCCATAAGCGCGCGATTTCCGCAAAGCACGGTCTTGCCCTCGACTTTGCCTTCAAGTCCGTATCCCGAAAGCACCTTGACTTCAGCCTTGATACCCTTGTCAGGCAACTCGCTTGTGATAGCCTTTGCAATAGGATGTTCGCTTACGCTTTCGACCGCTCTAACAAGCGACAATATTTCTTCTTCGTCGCCTAGCAAATACTTATCCGTAAGCGTCGGCGTGCCTTTGGTTATCGTTCCCGTCTTGTCGAAAACTATCGTATCTATACTACCTAGCCTTTCAAGACTTTCGGCATTTTTGAATAGCACTCCGCCCTTTGCGCCTCTGCCTATTCCGGTAATTATCGCGGTAGGAGTAGCAAGTCCCAACGCGCACGGACAGGCTATAACGAGTACGCTGACGAATATCTTTATCGCAAGCGATAAGCCGTTGGTAGCCCACCAAATTATCCCCGACAGCAACGCAATGGCTATTACCACGGGCACGAATATACCCGAAACTTTGTCGGCAATTCTCGCAATCGGCGCTTTTGAGTTTTGCGCGTCCTCGACGAGTTTTATTATCTTCGACAGCTTCGTCGCTTCGCCTACGCCTTCCGCCACGAATTGCAAAATTCCGTTGCCGTTGAGAGTACCGCCGAATACCTTTTGACCTACGCCCTTGTCTACGGGCATACTCTCGCCCGTGAGCATACTTTCATTTACGTTGCTTTCGCCCGCTACGATAACTCCGTCGCAACAAAAACTTTCGCCCGCTTTGACAAGCACCTTGTCTCCGACCTTGACTTCGCTCGTGTCAATTTTGACCCATTCGCCATTCCTCAATACCGTAGCGTACGCAGGAGTGAGCAAGGTCAGTTGACGTATCGCATCGCCCGTCTTTTTGAGCGACTTGCTCTCCAAAAACTTGCCCAAGGTGATTATCGCGATTATTACCGCGACGCTCTCAAAATACAGGTTGTGCACCTTGTGTGCGTCGCCTGCGCAAATTAGTATAAAGTTGACGAAACTGTATATAAAAGCCGTCGTCGTGCTGACTGCGACAAGACTGTCCATATTGGGTTTTGCCTTAAACAAATTCTTAAAACCGCGTACGTAAAACGCTCCGCCCATAATCATTACGGGTATGCAAAGTATGAGTTGTATTACGGTAAATACGATAGGATTGTCGTCGGGCGAGATTGCCGTCGGATATTTTACTCCCACCATTGCAAGCATCGCGAAAGCAAGCAGTACGAGCGCAAGCGAAAGCATAACGACAACTCTTGCGATACCGCTCTTGCTCTCTTGCTTTTCTCCTGCAACGACTTTGTACCCAGCCTTCTCAACCGCGCCGTAAATGTCCTTCTCTCCGACTTTTTCCTCGTCATATTCGACCAACGCCACTCCGCTTGCAAAATTGACGTTGCAAGTCTTCACGCCGTCAAGTTTGCTAATCGCCTTTTGACACGTGTCCGAGCATACCACGCAGGTCATTCCCTCTATATTGAATTTGAGTTTCTTAGCCATTTTAATCCCTACTATTTTACTAGGTTTTCTTAATCTTACTATATAAATTAAGTCTTGTCAAGGATTTTTTATTTATACTTCCAAAAAAATTTGAACGGACAATCAATCCTCTTAAAGAAAGTTTGTGGCGAGTGCGGAGAGTGATGCAGTCGGTTGCTTACTTTGCTGGCAAAAAAGTTTCTATTGACATTTTTTGCCATTTATGCTAAAATACTTGAAAATATGAAAAATATTCTTCTCACGGAGGTAAAATTTATGGCAAAATACGTATGTTCTGTGTGCGGTTACGTACACGAAGGCGACAGTGCTCCCGATAAGTGCCCTGTCTGCAACGCAACAACTTTTAAGGAAGTAAAGGACGAAATGTCTTGGGCATGCCAACACGTTGTCGGCTCGGCTAAAAATTATGACAAAGAAGTCATCAAAGGACTTATCGACAACTTCAACGGCGAATGCGCGGAAGTAGGTATGTACCTCGCTATGTCAAGACAAGCGGATAGAGAAGGCTACCCCGACGTAGCTGAAGCGTTCAAGAGATACGCTTTTGAAGAGGCTGAACACGCTTCTAAGTTTGCCGAACTTCTCGGCAACGTACTCACCGACTCCACCGCTAAAAACGTAAAGATGCGTATGGAAGCGGAAAACGGCGCTTGCGCAGGCAAACTCGAACTTGCTAAACTTGCAAAGCAACTCGGCTACGACGACGTACACGACACCGTTCACGAAATGGCTAAGGACGAAGCTAGACACGGCTGCGGATTTAAGGGATTGTACGAAAGATATTTTAAGTAATTCAAATATCGAAAAAATAAAAAGAGGACAGGCAATTGCCTGTCCTTTTCTCTACCCTCCTCCGCTTGACATTATATATTCAAAATTGTTATAATAACGATAAGTAAAACATACGAATTTCAAAGTAGCGGGAATTATGGAAGAGCGAGCAAAAAGAAGCATATTAACCGAAAAATTTAAAAGGTACAACGTCTCGTACCCCGTCATTGTCAAAGGTTGGGAAATTACTCGCGGCGCAGACCCCGATCAAAGAAATTTATACATACAGTTCCAAAAGATATGCGACGAAATTATCGCGTTCAAAATAATCGTGACTTGTCTCAACGCTTTCGGCGAAGTAATAAAGACAATTCCTGACATATCAGTCAAAGACGTCCAAAGAAAGAGAATAGATTTTTTCGAATGTATTCCCCTTGCTCCTAATACAGAAAACGTCAACGTAACGATGATGCAATACGTCCTGTCGGACGCTACTATTGGACCGATGGACTATAACCACGAAATCATCGAGTATGAGTTCAAGCGTTTTGAAAGCGTCGAGGACGAGCAAGCGGGCGAACGCCTTTTGAAAACGGCAAAGGGCTACCCTATCGAAAAAGGAACGCATTGGTATTGCGCTTGCGGAAGAATAAATTGGCAACGCTCGAAAACGTGCATTGCATGCAAAAAAGAGAAAAGGCTGGTCTTTTCGAAAATTACTGAAGAGGCAATCCAAAGAGAAAAACAAGAATACAAACAAAATGAAGAAACGCGCGCTACGCTTAAACGCAAACGCAGAAAACTGATTACAAGCGTGGTAAGCGCATTATTGATTTTTTCTGTTTTAATCAGCATTTTGTGCGCAACCGTCATCCCTATTCCGACTATAACCATAAACGACTTAAAATTCAAGAGAAACGACTCGGGTTACGCTTTGGTCGAATGCAAAAGCGCGGAAGAACACGTTACTATTCCGTCGAAAGTAAGAGGTCTGTCCGTTACTGAGATCGGTCCAGACGCTTTTTACGGACGTACGAATCTAAAAAGCGTAGATATACCCGACACCGTAATATCAATCGGTGACGACGCTTTTGCATATTGCAATAAAATGACTGAAATAGTGATACCCCACAGCGTAAAGTATATGGGATATGCCGCCTTTCGAAATTCAACCGTAAAGGCTGCTCTTTGCGACATACAAAGTAAAACCGAATTTTGGTTGGACGAAAACGATATCTATATATGGAATTATTCTGAATACGGCACAACGGAAGACGGATTAAAATGGGTGTTGATAAAGAACGGCGACTTAATCATTTATGATTATATCGGAAATTCGGAAGACTTGAGCGTACCCGCTACTATAAAGGGACACGACGTGACAATCATAAATAACAACGCTTTTAAATATAGAACGTTCAAAACGGCGGAACTACCCGACACCGTAACCCAAATCGGCGACAACGCATTCAGATCCTGCGATTACTTAACTAACGTCAAGTTGTCGAATAATCTCAAAAGTATAGGTTCTTTCGCATTCGCATTTTGCGAGAATTTGACTAGCATAGTTATCCCCCAAAGCGTAACGGAAATTGACGAATTGGCATTTTATATAGATCGACGTATAGATATAACAATAAACTGCGAAGCGCAAGAAAAGCCTGAAGGTTGGAACTTCTTGTGGTCGGGAAGATATTATGGATTAACAACCATAGTATGGGGTTACGCAGGCGAATAAAAGCGTCTGATATTTCCAAATTTTGTAATTTCTACATAAAAATTGTTAATTATACATAAAAACTACTAATGTACTTAAAAATTTGTTGATTAAAAAAATTTTTTCTATATAATAAATATGAAAGGAAAAACTCGGCTTTGGAGGTAGTTATGGACTTTTGGTCTATTGCGGCGCAAGCGTCATTGCTTATCGTGGGATTTGTAATGCTGATTAAGGGAGCGGATTGGTTCGTCGACGGCGCGTCGATGATAGCCAAAAAATTCGGTATCCCTCAAATAGTAATCGGACTGACTATCGTCGCATTCGGCACGAGCGCGCCCGAGGCTGCAATCAGTATAACCTCTTCCGTGAACGACAGCGCGGGAATTGCAATAGGCAATATTTTGGGCTCGAATATAATGAACGTGCTTTTGATACTCGGACTGTGCGCGGTCGTCACCCCGCTTGCCGTGCAAAAAAACACTCTTTATATCGAGATACCTTTCGTGACTCTCATCACTTCCGCGCTTATGATTATGGGCGTAGTCGGCGGCAAACTCGGCTGGGTGGACGGCTTGATTTTGTGGCTACTCTTTATAATCTTTTTTGCGTATTTGATAATATTATCAAAAAAGGACAAAAACGCTATCCCATCGCTTGAAGAAAACGAGGCTCAAAACGATGAAAAAGAAGAAAACTCTTCCGACAAAAAAAGCGTAGCCATTGCGAAAATGGTCGGCAAACTTGCGGTGGGTATCGCCTTGGTCGTACTCGGCTCGCAAGCGGTAGTCAACGGCGCAAAGACGATAGCAAGCGGACTTGGTATGTCGGAAAGCCTTATCGGCTTGACAATCGTCGCTTTCGGCACTTCTCTGCCCGAACTCGTGACTTCGCTCTCCGCCGCAAAGAAAGGCGAAGCGGACTTGGCAATCGGCAATATAGTCGGCTCGAATATCTTCAATATTCTCTTCGTACTCGGCACGTCGTCGCTCATTGCCCCGATAGCATTCGACACGAATTGGGTAACGGGATTTATGATAGACAATCTTATGGCGATAGCGACAATGGTCGTACTATTCTTGTGCATACTGCTCACGAAAGACAAAAAACTCCGTCGCGGAGGCGGTATTGCAATGCTCGTGATGTACGCGGGATATTTCGCTTGGATTGTCGCCAAAGACTTTATCTATTGAGCATAAGTCGCTTTATTTTAATAAAAATAGGCGATTTTGAACAAAATTTATAAAAATCGGCTTAAAGTGTTTGACATTTATACCTTTATTTACTAAAATATTTAGGCAAGAATAATGTATCAAAGAACTAGCCCCTTGGAGATACAAAAACTTCAAACAAAATTACAAATCACAAATGGAGGGTTTTATCCGTGAATAAGACATATATGGCAAAACCTGAGGACATCAAAGAGCAATGGCACGTAGTCGACGCTACCGATTTGGTATTGGGTAGACTTGCAAGCAACGTTGCCAACGTACTCAGAGGAAAGAATAAGCCTACTTATACGCCCAACGTAGATTGCGGCGACCACGTTATCGTAATAAATTGCGCAAAGGTTCGTTTGACCGGTAAGAAGTTGGAAAACAAATATCATATCCACCACACCGGCTACATCGGCGGACTTAAAGAAGTTCAGTACAAAAAGTTGATGGCAGAAAAGCCTGAGAGAGCCGTTATGCTCGCCGTAAAAGGTATGCTCCCCAAGAATTCTCTCGGCAGAAAGCAACTCACAAAGTTGCGTTGCTATGCAGGCGCTGAACACAACCACGAGGCTCAACAGCCAAAAGAATTAAAATTCTAATCAAGGAGTGTATAAGAAATGGCTACGAAGAAAACCAAGAAAAAAGTTCAATTCTGGGGCACCGGAAGAAGAAAGAAGGCTATCGCAAGAGTAAGACTTATCCCCGAAGGTAGCGGTGTTATTACTATCAACAAAAGAAGCATCGACGAGTACTTCGGTCTTGATACACTCAAATTGATCGTTCGTCAACCGCTCGAATTGACGGGAAATACCGCTAAATACGACGTTATCGTAAACGTACAAGGCGGCGGCTTCACCGGACAAGCAGGAGCAATCAGACACGGCATTTCCAGAGCATTGGTACTCGCTGACGGCGAAACCAAAGACGCTTTGAAGAAAGCAGGCTTCCTCACCAGAGACCCAAGAGCAAAAGAAAGAAAGAAATACGGTCTCAAAAAGGCAAGAAGAGCTCCGCAGTTCAGCAAGAGATAATCGGACGAGATTATTACAAAGTTATCAAAAAAGAGTGTTTGAAAAAACACTCTTTTTATTTATCTCCGACCAAACGAAAAATTTCGGCTACGCTCAATTTTTGTCGGACTTAATACGGATTGAGACCTCTCCACTACGGTCGAGGTGACAAATATAAACTTGTTTGTGGCGAGTGCGGAGAGTGATGCAGATTTTGTCTTAGCAAGAGCGACCGAACGGTGAGCGTACTTCCCGTACGTGACCCTGAGTGTCGACTTGAAGATTAGGCAAAAGGTGCGTTGCTATTCGCAGTCGGTTGCTTATTATTTTTTTCTCAAAGACCTCTGCTCTTTGAGATAATCATTATATCTTTCAATCTGATCTTCGCGTAAATCAATCATATCCTTAGCCGTCGCCAACGCTTGATTGTCCCCGACTACGACTTCAGTCTCTTTGACTTTGACCTTAGTGCCGTCACTGCTTGCGCCGCGACGAATATCTTTCATATATTCGTCTTCCATTTTGAAGAGCGCGACAGTCGTATTCTTCTTGATTGTAAGTTTCACAAGCGGATTGACGGTAGACTGTCCAAGTACCGTGAAGTAAGTCGACTTCTTCTCTTTGCACTTGTCTTTGCTCATTGCGTAGGCTTTGAGCGTATCGAATATCTTCTTTTGAGTAGCCGACAACTTCGCGTAAGCCTCGTCAAGGGTCAATCTTTGCGCGGGCGCTTTCGTCGCCTTTGCAGGCTTCTCTACCTCGATGATTTTCTCAACTTCAACGGGTACGGGGACTTCCTTGACCACTTCTTTCTCGACGATTTTCTCGACGGGCACTTCAACCTTGACTTCCTTTTCCACTATTTTTTCGACAGGAACAGGCACGGGCTTTTCGACTATCTTCTCGACTACCCTTTCTGTCGGTTGCGGCATATAGGGCATTACGACTTGTTTATCACTGCTTTTATTTGCGGTCAAGACAACGATTTGTTTCATCAACATTTCTTGATTGCGCATCAGCATCTCGATTTTTTCGTCCTTACTGTCTTTCTCTACTACAGTGACCGTTTGTTTTTCTTCGTTTTGTTGCGAGAGTTTTTCCATAATCGCCTTTTGTCCTTCGATAAGGCTCTTGATTATCTCTTCGTTGACAACAGTTGCCGCGGCTTCCTTTTCCGCCTCTTTCTCTAAGGCTTGTTGCTTAGCGAGTTTCTCGACCAACTTCTCGATTACGTCTTCGCCCACCGTTTCTTTTTGTTGCTCGGCGAACTTCTGCATAAGCATTTCATGTTCTTGCGCCATATTGCGGATAATCTCCTCATTGTGCGCGTTTTGCTCAACGAGTTGCTGAATAAGTTCGTCATTGTGAGACGCCTCTTGCGGTAAGTACTGCGTCACGTTGGGAAGCATATTGTTCATAGTGTCAGCGACTATTCCGCGTATATCGTCCGCGCCTAAGCCTATCATAGGTTGAGCGTACGCAAAGCCTTGTCCGCCATTACCGCCGTTTGCATTTCCGCCAAGCA
>JAAVHS010000017.1 GCA_014799575.1 Clostridiales bacterium | reverse complement strand
TTTCGCTTGCCTTTTTCCTTATATATTATAATTATTATAATATTATTATCAATATTATTTGTTTAAGACCTACGAATAGCGTCCTTGTACTTTTGTGTCGGGTCAACGACGTTTTGCGAATCCCTATAATACTTCTTCGAGCAGAAGTGATAGTACGTCACCATATCGTAAGCTTGCGAGAGGACGTTGGATACTCCAAGGACGATAAATATACCAAAGCCGAGCGTAAGCGCGCCGACTGTGATTGCAAGCAAAAGTCCTGCAAGATAAATGACAAAGTACATACCCAAAGTGTCTTTGAAGGTCTTGCTTGCCATTTTGAAATTAGCGACAAGGCTTTCGTTTATCGTCATATCGGACACGATATACGCGGGCATCCAACCTGCAAAAAGCGACCTACGTATTGCCAAGCCCAAAAGCGCGGTAAAGTATGCGATGACAAGACCGAAGAAGTTGTTCCACGCGCCGACCAAAAAGCCGAGTCCCATACTGATTCCCGCGATAATAATCACCCACAATATACATATACCGACGTACGCCAACGAGAATTTGAGCGACTTGCTCACGTTGGCAATAAAGTTGGAAGTAAAACCGTACTCGCTGTCCGAGGACATAAACGCGTGCAACGTGTCGGTGACAGTATATATGCACATATAGAAGTACACGCTGAAAAGGAAAAGTATAATCACGACTGCGATAATACCGCCCCATATTGCCCCCAAGTGGGCTTTTGTGACTTCCACCGCTTGTTTTAGCAAATCCACGAGATTTTGATATTCTACCGTCATACCTTGTTGAATACCATCGTCAGAATTACCTCCGCCGAATATAGACGAAAGATATTCTTTTACGGTTTTGCCTATTTCCAATTCTTTGATATCGCTCATATATCCGCTCAAAGTCGGCGCTAAGATAGCGTAACCGATGATGCCGAATATAAGCAATGCGATAAGCACCGCAAGAATAAGTTGATAGACCACCGAAAATTTTGAAATCAAAATACTGAAAGAATCTTTTGTAATCATACTTTCAAATCCTCCCTTTCCAATTCTTCAACGTCGAAATACACGATATAAGTAATCGCGCTCATATATGAAATCAGCACCCAATAAAATAGGCAAGAAAAAATCGTCAATACGTATCTATCGCCCTTAAAACCAAATATGATTATCAACGCCGTCGGTATCATAAGCAGAATGAACATCCACAAAATAGCAAAGAAAAGTTTGAAACTCTTTGCGCTCAAAGAATTTACCGACTGCGCTAAAGATTTGAACAAGCCGTAGCCTTTCATTGTCATATTTGGTATTGCAAGTATCGATATAGCGATTATATAAATCTCGATAAGCAAAAACAGAACCGAGAAAATTATACAAGCGGGCAAAGCGTTCCTAAACACCTTTATAGCCGTATAAAGGAACGTCGATAGCAAGATTGCGACAAGTTCCATTGATACGAAGACGAATAGCGCATACTTGGCTATCGGCAAAAAGTGGTCGTTGAGATACTCGCCTATATTGTTGAGTTTTCCCACCTTACCGTATTTCATAATATGTCTGTTGTATCCCGAAGTTACGCTGACGAACATTATCATCACGACTATCGCGAATATTACCAAGACCAATCTACCCACGCTCGTAAAATTATTGAGCTTAGTAAATATATCGATAAAAGAATTATAGGTATTATCCTTTCTTCCGATACTGACTATGATATGCACCATACTCAACGGCTCAATCAAAAGTCCCATCAAGACGGCAGGTATGAACAACACTGCCATGCTGTTGAGAAAATTACGGCGCATATAATCGAGTGCCCATTTTGAATATCTCATCTATTTACTCCTGTTATTTTTCCGAACAATTTTCTTTGACAAATTCAATTACGTCATAAGGCGTCTTTGCTCTGAAAACTACGTTCTTATTGTGAATATTTTCGTAGTCGCCAAAGCCCCAAAGGCACAGAATGCAGTCCATACCCACTTCTTCCGCGCCTGCCACGTCATAGATAGTATCGCCCACCATAACGCAGTCTTCCGCCTTTATATTATACTTGTCGAGAGCGTATTGCAATACCTGCGTTTTCGTCTCTCTGACGTTGTATACCAGTCCCGACAAAATCTCTATACTCTCTCTCACTCCGAACCATTCGAGAAGGTGGTCGGCTTCCTCGTGCTTTTTGCAAGTCGCCACGCCGGTCGTGATGCCTTTCATTTCGTGACACTTACTTAGCATATCCGCAACGCCGTCGTATAGTTTAGATTTGTATATCGCCTTTTCGCCCACGTAAAGCGAACGAAAATATTGTACCGCTTCGTAAGCCTTATCCTTGCCGATATACTTCTCAAAAGTTTCGGACAACGGCGGTCCTATAAATTTGGGGTACAAAGCCTCGTCCACATTCGCCTCATAGTGGTCGAACGTCCTTTTGAGTATGTCGCACACGCCGTCGTGAGTGTTGCTTATCGTACCGTCAAAATCAAAAAATACGTACTTCATATCTTTACTTATCCTAGTTGCCCAAAAGCGTGTCTATTTCAGATTTAAGTTTTTTGGCTTTTTCCTGATAGCCCGCGAGTTTTTCCTTTTCCTTGTCTATCAAAGCCTTTGGCGCTTTTGCGATAAATCCTTGATTGGAAAGCATTTTACTGCTTCTCTCAACTTCGCTCATCGTCGTTTTGTATTCAGCTTGCAGTCTTTCGACTTCTTTCTTGACGTCAACGAGGTCGCCGAGCGGTACGGCAATTTCGCCGAAGTCGCCGAAGAGCGAAACGAGTTTACCCTCTATACCGTTTTTATTGTCGACAAATTCCACGCTTTCTACGCTTGCAAGTTTGCAAATATAACTTACGTCCTTAGGATTTACGGAACTTGCGACGAAATACGCGCTAATCTTCTTCGAAGGAGCCACGCCCTTTTCGGCCTTCATATTACGGATTGCCTTGACGGCTTCCATTGCTTTTGCGAACTCATTACTCTCTTTCGTGTAATTAAACTTCTTGTTCACGCTCGGCCAATTGGATATTACGATACTCTTCTTTGTCGTCGGAAGATTTTTGTAAATCTCTTCGGTAATGAACGGCACGAACGGATGCATCAACTTGAGGATATTTTCAAGTACGAATACGAGCACGCTGAGCGTATTCGCCTTTTTGTCCGCGCTATCTCCGTACAAAGACACTTTCGCAAGTTCGATATACCAGTCGCAGAATTCCGTCCAAACGAAATCGTAAAGTTTCGCGGCTGCGTTGCCCAATTCGTATTTTTCCAAATTAGAAGTGATTTCCTTAATGGCTTTGTTCATTCTCGAAAGTATCCACTTATCAGCGTTGGTAAGTCTGAACGAACCGATTTCTTTGAGTCTTACGCCTTTGAGATTGAGCAATACGAATCTCGAAGCGTTCCAAAGTTTGTTCATAAAGTTGCGAGAGAACTCAGTCTTTTGGTCGGTATACTTCGTATCGTTACCTGGGGCTAAGCCCTGTACCAACGAAAATCTAAGGCTATCCGCGCCGTAGTTGTCGATAATTTCAAGCGGGTCGATACCGTTGCCGAGCGACTTGCTCATCTTTCTACCTTGCGCGTCTCTTACGATACCGTGGATAAGCACTTCGGGGAACGGAATATCTCCCATGTGTTCAAGTCCCGAGAAAATCATTCTAGCCACCCAGAAGAAGATAATATCGTACGCGGTGACCAAAAGCGAATTCGGATAGAAGTATTTCAAATCCTCAGTCTTGTTTGGATATCCCAACGTCGAGAAAGGCCAAAGCGCGCTCGAGAACCACGTGTCGAGTACGTCCTCGTCTTGACGAATATGCTTGCTTCCGCATTTGGGGCAAACGTCGACTTTTGTCTTTGACACCGTCATCTCGCCGCAGTCGTCGCAATAATATGCAGGTATTCTATGTCCCCACCAAAGTTGACGGGAAATACACCAGTCCTTTATATTTTCCATCCAGTTGAAATATACCTTGCTGAATCTCGAAGGTATGAATTCGACTTTCTTTTTCTTTACGACGTCGATAGCAGGCTTTGCAAGCGGTTGCATCTTGACGAACCATTGCTTGCTGACGATAGGCTCAACCGTAGCGTGGCATCTGTAGCACTCGCCTACGTTGTGCTTGTAGTCCTCTATCTTGACCATATAACCTTGCGCTTGCAAGTCCTCGCAAATACGCTTTCTTGCCTCTACTCTGTCAAGACCTTGATATACGCCTGCGTTCTCGTTCATACTGCCGTCGTCGTTCATGACCTTGATGACTTCAAGATTGTGTCTCAATCCCACCTCAAAGTCGTTGGGGTCGTGAGCAGGGGTAATCTTAACCGCGCCGCTACCGAAGTCCATTTCAACGTATTCGTCGGCTACGACGGGGATTTGTTTGTTCAAAAGCGGTAAGATAAGCATCTTGCCGACCATATTCGAATATCTCTCGTCTTTGGGATTGACCGCAACCGCCGTGTCGCCGAGCATTGTTTCCGGTCTTGTCGTAGCAACGACGATTTCTCCGCTGCCGTCGGCGAGCGGATATCTGATGTTCCAAAGATGACTGTCTTGCTCGCTATATTCGACTTCCGCGTCGCTTAAAGCGGTCTTACAGCAAGGACACCAGTTGATAATTCTATTGCCTTTGTATATCAAACCTTTGTTGTAAAGATTGACAAAGACTTCGTTGACCGCTTTGGAGCACTTTTCGTCCATAGTGAAGGTCTCTCTCGACCAATCGCAAGACGCGCCGAGTTTTTTGAGCTGCTCGACAATTCTTCCGCCGTACTGCTCTTTCCACGCCCACGCTCTTTCAAGGAAACCGTCTCTGCCTACGTCTTGTTTCGTCAAGCCTTCTTCCTTTTTCATCTTCTCGACAATCTTGACTTCCGTCGCAATAGACGCGTGGTCAGTGCCGGGAAGCCACAAAGTGCTGTAACCCTGCATTCTCTTAAATCTTATGATAACGTCTTGAATAGTGTCGTTGAGCGCGTGACCGATATGCAACTGTCCCGTGATATTCGGTGGCGGTATAACAATCGTAAACGGCTCTTTCTTAGCGTCCACCTTTGCCTTGAAATAGCCCTTTTCCATCCACTCATTATATAATTTGTTTTCAAACGACTTTGGGTCGTAAGTCTTTGGCATTTCCATTTGTCTTGACTTCCTCTCTATATTTTAACTTGATTTAATTCTAATATTGCATTTTAATGATAGCTATCAACACGCCTATCAACGTAATTCCTACCGAAATAAACTTAAAGGACATATACAGCATCTCTTGATTTTCTATCTCACCCTTAGCCTTGCGCTTATTCGCTATACTGTTTGCGATAGGCTTTGCACAAAAATTGAGTATAAGTCCTACCACCATAATGCACACGCCTGCAATGACGGCAGGTTGTGTAAGTCTTTCCCAGTGAAAACTAAACGCCGCAATCAAATTGAGTATCTGCACGGATTCACCTCTTAGTTTTCTTCTTTAACTTCTTGCTCTTCGCTTTGCGCCTCTTCTTGGGTAGGCTCTTCTTGCGACTTTCTTTCCTCGACCACGGGCAAAGGTCTGCCGTATCTGTCAAGAGTATCGAGTATACCGCTTGCTCTCACTTCTTTGAGTTTCTTGCAATAAATCTTCGTGTACACTCCCGCCGCTACTATCGCAAGTACGCTTGCAATTATCAAAATCGCAAAGTCCGTCCACTTGATGATTTCGTTGAGCGTCAATCTCCAACCTTCGAGATTTTCGTCGCCCGATATAGCGAAAGACATCAGTATTCCCACGAAATAAATTACCGCGCCCGCTTTGCCAATCTTGACTGACTTTTGCTCTACCTGTCTTTTGCTCGCCCTCATAAAGTACTTGGACGAAACGCCCATATACACTTCCTTGACGATAATCACAATCGCAAAAGCCCAATGGATATTTTGACAAATGCAAAGCATAAGTATCGCAACGCACTGCAAGACTTTGTCTGCTATCGGGTCGAGCACCTTGCCTATATCCGTCACTTGATTATAGTGTCTTGCAATATAGCCGTCGCAAATATCGGTGATTTCCGCAAAGAGAAATACGCCGAAGCTCGCCCATCTATACGCGCCGTGCTTAGTGACGAAATACATCGCCATAAGCGTTACGAAGACAGGAATACACACCAACCTGATATACGTCAGTATGTTGGGAATAGTAAATAAATCTTCCTTCTTAAATTCCATAAACTGCCTCACAATTTTATTATAATTCATCTTATTATAACACGCGTATTATATAAATGCAATTATATTTGATTAAAATGTCAGACCAAAGACGACAACTTCAAACTTATTGTCGATTTATTTTATTTCTTTGAAAACAATCTTTTAATTTTTTTGAAAATACTTTCCCTAGGCTTTTTGGGTTCATGCATTTCAGTATACGGCGTATCGGAAGAATTCAACTTTATTCTTTCGGGTTTAACTCCCAAATTCTTAGACCAACCGTCGGGAATTCTATGCGCCTTGCAATACAAATGCGCGCCAAAACAATCGTCGAACACCAAATTGCCCATTTCAATTACGCTCTCGGGTATGAAGATATCACATAACCCGTAGCAATTCGAAAACGCTTCGTTGCCTATTCTCGTCACGCTGCTAGGTATACTCATACCCTTGATTTTATGTTGACCGTAAAAGGCTTTGTCTGCAATTTCCGTAACCCCGTGCGGTATTACGCTGCCGTTCGCTCCCATAATCAATTTGTTTGAGCCTCTCGCTATCACGCAATTTTGCGCGCTGTAAAACTTCTCGTTGGACGGATCTACCTCTATACCTACAAACACGTCGCACCCTTGAAAAGCGTCAGGACTGATGTACTCTACGCGAGACGGTATATAAATACTTTGCAATCTATCGCAATGAGTAAACGCGCGCTTACCTATTCGCTTCAATGAAAGCGGAAGAATTAAGTCCGCCAATTTATAACACAATCCAAACGCAGTTTCTTCTATCTCTTCTACTCCGTCGGGAAGGACGATAGTTTCTAGCCTTTCGCAACTGAAAAATGCGCTATTACTTATTTTCTTGAGAGAATTAGACAGTTTGATAGTAGTCAAATTTTCACATCCCGAAAAAGCCTTTTCCCCCACTTCTTTGACGCTATCTGCCATAATTACGGTTTTCAGTTTTTTTAATTCCACAAAAGCCATATCGCCTATTATCTCAATTCCTTCGGGAATCTCAACGGTTTCTAGTTCAATACCGGTGAAAAACGCCGTACTACCTATCGCGTTTATCTTATATATTCTTGAATCGTCGTCGCATATTTGCGTCGGCACTTTGAGATAACTCGTAGGATTTTCAGGTCTATATTCCGCAATTAAAGCGTTGTAGTTTTTATCGTAAAAACACGTGTACCCGTCTACGAATATCACTCCGCTAGAATATCTATCAAGTAAATCTTTTTCTTTTTCAATGCCCTTCGCCATAGTCCTACGCTCCTATTAAAAATTAACCTTTATTAAATATATTTTTCAATATTGCTAAAAGTCCTTTTTTGCGCGTCCACACAATTTGCTTTTTATCCAAGCCCAAATTATCCGCCCAACCGTCGGGCTTTTTTGCAAAGTCGCAAATCAACTTCACTGTTGAGTTGCAATCAGCAAAAGCGTTTTCGCCGATTTGCATTACGCTCGACGGAATTCTTACTTCCTTTAAGCCGTAGCATTTAGAAAACGTCTCTTTCCCTATTTTTACAATTCCTTGAGGTAAATTAACGTACGTTAATCCCGAATTCATAGAAAAAGCAAAATCGCCTATCTCTTTTACATATTCGGGTATGACGCTCGTCTTGCAACCTGCGACCAACTTGCGAGTATCTCTTTCCAACACGCAATTGCCTTCGCTGAAATACTTGGTATTTGCGACGTCCACTTCAATGCTTTCCAAAGATTTATTAAAGCAAAGAGCCTTTGACGATATATCGTTCACTTTTGCAGGAATAAACAGACTTGTCAAACTCTCGCACAAACTGAAAGCACTTCCGTCTATTCTTTCCAACGAATCGGGCAAAATCAGGTCTTTAAGTTTTTTACATCCCCAAAAAGCGCTTTCGCCTATCGACTTGACGCCCTCGGGAATTACAAGCGTTTGTAAGTTTTCGCATCCGAAAAATAGACTGTCATTGATTGCGGTAATAATACTTGGCAACTTGACTGTCTTCAAATTTTTACATCCCGAAAAAGCGTGCGTGTCAACTTCCGTAACGCTCTCGGCTATCTCGATTGCTTCCAACTTTTCACACTCCGCAAACGCGCTTGCGCCTATCTTCGTCACTTTGTGAACGTAGCCGTCGGAATCGCGAACTTCGCTCGGTATCTTAATAAAACTATTCTTAATATCGTCGTCGGAGTGTACGCTTACTATCGCTATATCGTTTTGGTATTCGTACCAAATTCCGTTCACTTCTTCAAAATCGTCATTCATTGCCCAACCTCAATTCTTTTTCTATATTATATCTTACGACTACTCAAATAGTCAATAGCGTTCTACAAAAATGCTTTAACCCCAACGCTTAGTAGGTCATATAATGTATTGACCAAATTTAGGAGGTAAAAATGAAAAAATTTACATCAATCGTGTTGATCGTCGCAATACTTTCCATCGTCTGCGTAGGCGTACTGTGCGGATGTCAACCGCAAGACGAAAACACGGTTAAACTTATTGAAGTAACCCACTCCGTTTTCTACGCCCCGCTCTACGTGGCTATTGACGGCGGATATTTTGAAGAGGAAGGTCTCAAAATCGAACTTTCCAACGGCGGAGGCGCCGACAAGTGCATGACGTCAATCGTATCGGGACAGTCCGACATAGGTCTTATGGGACCTGAAGCCGCTATCTATATCTACAACGAAGGCAGAACCGACTACCCCAAAATCTTCGCTCAACTCACTAAAAAGGACGGTTCTTTCCTTATGGCAAGAAGCGCTGACGACAACTTCACTTGGGATAAAATCGCAGGCAAAGAAGTCATCGGCGGAAGAAAAGGCGGCGTACCTGCAATGGCTCTCGAATACGGAATCAAGAAAGCGGGCTTAGTAAAAGGCGAAACCTATACTATGAACTACGACGTGCAATACGACCTCATCGGCGCGGCTTTTGAAAGCGGTACGGGAGATTTCTGCACGATGTTCGAGCCGGCGGCTTCCAACATGCAAAAAGCAGGTATGGGATACATCGTCGCATCCGTTGGCGAGCAATCCGGCAATATGCCTTTCACGGCGTTTATGGCTACTCAAAGCTATATCAACGACAATCCCGAGAAGATGGAGAAATTCACTCGCGCGTTAATCAAAGCTATGGATTTTGTCAACACCCACTCGGCAAAAGAAATTGCCGAAGTTCTTGCTCCGTCCTTCACCGGCACGGATTTGGATACTTTGACAAATTCAATCCAAGCGTATAAAGATATCGACGCATACTGCTCTACGCCGATTATGGAAAAAGCGGATTTCGAGTTGTTGCAAGACGTAATTATCGACGCCGGCGTAATGACGAAGAGAGCGGATTTCGACAAGCTTTTCGACGCGTCGATTGCCAACGCTATACTCAAAAAATAAAATTTATGAGGTAATAATGAATACGATTTTACAAATGCAAAAGGTCTGCTTGACCTACCATACTCAAAAAAACGAAACCACCGCAATCAAAGACATGAACGTCGAGAGTTACGAGGGCGAATTGTTGGGAATAGTAGGTCCAAGCGGATGCGGAAAGACTACGATACTTTCTCTGCTTTCGGGAATACTCTCCCCCTCGCAAGGTCAAGTGCTTATCGGCGGAGAAAGAGCAAATCCTCATTCCGGAATGACGGGATATATGTTGCAAAAGGACGAACTGCTTCCGTGGCGTACGATTATGAGCAACGTATTGATAGGACTGGAAATAAAAAAACGCAAGACGCCCGAAAAGACGGCTTACGCAGAGGAACTACTCAAAAAATACAATCTATACGAATTCAAAGACTTCTACCCCAACCAACTTTCGGGTGGAATGAAACAAAGGGTTGCGTTGATACGAACGCTCGTGCTCGAACCCAAACTTTTGCTTTTGGACGAACCTTTTTCGGCGTTGGACTTCCAGACAAGACTCAACGTCGTCGAAGACGTCTACTCGATACTCAGAAGCGAAGGCAAGAGCGCGGTTTTCGTCACCCATGACATTAGCGAAGCAATCTCAATGTGCGATCGAGTGATAATTCTGACCAACCGTCCGAGTACGGTAAAAGAGGTTGTCGACTTATCGCCTCTCAAAGATTATACGCCCTTGCAACGGCGAGAACTTCCTATGTTCAGCGAATACTTCGACAAAATATGGAGCAACCTGCAAACTACTAAGGAGAAAAGTAATGAAATACACGCAACGTAAAAAAAATGTGTCGCAGACCTACTCCGCCGAGCATATTACGTACTTAAAGAAACAACGTAAAAAAAGTATCGTGATTACTCTTTCGCGAGTGGGACTTCTGTTGATTTTTCTGTTGCTTTGGGAACTTCTTGCTAAGTTCAAAGTAATAGACAGTTTTATTTCTTCGAGTCCTTCGAGAATGGCGGCTTGCTTCGTCGAGTTGGTCAAAGGCGGAGAACTCGCAAAACACATCGGCATCACACTTTGGGAAACGGTAGCCAGCTTCTTTATAGCCACGACGTTGGGCACGCTAATCGCAGTTCTGTTGTGGTGGTTTGAGAGCGTACGTAAGGTCTTAGAGCCTTATATCGTCATTCTCAACGCTTTGCCGAAGATTGCTCTAGGTCCTATAATCATCATTTGGATGGGTACCGACCAACCGGCAATCATAACCATGGCGCTGGCGATTTCGCTTTTTGTGACTATTCTCAACACGTTAAGCGGTTTCCTCAGCGTAGAGAAAAGCAAACTTATGCTTATGCAAACGCTGGGCGCAAGCAAGTGGCAGACGCTTACCAAACTCGTCTTGCCGTCCAACATACCCAATATTATCGACGCCTTGAAAATCAACGTCGGTATGTGTTGGGTAGGCACTATTATGGGCGAATATCTCGTATCGCACGCAGGATTGGGTTATCTCATCATCTACGGCGGTCAGGTCTTCAAACTCGACTTGGTAATGACGAGTACGCTTATACTTTGCTGTTTGGCAGGCGGTATGTACTATCTCGTCGCGCTACTTCAAAAATTTGTCAGCAAAAAACTTAATATTGAATAACAACGTCGGCTTGCCGGCTCTATATATTTACGACCTCTCTTCAATTCGAGGGGTCGCTTTTCTATGCACTCTTCTCTCCTTCCCGTCGACAATACTCAATACTATCGGCAACAGAATTGTAAAAGCAGTATAGCCTATTCCGACGTACCCTATTATCGGATAGCAATAATCCACGAGCGTAGCGAAATCGAATTTGAGCGCAAGCAACGTGAATACTATCAACGTTCCCGCGCTGAACGCTCCCGAAATTTTTACCTCGGCGTTTTCCTGACAAATAAGTTTCGCGCAACCGATAAGCGTACTGAATATCGCTAGGTATATGATAAGACCGCTTACCGACTTCATATTGTGCTGTTTGGAAAATTCGAATATCGGCATGGAAAAATTCTTGAACTCGCTAGACACCGAGTATACCAACGCTATTGAAATCGCAAAGAAAATTGCCGTCACGCAAGTGATGAACAAAATTTGCTTGCCCGAAAAACTCTCTTCTTGCTCGGCGATAATATATCCGCCCATCATTATATTCATACCGCAATAGCCAAGCACTTTGCTCGGCGCAAATCCCGCGTCGACGAAAAAATTACTTCTTGCCGAAAGTATCAAAAGAAGCACCATAATCATAGGCACGATAACCGCGTTGAGTTTTCTCATTACGCTCATCTCGCATACCCCGAGCGCGCTGACGAAAATACCCGTCCAAAGTCCGACGTTTTTTATCCCGTAAGCGCTCGTTATTATCTCTTCGCAACCGCTTACCATGCATATAAAACTCACGAGAGTACACAGCCAAAGCATACTTTTTATGACGGCGAACAACGCTCTTACCGACTTTCTTCGGCTATGTTTAAGTCTGCGATAACTCTTTGCCGACAGCAGGAAAAGTCCGCACAACGCGCCCATTAACAGTCCTGCGACCACTCCGCTCAAAATACCGCTATCGCCGAAATAAAGCATAACTTCTCTGCCCGTCGCAAAGCCCGCGCCGATAATCGCGCCGATGTAAATAAATGAAATTTGCAAACACTTCAATACTTTCATACAATAATGTATGTAAGCAATTTAGCGACTATGAAATATTATTATTTCTATTCTTTATCGCGTACAACTTCGAGAGCATATTGTCGCAAAGTTCCGAGCAATTTTTAAGTTCGGAATATTCAACGCTACCGATGAGCGCGTTTTTCAATTCGTCCAAATCGGACGTATAATTCGGCATACGCATTTTAGGAAGCGCCATACCCGTATAATATTCAATTAAAAATGCGTAAACGACGTACGCCTTTGGCTTGGCGACTTTTTGAAAATCGAGCATTGCATTCAACTTCTTCAACTCGTTATAAACCTTTTCCAAGCCTTTCGCTTCCGCCGTCAATCTTATCATAACGTGCGAGGCAAACATTGCGATACCGTAGGCAATTTCTCTATTTTCACCGCCAAGTTCCGCCACGATATTTCTTACCTTAGCGCCATTCCACAAAATCTCTTTTTTGCCGTTCATTGCGAAATTTGCAAGGCAAATTGCCCTGTTCACGTCCTCGACGTCCTCGCATACCGCGAGCCTGTCAATCTCGCTGACGAGGGCCGTCACCCCCGATTGATATATTCGCCTTACAATAGCGGAAAGTCTTTCGAGGTCGATATACAAATCGCAAAGCGCGATATTCAACTGACTTGCTTTTTTATCTACGTCGAGCGTCAAATCAATTTTGTCCTTAAAATTGTTCAAATCGTCAATGAAAGTTTCTTTGAACACGTCCAAGTCAAGCGTTTCGCCGTCGTATCTCTCTTTGGCTTCGCTTACCATTTGAGGATAATTCAAATAGTATTTTGCGCCGCTGAATTGACCGTATGTCGCCTTGGCTTTTCGCCAACATTTTTCTGCGGATTCGCTTTCCCCTTTTCTTTCCAGACTTCTTCCTTGAAGACAGAGTCTTTCGTCGCTCTCGGGCAATTCATCCAAAGGATTGTTCTCTTCGAGCATATCCCAAAATTCATAATCCCCCGTTTCATCCGAGTAGTCGAAAAATTCTATCAACTGCGACACTTCGTAGCCTTTTAGCGAAGATATAAATCTTCTCAACTCTTCGTACTGCGCGGTATATCCGTCTTTTCTAAGACATTCCATCAATGGCAACATAGTCTCGATATACGTCTTCTTTTCGATAAACGCTTTGCAATGAGCGTATGCGTTCAAATGCTCGTTTAAATCCATAAACGCATTGATATACGTTTGCTCGCAAAGCATTATAGTCGTCTGTCTTACGTGCGCGAATTTAATAGAATCCAGTTTTGCAATCGCGCCTATCGGGTCGCCGCTTGCAAGCATACGCCTTGCGGCATGGTCTTTCATAAACGCGTCGTAGTCTTTGTCAAAAAATTTGTATACGAGTTTGTCGTCTTTGTAGTATTCTACCCAACCGTCGTTGTACTCTACTTTCGTACCTTTCTTTCTTTTAAAAGAAGAGAAAAGCGTTTCGGGCTGAACTTCGCGCGCTTCAAAATGCTCCATAAAGGAAGTCCTATCCTCTTCCGACATATATTTGATAAACCCGAATATCTCTCCTATGCCGATAATATCCCCCCGCTTTGCGCAACAATACTGCATCAAGAGCATAACTTCCAAATCAAGTCCGTCTTCCAAAATAAGCTGTCGACAGAGATTTATTGCCAAAGGATAGTCCTCTCTTTCGCAATAGTAATGGGCAAGGTAAATCTTCCTCAGCCTCATCTCATTCGCATCTTCAACTTTGTTGAGAGAGAATAAAATACGGCGGGCAATGCTTTCGTCAATGCCCTCGTACCAAAGGTCTCCGTTCGTATATTCTTCAATGTTTTGCGGGAATTTAATTACCATCAAACAACCTTTCGACGTCTTCTTTTGTAAATACGTATTTTTTGTTGCAGAACTCGCAACCTACTTCGATATTGCCCTGAGCCTTGACGATTTGCATAGCCTCTTCCTTGCCGAGAGTAATCAACATACCTTCGATTCTCTCTCTAGAACAGGTACATTCGTACGCTTCCTCAATGTCGGGCAGTCTACTTATTTCGAAGTGTCCGAAATAGAAATCCACGATTTCTTGCGCGCTCATCTTTGTGAGAAGGTCGCCCACGTTTGTAAAATTGCTGACAATATCGTTGAGAATAAATATCTCCTCTTCCGAGCAGTTGGGCATAGGTTGAACGATAATTCCGCCTGCCTTTACGCACTTGCCCTCTTGCATCTTCACGCCCAAAGCGACAGCCGACGGCAGTTGCTCCGACGTCGTGAAATAATACGCGAAGTCCTCGTCGATATTGCCGTTTACCAACTGCGACAAGCCGTTGTAGGGCTCTTTAAGTCCAAAGTCTTTTATCACGTTGAGAGCGCCGTCTTTGCCGACGATTTCCGATACGCTGACGTCTTCGCCTTCGCAAGCCTTAGGATTCTCTATATATCCTCTCACCCTCGCGCCGAAGTCTCCGCAAAGCACCATTTTACCGCCCTTGCCGTTGCCGTCGATGATAATCGTAAGTTTGTTGCCTCTGCCCTTGAAATTACCGCTCATAAACGCCGTGATTGTAAGCGCCTTACCCATAGCGACGGCGACGGGCTGAGAAAACCCGTGAATATTTATAGCGGAATTTATAGTATCGGTCGTGTCCAACACGCTGACGATAGCCTTTCCGCCGAACAAAATCGCTCTCTTTATCATAAGTGCCTTTACTCCTTATTACGCTTTGTCGCGACAAACAACAATCTCTTTGATTTTGGCTTTACGCTCGAATAAGTTTCTCCGTCATAGACCTTGACGTCAAAGTCGCTCAACAATTCCTCTACGTCTTTTTGAGTATGAATATACTGTCTATGGCTCTCGCCTATTCGCTTGTAAGTGTCGCCTTGAATTTTTTCAAAAAAGTCCAAATCCATATCGACGTAGTCCTCGCCGAGAGTGTTGGACCAAATGTAAGTAACGTCGTCGTAATCTTCGCAAAAGAGATTGTCGGCAAGAATTTGGGTAAGTTTGTATTTTGAAGACACGTCGAAAACGAATTTGCCGTCGTCCTTCAAATAGCCTTTTACCCTATCGAAAAAATCTTTCAACTGCGACTTCTCTATGTAATTGACTCCGTCGCATACGCAAGTAATAAAATCGACTTTGTGAGAAAGTTCAAGCATAGAAACGTCCTGTCTTATCCACTTGACGTCGACGCCCTCTTTCTTAGCCTTGACGGTAGCGACGTTGAGCATTTCATCACTAATATCAATACCCGTCATCTTTCTTCCGTCTTTGGCAAGCGCAATCGTCATCTCGCCTGAACCGCAAGCCAAATCCACGCCCTCGCCTTTCAAATCATTCTCGACAAACTTCAAGTAGCCTTTATAGTCAAAGTCTCCCATAAGCCTGTCGTAATATTTTGCGAGAATACTATAAGCGCTCATCTCTTCTTTTTCTTTTTGGAACTTCCGTTTTGAGCCATAGCCTGTTGCTTCTTCTTTGCCTGATTTTTGGCTTTGGCTTGTTTTTCCTGTTCCTTTCTCTTGATTTTGATTTGTTCCTCATACATATAGCCAATCGTATTGTCTGTCACGTATTGAGAGAACGCAAGCGAGAACACCGCGTACGCGCTAAAACCTATCATTACCATTACTATCAAAATCAATACTCTGATCAGTTGACCCGCAAATGACAACGCCATTACGCCCGAGAAGAATACCGTAACCATCAGCGTAGGTACGAAAGTCAAGAGTACGAGCGAAGAGGTATTTTTGATATACTCTTTCATCTTGAATCTATAACATACGTACATACCGTTGCCGACCAACATATACATTGCGCTTGCCAAAGCGATTATACCGAATACTACGACAAGTACCCACCAAAGCGCGCTCGCTTGACCGTTTACGGCAGTTTCTTTAAGTATCATAATAAGCGAGCAAGCAAATCCGGTAGCCAATGCGCCTAGCCATGCGAAGGAAAGAATGAATTTGTACCAATTATTTTTAATACCGCGGAAAAAGTGCTTCCATACCTTTACGTTTGTCTGCCACAACATATTTCTGCAACAATAGTACAATCCCGACGCAAACAAGCCGAAAAGTAAACATGTCGGGAAAATCATGATTCCGTACACCTTCAATCTCGCGTCGTATATCTGCGAAATCGCGCTGATTGTATCGTCCTGTACGCCAAAGCCTATGCCTATGCCCGTGCTGAAATTCATACCCGCGAGTATATTCGACTCTTGCTTAGTGAGATAGTACATTACCATGACAATCATAGGCACGCACGCCACCAACATAATCAAATTCAAAAGCACCAATTTGGTCATATTCGTAGACATGACTTGCATAGCCTGACGTATTCTGCCTTTGTAAAGAACATCTCTGCCTTCCGGCGATAGGTCTCTTTCAACCACAAGATTTTCAACGAGTTTGTTTGTTTCGCTCATATTTGCTCCGCTTAAACGTTTATTTTATTATAAACAATATTATAGACTATTTTTCAATAATATGCAAGTGTTTTTTAGTCCAACGGACAATGCGGGTTAAGACGCAATTAAAAAGTATTTTTTCCGCTAAAATCTCAAAATTTTCTTAATATTCGCTTTACATATCTTCTTTCTTATGCTAATATATTCGTAAGTTTATAGAGGCGCAAAATATATCAGTAGACGGATTTAAGCGACAAGACGCTCCGCTGAAAGGATATTTTGCCGAAATCATACGCTAATCTTGCAAGGCGTACGGTTGGTTGCTACGGTGAACAACCCTGCAACTGTCACCTTAAAATGCTGAGGTGAAGCGCTTAAACTGACAGAACGGATTTGTCATTTTAATGCTTTGCCTAACGGTAAAGCATTTTTTATACGACTTCGTATAGCGGCGCGCCTTCCGCTTAATTGTCGAGTCGAGTTTTGGGTCACGTACAAAAGTACGCTCACTGCTCACTCGCTCTGGCTGAAGCGAAAATCACACCGCTCTCCAAAGTCGCAGCAGAATGAGTAAATAGAAAAAATTTTTAAGAGACTCTAATTAAAGATTGCCCTGCAACCTTGGGCGGAGACTCTAAAAGGAGAAATAAATATGAAAAAGTACAACGTAGCCGTAGTCGGCGCAACCGGCATGGTAGGCAACAAGTTTTTGGAAGTATTGACGGAGAAACAACTCCCCGTCGAGAATTATTACCTCTTTGCTTCTGCAAAGAGCGCAGGCAAAGTCATTGACTTTATGGGCAAGCCTCACACCGTAATCGAATTAACGGAAGAGAACGTAAAGGCTCACAAAGTTGACATTGCTCTTTTCAGCGCAGGCGGTTCGACAAGCGCAAAATTCGCTCCCGTATTCGCTAAGTGCGGCGCGGTAGTAATCGACAATTCAAGCCAATGGCGTATGGATCCGACCGTTCCTCTCGTAGTACCCGAAGTCAATCCGCATGACATCGATTGGAACAATGGCATTATCGCCAACCCAAACTGCTCCACCATTCAAGCAATGGTAGCGCTCAAGCCTTTGTATGACAAGTACGGCATCAAGAGAATAGTATATAGTACGTATCAAGCGGTAAGCGGCGCAGGCGTTGCAGGCTACAACGACCTTCTCGACGGACTCAAAGCTTTCGTAAACAACGAAGAGTACGCTACGAAGAAGTTCCCGTATCAAATCGCCAACAACTGTCTCCCCCACATCGACGTATTCCTTGACAACGGTTATACCAAAGAAGAAGAAAAGATGATGAAAGAGACCAAAAAGATTTTGGGCGACGACAAGATTAAGGTTACCGCTACTACCGTAAGAGTACCTGTCCTCAACTCGCACTCCGAATCAATCAACATCGAATTCAACAAGCCTTGCACCAAAGAAGGTATCGTTGAAGCGTTGAAAGCGCAAAAAGGCATTGTCGTATGCGACGACGTTGCCAACAACGTATACCCCATGCCTATCGACTCGACAGGTCACGACGAAGTTTACGTTGGCCGTATCCGTATCGACGACACGGTTGAAAGCGGTTGCAATCTTTGGGTAGTTGCCGACAACATCCGTAAGGGCGCGGCAAGCAACGCTGTTCAAATCGCCGAGTATATGATACAAAACGGCAAAATCTAATTAATAATCAAAGGTAAATATTATGTTTGAAGGTACATACACCGCAATAATTACCCCGTTCTCAAAGACGGGCGTAGATTACGAAAGTTTTGAAAAATTGATAGAAAGCCAAATTGCAGGCGGTATCAACGGTATCGTATTCGTCGGCACGACGGGCGAACCTGCTACTATGACGTCCAAAGAGAAAGAGGAACTCAGAGCCTTCGCTTTGAAGAGAGTAAAAGGTCGCGTCCCCGTCATCTTCGGCACGGGTAGCAACTGCACGCAAACGGCAGTGGAAAATTCTATTACCGCTCAAAAGGAAGGCGCGGACGGCATTTTGGTAGTGTCGCCGTATTACAACAAATGTACGCAAAACGGACTTTTCTTGCACTATCAGGCAATCGCCGAGAAGTGTTCCCTTCCGATGATAATCTACAACGTCCCCGGCAGAACGGGCGTCAATATCCTTCCCGAGACGGCAGGTAGACTCGCTCGCGAGATACCTACTATCGTCGGTATAAAAGAAGCGTGCGGCAACTTAGAGCAAATCGCTAAGACGGCTGAGCAAATCAAAGGCACTCAACTTCAGCTTATGAGCGGCGACGACAAACTTGCCGTTGATATAGCAAGGCTGGGCGGCACTACCCTGATTTCCGTCGCAAGCAACGCTCTTCCCAAAGAGTTCACGCAAATTATGGCGTACGCAAACGCAGGCAAATTTGACGAGGCCGACGCGCTCTATTCCAAGTACGATAGATTCGTCGACTTGCTGTTTAGCGAGGTCAATCCTATTCCTATCAAGTACGCTTGCTCTCAACTTGGTCTTTGTCAAAATATTTTGAGATTGCCGTTGACGTCAATGAGCGAAGATAAGGCTGCGATCTTGCGCGCTGAAATGCAAAAGTTGCAAATAATCTAATATAGGTGATTTTATGATAAAAGTTTTAATTTGGGGTATAGGCGGAAGAATGGGTAAAAACATTCTCGAAGGATTGTCCGCATTCGATGACGCCGAAGCTGTCGGCGGCGTAGACAAATTCGCCGACCCGTCGCAATTCTCCGTCCCGGTATTCAAGAGCGGTAAAGACGTCAACGTCGACGCTGACGTAATAATCGACTTCTCCCGCCCTGACGCGCTTGACGAAATTTTGGAATACGCTCTCGCTCACAAGACGGGCATTATGCTCGCCACAACGGGCTACTCTGCCGAGCAACAACAGGCGATTGATAAGGCTTCTCAAAGTATTGCGGTATTCCAATCGAGCAATATGTCTTTGGGCGTAAATTTGCTTATCGAGCTTTGTCGCAAGGCGTCCCAAGTACTCGGAGAAAAATTCGATATAGAGATTATAGAGCAACATCACAACCAAAAGGTTGATTCTCCGTCCGGCACTGCCCTATCTATTGCCAACGCTATCAACGAAGANTTTGANNATTCCAAAGAATACGTATACGGCAGACACGACAAGAATTGCCGTCGCACTGACAAAGAGATAGGAATTCACGCAATAAGAGGCGGTACGATAGTTGGCAAACACGACGTACTCTTTATCGGTAAAGACGAAGTAATCACCNTTTCNCACGANGCTCAATCGAGAGCGGTATTCGCGCAAGGCGCAATCCGCGCAGGTATNTTCCTCTCGACNAAGACAAGCGGCAAATATTCGATGAAAGATTTGTTGCAATCGGCAACCAAATAGTTTATTTCTTCTCTATCGTCAATTCTTCAAGCGCTTGCTCATACTTGCGATTGAGTTCGGCNACCGCCTCTCTGTTGTCNAGATGCATTTTCATAAGGTCGCAGTCAAGCACGCTTTTGCCCTTGTAGGTCTTGATNGGAAANTCCCCGACCACTTTGAGCGTAAGCACTTCATACCAATTAAACTGACTTGGGCTTTTGCATACGTACGTNTTGCCCTCNTCCTCNAATTTGTATTCTATNTAATATANCGCGACTTTNCCCGACGTCTTTTCCGTGTTGTAAGAAAGAAAAGTTGCCGTAGTNGATTTACCCAAAGTCTCGANTTGNAANTCNCTTTTTATCTTGACGTATTGAATGACTGACGANNCCGTCAGCGCCACNCCTGCCGCAACCGTAAGCGCAGATACNACGTAACTTGCCGCGCTTGCGCTNTNNGCTANGTATCTATAATACACCAAAAGCACAATGCCNAGNNNTATGACTACGCTTCCGATTATGCAAGGCTTGACAACGTTGTCTTTTACGTTAAGTCTTTTCATATCAGTCCTTGTTGTAGATAATTCTTCCGCAGTTTGGGCAATCTTGAATTTTCATACCCTCGCTCAATTTNTCCACTATATCGCTCGCNATTTCCATACCGCAACCTCCGCAACTGTTGGGCTTGATAAACGGCACGAATACGGGTCTTTTCTTGTTGGCTTTGACCTTTTTGTATTTATCCAAAAGCGTAAGGTTCATATCCTTTTCCAAGTCTTTGAGTTCTCTCATAATCTCGCCTGCCTCAACGGACTTTTCCTTTTTGAGATTATTGAATTCCTCGGTAAACGCCCTATAACTCTTTGAGGACTTACCCGCTTGTTCGTATTCTTTCTTGTATTTGGAATTGGTTTCGCTCAACTCTTTGTTGGCTCTTGAAATCTCTCTTTCGAGTTCGTCTGCTTGTTGGTCGAGTTTTTCGAGTTGTTTTGCAAAATAATCAAGTTGCTTTTCGTCGCAATCAGGCAAATCTCCCGTGGATATTTCCTCTATCTGCTTGTCGATTTCCGCCAAAGCCGACATACTCTTTTTGATGTTTTCCATAGCGACTTCCGCGCTTTCGTTGAGCCTTGTCAACGTATCNAAAGACTGNTTGGTAGCGTTTTGGAAAAATATCATTTTCTTAGCNGGNTCGCTTGTTTTAAGTTCGTTTTCCAACTTAAACAANTTCATGTCCACTTCTTGATACTTCAAAATCTTTTCTATACTCATATTTTACTCCTTTCCCACTTTCGTGGCGTATATTACTTANTATTGCGGTAGGGACTTACGTCCGTTTGCGAGATATGNNCGATTGACGAAAANTCTTTCAACCAATCNTTGAAAATATCTACGCAGAAAATTTCGCTCTCNTAATGCCCTACGTCTATCAAAGACAGCGAGTAGTCNANNACTCTCAACGCTATCGAAATCTTGCTTTCTCCNCCGATAACGCAGTCCACNCCGTTGTCTTTTGCGTATTCTATCAATTCCTCATCCCTTGCGCCNGCGCCCGTGCAGACGGCAATCTTTGAGATTTTTTTATTCTTATCTCCGACGTATTTGACGTTGCCGTCNTTAAGAATTGTCGCGACCTTTTTAGTCAACTCCGCCAAAGATATTTCGTCGATTATNCCCTCTCTTGCGCACCCGTCGATTACCTTGACGTTTCTCATACNGAGCAACTTNGCNAAATAATCGTTCAATCCGCCCGAGCANCAGTCCAAATTCGTATGGCAACTATAAAGGTTGATGCCGTACTCTTTCGCCNTGTCGAGAATGCTTTGCGTNTACTTGTCAATCTCTTCTCCNAATANNGACGGGTGATGNGTAATCAANAGATTGCANCCCTTTTCCTTNCACTCTTCAAGCGTNTAGTAAGTNACGTTTTGCGCAAGCATAATNCCTTTGACGTCATCNTCCTCNCGTCCGAAATTGAGCCCTGCGCTGTCAAAATCAAGCGCNAGCGANAGNGGCGCATTTCTTTCTATTATGCTGANAATATCCTTTACNTTTNGCATATCTATTCCGCGTCCTTTTTATCGACTAGGGCGATAATCCTTTGCAGNATCTTTCCCTCTCNGCTCTTNTCCGAATACTCTTTGAGNGAGTTNGCTTTTTGTCTCAACTTATCTATGTACGTCNCAAAATCGGCGTTGTCTTTNGANTTCTTGCCGAGATACAACTCATCTTCGCTCAACTCGCAATTCTTACCGCTATCTAGCAATGCGACAATGATATTATAGAATTTACCGCCTTGCTCGACGACGAAATCTTTGTCTATAAACAATTTCTTGTCGGACAAAAATTCTCTCAACTCGATTGTGTTTTTGTGAGCGACAAGGACGAATTTCTTTATCCCTTTGGGNATGTCTTCAAGAATCGACATTATCTCTTTTCCGCCCATACCNGCTATGACGACGCANTCGACTTCATTGTCNCNAATCGCCTTCAATCCGTCNGCGCANCTNAATTGAACNTTGTTCAATNCNTANTTTTTNGCAAGTTCNATNGCTTTNTCNAGCGACTTTTGGGATATGTCGCAGGCTATCGCCTTTTGCGCTCTTCCCTCTAAAATCGCGCACACCGTGACTTTNCCGTGGTCGCATCCCACGTCCGCNAAGACNTTNNNNTCGACNTTGTCGACGACTGCNCGCAATCTCTTGTCAAGTTTGGGCGCNANCATTACGGCTTGCCGATGTAGTCTTTGAGTTTCTTCGTACGGTTGGGGTGACGAAGTTTTCTCAGCGCCTTTGCCTCNATTTGTCTGATACGCTCTCTTGTGACGTTGAATTCTCTACCCACTTCTTCGAGCGTCTTCGGACGGGAATCGTCAAGACCGTATCTCTTTCTGATTACCTCGTTTTCTCTNGGGGTAAGCGTGCTAAGCACTTCGAGCAAATGCTCTTTGAGCATTCTCGTCTCNGCCTTTTCGGCAGGCGAAGCCGAAGTGTTGTCCTCGATAAAGTCGCCGAGGTGGCTGTCNTCNTCCTCGCCNATAGGCNNTTCCAANCGAAACAGGGTCTTGGGCAATCTTCTGAATCTCGATTACTTTTTCTTCCGTTATGCCCATCTTTTCGGCGATTTCGGCGGTTGTCGGTTCTCTACCCAAAGTCTGCAAAAGTTGTCTTGACACTCTTCCGGTCTTGTTGATAGTCTCCACCATGTGGACAGGTATTCTTATCGTCCTTGCTTGGTCGGCAATCGCGCGGGTGATGGATTGCTTTATCCACCAAGTAGCGTACGTCGAGAATTTAAAGCCCTTTGTATAGTCGAACTTTTCAACGGCTTTCATAAGTCCCAAATTGCCCTCTTGAATAAGGTCGAGGAATTGCATACCTCTTCCGACGTATCTCTTTGCGATAGATACTACAAGACGCAAGTTGGCTTCGCTAAGTCTATTCTTCGCGGCTATATCGCCTTGGCTCATTCTCTCGGCGAGTTCTCTTTCCTCATCCGACTGCAGCAACGGGACTTGTCCTATATCTTTTAGATACATCTTCACCGAGTCGTCAGTAGTAGCGTCGATACCCTCGAAAGACATTTCCTTTATCACGTCGCTTTCTTCTTGAATCTCAACGCCCGAGTTTTTGAAAATTTCAAACACAACGCTCGTTTCGTCGGGCAAAAGCGAAAGCTTGTCCGTCAACTTTTCAAACTCCGACATAGTCATAACTTTGTCTTTGTAGTTGGTGGCAATCTTTATCGCTTCGCTTCTGATTTTCTCTTCGCGTTGGAGAATTTTCTCGTTTTGCTCTGTCTTTTCTTCGTTCATATAACCTCCGAATTTCTTTTGTCCGTGCTATTTTTTCATATTGTTTTGGGCAAGCTGGCTCATCATAATAAACTTCGCATCCGCGTCTTGTTCGCTGTCGATAGCTTGCGTAAGCGCCCGTTTTCTCTGCTTATTGCCCTTTTTGACAATCGTATTTACGCAATCGTCAAAATATTTTTTTGCGTCGTTATCACCGACTTTGCTTCCTTCTTCGAGTATTGCTCGCACTTCGGGATTTTCCTCTTCGTGCTTGAGCAGCTCTTCCATAGTATTGCCGTCGGAATCCTTCTTTGCCCGATATAAATCGTACAACGACTTTTGCTTGTTGTCGCTTATATACTGCGAAAGGTCGGTTTCGCAATTCGCGCCTTCCACGCCGCCGAACAATCCGTATAGTACGTACCTTACAGCCCTATCGAACGCCGACGCGCTCAACTTGACTTGCTCGGGTTGAGCAATGACTCCCGTCGCCTCGCTCACGTCCAACTGACGTTTTAACGTATCTTTGCTAAGTCCCGTTTGTTTGGCGACGTACTCGATATACGCCTCAATCATTGCGGGGTCTTCAAGCGGTTTAATTATCTTCATAGCCTCGACGGCATACTTGCCCTTTTCTTGCGGCGAAGTCAAATCGTAACCGCTTGCAAGCGTTAGTAGTTTATGCTCAAAGAGCGGTTTCGCCTCGACGAGCAATTTGAGATAACTCTCTTTGCCGTACTTGCGGACGTATTCGTCAGGGTCGAGTTTTTCGGGCAGACTTACGACGCGCACTTCAAGTCCTTGATTGTAAAGTATATCCAAGCCTCTCATCGTCGCCTTTTGTCCCGCGCCGTCGCCGTCGTAGCAAATTACGACCTTGTTGACGTATCTTTTAATCAACTTGGCTTGCTCTTGCGTGAGCGACGTACCCATTGACGCGATTGCGTTTTTGACTCCGCTTTGGAAGAGCGAAATCACGTCCATATATCCTTCAACGACAATAAGTTCGTTGACCACGGTTTCCAGTTTCAATCGCTTTATCGAATGCTGACCGAATATCTCTTTGGACTTGTTGAACAAGACCGTTTCTCTCGTATTCTTGTATTTTGGCAAACTGTCGTCAAGCACTCTTCCGCCGAAAGCGACAACCTGCTTCATATTGTTGATAATCGGCACAATCAACCTGCCCGCCATCGTATCAACGACGTTTCCCGACTGCGAAGTATCGACCAATCCCGCTTCCTGCATGTTCTCTTTCGAGAAACCTTTGGATATAAGATGAGCGACGAGTTGCGACCTGCCGATAGAATATCCGAGACCGAAAATCGTAGCCGTCTGCATTGTTATTCCGCGCTTTGCAAGATATTCTCTCGCAGGCTTGCCGACTTCCGCTTTGAGATTTTGATTGAAATACGTCGCCGTCTCTCTCATCATCTCAAACAACTTGTCCTTGTGCTTTCTCAAATTCGCGTTGCTATCGCTTTTGGAAAAGTCAGGCACCGGCACGTGGTACTTGTCCGCCAAAATCTTTACCGCGCCCATAAAATCGGTATGCTCGACTTCTTGCACGAAAGTAATAGCGTCACCGCCTACGCCACAACCAAAGCAGTGATAAGATTGCGACTGCTCGTATAGACAAAACGACGGAGTTTTTTCGTGGTGGAAAGGACAACACGCCCACTTTTTGCTTCCCCTCTCTTGCAAAGAAACGTATTGGGAAACAACTTCGGCTATGTCAATCTTTGATTTCAATTTTTCCAACCACTCGGAAAATATCTCTGCCATCGTCTACCTCTCTTTTGTTTACATAATTATTATACGTCGCAAATTGCGTTTTTCCTTAATATATTTATATAAAAGTATAAATTTTTTGTTTTAATAGAAATAGCCCCGCTAGCATTACTAGCAGGGCTCACCGCTATACGCACTCGGTTGCTAATTATTTTTTACGCATGCTCTTCTGCTCTTTGAGATATTCGTTATACCTCTCAATTTGGTCTTCCCTTAGATCAATCATCTCTTTGGCGGTGCTCAAAGCTTGATTGTCCGATACTACGAGTTCGCTCTCTTTTACTTTTATCTTCGATCCGTCGCTAGTTGCATTGCGGCGAATGTCTTTGAAGTATTCGTCTTCCATCTTGAACATTGCGACAGTTGTGTTTTTCTTAATAGTCAATTTGACAAGCGGATTTACCGTCGACTGTCCTAATACTGTGAAGTACGTCGACTTCTTTTCTTTACACTTGTCTTTGCTCATTGCGTAGGCTTTCAACGTGTCGAAAATCTTCTTTTGCGTAGCCGAGAGTTTTGCGTAAGCCTCGTCTAAGGTAAGTCTTTGCGCAGGAGCTTTCGCTTTTGCCGCAGGTTTCTCTACCGGCATAGGAACGACCTTTTCAACCACCTTTTCTACCTCGACGATTTTCTCGACAGGAACTTCGACCTTGACTTCCTTTTCCACTATCTTCTCGACGGGTTTCTCAACAATGACTTTTTCGTTGGTCTTAGACGATAGGTCGACGATTTGTCGCATCATCATTTCCTGATTACGCAAAAGTTGTCTTATCGTTTCGTCATAATTATCCGATTGGGACACGACTTTCAATATTCTATCGTCGTTGCTATCTTTCCTTGATACTTCTCTCTCGACGACCTTTTCCGTAGGCTTATCGACAAGTTTTTCCATTATCGTCTTTTGTCCTTCGATAAGGCTCTTGATAATATCGTCATTGGAATTTGGCTGCGCAGTCTTTTCCGTAGTTGCGTTCATTTGATTTTTAATTTCATTGATACTGTCTTTCAATTCTTTGAGCGCATCTTCGGTTATGACGGCTGACGCAACTTCTTTTTCGGCGACTTCAACGGTTTGCTGTTTAGACAACTTTTCAACCAACCTTTCAATCGCCCTTTCGTTGTTTTCAGTAAGTTGCCTTATCTTCTCTTCGTTCTGTTCGGTAAGTTGTCTTATGCGCTCTTCATTCTGCGCATTTTGCTCAACGAGTTGCTGAATAAGTTCATCATTGTGAGACGCTTCTTGCGGTAAATACTGCGTCACGTTGGGCAACATATTGTTCATAGTGTCAGCGACTATTCCGCGTATATCGTCCGCGCCTAAGCCTATCATAGGTTGAGCGTACGCAAAGCCTTGTCCGCCATTACCGCCGTTTGCATTTCCGCCAAGCA
>JAAVHS010000016.1 GCA_014799575.1 Clostridiales bacterium | reverse complement strand
CGACTTCTCTTTTTTTGTACTTATTACTTATTACTTATTACTTATTACTTATTACTTTTTCACTTTTCACTATTATTTTAGTTGTTTTCGCTGTTGCGCTTCAAGTTCTTTCGGTAATAGTGAAGAAGTACGTATATATCGCAACTTTCTTATCAGATTCTTATTGTTTTTTGATATTGTTATGTTATAATAATTGTGCGCTACGAAGCAATCGCTTGCGATTATAAACAGTAATTTAGCGGAGTAAAATATATATGAAATTAGGTCCTGATAAGAATAGTAAATATCCAAACCCTAATATCAAAGAAATTTGCTTTATCAAAAACGTCATAACAAGACCAGATATCATAGTTGGCGATTATACATATTATGATGATAAAAACGGAGCGGATAAATTTGAACAACACGTTACGCATCATTATGAGTTTAACGGCGATAAACTTATTATAGGAAAGTTTTGTCAAATAGCATCGGGAATAGAATTTATTATGAATGGCGCTAATCACTGTATGAATAGAATAACAACTTATCCGTTTAACATAATGGGAAACGGCTGGGAAAAAACTGCGCCTACAATGGACGACTTGCCATTAAAGGGAGATACGGTAATAGGAAACGACGTGTGGCTAGGGCAAAACGTAACGGTTTTACCGGGCGTACATATTGGCGACGGTGCAATAATTGGGGCAAATTCCGTTGTGGCAAGGGATATTCCTCCTTATCATATAGCGGTCGGAAACCCGTGTAGAGTAATAAAGAAAAGATTTGACGACGAACTTATTGAATATTTAGAACAAATTCAATGGTGGAATTGGAGTGATGAAAAGATATTCGACAATTTAGAAATATTATGTAGCAACGATTTACAAAAGATTAAGAAAATAAAGTAGAAATATAAATTTCATTTTTTTACTTAACACACGCGCAATTATGTATATAAACGCTCTCGGAAAATTTATCCGAGAGCGTTTTACGCTTGCTCTTTTATTTGTATTATTTATATTCTTACTTCGCTATATAGAGCGTTTTGATTTCGTAAGGCGAGAACTCGAAATTCTTGCTGCGAGCGAGTTTCTCTTTGTTTTCCAGCATATCGCATTCGTAGATATTCGCGCTGTCAAAATTCAACGCCAAAGTCGCTTTGGCGGTCTCGCCGTAGCACTCGTACGCTCTTACGATAATACCTTCGTTGTCTTCGGCAACTTTGATAGTTTCAATTACGATATTCTTGTTGTCGAATTTAGCAATCGTATCGAGAGAGAGGTCGTTGTTTACGATTTCTATCGGGTTGTTGAAGCAATAGCCCTTAGCCATAAGGTCTGTATCTTCAAACTTCGCCTTATGCGGATAGATAGCGTAAGAGAAAGTATGATTGCCTCTATCGCAAGTCGGGTCGGGGAAGATAGGCGCGCGGAGCAATGCGAGCGACAGGAAGCCTTCTTTCGCGCGATGTCCGTACTTGCCGTTGTTGAGCAATGCCAAGCCATAGTCTTCGCCGTCGAGGTTGACGAACTTGTGCGCGCATACCTCGAATTGAGCCCAATTCGGATTGTAGTCCTCGTCCTTATCTGCTTCGCTCGTTGTGCGGTCGAAGTTACCGAACTGGATATTGCACTTGACGTTGTCCGCAAATACGGTCGGTACGAAGTCGGCGCGGAGCATTTTGAGTTCCTCATTCCAATCGACGGTCGTGTCAAATCTGACCATATCGCCGCCAACTTCAACGGATACTTTTTGCACGAGTGATGATTTGTTGTATTTGTAGGAGTTTTCTCTTACCAAATACGCGCCTTCGATATAGGTGTTGGAAGAAGTGAGTTTGAAGGTCGACTTCTTCATCATCATATAATTGGTCTTTTCGTCCTTGCCCCATTGAATATCCCACGCGTTGTAATATCTGAACGGGTCGGAGTAGACAACGAGTTTGTTGAAATACTCCTTGACAAGTTCTTTATTTTCATTCTTATCGATAAGAGAGGTAATCTCGCCGTTTTCGCCGAAAGTGACTTTTAAGTTTGCGTTCTCAATCGTAGCGTCGGTGTAGGAAAGTTCGCTTACGTCGATATCAGCGGGCGTAAGTTTTCCGACCGAGTGCGCTTTCAAGTCCGCGGTATACCATTCGTCGTCGACCTTTACGAATTCCTTGCGGTCGAAGTCAACGCTGTTGACAGCGCTCTTTTCGCCATTTTGCGAGAGCGCGTCGAGCATAGTCTTTTCAATCTCTTGAAGTTCGCTATACATAATTTGATATCTTGCGTACGATTCGTCGTAAACCCTCTTGATTGACGAGCCCGGCAAAATGTCGTGGAATTGATAGAGAAGTACTTCTTTCCAAATCTCTTCGACTTTTGCTCTATCGTACGTCACGCCGCTAAGGAAAGCGACTGCGCCAAGCCATTCAATCTTGTGCAACAATTCCTCAATGCGTCTGTTCCACTTCTTTGCGTTGGCTTGCGAAGTGTAGCAACCTTGGTGTCTTTCGTAATACAACTCGCCTGTGTGCGTAGGCAATACGCTCGCCATATCCTTTATATCGTCAAAGAAATTGACAGCAGGAGAAGGCTTGCATGGCGCTAAACCGTCGATATTCTTTTGGTGACGCATCATATATTCCATGTGTCCTTCGCCAGGACCGCCGCCGCCGTCTCCGTCGCCATAGATGAGCAAAGCCTTGTTGCAAATCTCTTTTTCGGAATATCTATCTTCCGACTTCTTTATTGCGAGAGGGGAATTGCCCGCGTTGTAATCGCCGAGCGGTTCCATATGCGACAAAAGGGAAGTGCCGTCTATACCCACCCAGTTGAACGTGCGGTAGGGGAAGCGGTTGAAGTCGTTGGACGTGGGCTTTATCGTCATAAAGTAATCCATGCCGCTCTTTTTAATGACTTGCGGAAGAGAAGCGGGGAAGCCGAATACGTCGGGAAGCCAACACATTCTCGATTTGAAATCAAATTCGTCTTTCCAAAACTTCTGTCCGTAAAGACACTGTCTTACCCACGATTCGCCGCCAGAGAGGTTGCAATCGCTTTCTACCCACATTCCGCCTTGAAGTTCGATTCTGCCGTCAAGCACGTATTTCTTTACTCTCTCGAAAAGTTCGGGATATTCTTCTTTGAGCCATACGAACATTTGCGGTTGCGACTCGGCGAAATAATATCCGTCGTAGATTGCGAGGTTGCGCAACTGATTTGCAAACGTGCGCGCAACTTTTCTCTTCGTCTCGCGCAAAGGCCAAAGCCAAGCCAAGTCGATGTGAGCGTGTCCTATGCAATAGTAGGTCGTAGCTTCGTATTCGGGTTTCTTCTCAATAGTAGGTTTGAGGAATTCTCTCGCGTACTTTGCGCCCTTCTTTTTGTAAATTTTGTAACTTTGTTTGAGCGCCTTGTCAATCTCGATGAATCTCGGACTTTTCTTGTCGAGTATCATCATTATGAAAAACAAATCTATATAGTCGTAGTAATATTGATTGATTTCTTCGTCGTGGATACAAATATCCGCGCGTCTTAGGTGAGCGGTGCATTTTTTGAAACGGAACTTGCCGTTGAAGCCTGCGTCGACGTAGAGGTCGATATTCTCGTCGCCCGTCGAACATTCGGTGACGTCAATACGTTGTTTTGCGATAAGAGAATGGAAAACGTCGCCTTTGCTCAATATCTGCGTGATGCCTTGCAATACTATTCCGTCGGGATTGAATACAAGACCTTCGCCTTGAAGTTTGATACGCAAAATTACGCTCTTGCCCTTTGCCTTTTTTGGCACTTGTCCTGTGAAGTGGAACCATGCGCAGTCGAAACTGTCAGCGTATTCCTTTCTCTTTCCCCAAGCTTGCCATTGGCGGATAGGCTTGAACGCGCTTTTGTCGAGGTCATCCCATTTGATAGGTTCTGCGCTCTTGATAACTTCGGCCTTCAAATCGCCGACTTTTTGATTTATAGAGCATTTCAAATTCCAAATATTGAACACGTGTCCCGATTTGGACACAGCCTTTTTCACCATCTTCTTGTCAAAACCCATACACACCTCACGTTTGTTGTTCGTCTATAAAATATATACGCATATATATTTAGTATATTTTAACATAATTATAGACATTCGTCAATTTTTTTTCTTTATAAAGATATTTGTTGATTTGCGTTTTGAGAAATTGAAATTATATGTTAAAATGTATATAGAATGGAAGAAATCAGAAGATATACAATTGACGGAGATGTCATAGAATATAAGTTCGTAAGGCGGAAGATGAAGACTATCCGCTTGCGTATTACGAGCGACGGGACTTTAGCGGTTTCGTGTCCTATGCGTACGCCTATATACGAAGTGGAGAGGGTAATCGCCAAAAACAAAGAGTGGATAAAGACGACCCGCGAGCATACTCTCGAACAAATGCCCAAAGAGCCGAAGAGGGAATATTACACGGGCGAGAAATATCTTTTTCTCGGCGACGAATATACTTTGCTGGTGATGCAAAATCCAAAAGAGGGCGTTGAACTGAAAAGCGACTATATCTTCCTTTCCACGCGTTCTCTCGACGATTACGACAGAAAGAAAAGACTTCTCGACAAGTGGTATATCGCGCAGACAGAGAAGATATTCAAGCAGAGATTTTACGCGCTAATCGAGAAATTCCGCGATCTCTTTCCATATGAGTATCAACTCAAAATAAGGAGTATGACCGCTAGGTGGGGAAGCTGTATGATAAACCGCAATACCGTCGTGCTCAATTCCCGACTTATCTATGCTGACGAAAGCCTTATCGACTATGTCATTTGTCACGAGCTTTCGCATTTCAAATTCAAAAATCACGACAAGGATTTTTATGCAATGCTGACTTATCTTTGTCCCGATTGGAAAGAGAGGAAGAAACTTCTCGGCACAAAATATATCTATTACGTAAGATAAAACGGTTATATGTAATTTTTATATAAAATGATATTTCCAAGCGTATCCGTAAATTGACTTTTAGATAAAGCATATTATACAATAAATACATCAATCTACTCGGAGCATTTATGAAGACTATTATCAAATATTATAGAAAGTATGCTCTCGCAATAATCTCATCTTTGCTCTTCTTGACGGGCGAGGCGATATGCGAATTGCAACTGCCGGGATATATGTCAAATTTGGTCACATACGGAATAGGCGCTGCCGATATGGGACAGATATGGCATTACGGTTGGCAAATGATAGTAATAGCTCTCATCGCTTGCGTTTGCGCGGTAATGGTGGGCTTTTTCTCCTCTCAAATTGCAGCGAAAGTGTCGCGCGATTTGCGTAACGACATTTTCAAGCAAGTAATGAATTTTGCGAACGAAGAGTACAACAAATTTTCCGTATCTTCTTTGATTACGAGAAGTACCAACGACATTACGCAAATACAGAATCTTACGATACTATTTTTGAGATTGATTATGTTCGCGCCCATTATGGGTATAGGCGGCGCAATCAAAGCCGTTCAATATTCAAGCGGTATTTCTTCGCTTGCGTACGTAATCGTCGCGGCGATTGCGATAGTGATATTGTTGATTATCATTGCGCTTACGGTCGTTCAACCCAAGTTCATTAAAATGCAAAAGCAAATTGACAACGTCAATCAAATCGCGAACGACGAACTCAGCGGTATGCTCGTAATAAGAGCGTTCAACACCCAATCGCACGAAGAGAAAAGATTCGACAATGCGAACAAAGATTTGACTTCGACCTCGCTCTTTACTTCGCGTATGATGGCGATACTTATGCCGATAATGACAATCGTCATGAACGGCGTAATGTTGGCAATCGTATGGCTTGTCGCTTACAAGGTAGAAGATATCTCGCAAGTGGCGAATATGATGGCTTTTATGCAATACGCATTGCAAGTCATAATGTCGTTTATGATGATTTCGATGATATTCATTATTTTGCCGAGAGCAATCGTCTCTATCAAGAGAGTAAGCGAAGTGCTTTCGATGAATATCAGCATTAAAAACGCCGAAGGCAAGGAAGAGCCGACGGGCGTGAGATTTAAGGGCGACGTAAGATTTGAAAACGTAAGCTACGGCTATGGCGGCGGAGTCAACGCAGTAGAGAATATCACCTTTGAGGCAAAGAGCGGTCAAGTCACCGCGTTGATAGGCAGTACGGGTAGCGGTAAGTCTACAATCGTCAATCTTATCCCAAGACTTATGGACGCCACGCAAGGCAAGGTCACTATCGACGGCGTTGACGTAAGAGATATCAACCTAAAGGACCTACGCAACAATATCGGCTTCGTGCCGCAGAAGAATACGCTTTTCTCGGGTACGGTGGCAAGCAATATCGGATACGGACTTGACGAGCCGACGGACGAGGCTTTGGATAAGTCGGCGAGAATAGCGCAAGCGTCGGAGTTTATCAACTCATCGCCTGACGGAATGCAAAGAGAAATCGCTCAGGGCGGCAGCAACGTGTCGGGCGGACAGAAACAGCGTCTTGCAATCGCAAGAGCGTTGAGCAAGAATTCGCCTATATACGTATTCGACGATTCATTCTCGGCGTTGGACTTCAAGACTGACGCAAAGTTGAGAATGGCGCTTAGTGAGGAAATGTCCGACGCGACAGTAATCATCGTCGCGCAAAGAGTGGGTACAATCAAGAACGCCGACAGCATAGTAGTGTTGGACGACGGCAAGATAGTGGGCATCGGCAAGCACGAAGATTTGTTGAAGAATTGTCCTACATATCTTGATATAGCAAAATCACAATTATCCGAGGAGGAATTGGGACTATGAAGAATAACAATGCAAGACCCCAAAGACAACCTCGCGGACCTATGGGAGGCGGACGCGGAATGCGTAGCGTCGAAAAAGCAAAAGACTTTAAGGGTACGTCCAAAAAACTCTTGAAGTACATGAAAAGAGATATGGTCGTAATTATCATTGCGTTTTTGCTTGCAATCGGCGGAGTAGTGGCGACCATTACCGTACCTGATATTCTCGGCGGAGCAACCGATACGCTTATGACGGGCGTAATGCAAAAGACTGCGTATAAGGCGTTTTCGGCAGTGACGCAATACGATGAGCAAAGCCTTGCCGTATTTGACAAAATGGGACTTTTGTCCATAGGCGATTTGAAAAATATAGTAGCAAGGACGATGGAAGATGACTTTGATCCTGAAAACGCAAGTCCGGAGTATAACTTTGTTGCTATAATGGAAGACGCTCAAAAGCAACAAATACTCGATTTGCCCGACGCAATGAATACCGTACGTCCGAGCGATATCGCAAAGGCGGCAAGACAAGCGACTACGGTGGGCGAGTTTGCCGACATAGCGGGTATGCACGAGATGTTGGCAAGTATTCCCGAAGCGTATTTGGCGGACGTAAGAGCGGTGTCGTTGAGCGTGCCGCCCGAGGTAGACGTAAACAAGATTATGAATATCCTGCTCAAGCTTTTGCTTTTGGTAGTCGCAAGCGGAATTATGTCATACGCGCAAGGCTTCTTGCTCTCCGGCGTATCGCAAAAGATTTCGTATAGATTCAGAAAGGATTTGAATGAAAAAATCGACACGCTTCCTCTCAAATTCTACGACACGACGACCAACGGCGAAGTAATGAGCCTTATCACCAACGATATAGATACCATATCCACTTCGCTCAATCAAAGTCTGTCGCAGATGCTCACGTCAATCACGACGGTAATCGGCGTACTTATAATGATGTTGAAGATAAGTCCGCTCTTGACGTTGATATCTATCGTGAGCGTTCCGCTCTTGCTTGTTGTGGCAATGCTCGTCATCAAGAGATCGCAAAAGTTCTTTAAGAAACAGCAAGAGTACTTAGGTCACGTCAACGGACAGATTGAAGAGATGTTTGCAGGACACAACGTAGTTAAACTTTTCAACGGCGAAGATAAGAGCGTGGAGCAGTTTAGCAAATACAATGAAGAACTTTGTTCCTCTGCGTGGAGTTCTCAATTCCTGTCGGGATTGATGCAACCTTCGGCAAAGGCAATTGGCAATTTAGGATTTACCGCAGTATGTATTCTCGGCGGATATTTGGTCGTCAACGGAAGCGGTCTCGGCGTAGGTAATATTCAATCTTTCGTACAGTACGTACGTCAGTTCAATCAGCCTATCACCCAACTTGCGAGCGTGGCGAATACCTTCCAATCGACAATTGCCGCGGCGGAGAGAGTATTCGGTTTCTTAGAGCAAGAAGAAGAGAAAGAGAGCGGCGATTTGGCAGTGGATAAAATCAAAGGCGACGTGGATTTCGTTAACGTTAAGTTCGGATATACGCAAGATAAGGTAATTATCAAAGACTTTTCAAGCAGCGTAAAGAGCGGTCAGCGCGTGGCTATCGTCGGACCGACAGGATCGGGCAAGACCACTTTGGTAAAACTTCTTATGCGTTTTTACGACTTAAACGACGGCAAGATTTTGGTCGACGGAATAGACATAAAGGAATTTTCAAGAAGCGGTATTCGCGAGCATATCGGCATGGTATTGCAAGATACGTGGCTATATCAAGGCACTATTATGGAAAATATCCGTTACGGAAGACTTGACGCGACGGACGAAGAAGTCATAGAGGCGGCGAAACTCGCGTGCGCCGACCACTTTATCCGGACTTTGCCCGACGGTTACAATTTCGTGATAAACGCCGACGCAGGAAATATCTCGCAAGGGCAGAAACAGCTTCTTACTATCGCGAGGGCAATACTTGCCGATTCCAAGATAATGATACTCGACGAAGCGACGAGCCTTGTCGATACGCGTACGGAAATGCTTATTCAACAAGCGATGCGTACGCTTATGGAAGGCAGGACGAGTTTTGTCATTGCGCACAGACTCTCGACCATAAAGGACGCCGACAATATATTGGTACTCAAAGACGGCGACGTTATAGAGCAGGGCACGCACGAGGAACTGTTGGCGCAACAAGGCTTCTATGCCGAACTGTACAACGCGCAGTTTATGGGAATGAGCATCGACGACGTCGCGGGAGGAGAGGAGAAAAAGTCTTGCCCACAAAATTTAAAAAAAGGGTATTGATTTTACTAAATTACAATGGTATAATATAATCAGTCGGGGAGCCGACGTTAATTAGACTATTTCATAATGTACGACCTTTTATAAACTTTCCGGGAGACCGCTCTGCAAAGGGCGGTCTTTCGGCGTTCAAACCTTATAAACGTGATTTTTGACAAAATAATACAAAATTTTACAAATGCTTTACTTTTCTTGACAACGAAAGATTATATGTATATAATGTAGCCAATAGGAGTTGAAGTATGAATTTCAGCAAGAAACAAAAAATCGCTATAATCATATCAATTTGGCTGTTTTTTATGTGGATTGTCGCTATTAGCTTGATAATGCGAGTTGACTTCAAAGGCAATATTTATTCCTGCATTAAGTTTTCCATTGCCGGAATGTTGTTGGCTATATTCTTCTATATTTTGATATTCTTCGATAGGTATTCGGTATCAAAGTTTATGCGAGAGGAAGAGGACGTCAAAAAAATCAAGTCAATGAAACGCAGAGCGTACATTACTCTTATTTACGTCGATATTATAGGTTCGTTTTTTATGGCGTTGTTGGCGCTTCTCATCGACGGTAAAAATTGGAGATTACCTCCCGCAAACGCGTTCGCAATGATTACGTTCGCCGCTATTTTGTTGACGGTAATTATCGAGCAGAAGAAAATCCGCAACGCGTCAAAGGCATTTATACTGCAAGAGCAGAATAGAGAAGTTCAAGAGGGTGTGCAAGAAACCTCAAGATAGAGTAGAAATTTAATCCATTACTTATTCACTCTTCACTATTACTTATTACTTAAACAAAAAACCAACCTCGAAAGGTTGGCTTTTATTTTATTATTTGACTTTTGTATTATACGATACCTTGCGCCATCATAGCGTCTGCGACTTTCAAGAAGCCCGCAATATTTGCGCCGACAACGTAGTTGCCGTCAAAACCGTACTTTTGAGCGGCTGCGTCGATATTTCTAAAGATGTTTATCATGATATGTTGAAGTTCGCTGTCAACCTTCTCGAAACTCCAGAAGAGTCTGCTTGAGGATTGAGCCATCTCGAGCGCGCTGGTTGCAACGCCGCCTGCGTTGGCTGCTTTGCCTGGCAAGAATATTACGCCGTTGTCGATAAAGAGGTGCGTAGCTTCGAGAGTAGTAGGCATGTTTGCGCCTTCGCCGACCAATATAACTCCGTTTTTGATGAGCATCTTTGCGCCTTCGACGTCAAGTTCGTTTTGCGTAGCGCAGGGGAGAGCAATGTCGCATTTGACAGACCAAATGTTCTTGTGTCCTTCGTAGTACTTCGCGGTAGGAACAGCCTTGATGTATTCTTTGATTCTTGCGCGTCTTACTTCTTTAATGTCTTTGATGATATCGAGATTGATACCGTTCTCGTCATATACGTATCCGCAAGAGTCGGACATAGCGACTACTTTTCCGCCGAGTTGTTGAGCCTTTTGGCAAGCGTAGATAGCCACGTTACCCGAACCGGAGATTACGACTCTCTTGCCGAGGAAACTAGTTTGTTTCTTGCTTTGCAAAGCTTCTTGCGAGATGTATGCGAGACCGTAGCCCGTTGCTTCCGTTCTTGCCAAGCTACCGCCGTAAGAAAGTCCGCGACCTGTAAGTACGCCGCTGTGCTCGTTGCGAATTCTCTTGTATTGACCGAAGAGGTATCCGACTTCTCTTGCGCCTACGCCTATATCGCCCGCGGGTACGTCGGAGTCAGCGCCTATGTGACGGAAGAGCTCTGACATAAAGCTTTGGCAGAATCTCATGATTTCGTTGTCACTCTTGCCCTTGGGGTCGAAGTCGCTTCCGCCCTTACCGCCGCCGATAGGGAGGGAAGTGAGGCTGTTTTTGAAGATTTGTTCAAAACCGAGGAACTTGATAATTGACAAGTTTACCGACGGGTGGAATCTCAAACCGCCCTTATAAGGTCCGATTGCGCTGTTGAATTGCACTCTATAACCCTTATTTACTTGAACCTTTTGATTGTCGTCTACCCAAGCGACTCTGAACATAACGACTCTTTCGGGTTCAACGAGTCTTTCTAAAAGACCGGCTTTTTCATAAGCGGGGTTTTGGTCGAAGACGACTTTGAGGCTTTCAAGAACTTCCGTAGCGGCCTGATGGAATTCAGGTTGGTCGGGGTTCTTATCCTTTAATTCTTGCAACACTCTGTTTACATAATCCATTTTTTTACGATCCTTTTATAAAAATTAAATTTTTTAATAAACACATTTTAGCACACGGCTATGAAATATTCAACAAAATCACAGAAAAAATCTATTAAAATTCAAAAAAATTTGAAAGTGTCGCCCAAGTTTGCGAAAATTATGGCGTTTTGACAGTGGAAAATGGGCAAAAGGTAAAATTTGGATGAAAAAAACAACATTTTTTCCGCGAAAATGTCTGCTAAATTATTGATTAAATAAATATTATATAGTATAATACAAGTAATTCATTATAAAATTTATTAGGATGGTGAAAATCATGGAAGAAAACAAGCAAAATCAAACTGTTGAAGAATCCGCAGTTGAAACCCAACCGAAGAAGAGCAAAGCCAAGTCGCTTTTGCAACTTATCGTGTTCATTCTTTTGAGCATGGCAGGTTTTCTCGTTCAGTTAGGCATTGAGCAACTTAAAAGATTGAATATTGTCCAAGAGTTCGATAGCACTCACGGTTTCACAATGTTCAATGTTGACTATGTGACCGGTTCGTTTATCGTAACAATGATCGCTATTTTCGTATGTAAAGTAATCAACTTTATTTTGCATAGAAAAGTATTGTTCAAGCCAAGACACAATTTGGCGTTCGGAATCGTAATGTACATAATTTTCAGCGTATTGTTGTGGCTCGGTTCTGTATCAATCCAACAACCTGTTAAAAATGCATTTGTCAATGCAGATTGGTGGACGAATACTTTGTTCAAGGGCAACGTAAAGACCGCTACTGACGTAGCAGATTTCCTTGCAACGATGGTATATTCAACCGCTGACCTTATCATTATGTTCTTCGCAGAAAAGTTCTTGATTATGAACGACAAACTTTTCAGCAAGAACAATGTAGAAGAAGTCGCTACCGAAAGCGCTACCGCAGAAAACGCAGTTGCTTCCGACGTAGCAGTTGAAGAAAAGGCTGAGGCTGTTGTTGCAGAAGAAGTTGCAGCAGAAAAGGTTGAAGAGCCTGCTATCGTAATAGAAGAAGTAAAAGAAGAGCAACCTGTCGCTACAGAAGAAGTTAAGGAAGAATCCGTGACTGAGGAAGTAGTTGAAGAGGTTGTTGAAGAAGTAGTAGAGGAAGTCGTCGAGGAAGAATCCGTAGTCGAAGAAGTCGCTCAAGAACCTGCTACCGAAGAAGTAGTCGAAGAGGTTGTTGAGGAAGTAGTTGAAGAAGTTGTCAGCGAAGAAGTCGCAGCTGAGGCAGTAGTCGTAGAAGAGCCTGTAGTTGAGGAAGTTGTAGAAGAGGTAGAAGAACCTGCTCCTGCAAAGACCGCAGCAAAGAAAGCTCCCGCTAAGAAGGCTACGACCACTAAGGCGACGGCAGCAAAGAAACCTGCTACGACCAAAGCTACCGCGGCAAAGAAGCCGGCTACCACTAAGGCAACGGCTACAAAAGCTCCTGCAAAGAAGACCACGACTGCTGCTAAGTCAACCGCGGCGAAGAAACCTGCAACCACCAAGGCAACGGCTACAAAGGCTCCTGCTAAGAAGACCACGACTGCCGCTAAGTCAACTGCGGCTAAGAAACCTGCAACCACCAAGGCAACGGCTACAAAGGCTCCTGCTAAGAAGCCTGCTACGACCGCTAAGGCAACTGCAGCAAAGAAGCCTGCAACCACCAAGGCAACGGCTACCAAAGCTACCGCGGCAAAGAAGCCTGCTACCACTAAGGCAACGGCTACAAAAGCTCCTGCAAAGAAGACCGCGACCGCTACTAAGGCAACCGCAGCAAAGAAGCCGGCAACGAAGTCTACTGCAAAGAAGAAATAATTTAGTTGTACAATACAAAATACCTGCGTTTTCGACGCAGGTATTTTTTTATCAAATATTATACTTAAAAAGTAGCGAATAGCTCATATGTATGGTATAATATGAGCACCGGATAGGAGCATCATTATATGAAGATAAATAATTTATTTAAAGAGAAAAAAGTAGTATATTCATTTGAGATATTCCCGCCCAAGGTCAACGACGACGTGAGCAAAGTACTTGACACGCTTGAAAATATCAGGGATATAAGTCCCGATTACGTGTCGATTACTTATAGCGCGGGCGGTAGCAAGAATTCTCGTACTAAGGAAATTGCGCAAATTGTAAAGAACGATTACGGTATCGAGCCGTTGGCGCACCTTACTTGCATAAACTCGACTAAAGACGAAGTTATTTCCGCGATTGACGGACTTGTCGACATCGGCGTGGAAAACGTACTTGCGCTTAGAGGCGATAGAATTGAAGGAAAGGTAAAGAGCGATTTTGCGCACGCAAGCGACTTGGTTGAGTTGATAAAGAGCAGAAGCGATATGAACGTGGTCGGCGCGTGCTATCCCGAGGGACATCCCGAAAGCGCAAATATCGTAGAGGATATACGCAATCTCAAAATCAAGATTGACAAGGGCGTGACGCATCTCAATTCGCAGTTGTTTTTCGACAACGACGATTATCTCAAATACCTTGATATGGTAAGGCTTGCGGGAATTACCGTGCCAATCGAGGCGGGAGTAATGCCGCTTGTCAAAGCGTCGCAATTCGGAGGCATTGTCAAGATGACGGGCGCAAAGATGCCGACGAAGATTTCGCGTATGTACAGCAAATTCGCGGACGATCCCGATTCGCTTATGGAAGCGGGCATCGCGTACGCTACCGACCAAATCGTCGATTTGCTTTCAAGCGGGGTGGACGGCATACATTTGTATATTATGAACAATACTTACGTAGCGAAGAGAATCACCGACAATATCAGACCTATTATCGACAAGTTGAACGGATGAAGATAGTCAAGAGCGAACTGCTGAGATATCTCGGCTATAAAGGACAGGATTACGGCGACAAGATCGATAGAGAGATAGAAGAGGCAAGCCGTCTTTGTCTTGAACTCGTTACGCCGAGAAGCGTAATTAAAAAGTATGCTCTGACAAGCGAGCCTTTTGGATTAGAGGGCGCGAATATGCTTTTGCAAGGCGAGAATATTCGCAGGCACTTGCAAGGGTGCAAAGAGGTATATATCTTGGGCGCGACGGTGGGCTTTGACGTGGAGAAAAAAGTCGCCGAACTTATGAAATCAAATCCGCTCAAAGGCGTGATTTTGGACAGCGCGAGCATTTGCGCGATTGAGAGTTATTGCGACGATTTGTGCGAGGAATTGCAAGCGCAAAACGAAAGACTTTTGACGACGAGATTTTCGTGCGGATACGGAGATTTTCCTCTATCCCAACAAAAGGATTTTGTCAAAGTTTTGGAACTACCTAAACGCATCGGCGTGTTTATGAACGAAGAGAGTTTTATGCTCTCGCCTCAAAAGTCGGTCACCGCGATAATCGGTATAAGGGAAAGCAAGAAGGGCGAAAAGCCAAAGTGTCTTTCCAAATGTCTTACTTGCGACAACAAAGAGTGTGTTTACCGCAAGTAAAGGGCAAGGACATTTTAATAGAAAATGAAAAGAGCAAATATATTCAAAGACAATTCCATATTACTCCTTGACGGGGCATTCGGCACTCAACTTCAAAAGAGAGGGTTGAGCGTCGGCGCTATGCCCGAACGTCTTAACGTGGAAAATCCCGACCTTGTGTATTCGATTAGCAAAGAATATATCGACGCAGGCAGCGATATTATCTATACCAACACTTTCGGCGCAAACCGCAAAAAACTGTCAAGTAGCGAAGAAGTGGCTACGCTTATCAAAGCAGGCGTATCTTTGGCAAGAAAGGCGGCAGGGGATAGACTCGTCGCTTTGGATATCGGTCCGTCGGGCGCGCTAATCGAACCGCTTGGAAGTATGACTTTCGACGAGGCGTACGAACTTTTCAAAGAGCAAGTGATTGCCGGTAAAGACGGCGCGGATATCGTCGTCGTGGAAACTATGAGCGACCTTTACGAACTCAAAGCGGCGCTCTTGGCAATCAAAGAGAATAGCGATTTGCCGATAATGGCAAGCATGACGTTTGACGAAACGGGTAGAACCTTTACGGGATGTAGCGTAGAGGCTTTCGCCATCACGGCTTCGGCTTTTGCCGACGCTTTGGGAATAAACTGCTCGCTCGGTCCTGACGCGCTTTATCCGATAATGCAAAGGCTTGTCGCAAATACCGATTTGCCCGTCTTTATTAAAGCCAACGCAGGACTTCCCGACAGTCAAATGAATTACAGCGTATCTGCGGAAGATTTCGCTAAGTCGTACGAAAAGTACGTCGATTTGGGCGTGGGAGTGCTTGGCGGTTGTTGCGGTACTACTCCCGAGTATATCGCGCAACTTAACGAGTTGAGAAAGAACGTTAAACTTGGCAAACGCGACAGAGAATACAAGACAGCCGTTTGTTCTTCGACCAAAGTCGTCTATATAGACGGGGTAAAGGTCATTGGCGAGAGAATAAATCCTACCGGAAAGAAGGCAATGAAGCAAGCGCTGATAGATAGAGATTTCAACTATATCGCTACTCAGACGTTGGAGCAAGTCGAGGCGGGCGCGGATATTCTCGACGTCAACGCAGGACTTCCGCAAATCGACGAAACGCAAATGCTCCTAGAGATGGTCAAGTATATTCAAAGTCTTACCGATGCGCCTTTGCAAATCGATTGCTCAAAGCTAGATGCGATTGAGAAAGCGCTGAGGTATTACAACGGAAAGCCTATTGTAAATTCCGTCAATGCCGAAGAGAAATCGCTCTCGACGATACTTCCGCTCGTCGCTAAATACGGCGCAAGCGTGGTCGGCTTGACTATCGACGAGAACGGTATTCCAAAGACTGTAGAAGAGAGGGTACGCCTTGCAGAGAAGATAATAGAAAGAGCGAAGTCGTACGGCATAAGGGAAGAGGACGTATATATCGACTGTCTTACGCTGACCGTCAGCGCAGAACCTGCGCAAGCGATGAATACGCTCAAAGCGATAAGCATACTCAAAAGCAAATACAATATCAAGACGGTGCTTGGCGTATCTAATATATCATTCGGATTGCCCGCAAGACAGATTGTCAACACGGCGTTTTTGACAACTGCAATGTACGCGGGACTTGATTTGCCGATAATCAATCCCAATATACCCGAGAATATGCAAGCGGTGGACGCATTCAAGGTGTTGACTTGCGAGGACAAAAACTGCTTGAATTATACGACGAAATACGCGGACTACGTCGGCAGTCAGATTATCAAAAAAGACGTGAAAGTAGCCGACGGCTCAAACGGCGAAAAAGATATATTCTACTGCATAGAAAAGGGACTTGACCAAGCGGCGGTATTGACGGCGAACTTGCTCAAAGAAAAGAACCCTTTGGAGGTCATTGACGAGTATCTCATTCCCGCGCTCAACAAAGTGGGCGACAATTACGAAAAGGGCAAGATTTTCCTACCGCAGTTGATAGCGTCGGCAGATTGCGCGAAATTGTGCTTTGAAGAAGTAAAGAAACACATTCCGTCGGGAGAGGAAAGCGACAAGGGCAAAATCGTGCTTGCGACCGTCAAAGGCGACGTGCACGACATAGGAAAGAATATCGTCAAAACGGTGCTTGAAAATTACGGTTTCAAAGTTATCGACTTGGGCAAAAACGTGCCGCCTATGTCTGTCGTTGAAGCGGTGAAAAAAGACAGTATCAAGTTGTGCGGACTGTCCGCATTGATGACGACGACTGTCGAGAATATGAAAGAGACTATTGCTCTTCTCAAAGAGCATTGTCCCGATTGCAAAGTTATGGTCGGGGGCGCGGTGTTGACGGAAGAGTACGCCAAGCAGATTGGAGCGGATAAGTATTGTAAGGACGCTAATGTCAGCGCTAAGTATGCTAATGAAGTGCTAAGTAAGTAACCGACTGCGTATAGCAACGCACCTTTTGCCTGATCTTCGAGACGACACTGCCGGTCACGTACGCAAAGTACGCTCACCACTCGGTCGCTCTCGCTAAGACAAAATCTGCATCACTCTCCGCACTCGCCACAAACTTTATATTAAGTTAGTTTGAGAATTTGGACTTTGGTTAGTCTATTGATAATGACAATTTTGTGATACATATTCTAGAAGATGAGGAAGATATGAAAAAGACCTTGCAAGTCGTCGGCGCGATAATAGTAAAGGACGGCAAAATACTTGCCGTAAAGCGTGGCGCGAACAAAAATCAAGCGGTGGCTTACAAATACGAATTCGTAGGCGGAAAGATTGAAGAGGGCGAGACGCCGGAAGTCGCATTGAAGAGAGAAGTATTTGAAGAAATGGATTACGACGTTGAAGTAGGGGAAAAGTTTATGGAAGTCCTTTACGAATACGACGACGTTTTCGTCAATTTGCAAACGTATCTTTGCAAGCCTTTGTCCGAGCATTATATACTCAAAGAGCATATAGACCACAAATGGCTTTTGCCAAGCGACTTGTTTTCCGTAGATTGGGCGCCTGCCGACACGGATATTTTGCAAAGATTGCAAGAGGTCAAATTGTCAAAGTAATAGTCAAGACTTTGTCTTTTAGGTCGGCGGAAATTTCTCCGCCGATTTGTTTTGTCAGCAGTTTTGCAATCGAAAGACCAAGACCTGTCGAGTAGTTGCAATTTTCCACGGTATAGAATCTATCGAAGAGTTTTTGCACGTTGACGTTGTCGAGATTGCTTGCGGCGTTGGAAAAACTAATTGCGCCGTCGCCATTCATTTTGACGGAGAAGTCGCCGTCGCTGTATTTTATCGCGTTGTCAATGATGTTGGAGAAGATTCTCGTCAATGCGTTTTTGTCGGTAATTCGAGTTACCGCGTCTTCGCAAATATTTATATTCGGCATTATACCTTTTTCGTTGAATCTTGTATAGAAAGAGAACATCGTCTCTTGCAAAAGCGCGTTGACGTTGACTTTTTCCATTTGCGCTACTTTTTGGTTGTCGCTCGCTACCGAGTACTTGAAAAGTTCCTCGGAAAGCGTTCTGAGCGCTCTTGCCCTTTCGCGCATAATATCGAGATACTTTTCCTTTTTGGACAAATCGCTTTCTTCCTTTATCATATCGAGATAACCGCATATCGCAGTCAAAGGCGTGCGTATGTCGTGGGCGACGTTGGTGATTGCCGATTTGAGTTCCTTATCGCCGTTGACGTAGGTGAGTTCCTTTTCTCTCAAGACTTTAAGCTCGGAATTTAGCGTACAAGCGAGATTTTTCACTTCGCTATCTAGAGAAGATATTAATAGTTGCGCGTTGGTGTCGCCTTTAATCAAAGTGGGCAATTGCTCGTTGATTTCCTTGACGCCCTTTTTGACGGCAAAAAGTAAAATTGACAGCAAAACAGTGGACAGCGCAAAAATCACTGCCACTGCTATCGTAGCGTATAGTTCATTCATAATATATCCTCTCAATAAGTTTATATATCTATATCAATAAGCGACAGGCAAAATTGTTCGCGTTGCGTAGTCTTATAAAAGATCTACGCAACGCTATGTGTGGAGTGTGTGTCGTTATTTGATATTACTCTTGTTGAATATCGCTATTCCTGCGCCCGTTGTTGCGCCTATAATACCGAGCGAGTATAAAGCCATCTGCCATCTTGCAGTTTGATTGTTTGCGAGTTGAAAACTTTGTCCGCTAGGCAGAAAGTCTAATATGAATTGACAGAAGTTTTGCGTCACTTTGCTCGGCATGTTTGGATTGTAGACTTTAACTTCGACGTATTCGCCAAATTCGTTGATAGATCCGCCTATCCAATAAGGCTCTTGAATTAGGACTTCATCGCAAATACAAGCTATTACGACTCCGAATATTATCAAGATAATGGAAATTATCAACGTGGCAACGGAGTTTTTGCTAGTCATTGACACAAACATAAATATCGCAGAATATGCCAGCGACATAAGAGTTCCGTCGATAATCAACATAATTATTTCATTTGCCGAAGCAGTAGCCATTCCAAACAACGGTAGTCCAATCATAAGGAAAAACAGCAAGTACACTGCGTTCATAGCAAGAGCTATTATGCCTGTCGTAATAAAGTTGGCGAGATATATTTGGCACTTCTTATGACCTACGATAATTTTGTTTTTTATCGTTTGATTTTGAAATTCCGAGCAATACATTAAAGGACATATTAACAATATGAGTATGCCTTGTATTGGAACGATAGAAGCGCCATAGTTGAATGTAAGTATCATTTCCGTCACGCCTTGCTTTTCTTCGAGTAATGTATAGAATATTAATGGCATTACAATCGAATAGACGGCGTACAATGCCAACGCAACTATTATTAGTTTATATACTCTTGCTAGATTAGCGCGTAGTAGTTTAATCATCTTTACCACCTATTTGAGATTGCTCTTTTTGAATACCAATATTCCTGCGCCACTCGTCGCGCCAATCAAGCCGATTGAGTAGAGAGCCATTTGCCAAGTATGAGTATACTCGGTGTTGGAGATTTGCAGACTTTGTCCGCTTGGGAAGAAATCAAGCACAAATTGGAAGAATGCTTTCTTTGCAGGCGACGGGTAACGCGGATTGCGAATGATTTCTTCCGTTATATTGCCGAATTCGTCGAGCACGTTTACCGGAATAAACTCTTGCGCCTCAACGATACTCCTGCAATACTGGAAGAGCAACATTCCTGCGAACAAAAGCACGAAAGCAGTTATTACCGAAGCGGTGGAATTCTTGCTCGTCATCACTATAAGCGTCATTATCGATGAGTACGCCAACATCATTAAGGTGCCGTTGATAAATACCCAAAGAGTAGTGGTCGCCGGCAAAACAAATCCGCCGAACATCGGCATAGTTACGATAAAGAAGAAGAACATATATACTACGTTGAACGCGATTGAAATTATCATTGTCGTCAGTAGATTTGCAATATAGACGTTGCTTCTAGTCTGACCGAGAATGATTTTGTTCCTAAGCGTACCGTTGTGAAAGTCCGCTCCCAAAATTATAGAGCATACTATTGCAATTCCTATGCCTTGCAAGGAAAAGCCAAACATACCGTAATTCATAGAAAAGAGCAGGTCGCTTACTCCTTGTTGAAGTTCGGGAGTTACGCCGTTTCCTCTTACTAAAATAGGTAAGAAAATTGCATAGACGGCGTATGCTATCGATAGAATCCACAACGTCTTGCTCTTGATTGCTCTCAATAGGTTGGCGCGAAGTAATTTAATCATTTTTCTCACCTCCCAGGAGATTGATGTAATAGGATTCCAAAGACTCGTCCTTTTCGCTCACTTTGACAAGCGTAATGCCGTGGCTTTTGAGTACGTCGCTCAGCGCGGATATGCTTATCTCGCCGTAGAGTTCGCCCTCTAAGTAAGTGGTGAGTTTGTATTGCAAGCCCGTTTCGTCGAGCGCGGAGGTGAGTTCCTTGTCGGTGTCGACTTTGAAGATGATACGTTTTTTGCAAGTCGCTTCAAGTTCTTCCGCGGTGATTTCTTTGAGTATCTTGCCTTTATCTATAAAGCCGTAGTGCGTGGCGAGTTTTGCAAGTTCGTCAAGAATATGGCTTGAAATCAAAAAGGTGATGTTACGTTCTTTATTGAGTTTGAGAATGAGTTCTCTCATTTCGACTATGCCTTGCGGGTCAAGTCCGTTGATAGGCTCGTCAAGCACGATAAAGTCGGGGTCGGAAGCGAGCGCAACCGCTATGCCGAGTCTTTGACGCATGCCGAGCGAAAAGTTCTTGACAAGTTTCTTGCCCGTGTCTTTGAGTTCGACCATCTCCAAAAGTTCGTCGATTCCCTCAAACGACGGCTTGCCGAGAAGCAAGTATTGTTGTTTGAGATTTTCCCGAGCGGTCATTTGACCGTAAAGCGCGGGGGATTCGACGATTGCTCCCATTCTTCTGCGAGAAGCGTAAATCTCTTTGCCGGAATACGGCGAGCCATAAATTGAATAAGTTCCGCTAGTTGGCGATTGAAGTCCGCAGACAACGCGAATCAGCGTAGTTTTACCTGCGCCGTTTTTGCCGATAAAGCCGTAGATTGCGCCCTTAGGTACGCGCATAGTTACGCCGTCAAGAGCAAGGTAGTTGCGGTATTTTTTAGACAAATTGTCTACAGTTAAACAATAATCCATAAAATGCTCCTTTGATTTTTTGTACCCGATGATACGTCTCATCGTGTACTATTTTTCTAAATAATACATTAAAGGAATCAAGGATGTTACAATAAAATATCAAGATTTTGTCAAGATTTGAGTTTATAGCCGATACCCCATACGGCTTCTATATAATCTTTGCCGTTGACGGCTTTGAGTTTGTTGCGTAAATTGCCGATATGCGTACGCAGTGAGTTTTCCTCGCAGTCGGGCGTAAGGTCTTCGATTTGCGACATAATCGCGTCTTTGGAAAAGACCTTGTTGGGGTATTGCATAAGAGTGAGAAGTATCGCGTATTCCGTCCTCGTAAGTTTTATAGGCGTATCAATTACGCTTACCGCGTAAGTGGACTTGTCCAAAGTGATTTCGTCGAAGATGAGTTTGTCGTCGCGACGTACGCTGTCTCTAAGATGTACGCTTATTCTCGCGAGCAATTCTTTGGTGTCGAAAGGCTTGGTGACGTAGTCGACCGCGCCCGAGAGAAGTAGATTGACTTTGTTGTCGACGTCGACCTTTGCGCTTACGACTATGACGGGTACGCCTTCTATATGGCTGAGAAGTTCCTCGCCGCTAAGGCCGGGGAGCATAAGGTCGAGCAAAATCAAATCGGGTTGCGCGTTTTTGATTACAAACAACGCTTCCGTACCCGAGTACGCTCTCGCCACTTCATAATTATTTTTTTCGAGCAGTTCTTGCAGCATATCGCCGATATATACGTCGTCGTCGATTATCGCGATTCTCTTTTTGAGCATACTTCGCCTCACTATATAATATTGTTTACAGTATATTTTACTTTTATTATTTTGTCAACAAGACAATAATTGCATCGACTTGCATTTTTTCTTTTCATTTGGCAATAATTGGGAATATGAGAGAAATTATACTGAAAATCGATGAAGTAAAACGCCGAGTGGGAATGATTGTCGGTCAGCCGATGACTTTCGAGATAAACAGAGGGCGCAACAAGTTTGTAAAGTTCGACGGATACGTTCAAGACGCGTACCCCGCAATATTTACCGTACGCTGTCTTATGGAAGGGGAAGACGAATTGCAGTCCTTTTCTTACAACGACATTCTTACCCGCAACGTCAAGATTAACAAAAAATAAAAAATTGTTGTCATATTTGGAATTTCCGCCCAATATAATTATTGTGTAAAAACATAATTGCGGAGGATATATGGCAATCAATACAATTTTTAAGAGCGTAAGCGCAGATTACGAAAGGAATTTAGACGTTAAGCAAATAGTAATGCAATGCAACTTCGATACGACTTCTAAGGGAGGCGTAAGCAAAGTTTGCGCATTGTCGGGCGACGTAAGAATCACCAAGACGCAGACAATGTCAAAGCAAATCAAGACGAGCGGAAGAGTATGTATCAAACTCGTCTATCTTGACGCGGAAGGCAAACTCAACAGTTTCGACTACATCTCGGATTTTTCCGAGGACGTGAACAACGACAACGTCGTCGCTGATATGCCTTGCTTGGTAAGGGCAAGCGTAATCGATATGCAGTCAAGTATTTCCGGCTCGGAAATCAAAGTGCAGACGGTTGTGGAACTTGCTCCGACTATCGTCGAGATAAACACCGTTGACGTACTCGAAGACACCGAAGGCGCGTTGTCTTTGAAGCAAGACCAGCAGTATCAAAAGTACGTTTGTTCGGTAGACGAAAGCGTTGAGATAAACGACGAGTATTCTTGCGGAGCAAAGGTCGACGACGTGCTTCTCTTTGACTCAAAGGCAATCGTGGGCGGAGTGGACAATTCGGACGGAAAACTCGTCGTCACGGGTCAAGCGGAAGTAAGCCTTATCTATACGAGCGAAGGCGTGGTATCGACGAAGAATTTCAACATACCTTTCGCGCAGGAACTTGCTGTCAAGGACGAAGACTTGCAAGCGTGTATCAGCGCAAGCGTGAAGGATAGCAAACTCGTCATTGAAGGACTTGAAGGCGACAATACCTTTAAGGTGACGATTACCGTCGCTTTGCAAGGCTTCGTAATGCAAGAGCAATCTATCAACGCCGTTATCGATTTGTACAGCACTGCCAACGTACTCGATTTGGGTATGGAAAAGGTATGTTTCGACAGACAAGACGGCGTAATGAGATTTGAAGAGAAGATTAGCGGAAGCGTAGGCGTGGAAAATTCGGACGATTCTATCAAGAGCATATTGAGTTGTATCGTCACGCAAAACACTCTGTCCAACTTAGTCGCAATGGACGGCGCGTTGCTCGCGGAGGGCGTTCTCAACACGTCCGTTATTTACGCAACCGAAGAGGGCGCGACAAAGTGTATGCAAGTGGAATTGCCGTACTCTTTGCAATTCGACGCGGATAGCGTTGACGAGAAAACAATACTCAGCGGAAGCGCTCTCGTCAGCGATTGCGCGTACAAAGTAAAGCGCGACAGAGAAGTGGAAATCACCGCTAATATCGTAATATCCGTATGCGCTATGATAGGCGTTGAAAACGTCGTAATCAAGAGCGTGGAAGAGGGCGAGGCAATCGCGACCAACAACAATGCCGTAAGCATTTATCTTCCCGACAAAGGCGAAAGCATTTGGCAAGTAGCGAAAACTCTCGGTATGTCAATCGAGAGTATCAAAGAGCAAAATCCCGACCTCGACGCGCTTATGTCAGGCGAAGAGAGAATCGTGATTTATAGAGAGATAGGTTGATTGCAAATATCCTCAAAGATAGGCGGACGGACGGCGTAAATGCTCCCGTTCGCCTTGTTTTTTACACAAAATTTGCAACCAACGTATTGATATGCCTATTTTAATATGATAAAATAAAGACGAAGAGGTGGGTTATGGATAAATTTATTCAAGGGTGTATGCGAATAAAGGATATGACTACGGCTGGGGTGCGCGCGCTCATAGAGAGCAATTTAGAGTCGGGCATCAACGTATTCGACCACGCGGATATTTACGGCAGGGGCGAGTGCGAGACCTTATTCGGTAAAGCGCTCAAAGAAGACCAATCTCTTAGAGATAAAATCGTATTGCAGACCAAGTGCGGTATAGTCAAGGATTTGTCTTGCCACCGCTATGACAATTCCACCAACTATATTATAGATAGCGTTCACAAGAGTATGGGCAGACTCAAAGTAGACAAAATCGAAAGAGTGCTTATCCACAGACCCGACGCGCTGCTTATGCCCGAAGAAGTCGCAAAAGCGTTTGACAAACTTTATAGCGAAGGCGCGGTGGACAGTTTCGGCGTAAGCAATTTTTCAGGCAATCAAATCGCTTTGCTATCTAGCGGAGTAAGACAAAAGATTGAATACAATCAAATTCGACTTAGCATTGCGCACTGTCCTATGATTGAGAACGGATTTAATTACAACCGTTACGAAGACGGCGGTATCAATCGCGACGACGGCACTTTGGAGTATTGCAGAATGAATAATATTCAAATTCAGTGCTATTCGCCTTACAAGGGTAAGAACAAGTCGTTTATCGGCGACTATCGCTATCAAAAACTCAATAAGTTGCTCAAAGAAATTGCATTTAAGTACGAAGTTGCGCCCAATGCGATAGCAGCCGCTTGGTTACTCAAACATCCCGCGAATTTCTCCGTAATCAACGGCACTACTAAGCCCGAGAGAGTTAAGCAAATCGCCAAGGCGAAGGATATTACGCTTACCCGTATCGAGTGGTACGAACTGTATCTTGCTTGCTCAAGAAAGTTGCCTTAAAATATAATGATATGGATAAAATAAAGATTAAAGTATATGCGAAAATAAATCTCTCGCTTGATATAGTCGGCGTGAGAGAAGACGGCTATCACGAGTTGGAAATGCTCAACTCTTCCGTCAGCATTTATGATACTATCAGCGCTTGCAAAAGCGATAAAAGCGTTGTGTTTATGAACGGCGTGAAGGCCAGCAAGAACAACACCGCATTAAAAACTCTTCAAATTCTCAAAGAAAATTTCAATATCGATATGCGCGTGAATATTCAAAAGCGCATACCTTTTTCGGCAGGATTAGGCGGTTCGTCTGCCGACGCGAGCGGAGTGTTTTTCTGCGCGCATAAACTCTACGGCATACCGCTTGATAGACTCGCAAGCCTTGCCGTAAAGGTCGGTTGCGACGTGCCGTATATGATGAGCGGAGGAGGAGCGCGAGTGCGCGGTGTGGGCGAAATAGTCGAGCCTTGCGAAGTCCCCCAACTTTCGCTTGTAATATGCCAAAGCGAACACGGAGCGTCGACAAAAGATATTTATAAGACGTACGATAAAATCGGCGCGTACTCCAGAAGCGGCAATCACTTCAACGCGCTCGAAAAGTCGGCCGTATCGCTCAATCCCAATATTCAACACGCAAAAGAGCAGTTGAGGGCATTTACCGACGAAGTCTTTATGACGGGCAGCGGCAGCGCCTACGTCGGCGTATTCAGTAGCCTTGAAGAGGCAAGGCGTTGTCTTGACAGCCTCGGCGACGATTTTGTATTCAAAGGGGTTGCGCAAACAATGAGCAGCGGAATTGAGATTTTAGAGTAAGAAAATAAGTTTGATTTTCCCATTTTCTATTTGCGCTTGATATTTATCCGATTATCCTTTATAATGGTATTGTGAGGTTATTATGAAGAACGCAATGTTTGACAAGGAATGGTTCAAACTTGACAATGCCGCAAAGATTTATCCTGCGGCAAGGAGTTCGAGGTGGAACGCGGTTTTCCGTATGGCGGTTGTGATGAAGGAAGAGGTGAAGCCGGATATTCTTCAACAAGCCTTAGACGACATAATAGATAGATTTCCCACTTTTCAAGTTACGCTAAAAAAAGGATTTTTTTGGTATTACTTTCAATACGTGAACGAGAAGCCGAAGATTGAGGAGGAAAAGGACTATCCTTGCTCGATTATGCGACTTACGGGCAGAGGACACGTATTTAGAGTACTGTATCACTCGCACCGCATCTCGGTGGAAGTATTCCATTCCATTACCGACGGCACGGGCAATATTACTTTCTTGAAAACGCTTGTCAGCAGATATTGCGAACTTTGCGGAGCGACGATTGAAGATTACGGAGATATACTTCACTTTGAGGACGACCCTACGCCGGAAGAGGTAGAGGATTCTTTTTCAAGGTATATGGACAAGAGCAAGGGTACTTTGCCGAGAAGGGAAGAAAAAGCGTATCAAATCAAGTGTCAAAAGGAAAAGCGCGGAGTGCTCAACGTCACGCAAGGCAGTATGCCGTTCGAGCAATTGCACAAGGTTGCGAAGTCTTTCGGTTGCACAATCAACACATATCTTACCGCGGTGCTTGCTTACGTCGTACTCAATAGACAACTCTATGAGAAGCGCAACAAAAAGCGTCCCGTAAGAGTTCAAGTTCCTATCAATTTGCGCAAGATGTTCCCGTCTTGCACGCTTAGAAATTTCGCGGGTTATTACAACACGACGACGAAACCGATAGAGCAGACTTTCGAAGAAATCGTCAAGGATATCGGCGCGCAACTCAAAGAGAAGATTACGCCTCAGTACTGTCAAAAGTTTATCAATTCAAACGTATCTCTCGAAAAGAATCCCGTCATCAGAATTGCGCCGAGATTTATCAAGACGCTGTTTATGAATATGTCATTCTATATGGTCGGCGAGAATCTTATGTCTTGCTCGTTCAGCAATATAGGCAACGTCGTTACGCCCAAAGAGCTGTATGACTATATCGACAGATTTGAATTCGTAATAGGTCCGCAAAAGTATATGAACCACGCAATGACTTGCGCATCTTACAACGGCGTAAGTTTGGTGACTTTCTCGCGTACGTCAAAAGACCCGACGTTGGAACGCGATTTCTTTGCCATACTCACAAAACACGGCATTGACGTAACCGTCAATAGCAACAGGAGGTAAGTATGAACCATTGTCGAAGATGCGGCGTTGAAGTAGACGAGAATTTGGGTAATTGCCCCCTTTGCGGAGCGTTCGTCAGCGATAATACGCAGGATTCTATCTATGAATATCCCCAAATAAATTTTAAGACGAAACGACAGTTGTTTTTGAAAATAAGTATGTTTATCACAATATTCACGATTGCGCTGGTTGTGGCAATCAACGCCGCCGTCAATCATACGGTGTCGTGGTCGGTGCACGTCCTATTCGGCTTTGTCGTATTGTGGTTTGCAGTCGGCAGGTCGATAATAAAGAGATTCAATGTGCGCAAGCATCTGGCATGGGATTTTATTGCGGTAATCGCGCTATTGTTCTATATCAATCTATGGTCGTCAAAACTTCAAAATCCGTGGGCGTTCACGCTCGGCGCGCCAATCGCGGTATTGACTTGGGCGACAGTCTTAGAGATACTCGTCTTTGCGCACAAGGGCGGAAGAGGGAATTATATGATTGCTTTGACAAGGCTCTTTGCGCTTTCTGCAATTTGTATTGGAATATCCTTTTTATGGCTGGGCAAATGCGACTGGGGTTGGTATATTTGCGCGGCAAGAGGTTTCGTCGACGTCCTCGCGTTGTCTTTCTTTGCAAAAGACGCTTACTATCAAGAACTTAAAAAGAGATTGCACGTGTAAAAAAAAGCGGACTTTGAAAGTCCGCTTTTTATTGTGTTTGATTAGCTATTACTTGGATTTCTTAGCCGCTTTCTTTTCGGCTTTTTCTTTTTCCTTTTGAGCTTTCTTTTTAGCTTTATCTTCTTCGTCGCCGCCGATATTCTTCAATACCATGCCGACGCCCTTGAAGAACTTGCCGTTCATTACCGTTACAACGCCGTCTACCATCTTCATATTGAACATACCTTGCGAAGAGAACGCCAATGCGCGCATCGGGGAAGTCTTCATTACTTCGTAAATCATGAGGTAGTTCGGGTCGTCTTTTTTAGCCTTCATACTCATTCTGATTGCAGGCTTAGCGATTTTGAGCGCAAATCTTGCAAGACCGCTCGTATGAGCCATATCTTCAAAGGAGTCGTCTTCGGTGAAAGAACCTTTCTTTGCGATACGGTAATCTTCTTTGATATTGAGTTTTGACATAGCGATGAATTCTTCTTTCGTGATTTCACGATCGCTCGGATTCATATACCAGCTGTCTTTGTCAGTCGGTACAATCTCTGCGACGTCGGTAGATTTAACTTCTACGCTTTCCGTCAATCTGATATCGCGGCTGGACGCGCCGATCATAATCTTGAATTCGCCGCTCTCAACTTGCCAATCTTGCGCTTCGGTGTTGTAGAAAGCAAAACTGCGCTTGTCAAGTTCGAAAGTAACCGTCTTCTTTTCGCCTGCTTTGAGTTCAACTTTCTCAAAGCCTTTGAGTTGTTGATACGGAGTATATACCGTAGATTCTACGTCGTTGACGTAAAGTTGAACGATTTCTTTACCGTCTACTTCGCCCACGTTTTGTACGTCTACGCTTACCGTCAACTTATCGGTATCGGAAATGGATTTCGCCGAAAGTTTGAGGTTGGAATACTCGTATTGAGTATAGGACAAGCCGTAACCGAACGGGAAGAGTACGGGAGCGTTTACGGTGTTGAAATATCTGTAACCTACGTAAAGTCCTTCTCTGTATTCTACGCTGAATCTTGCGCCGGGGAAGTTCTGCGTTGACGGAACGTCTTTGAGGTCGAGCGCGAAAGTCTCTGCGAGCTTACCGCAAGGATTAGCCTTGCCGAGCAACAAATCTACGCACGCTTCGCCTCCTGCCTGACCGCCGAGGTACATATTGAGCACGCTCTTTACGCCGTCAATCCAAGGCATCGTAACGCTTGCGCCCATCGTGAGTACGACGTTGACGTTTTTGTTGACCTTAGCGAGATCCTCGATAAGCAAGTTGTGGCTTTCAGGCATATTGATATGCTTTCTGTCAAAGCCTTCCGCTTCGTACTTGTCGGGAAGTCCTGCAACAACGAGAACGGTGTCGTATTTCTTAGCCAATTCAACTGCGTTTTTACGCAACTTTGCATTCTTCTTTTCGCTTTCGTCGTCGAGGCTGTAACCGCTCGTGAATTCCAATTCGATACCTGCGTCGCGCAAGGACTGTTCGATAGTGGAAATCTTCGTGCAGTTGACGAATGACGAGCCTGCGCCTTGGAATCTCGGTTGAATAGCCATTTCGCCGACGAGCAATATTTTTTGAGTTTTGAGCGGGAGAGCGTTGTCTTCGTTTTTGAGAAGTATAGCGCATTCCGTAGCAATCTTCTTTGCAATCTGATAGTGTTCTTCTTTGTCGTAAGTAGCGTCTTTCGGATTTTCCTTAGTAGGCATAACCATACTGAGGACTCTGTCTACCGCTTGGTCGAGAAGCGCCTCGTCCAAAGAACCGTCCTTGACAGCTTTGACGAGAAGTTTGTCGTTCATACCGCCGCTTGAAGGCATCTCCAAATCGTGACCCGCAATCAAGCCTTTGACGCGCTTGTTGGTTGCGCCCCAGTCGCTGACTACCATACCCTTGAATCCCCATTCTTCACGGAGAACTTTGTTGAGGATAAATTCGTTTTCAGTAGCGTAAGTGTCGTTGATAAGGTTGTAAGAAGCCATTATCGTGCGGGGTTGAGAAAGTTTAACCGCAATTTCAAACGGCAAGAGATAAATCTCTCTCAAAGTTCTTTCGTCGACGACGGAATTTATCGTCATACGGTAAGTCTCTTGGTTGTTTGCGCAATAGTGCTTGATAGACGTTCCTACGTTTTTGCTTTGAACGCCGTTGATGAAGTATGCGGAAAGCATACCTGCAAGATAGGGGTCTTCGGAGAAGTATTCGAAGTTTCTTCCGCAAAGAGGACTTCTCTTGATGTTCGTACCGGGTCCGAGTACTACCGCAACGTCTTCCGCCACGGCTTCTTCGCCGACGGTGCATCCCATATTGTAGAGCAAGTCCTTATCCCACGAGCAAGCCGTAGCCGAAGCGGTGGGGAAGCAAATTGCATCTACCGATTGGTTGATGTTGGTGGACACGCCGCTTGAATCTTGCTTACGAAGTCCGTGAGGACCGTCGCAGACCATTACTGACGGAATGCCCAATCTTTCGATTTCTTTTGTGTGCCACATATCTTTGCCCGAACAAAGTCCGGCTTTTTCTTCCAAAGACATTTGGTCAATGAGTTCTTTGTATTTCATATTTTCACTCCCTAAAAAATATATAAGTAAATAAATAATACCATATTATAATATAAAATGACAATACCTTTATAAAAAATANAATGTATAAATAAAGTAAAAATTTTCGAGTATAGGTCAAGAATTTCCATTTGTTGGAAAATATTGTTAAAATTTTAACGAGATTTCAATCTGAAATTAAAAATTTTATTTGCATACGACTTACAAAAGTTTTATAATAGAAATGAGGAAGAAGTATGAAGAAGTACGTCAAGAGAATTATTCATTCTATGGTAACGCTTTACGTGGGTATAGCGATTATTCTCGTCGTCGTTTTCTCATCATACTATTACGCTTACGGACATTATACTACTACGCTCATTGCGGACAAAGGGGAAAAGGCGGTCGCGTATACTCGCCTTAACAAAAATATCGAGAAGGGCGAAATAGTNTTTTACGGCGATTCCATTACCGAGATGTGCGACGTTTCGCTTTATTATCCCGAATTTGAAATAATCAACAGAGGCATATCGGGCGACACTACTTCGGGTATGTTGGAGCGATTGCAAGACAACTTGCTCGACATAGAGCCGTCTACGGTAGTATTTTTGGGCGGAACCAACGACATCGGCAAGAACGTGCCTATTGATGAAATCGCGGACAATATCGAAAGTATCTTGAAAGCGATAAAAGACAAGTGTCCGAATTGTAGAATTATCGTTCAGTCGGTATATCCGGTCAATAAAAANATTCGTCCGCGCTATCTCAATCAAGTGAATGCGAGAACCAACGACGCGGTAATAAAACTCAACGCGGCTTTGGTGGAATTGTGTCAAAGGCGCGGTTATACCTACGTCAACACGTATTCTTATTTGATTGACGACGAGGGCAATCTCAACGGAGAATATACGAGAGACGGATTGCATTTGACGCGAAAAGCGTATTTTGCATTGGCGGAAGTAATTAAACCGTATCTTGTCGAAAGCGAATAAGCGCTTGTAGCGATTGGATTTTTTGTGATATAATCGTATTGAAAAAAGAGAAGGAGCAACCTTTATGGCTCAACTTTATTTGGTCGGCACGCCGATAGGAAATTTGGGGGATATAAGTCTAAGAGCGTTGGATACGCTCAAAAGCGTTGACGTAATCGCTTGCGAAGACACCCGTCATTCATTGAAATTACTCAATCACTATGATATAAAAAAGCAACTTATCGCTTGTCATAAATTCAACGAGCGAGAGAGCGTAGACAAAATTTGCGGACTGCTTAGCGAAGGTAAGGACGTCGCGTTGATTACCGACGCGGGTATGCCTGCCATATCCGACCCCGGCGCGATTTTGGTCAACGAATTGATTGCAAGAGGTTGCAATGTCAGCGTAGTCCCGGGCGCGACGGCTCTCACGTCGGCAATGGCGCTCAGCGGTATTTGTCAACCGGTGTTTACCTTTATCGGCTTTCTTCCGCCGAAAAATAAAGACAGAGAAGCGTTGCTCTCGCCATTCAAGAATATTCGCACTTCGCTTGTATTTTACTCGTCGCCTTACGACGTCAAAAAGGATATAGCGTATTTGTATTCGCTCCTTGGCGAAAGGGTATTGCATATCGTAAGAGAGTTGACGAAAGTCCACGAAGAGCATATTGTCACCACGCTTTCGCAAGGCTTTGAAGAGGACGCGAAGGGCGAATACGTGCTAATCGTCGAATGCGGTGAAATCAAGTCGGATAAGCCGTCGGGAAGTATAGAAGAGCAGTTGAAAGATTTGATTGACGGCGGTATGGACAAGAAGAGCGCAATCAAGCAAGTCGCAAAAGCCAACAATCTTTCCAAAGACGAGGTCTACAAAGTCGCTATCGGCATTGAGTGATAACAGATTTTCGTTGTTGACTTTTTATATATCCTATAATATAATTATAGACGGAAAGGATATCGATATGGACGAAAAGACACAGTATAAGAGCGCGTTGAAATCAAAGAAACTTATCAAAAACGCTTTCAGCGAGCTGTTGCAAAAAAAGGACGTTGACAGAATTACCGTCACCGAAATCGTCAAACTTGCAGGGGTGAATCGAGGCACTTTTTACGCTCATTACAACAATACTATCGACGTCTTGGAAGAAATCGAAAACGACGTTTCCGAGCAGATACTGTATTTATTTTCCTCATACGAAGACAGCATAATGAAAAATCCCACGCCGTTTTTGCGCGACATTGCGAAGTTTTTGCAAAAGGATTACGATTTTTACAAGAGGTTGATTTGCGCGAAAGTGGGCGAGCATTTCTTGGACAGGATAAAAGCGTTTTTCATAAAAATGGTAGTGGAAAACAATTCCAAAATTTCTCACATCAAAGACACCGCCTCTTTTGAGGTAAGAGTCAGATTTTATACCGACGGCTTCGCGGGTATGTACGAGGACGTGTTCAAGGACAGACTTCAGGTCAGTCTCAGTCAACTGAGCGAGATTATCGGTCAACTTGTCAAAGCAGGTTTTGACGAATTCAAAGTTATATAAATCGGGGGTAACGATTATGAAAGTCGACGCAAAAGATTACGGAATCAACAGCGGTGAAGATATTACTATTGCTTTGCAAAATGCGTTGGCTGCGCTTGCTAAGACAGAGGGCGAAAAGACTCTCGTTTTCCCCAAAGGCATTTATCATTTTTCATACGATAAGGCGTATTCGTCAATGCTATTCGTCACGAATACGGTGGGCGATAAGCAATGGGAAAAGGGCGATATTCCACATCTCAATCGCGCGGGATTTTGGCTGGAAAATCAAAAGGACTTGACTATTGACGGCGGCGATAGCGTATTCGTATTTCACGGGAAGATGACCAACGCTATCGTCACGAATTGCGAAAACGTAAAACTTGTCAACATGACTTTTAATCACGACAATCCCGATATGCACGAATTCAAAGTCGTGGCAAAGGGCTTAGGCTACGTCGACTTCGAGGTGGATAATGAGAGCAAGTACGAAAAGAAAGACGGTAAATATTACTTTGTCGGCGAGGGATATAGGTCGTCGTTTACGAAGCGCGCCAGATTTTCGCGTTGGATAGGCAAAGTGTGGGCGGACAATAGCAATACGATTGAGAGAGTATTGCATCCTTTGGGCGATAGAGTATGTTTCAAGCAAATCAAGCCGAGGGTATTCAGAGGTCGTTATTTTTCCACTTCAAGATTTAATATAGGCGATAAATTCTACGTCTACGACCACTTGCGTAGGCACAACGGAATCGTCATAGAAAAGAGCAAAGACGTTGTGATTGACGGCGTAAATCAGACGTTCAATTACGGCTTGGCGTTGGTATGTCAGGACAGCGAAAACGTCAGTCTTCTCAACAGCAAATTTATACCGTCTAAGGATAGTCAAAGACTTGTGGCTTCATGCGCCGACTTCACGCATTTTTGTATGTGCAGAGGCGATATTGTAGTGAAGAACAACGAGTTTGCGGGCGCAGGCGACGACTGCTTTAACGCGCACGGAATACATTTCAAAATCGTATCGGTGAAGGGCAACGAAATCGTCGTAAAATTCTGCCATCATCAGACAAAAGGTTTTAATCCGCTGAGGGTGGGCGATAGCGTGGCTTTCGTCAATATAGACACGTTGCTCGAAGTATCNAGGGCGACTATTTTGCAATCTTCGCTTGTCGATGAAAATTGCATATCTTTGACGCTTGACGACGCGTCGAAAGCGGTAGTCGGTCAGGCGATTGAGGACAAATCGGCGATTCCNAACGTAGATTTTTCTTTCAACAAAATGACGAGAATTATTACTCGCGGAGTATTGGTTACGACGGGCGGAAAGGTGAGAATTACCGACAACGATTTCGACAACACTACAATGCACTCAATACTCATATCCGACGACGCNAAATATTGGTTCGAAAGCGGTCCTGTCAGCGACGTGGAAATCGCTCGCAACCGCTTTGGAAGATGCAGAGGGTACAACGTCAACGTCNTGCCNGAAAACACTTCTCATAAAGGAGCGGTACATAAAAACATCTATATTCACGACAACGTAATCGAGAGCGGCAACGAGGGNGGATTTTACTTCAAGTCGGCNGACGGCGTGATAATCGAAAACAACAAGTCGGATAGACAAATNAGAATAAATCATATCAATTCGCAAGTGGAAAACAAATGACTTGCAATAAATGAGAAAAGGGAAGAACTATGGAATTATTCGAGCCTTGCGTACTTGGAAAAGTACAGTTGAAAAACAGAATAATNCGTTCCGCAACGCACGACGGACTAGCGGACGAGGACGGCGGACCGAGCGATAAGCTTATTTCCAAATATGCGTTNATGGCAAAAAACGAAGTTGGCTGTATCATAGCGGGNTACGCTATCGTCAGCNAAGAGGGAAGTTCGTCATATCCTCGCTGTCTTGCTTTNTANAACGNTCAAGCAAAGGAAAAGTACGTNCGTCTCACAANCGCCGTTCACGAATACGGCACGCCCATTATTGCGCAGTTGGCGCACTGCGGCAGNCAGACTTCAAGCAAAGTTATCGGTATGAANAAGATTGCCCCCAGCGCAAAAAGACATCTATTCNATCCCGATAAGGCAAAGGCAATGACGATTGANGATATTCATCGCGTCGAGGACGCATTCGCCGACGCTATCGCAAGGGCGAAAGAATACGGATTTGACGGCGCGCAAATTCATTTGGCGCACGGATATTTGTTGCACGACTTCGTNTCTCCAAACGGCAANAAGCGTAAAGACGAATACGGCAAAGACATTCACGGCAGATTGAGAATTGTCAAAGAGATTATCGACAAGGCGAGAGCCAAGGTCGGAGATTTCCCGATTTGGGTAAAACTTTCGGCGACCGACAAGAGAAAAAAGGGCATGCGAATTCCCTATTCTGTCGANGTGTGCAAGTTGCTCAAAGAATACGGTTTCGACGCGATAGAAGTGTCGTGCGGAAGCGTNCAAGACGGTATGAACACAATGCGCTCCAAGCGTATGCCTATGGACGCGGTCTTTGAGTATAGAGAACCCGTCGCGAGTATGCCGAAATTTCTCAACAAGTTTTGTCTTGCATGCGCAAAGGCTATAAATCCGCTNATCCCGCAGCCAAAGCCGTTGACAATGTTCAATTATCCCGCGGCTATGGCGATAAAAGAAAAAGTCGACGTCGATTTAATANTAGTCGGCGGAGTGGCTAAGCGAGAGGATATGCAAAAGGCAATCGACAGCGGAATAGGCGCGGTATCTATGTGNCGTCCGTTTATTTGCGAACCCAACTTTGCAAAAAANCTCAAAGAGGGCAAGACNGATAAGAGTCAGTGCGTTATGTGCAACTATTGCGGTCTCGTGATAGAAAAGGGCGAGACGAGATGCTCGCTCGGCAAAATCAAGAAATCTAAAAAGTAAATTGAATTTTTACTGAGTTATAAATACGCAAGGACTTTCATACTATTGAGTATGGGAGTCTTTTTTGTATGAATTTAGTATTTACCGTAATGATTTTGGTGTCGCTTGTGATGCTAATCGTCGTATCGCCCGAAAGCGCCTTTTCAATCATGATAGGCGGCGCGAGTTCCGCNCTCAAACTTGCGTTCACGCTTATTGCCATTTACGCGATATGGCTATCGGTACTTTCGTTAATGGAAGGCATAGGACTCAATAAGGCGATGAACAAACTTTTCCGTCCTATCACCAAAAGGCTTTTCAAGGGAGAAAGCGACCTTGCGCTCGAATATATCACGCTCAATTTTTCGGCAAATCTCCTCGGTATGGGCGGNGCGGCGACGCCGCTCGGAATTAAGGCAATGGAGTGTATGCAAGANGGCAGNGANAAGGCGACGGACAATATGATACTTTTTATGGTAATCAATTCNACGTCGATACAGCTCATACCCGCGACNATAATCGGACTGCGCGCGGCGGCGGGGAGCAATTCGGCTTCGGACATAATTTTGCCGTCATTGCTTGCGACTATAATTTCCACCGTCACGGGCGTTATTCTTGCNAANNTNTGCGCNAAGTTTAGNAAGAAAGANAAAGAGGCGGAAGCCAAAACGCCTCGCGCGCCACTCTTTGCAAAAATCAAGAGCAGGAGCGTAAGCAAATGAGCAAGTACATACTTCCTGCGTTCATCTTTATAGTCATTTTGGTATCTTTCATCAAGAAAGTGCCTGTCTACGACAATTTTGTCAAGGGCAGNAAGGAGAGNATTTCGCTGATACTTTCCATATTCCCGTATATCTGCGCGGTGCTTATNGCGGTGGAACTNTTTTCTTTGAGCGGACTCAACAGCTATCTTGCCAAAATAATGTCGCCCGTGCTCACCTTCTTGGGCATACCCGACGAGCTTTGCGAACTTCTCATCATTCGACCTCTTTCGGGCAACGGCTCGCTCGCTCTCTTAGAGGGTATATATAAGACGCATGGGGTAGACAGTTACGTGTCGCGTTGCGCGTCCGTAATTGTCGGCGCAAGCGAAACGGTATTTTACGTCGGTACGGTATACTTTTCNACGACCAAAGTCAAGAAACTTCGNTANGCAATACCCATTTCGCTNTTNGCGTGNTATTTTGGCGCAGTTATGGCTTGTCTTATATGTAGAGTAATGTGAATAAGTAACCGACTGCGTATAGCAACGCACCTTTTGCCTGATCATCGAGACGACACTCAGGGTCACGTACGGGAAGTACGCTCACCGCTCGGTCGCTCNNCGCTAAGACAAAATCTGCATCACTCTCCGCACTCGCCACTNGCTTTTAGAAAACTGATTTTACNATTAAAATGTAGATAATATAAGAATGATACCNACATAACTTCATAAAAATATTGCCTTTTCAAAAATATATGCTACAATAAATACGTCTCTGCTCTTTCCCCGAAGAATGGAGAGAACATGGTATTAAAATTTACATACCGCAAAGAAGACGGCAAGTTGGAGTGTTATCAAAATTACACAATTGCTCAGAACAGCAGTCAGGCAAATACTATTGTTGTGACTTCCACCGACCCGAATGCGAAGGACTATAAATACTGTCTTGAATTCGTATGNTATAATTACAATAATATTCCCAAAATCAAGTATGCGTCTCCGNTGATTTATTACGAAGCGGATTGCATTACGTTCGTCATACCCGAAGGCTTGACAAAGTATAAAGGTCACGTCGACATGCAACTCATTGGACATTCGAGAATCAATCAAGCGATTGTATTCAAGAGTATCAACAAGGGCTTGAAGGCTTTTGACGTGGAAGGCTCGTTGAGCGTGAGCGAGAGCGAGATTGCCAATACGCCGAATATATTCACGGAATTATTTGAAGAACTCGATTACTACAGAAGGACGCGCGACGAGTTTGCNCTTTCCGTAAAGAACGACAACGACGAGCAAGCCGCCGCATTAAGGCAGGAAGTTGACGAGATGGGGAATACTATCAAAGACGAGATAGAAGAATTGGGCGATGCGGTTGTCCAAGAGGCCGCAAGACTTCGAACGGAGATGGCGGCAATGATAAGACAGGANATTTTGGATTCTTTGGAAGTCGTACCGCCGAGCAACNTTTTCTACAAAGTTAATTTCAAAATAAACGGAGAAATCGTCAAGAGCGTTACCGTAGGCGAGGGTTCGACGCTTACGCCGCCCGAGTACGCTTTGCCTGAGGGGTGCGAGGTAGTGGAAGGATGGTACGATTTAAGCAAGGACAAGCTTTGGAATTTTGCTATCGACACCGTTCAAGANGACGTGACGCTTACGCTCAACTTCATGTCGACNGGTATAGGAATCGCCGCCAACGGCAAACTCAAAGANTTTGCGAATTTGACGGGGGACGTCTACATCCCCGATTACTATGACGGCAAAAAAGTGACCGACATTGACGCCAACGTNACCAACCTTGGCAGTAGCGTCAATTTGCATTTCGCTCATCATATAAAAACCTTCGTCAACGTACTCAAGACAGGCAATCAGGTAAAGCAGTTGTATTTCCCAGCCGACCATTGGATTTACAACCGCAACAACGGCGTTTATACGGAACTCAAAGAAGCAGGCGTAATTGTATATATGTTTGCTCCTCGCGACAATACGACGTCTTTGTATATTCAGTCGGATTGTCAGCAGTTGGGGTCGTACTCGATNTCCAATATGCCCAATCTCAAAAAGATAGTGATACCGCCTTCGGTGACGGGACTCAACAGCTACTGCATTACCAATACGGGAATTACTTCGCTTACGATACCGTCAAGCGTGACGTACTTCAATTCGGGCGCAGTACGCGACAATANAAGCCTCAAAGAAGTTTATNTGGAAGGCGATATGTCCGAGATTGTCACCGGCGTGACTTTCGTCGATTCCACTCAGACTCCGTACGTCCGTCCTACGCTTTACGTCCGTCCCGAGCATTACGCAAACTATATCAAAAAGNAGTTGAACAATTACTACGCTATCGAAGTAATGGGCAAGGACTATCTCGACGAGAATTTCACTGCGAAAGAAACGGCGGAAGNATGATAGGCGGGCAGAAATTCAGCAAAAGCGCGCAAGATGGCGAAGTATTTGCAAAGTTAGTGGACGGCAAACTCTTGTACGCGCACAAGATAAACGCCAACACGCTGCAAGGTCTTGATTCGTGGAAGAAATATNCCTCATTGGAAAAAGCTTGCGAGGATTTGGGCGTCCCCGTGCCCGAAAACGTCGGCTGTCCAATTTTGAACAAAAGACACTCGCCGATAAATTGGAGCAAATTCAAGGGCGGATATTATATTCCGTTCAGCACTTTGGAGTAAAATGGCGAAGCGAAAGCGGCGGACGAAAGTTCGCCGTTTTTTTATTACATATTATTTATCGCTTTGCTTATACTACTGACGGAGGTTGATATGAAAGAAACGGGAATAGTAAGAAGAATTGACGAACTCGGCAGAGTCGTAATACCCAAAGAGTTGAGAAAGGTGCTCAAACTCAAAGAGGGGGAATTGCTTGAAATCTTTACCAACGACAAGAGCGAATTGGTCTTTAAGAAGTACAACGAAGTCGGCGCGACGCAAGATCAACTTGACGTGATAAGCAAGATACTCTACAAGAACACGGGCAAGGAAGTGGCTATTTGCGACACAAGCAGTATACTTTCGCATTGCGGCGGTAAAGACGGCTTGCAGGGCGAAGAGATAAGCGACGAGTTGTACGGCGTGCTTGACGATAGAAAGGCAAGGCATATCAAGGACAGGACTATCCGTCTTGCCGACGATATGGACAAGGCGCAGGGCGAGCAGTATATCGTACCCATTATCAGCAGCGGCGACTTGTACGGCGGAATAATACTTTCGGCGGACAAACTCGGCAGCGTGGATATGGCGCTTTGCGACGCAATGGCGCAATACTTGACTTATAATATAGGATAATATGAAGAAGAGATCGTTTGCATGCGGCGCGATAATACTTGCGACGTGCAGTATAATTGCCAAACTTTTGGGCGGCGTATACCGTATTGCGCTCACTTCGGCGCTTGGAGCGGAAGGTATAGGTTATTACCAACTTGTCTTTCCATTCTTCGCGCTTATTTTGGCGATAAGTAGCAACGCAATCCCCGTCACGCTGTCAAGGCAGATTTCGGGGGAACTTGCTCGCGGCAAAGCGGGCTCTATCAAATGGCTGATGAAAAAGGCTCTTATCTATGCGATTGGAGCAGGTTTTGTCGGCGCGATATTCACAATAGCGTTCTCACGGCTTATGTCAGGCGCGCAGTCACAAGCCGGAGTATATATATGTTATATTGCCATTTCCCCCGCGATAATCTTCGTTGCGGTAGCCAACGTATTCAAAGGTTGGTTTTTGGGACATGGCAATACAACCCCTGCGGGTATAAGCCAAATAGTCGAGGTAGTCGCAAAACTTGCGATAGGTCTTTTGGTGGTCGGCGCAATGATGGGCAAAGGCTTGATTTACGCCGTTGCAGGCGCGTTGCTCGCGGTGAGCGTAAGCGAATTTCTTTCGTTTGCGGTAGTATTTATTTGGTATCTCGTCGCGGGCAAAGATGAACGCAAACTTCAAGCGGAGAAGTCGGACAGCAAATTTTTATCGACGTTTTTGCCCATTACGGCAAGCGGACTAATCTTTCCTTTCGTCGCGTTTATCGACAGTATTATGGTCGTCAATCTGCTTAATTTCGGCGGACACGAAAACGCAGTCAGTCAATACGGTATTTTGACGGGGCCGGTCGCTTCGCTTATCAATATGCCGATAGTGCTCGCTATGTCGATATCGGTGGCGATAGTGCCGGCGATTGCAAGCGCAATGTCAGGCTACGACGTGGTCAGCGTAAAGAGCAAGACTGCTTCGTCAATCAAGATGTGTCTTATGATTTCAATGCCGTTCTTTATCGGCGCGATATTGATGTGCGCAAGTCTGACAAGGCTTTTGTATCCCACTCTCGGCGAAGAGCAAAAGGACTTGACGGCGTATCTTTTGGCGGTAATGTCAGTCAATATTATCGTGCTTTCTTTGCTCGAAGTACTCAATGCGGTCTTGCAAGGTATCGGCAGACTTCGACCCGTGCTAATCAATATCGCGATTGGCGGAGTAATCAAAATCATACTCGAATTGATATTCGTGCCGAAGTTCGGCATAGTGGCGAGCGGACTTTCGACGATAGCATTCTATCTTATAGCGTTGGTTCTCAACGGAATGCAATACAACTCTTTGGTGGGCAAAAATATAAATCTATTCAAAAGTATTAGTAAAATCTTGCTTTCGGGTGCTATAATGTCTTTGTCGGTAATGCCGTCGATGTTTATATCGAGCGATATATGGGCGTTGATATACGCCACGCTTGCAGGCGGAAGCGTGTATTTCATATCCTTGCTTGCGACGAAGGCAATCGACGAAAGAGAGTTGGCAACTTTGCCACTCGGCAACAAACTATCCCGATTGCTCGGCAAGTTGGGGTATTTCAAGGAGAGCAAGAATTATGGTGACGGTAGTGGCGTTGGGATGCGGTAAAGGACAACTTACCTTAGAGGGCGCAAAAGCGATAGAGCGCGCGGACAAGGTCTTTGTCAAGACCGCTCTCACGGATACATACGATTATTTCAATGACAAGGGAATAGACAACGTTCCGCTTGACTTTATTTACGAAAATTCACAAGACTTTGACGATTTGGATAAGAGTATAGTCGACTATCTCGCAAAGCAAGACGACGGCTCGAATATAGCGTATTGCGTCAACGGAAGCGGTTGCGACGATAGGTCGGTCATTGCGCTTTCGAAAGCGAGAGATATTAAAATTATTCCGTCTGTGTCGGCAGGTACGGCGGGAAATAAACCGAGCGTAGCCAATATTTCAATCAGCGCGTACGAACTCGTCAATATGCGAGGCTTCAATTACGACACAAGACTGTCGCTTTCCATCACCGATTTGGACAACGTCTTTATCGCGGGAGAAGTAAAACTCGTACTTCAAAACATACTCGGCGACGAGGAAAAAATACTTTTCAACAAAAAAGAAATTCCGGTATATGAACTTGATAGACAAAGCGAATACGACTATTCGACTGTCGTAGGCATTCTCCCCAAAAAACTCGTCGAAAAGAGCAGATTTAATTTTGCCGACCTATGCGAGATAATGAAGATATTGAGAGGAGATGGGGGCTGTCAGTGGGACAGGGCGCAGACGCACGAAAGCATACGCGAAAACGCTATCGAAGAAGCCTACGAATTAGTCGACGCTATCAACAATCAAGACCTTGACAATATGATAGAAGAGAGCGGCGATTTGATGTTGCAAAGCGTGTTCCATTGCGCTATCGCCGAGGACTGCGCGGAGTTCAATACCGAAGACGTATTGAGCGCAATTTGCAGAAAACTCATTGACAGACATACGCATATTTTCGGCGACGTGGTAGCCAATACTCTCGAAGAGGCTTTGAAAGCGTGGGACGCGGCGAAGGCGAAAGAGAAAAAGTATTCGTCCGTAAGCGACAAGATTGATAAGATTGCAAAGTCATTGCCTGCGCTTTTGAGAGCGTATAAGGTGCAAAAAGCGGTCGCGAAGACGGGATTTGAATTTGAGAATTTCGAGCAAGTAATCAGCAAAATTGATGAGGAGAAACAAGAACTATTGCGCGCTAAGACGCCTGACGAATTAGAGGACGAAGGGGGCGATTTGCTCATTGCCGTCGTCAACGCGTTAAGGTGGAAGGGAGTTGACCCCGAGGTCGCTTTGTCGCGCTCGATTGAGAAATTTTCAAGAAGATACAAATACGTGGAAGACCACTGCGACGGGGATATGAAATCCAAGGATATGGATACGCTCAACGCTCTTTGGGAGGAAGCCAAAATTGCAACCGAAAATTGACTTCAAAGGCGCGGTATTCGCCCCGATTGCGGGATATAGCGACGTAGGTATGCGCAAAGTGTGCGCTATGCGAGGCGCGGAATTGACGTATACGGAAATGATTTCCGCAAAAGGGTTGGTTTACGGAAGCGACAAGACGGAAGACTTGTTGCATACCACCGACAGCGAGAAAGTCAAGTGCGTGCAGATTTTCGGCAGCGAACCTTACTTTATATCCAAAGCCGTCGAGCATAAGGCTCTCGAAAAGTTTGACGTCATAGACGTAAATATGGGTTGTCCCGTGCCAAAGATAGTCAAAAACGGCGAGGGTAGCGCGTTGCTGGAAAACGTACCGCTTGCAATGCAAGTAGTCAAAGCCGCTTTGGTAGCAGGCAAGCCCGTCACCGTCAAATTCCGACTGGGAGTGACGGCAGATAGAATTATCGCGGTAGACTTTGCAAAAGCCATGCAAGACGCGGGCGCAAGCGCAATCACCGTCCACGGTCGCACGCGAGAGCAAATGTATTCGGGAAACGCCGATTGGCAGGAAATTGCCAAAGTCAAAAAGGCGGTAGATATTCCCGTATTCGTCAACGGCGATATAGTCGATAAGGCAAGTTATGAAAAAGCGATGCAAGTCACGGGTTGCGACGGCGCGATGATAGCGAGAGGCGCGCTCGGCAACCCCAAAATTTTCAGCGATATAAAAGACGAGCAAATCAAGGACTATTCGCTCAAAAACGATATACTTTTGCACCTCGACACAATGCTTGAATTTCACCACGAAAATTACGTCAGCGCGAATTTCAAAAAGCACTTAGCGTATTATTGCAGAGGTATGAGAGGACAAAAGCAAATTAAGCTTGACGCGTTCGCTTGCAAAAGCATTGCGGATATACGCGAAGTAATAGATAGATTTTTTTAACGGAAGGTAAAGTATGATAAACGTAGTTTTGGTCAATCCCGAAATTCCCAACAACACCGGCAATATCGTCCGCACCTGCGCGGTGACGGGCGCGAAGTTGCATATTATCGAGCCGTGCGGATTTAGTTGGGAAGACAAATATTTGAAGAGAAGCGGTCTTGATTATTGGGAGATTTCCGACGTCAACCGCTATGAGAATATGCAAGCCTTTTTGCAGGCAAATTTTGGGAATGACGCGGATAGTAATTCCAACGTCGCTATCGCCGTGAGAAATACCAAAGTCAATTCGGGCAAGCAATTTTTCTTTGCATCCACCAAGTCCGACCACAACCATACCGACGTGCGTTACGAGGAAGACTGTTGGGTATTTTTCGGAAGAGAAACCAAAGGTCTTGACGAGGAACTTTTGTTTGAGAACTACGCCGATTGCATTAGAATACCTATGAGGGCGGAAGCGCGTTCGCTCAACCTTGCAAATAGCGTGGCAATCATAATCTACGAATACCACAGACAGTACGGATACAAAGGACTTAGCGAAGAGGGCAAACTTCGAAATTACGACGTCGACAAAAAATAATTAAGGTATTGTAAAATAAAAATTACAATGATATAATAATTATATAATCTTGATATTATAGAGGAGTTATATGTACAAAGATACTTACAACGAGTGGCTTGCCAACGTAAGCGGTGAGCAAAAACAAGAACTTTCGGCGATTTTCGACGACGACAAAGAGATAAAAGAAAGATTTATGTTGCCTTTGGCTTTCGGCACGGCGGGAATGCGCGGTACGATTTGTATGGGTATTTCCAATATGAACGAATACACCGTGGCAAGAGCGACGAAGGGATTGAGCGATTATATCAATTCGCTCGGCGGAGATAAGGCAAAGAGAGGAGTTATCATTTCCTACGACACGAGAAGAATGTCGTTCGAGTTCGCGTTGACGTCGGCAAGAGTGTTGGGCGCAAACGGCATTAAGGTTTATCTGTTTGAGAACGTACGCCCAGTGCCTATGTGTTCCTACGCGGTAAGGCATCTTAACTGCATTGCGGGCATTATGATTACCGCAAGCCACAACCCTAAAGAGTATAACGGATATAAAGTCTACGGCGAGGACGGCGCGCAAATGTCGCCCGAAGCGACGGCAGTCGTCGTAAAGTATATTCAAGATACGCCGTACTTCGGTCTTGCAAAAGAGGACGTAAAGTCGACAAATCGCAAGGATATCGAGGGCAAAGACAACTACGCGCTCAGCGAGCATATCACCGTAATAGGCAAGAGCCTTGACGACGACTATTACGCTCAAATATCCAAGTTGTCGCTTTCCAAAGACGCGGTAGAGAAAGTGGGCAAGGACATCAAGATAGTTTACTCGCCGATACACGGTTCGGGCTACGTTCCCGTCACGACAATGTTGGCGAAAATGGGCATATCCGTATCGGTAGTCGAAGAGCAAAAATATCCCGACACAGAATTTTCGACCGTTGCAATGCCCAATCCCGAGCAACCCGACGCTCTCAAAATGGGCATAGACCTTGCCAATAAACTCGGCAGCGATATAGTAATCGGCACTGACCCCGACTGCGACAGAATGGGTATCGCCATTAGAGATAACAAAGGCGAGTTTATTCTTCTAAACGGCAACCAAATCGGCGCAATGCTTATGGACTATATTCTTATGCGCCACAAGCAAGAAGGCACTTTGCCTAAAAACAGCGCGGTAGTCAAGACGATTGTTACGACGCGTCTTGCAGACAAAATTGCGAGAAGTTACGGCGCGGAAGTCTTTGACGTGCTCACGGGCTTTAAGTTTATAGGCGAGAAGATAAAAGAGTGGGAGAGTAGCGGAGAATATACCTTTATGTTCGGCTATGAGGAAAGTTACGGATATCTTTCGGGTACGCACGCAAGAGATAAGGACGCAGTCGTCGCAAGTATGTTGTTCGCCGAGATGACTTGCTACTATACTTCCAAAAATATTTCGTTGTATGACAAACTCAACGAGATTTTCGCCAAGTTCGGTTACTTTGTGGAGACTTCCAAGTCAATCGCTTTCAAAGGTCTTGACGGTATGGAGAAGATGGCGCAAATTATGGAAGAGTTCAGAAAGGACGATTTGCTTGTCGTAGACGGCGTGAATATGATGAGCAAGACCGACTTAATGGCGGGCACGATAAAGTATTTTGACGACGGCAGATTGGAGATGAGCGAACTTCCCGAGACCAACGTAATCAAATACGAATTCGGCGACGACGAATGGCTTTGCATACGTCCGAGCGGAACTGAACCAAAACTCAAAATCTACGTTTCCACCAAAGCGGAAAGCAAGGAAGCGAGCGAAAAGCGCAATTTGGGAATCCAAAGCGCGATACTTTCTAAGATTCAGTAATCGATTTTAATTAAATTTAAGTAAAAATAAAAAGAGCAAGCAATTCGCTTGCTCTTTTTTATATCCATTTGTGCGAAATCGGTTACGAAAAATGGCGAAATTTATAACTAAAGTACATTATATGTCAAAAAATTCCAAATAAAGTATACATTTCCTGACCGAAGAATTTCGACACTGAGAAGTCAAAATTCGCGATAATTAGACATATATATCATAACAT
>JAAVHS010000015.1 GCA_014799575.1 Clostridiales bacterium | reverse complement strand
TTTGCATTTAGTGCACGAATATTTTGTAGCGATACTAAGATAGTAATCGACACTTATCTAAACCCAAAACTATAGAGGCACATAAATTGCAAACACTCTAACCGCCTTTGGACTTGGGTTATTCTATTGGAATTAACAATTTGCTGAAAGTTCGGATAGAATGACAAAAGTTTGGGCGCGAAGTGGGGATTTGCTTTATTATACTATTAGTTTTTGGTTTACAAAATTGGCGACTTATATCTTAGTTTCGCTAAAAAATAATTCTGAGTAAGAAAGCAAACACCACTGGAAGCATAACCCTCAATCCAATAAAATGCCGACAGGCTGTCAATATAAAGTCCAACAAAATAAGGAACAGCAAAGACTTTTCGTTTGGTCGCAGTGAGCGCCCAACTGATTAAGTTCTCCACATATCCACAGACGTCTTTTGTCGTAAAACGATTAAAATGCATTGCAACGTTCCACATGAAACATTGCAATATGCGCCGTTATGTCCAAAGGGTATTTTTAGCGGATAGAGTTATCCACATTGATAAAATAATAGCGCGGATCTTTAATCGCCGCGCTTACATGCAAATTGATATTAGCCGTCAATGCTTCTAAATTTGTCGGGAAGTATTTTGTCGATGCGGTTGGCCATAGGCTTGAAAACAATTAAGAAGAGGAGTAAGTTGCATACAATTTGCACAATATAGAAGGCAAATCCTCTTACGTACAAAATAGCAAAGCGTTTCCAAAAATCATTCCAAAAGCCGGTCAGAAGCCCCGTATCCACAAGTGAACTTAGCACTCCGAACGCAGCCGTAAGTAGTACCGCCGTTACAGTGATAATCAGTCGATTTTTTATCTTAAATTTGCCAAAGAGCATAAATACCAGGGCTACGCAACCCCAGTGAATCAGGTATGTCACCACCCAGGTATTTACGCCCCAAATTAACGTCTCAATGCCTACGAAAATATAAGTGGCTATTACTCCGTAATAGCCAAAAACATATCCGTACGCTGCGCAGAGCAACGTGACAATCTCTACGTTGGGTATAAAAGACAGCGCAAGCTTGCCCACCTCTAGGGTGGCAGTCATAATTGCTATTAGCGCAAGCTTGAGCGCTCCTTTTTGACGTAGAGAAGAATTCATATTAGCCCCAAATTAAATAGGTGATGACAATAGTACAACCGTCTTTGATGCTCATTTGACTTGCGCCGAAGCCGCTGTTGGTATAACTTTTCTCTTTATAAGTTATTTGCACAGCGTATGCCGACACGTCAAAATCGGTTTCAACGTCAGTATAAATATAAATATACTTTCCGTCAACGCGTTGATCGGTTAGGATGCCAACTTGGGTAAGCAAGCCGCCTTCCTCGGCATAGGTGAGTTGACCGTCCGATTGCAGATAGTCGAGAACTGCCATTAATCCCGTTTGATTGCCATCCGAAGGGATTTGGGAAAGGTCGACGGTGTACTCTTTGGCGTCGTCGCCGTTTAGAAGCACCAACGTCATTGTTCCTTGGCTGTTGTTGTCGGGGTCGATACAAGCGACAAACGTCAACGCAAGCAAGGTCACGAGCAATATTGCCGTAATAATTTTTGCATACTTTTTCATTTGAATATGCCCCTTTATATTATTTACAATATTATTTGTTTTGTACAGTATAGATTAGAGCGCAAGAAGTTGTCAAGTCAACCGTGGGGAATTTATATAATTCAATAGCCGACGAGAATTATCGGCTTGTTTCACATGAAACATTTGCGTTTAATGCCGTTGGAACTTGTGCGGGAGCGATGTTTTGGGGTAGGTATGCCCAAAGGGTATGATTTTAAGGAAAAAGTAATAGGGAAGAATAAGTAACCGACTGCGTATAGCAACGCACCTTTTGCCTGATCTTCAAGTCGACGCTCGGGGTCACGTACGGAAAGTACGCTCCCCGCTCGGCCGCTCTCGCTAAGACAAAATCTGCATCACTCTCCGCACTCGCCATAGGACTATTTTTATTATTTTGAAGTTATGGACTATGAAAGAGTATTTGCATTTTTTTATTTTGAGGGTTTTGCTTCCAGTGGCGTTTGCTTTCTTACTCAAAATTATTTTTTAGCGATACTAGGATAGGAATCGCTTATGTAGAGAACCAAAAACTAATAGTATAATAAAGCAAATCTCCACTTCGCGCCCAAACTTCGCTATTTTATCCTAATTTTCAGCAAATTGTTAGTTCCAATAGAATTACCCAAGTCCAAATTCTCTTACACCGCCAAGACCCTCAAATTAATAAGTTTGGAAATCTTGATTATTTATTTGAAATACATAGTATTTCATTTGAATCTAAATCAAGAATTTTACAAAGATTTGCGAACGTATCGAGAGCAGGCATAGCGCGTCCTGAAAGATACTGACCTATAGTGGCTTGTTTAACTCCTAAGCGATTGGCAATTTCTGTTTGCGTAAGTCCACTTTGTTTTATTGCTTCTATTATTTTCTCTCTAATATTATCAAGTTTAATCATTTTTTTCTGCTCCTTAAGAACTATTTTACAGGCATTGCCTATATTTTACTTGATTTATAGGCATTGCCTATGATAATATGATTATAGGCAGTGATTATAATTGCATACAATAGGAGTTAAAATGTGAGAAATATGCGTATTTTAGACAGAATTTACTGGAAAATATGGTAAAATTAAAGAGCGACGGAAATTGCCACTCTCTTTTGTCTTTAATTAAATATCGATAATTTTAATTATCTTTCTTGTCTTGAATAAACTTTTTTAGAATGATATTTATAAATTGCGAAAGAGAACGGTCGTCTTTTTCCGCCTCGATTTTTAACTCGCTTAGCAAGTCCGAATCTATTGTAATGCTTATCTTTTCTTTCAATGGTTTCATAACGCTACCTCTCAATTAGATTATATCAAACAATCATACTAATACTTGACTAGTAGTATAAAGTAGGATACAATACTACTATATACGTTATGTTATAAATAAGGAGTTATGGAATGAAAAAGAAATTATTGGTATTATTGTTAATTTTTACAATAATAGGTTCATTTAGCATGTTTGTTGCTTGTAAAAACTCAGATTCTCAAACGCCCAACTATGAAACGCCGAACGAAGAACATGTTGGAAATAAAGGCAATACTTCCAATGATGAGAATAATACGTCCAGTGACTCTAATACGCCGAACGAAGAACAAGGCGAAATAGTAAGCAATCCAATTTTTTTAACAAATCATGGTAAAATTGTCGGCATAACCAATTACGGAAAAACACAAAATGAAATACTTATTCCGTCGCAAATTGGGGAAGAAAAAATAACTAGTATAGGCGAAAACGCGTTTAGTGGTTGCGATATATTGACAAGTGTAGAAATCCCCGAATGCATAGAAGATATACATTACAGCGCATTTGAAGGATGTAGAAATCTAACATTATATTTTGAGGGCAAAGATTTGCCGAGCGGTTGGAATAGCCTTTGTTGGAATATCGAAAATAACCTTTTTGTACCCATTGTCCGCGATTATATAAATAATATTATCGCAGATGATGGTAATATTTATTTTGTAGACAACCACGTGCGCTATGCTTTGAAAAACGGAGAAGCAGTGATAGTGGGTTGGGTAGGAAATAATCACGCCTATATCCCTAATGAAATTATATTTAACAACTCTCAGTACAAAGTTATGAGCATAGGCGATTTTGCATTCTACAACTGCGGACTACTTGCAAGCGTTGATATTCCAAACAATATGGAAGATATTTGTGCAAAAGCCTTTTTTAATTGTAACAGTTTGCAAACAATCTCAATTCCTTGCAACTTAAAAAGCATTGGTTCAGAAGCCTTTGCTAATTGTAGATCTTTGAAAAGCGTGGAATTTTCAAGTAATAGCAACTTAACAAATATAGGAAACGGAGCATTCTCCTATTGCAACAAATTAGAAAGTATTGAAATTCCCAACAAAGTAAAGAGTATCGACAATAACACGTTTTCTAATTGTAGCGCTTTGAGAAGTATAATATTTGAAAAATCGAGTTCCTTGACAGGCATTTATGCCAATGCTTTTTACGGATGTAAAAGTATTGAACGATTGGATATCCCAAAGAGCGTATCGTACATTGGAAATCTAGCGTTCGCAAAATGTAGCGCGTTAAAAATTTTGAGTTTTGACGAACACAGTGATTTGATAGATATAGATAACGGAGCATTTCGCGAATGTTATTCTTTATTCGATTTGACAATACCGGCATCAACAATGAATATAGGAACAGGAGCATTTGCGGAATGTAATAATATTACAAAAGCGACTATTACTACAAGGGCATTAAATTCCATACCTACAAACAAATTAGAAGAAATAATAATAAATGGAGGAGGCGACGGCATTGAAGCCGATGCATTCTCTAATTATACCGCTTTAATAAATATCGAGATACCTGCTTATTTTGATAATATTGACAAGAATGCGTTTAGAGGTTGTAATATATCGTGTGCAACGATACCTGCTTCCGCAATATGCGTTATCCCAAAAGGCAACTTAAAAAAAGTAGTAATAAATGGTGGAGATGGAATAGGAAAAGACTTTGAAGAAACTGGCAAATATAGTGAAGAGGACGTATTTTTCGAATGCGCATCACTTGAAGAAATCATAATTAAAGGAGAGGTTTCTGAAATAAGAAGTCACGCTTTCTACGGTTGCAGTAATTTAACAAAAGTGGAAATAGAAATGGGTGTATCATCTATTCTGGAAAATGTTTTCGACGGATGTAATAAATTAACGACGATACTTCTTCCTGCTAGTATAGGATTTGTCGACAAAACCGCTTTTGATAATTGCAACAGTCTTAGAACTATCTACTGTGAATCAACGAAAACCGATTCCATACACATAGAAGATGCGATTATTTCCGGCCGTAAAATCATTTGGGGATATAATAACGTCATTACAAATAATGAATATGATTACGTATTACATGACGGTCAAGCCTATTTGACGACTTATAAAGGAAATAATACGAATATTGTTATTCCAGAATATATTGACGGTAATTTAGTAAGGTGGTTGGGAGCAGCCTTTTCCAACAATACAAATATACGAGCCGTAGAAATACCCGAAAGTATAATTAAAATACCGGACGGCGCGTTTTTCGGATGTGTGAATTTAACAAGCGTTACGTTTGCGGAAAACAGTAAGTTAACGAGCATAGGTATTTTTGCATTTGGATCTTATCCGTTTTCTGGAGATGGTGTAATGAAGTTAGATAATATTGTACTGCCCAAAACAGTAACGCATATCGGCTCATACGCATTTGCTTTTTCTAGTTTAACAAACATAACGATTCCAAAAAGCGTAGAGAGTATAGACGCAAATATTTTTTTCTGTTGTATGAATTTGTCAACGATTTATTGCGAAACAACAAACAAACCAAAAGGTTGGAATAGCGCGTGGAATTATATCCATGATTCAAAACTTCCTAATGTTATATGGGGATACAGTGGAGAATAAGAAATAAAATCTCAAATTTCGTTGACGGTATTAGATAAAAAAGAGATAATCTTTGTTATCTCTTTGCATGCGGGTCGGAACTATATATGATATAGCCGACAAAACAATCAATAATTGATTGAGTTCGCTACCTTGGTACAATTATATCTTATGCGATAGAAAAAGTCAATACAATAACAAAAAGCGATTTGAAAATTTTGTTCGGCAGAAAAGATACTTTTTAACTCTGCCTAGATTAGCTTTCTGCCGAACATACCAAAAACACTTGACACTCGCTTTTTTTTTATATATACTAATATAGCATAATTTTATTTATATATAAAAGGAAGGACTAAAAATGAAACAGACTTATCAACCTAAAAAAAGACAAAGATCTAAAGTACACGGTTTCCGTGAAAGAATGCGCAGCAAGAACGGCAGAAACGTACTCAAGAGACGTCGCAACAAGGGCAGAAAGCAGTTGACTGCTTAATTTGACTATGCAGAAAAAGTACAGGCTGAAAAGCGGTAGGGTATTCAACTATTTACACAAGAAGGGAATTTCTTCTGCCAACAAGCGGCTTGTACTTGTTTATGCGCCCTCAAAGTATCCGCTGAAAGTGGGCTTTATCGTAAGCAAGAAAGTGGGCAAGGCGGTCGTCAGGAACAAAGTCAGACGAAGACTGAGAGAGATTTTCCGCTCATTGATACCGCGTCTTGAAGATAATTGCAATTACGTGATAATTGCTCGGGCGGAATGCGCCAACTCGACTTTTGCTCAACTGAAAGAGTCTATGGAGTCGATTTTGATTAAGGCGGGAAAACTGTCTAAGACGGAAGACTAGAATTTTACGATAGAATAAAGAATTATTATCCACGAAAGATTTGCAGTTGCAAGGAAGGAAATGAAAAGCGGAAATATTTTTATTCAATATTATAAAAAGTTTATCAATCCGATTATGCCGCATGTATGCAAGCATACGCCGAGTTGTTCGGCATATATGGGACAAGCGGTGAAGAGGTACGGCCATTTGAAAGGCGGTATTATGGGTACNCTGAGAATATTGAGATGCAATCCCTTTTCAAAAGGCGGATTTGATCCCGTCAAAGACGATTATAAAGGAAACGCAAAATGGCTATTATGAGTTTGAATACGATGGCTGCGGTAAGTTCTATTTGGAAACCTATCATAAGCCTACTCGATTGGATGAATAGCGGTATCGGCAACTTCGGTTGGACGGTAGTGGTCTTTACGCTCATGCTTAGACTTATCCTCATGCCGTTCGATATATGGCAGAAGATANGTATGCGCAAACAAAAAGCGAAGATGGACATTCTTCGCCCTCAACTTGAAAGACTTCAAAANCAATACGCAAACAAACCTGANNTACTTCGCCAAAAGCAATACGAATTGCAAAAATCGGCGCATATCAATATGTTTTCTTCGTGCTTACCGATGATTTTCACGTTGGTAATCTTCTNCGTNATTTTCCGNGGATTTAGAGAATATATCATTTCCNCCAACGANCAGATTGTCATNGANCTNTACAACAACGTATACGTACAATTTTTCATTGACAATGCGCANACTATATTGGATAAAACGGGTACGAACGTACTNNNNGCNGACGGCGGACTTGCAGTCGTNCCGTCCTANGCGCTTATTCAAGACGCAGGACTNGTCGATCAGTTGAATTCCGCTTTGGTCGCAGGATATCAACCTCAAAGTTGGCTTTGGGTNAAGAACGTATTTATGTCCGACACGTGGNGCAACGTAATTCCTAATTACAACAACTTNATTTCGACNNGNNTCGGCGGTATCGGCGCGAACATTCCGGACGTNCCNGGCACTTCGTACAACGAACTTATGAACCCGATTATNNGNGCNTACAANAAGACAAAGTTCTTNGATATGGCGCATTGGAACGGATATTTTGTATTGCCGTTGTTGTCNATATTGACGAGNTTCTTCTCGACGATGCTTCAACAAAAGTTGCAACCTATGCAACCTATGACCACAGGCGACGAAGCTCAACAAANACANCAAAANATGATGAACAAAATGATGGTATATATGATGCCGCTCGTGCTCGGTATTTTCGCGATTTTGTACAGCGCGGCATTCGCAATCTATTATTTTACAAGCAATCTCTTTATGACGATTGTTACNCTCATCTTCAATCTNACNGCAAAAAAGATTGACGAGAANAAAGCGGCGCAACCCGTAATCACAACGACGTTCGCNACGCAGCCGTCACAACCNAAGAAGAGCAACAACAAAAAGAAAAAATAGACACCGATTATTACACAAAAGGCGAGCCTTCGCCTTTGAGGAGATATATATGAAAAGTATAGAAATTACTGCAAACAGTTACGCCGAGGCGCTCAAACANGCCTTGGAAGAATTGGGNCTTGACGAAAGTCAAGTTGAAGCGGAAAAGATTGCCGAAACGGGACTTATCCGCAAGAAAATTACCGTGAGAGTTACGCAAAAAGAGAGCGGAGCAACTCTCGTANGCGACTTTATCAACGGAATTATCGAGAGAATGAATATTCAATGCNCTGCCGANGTAGAGGAAAANGAAGACGCTTTNTACGTTTCNCTTTCGGGCGAGGACACGGGAGTNTTGATAGGNTATAGAGGCGACGTGCTCGATTCTTTGCAATACCTTTCGCTTTTGGTACTCAACAAAGACAATCCGCTCGGCAAAAGACTTGTGATAGACGGCGAAAACTACCGCGAAAAGAGAATNGCCACGCTTTCCAAACTCGCAAAGAAAATCGCTTTNAGAGTGGCAAAGAACCGCAAGTCCGAAGCNTTNGAGCCTATGAATCCTTTTGAAAGAAGAATCATCCACTCGGCTTTGCACGACGACAAATTCGTCACCACCGAAAGCCANGGCGAAGAACCTAACAGATACGTCGTTATCCTTCCCAAAAAGCCTGCTTTTGACAAGGAAAGAGGGGAGAGAAGAAANNACGACAGAAGAGGCGACAATCGCGAGCGTTCTTCCAAGCCGAGAACGACGTCAAGTCAAGAAACTCAAAACAGAGGACANGAAAATCGCAACTTCAATAAGACCGGCGTAACNAGAATGAAGTCGTACGGCGGAGATATGAAGAAATTTTTCTANTNTANAATATTGATTATAATAAGATAAGCAAGCGNACTTAGTAATGATACGCTTGCTTTTTTATTTTGNCNTAAAATAGAACAGCGCAGACAATTAAATCGTCCGCACTGCCTAACATATTTGTGTCTCTTGCTCAAACACAAGTATATTTTATCATACGGAAAACGTATAAGTCAAGTATTTTATACGTTTTTTGTATAAAATTTTCGTGTAGGGTAGAAAATTTATTATGGCTAATTTGAAATTCTCTAAAAACTTACGCGATGCGTTGAAATTTAACAAGAAAACTCAACAGCAACTAGCTGATTATTTAGGTACGTCGCAAGCGACTATAAGTAGATGGCTTAGCGGTGAAAACGAGCCTGACTTCGACGATTTAATAGAAATATGTATATACCTAGAAGAAACGCCAAATGACCTTTTGGGTTTCGATGAAATAAACGTTAAAAAAGATTGAGATTTATTGACTTTAATTAGAGGGAGATTTGTATTATGTATATTGAAAAATTTGCCGAAAGACTTAAAGAACTTATAGGCGAAGAAAGCATTTCGTCCGTTGCAAAGAAGATAGGGCTCAAACAAGCAACTTTGAGCAGATATTTGCACTGCAAGAGAGAAATCGGACTTGAAAATCTCTGCAAAATTGCCGATTATTTCGACGTAGACCTTGACGTCCTTACGGGCAGAAAAGATTATTAGAATAATATTATGGAATTTAATAAAAATTTAAAAGAAATACGAAAGTCGAAAGGATTGACACAAAAAGATATTTGTGAAAAACTTCAAGTGTCTAATAATTGTTATGCTTCGTGGGAACAGGGCAGAACTCAACCCGATATAAACAGCATTCGTAAACTTTGCGCTATCTTTGACGTATCTGCCGACTATCTTCTAGGCTTGGAAAACGAAGAGGGCATAAGTCTTCGCGAAAACTTTTTACCAAGTGATATCATACCTAATAAAAACCAAAAATAGTTAAAATTTGTTTCAATTATCCGCTTAATACAAGTTTGTGACGAGTGCGGAGAGTGATGCAGATTTTGTCTTAGCAAGAGCAACCGAGCGGTGAGCGTACTTCCCGTACGTGACCTCGAGTGTCGTCTTGAAGATCAGGCAAAAGATGCGTTGCTATACGCAGTCGGTTACTTATTTTCCAAGGCAGAACTTAGAGAATATATTATCGATAATGTCTTCACTGGCAGTATTACCCGTAATTTCACCAAGAGCGAAGTATGCTTCTCTCAAATCTATGAGCGCGCACTCTAGCGGCATTGTATCAAGCGAAATGAGCGCGTTTTTTACGCCGTCAAGGGCAGCTTTTACAGCCGTTGCGTGACGTTGATTGGTGATGATATTTCCGCTTGTATCAACGCTTTTATCTATAAAGGTATTTACTATCTTTTTCTTCAAATCGTCAAGCCCATTTCGATTCTTTGCGCTTATGCGTATACCGTCGCGCTCGTCCTTTGCCATATCCGATTTGTTTATCACAAGCAAAAGTCTGTTGTTTTCGTCAAACTGCGCTATGAGCGATTTTTCATAGTCGTTGAGTTGTCTTCCCGCTTCGGTGACGAAGAGAATTATATCGCTACCTTTGGCGACTTGAATACTTCTTTGCACGCCGATTGATTCCACCACGTCGTCCGTATCTCTGATACCTGCCGTATCAATGAGTTTGAGCATGACGCCGTCGACTTCGACGTACTCTTCAAGGCTATCTCTAGTCGTGCCGGCTATATCGGTGACAATCGCTCTTTCCCTTCCTAAAAGCGCGTTGAGAAGAGAGGATTTGCCGACGTTGGCTTGACCGACGATCGCTACGTTTATACCTTGCTTGATATACTCGCCGACCTTCGACGAAGAATAGAGTTTGTCCAACTCATGTATTAAATAATTGATAGACTGATGCGAATTGCTGCGCGCTTGTTCTTCCATTTCCTCGGGGTAGTCTAGACTCGCCTCAAGTTCGGATATACAGTCGAGCAACTTTTCTTGTAAGTCTACAATCTTCTTTGCGATATCTCCGTTTGAGAGTCTATAACTTGCATTGAGCGAAGCTATACTTTCGCTGTTTATCATATCGATAATACCTTCGGCGTCGCTTAGCGCAATCTTGCCGTTGAGGAAAGCCCTTTTGGTAAATTCACCTTTTCCCGCAGGTTCGCATCCTTCTTTTATACAAGTCGCGAGAATCTCGTTGACAAGCCTAATTCCGCCGTGGCATTGGAATTCGACAAGGTCTTCGCCCGTATACGAGTGAGGCGCTTTGAAGTATACCGCAAGTACGCTGTCGGAAAACGATCCGCAATCCAACTTGCCGTAATACATATAGTTGGGTTGAGCGTTCAAAAACGTATCCAACTTTTTCGTAGAAAAAATACGCGAAGCGATATGCAAAGCATTATCGCCGCTCATTCGTATTATCGCTATTGCGCCCCTGCCTATCGGGGTAGATACCGTCGCTACCGTTTTCATAATTAAATTATATCATACAGCGCGTTGCATTTGCAAATGATACGTATCTTATGCTATAATTATTAAGTACTCAAAAATGGTGCTTGTAGGGTAAAGTATGCTAGACAGTTATCAAAAACAATACGACGCGATAGTAATAGGATGCGGACACGCAGGAGTAGAGGCAAGTCTTGCTTTGGCCAGGCTTGGTCACAAGACGCTTGCCGTCACACTGTCTTTGGACGCTATCGCTTTTATGGCGTGCAATCCTGCGATTGGAGGTACTGCAAAAGGGCATTTGGTGCGTGAAATCGACGCTTTGGGCGGACAAATGGGCTTGTCTGCCGACAAAAACTTGCTTCAAATACGTATGTTGAATATGGGTAAAGGTCCTGCGGTTCAGTCTTTGAGAGGTCAGGCCGACAAGACTTTGTACCACCACTATATGAAGAGTATAATGGAGACGCAAGAAAACCTCGATATACTTCAAGGCGAAGTAGCCGAAATACTCACCGCCAACGGAAAAGTCACGGGAATAAAAACCACTCTCAATCAAGAATTTTTCTGCGATACTATCGTAGTATGCACGGGCGTCTATCTCAACGCGCATATCATTATCGGGGATAACGTCACCAAGACGGGTCCCAACGGCTTTTCAAGAGCGACAAAACTCACCGACAGCCTTATTTCTTTGGATATACCGACAAGACGCTTCAAGACGGGTACGCCTGCGAGAGTGGATAAGAATACGATAAATTTCGACGTAATGCAAGTGCAGAAAGGCGACGACGATATCTATCCTTTTTCCTTTATGACCGACGGGCATTTGCCCAACAAAGAGGTATGTTATCTCACATATACCACGCAAAAGACGAAAGATATTATCATGGCGAATATTGACCGCTCGCCTCTATACAACGGATCTATCCACAGTATAGGACCTAGATACTGTCCTTCGATTGAAGATAAAGTCATGCGCTTTGCCGACAAGGAAAGACATCAGATTTTTATTGAACCCGAAAGTTCTCTTACAAATGAAATGTACGTGCAGGGTATGAGTTCCTCACTTCCTTTCGACGTGCAGCTTGAAATGTACAAATCCGTCATAGGTCTTGAAAAAGTCAAGATTATGCGCTTTGCTTACGCTATCGAATACGATTGCATAGATTCGCTCTGTCTTACCCCTTATCTAATGGTAAAGCATATCGACGGTCTATTCTTGGCAGGTCAGTTGAACGGCAGCAGCGGATATGAAGAAGCGGGCGCGCAAGGCTTGATTGCAGGTATCAACGCTTCGCTTTATCTTAGAAATAAACAACCTCTTGTACTCACGCGCGACAGTTCATATATCGGCGTGCTTATCGACGATCTTGTGACAAAGGGTACGAACGAACCTTATAGAATGATGACGGCAAGAGCGGAGCATAGATTACTTCTAAGACAGGAAAACGCGGATAAACGACTTACTCCTATCGGAAGAGAAGTAGGTCTTGTCGACGATACTAGATGGCAAAAATTCTGCGATAAACAAGATAAATGCGGACAAATAAGCGATATGCTTACAAAGACTCTACCTCCCAAAGAATTCAAAGATTATTTTGAGAAGATTGGCGAACCTATTCCGCACAACGGTCTTTCCTATAGAGATATGATTAAGCGCTCCAACGTCACTTGCGAAAGTATGATAGAATATTTCGACGACTTGAAAGACGTGGACCAAAGATGCTTTGAAGAAGTGGCGACGGATATAAAATACGAAGGATATTTGTCAAAACAAAAAAATATCATAGGCGATATAAATAAACTCGAAGGCAAAACTTTACCGCCCGATTTGGATTATAATTCAATCAAAGGCTTGAGAATTGAGGCTAGGCAGAAACTCGATAAAATTCGCCCTTTAAATCTCGGACAGGCTTCAAGAATAAGCGGAGTTTCACCTGCGGATATAACAGTATTGATGGTGTATTTGTCAAAAAATAAAATATAATGAAAGAATTGTATATATTAAAAAAATTTTTAATAGAAAGAGGTTTTGAAGACGTCGAAGATAAATTAAACAAATTCGACGTTTACTTTGATTCGCTTGTCGAATGGAATGAAAAATTCAATCTCACGTCAATTACCGATAAAGAAGAAGTTCAAATAAAGCACTTTATTGACAGTCTTTTGGGCAATGAATTTGTACAAGATTCACTTAATATATGCGATATAGGTTGCGGCGCAGGCTTTCCGAGCATACCCCTTGCTATAGTAAATCCAAATATAAAATTTACTTTGGTGGACAGCGTAAATAAGAAAATTAACTTTATAAATCATATTATAGATATTCTTTCTCTTGAGAACGTAACCGCTTTGCACGCGAGAGTAGAAGATTTTGCAAGACAAAACTTCGAAAAGTACGATTGTTGCGTGGCAAGAGCGGTCGCTCAAATGCCCACTTTGGCGGAATATACATTGCCTCTTTTGAGAGTAGACGGAAAACTTATTGCATATAAGGGAATAAATTTTGAAGAAGAATTGAAAAATTCAAATAAAATTTTTAACGCTTTAAATTCAAAAATCGACAGTATAAACGAATTAAATTTGCCGAATAATGAGAAAAGATACTTAATAGTTGTAAAAAAAATGAGAAATTGTTCCTCTAAATACCCAAGAGGTGGAAATAAACCGAGAATTCAACCTATTATCGGATAAATATTTTTAGTTGCATATAATGATTTTATTTGTTATAATAAAGTAAATAAAAATAAATATTTTTATTTTCGGAGATTTTTTATGACGAAAGATAATTCTACTATTGAAAAGATGTTGAATATAGACAGCGATTTGAAGACCTACGATGAGAACGGTAATCTCACCGAAGGCGTTGTTATATTGCCGGTAAATAAAATCGTTACCAATCCAAATCAGCCCAGAAAGCAGTTTGACCAAAACTCTCTCAACGAACTCGCCGAATCTATCAAAAACTACGGCGTAATTCAGCCAATTATTGTTACTCCGGTCGGCGACGACACTTACGAGATAGTAGCAGGTGAGAGAAGATACAGAGCCAACAAGATTGCGGGAAACACTACTATTCCTTCAATCATAAGAAAACTTACCAGAAAAGAAATAAAAGAATTGGCTTTGATTGAGAACCTTCAACGTCAAGACCTCAATCCTATCGAAGAAGCGCAAGCGTACAAAGCCTTGATTGACGAATACGATTTCACGCAAGAACAACTTGCTCAAAGATTGGGCAAATCAAGACCTGTTATTACGAACGCATTGAGACTTCTTAATCTCAATCCTGTCGTTACAGATATGGTAATCAGCGGTAGACTTTCCGCAGGCCACGCAAGATGTCTTACTTCTATTAAAGATTATATCGTACAAAATACTTACGCTATAGCCGCTTGCGATAAAAAATTGAGCGTTCATCAACTCGAAGTAATGGTGAGCAATTACCTCAACCCAAATAAGAAACAAAAGAAAGTGCAAGAACAGTCTATTGAACTCAAAGACCTTGCTAATATCATGAATAGAAAATTCGGCACAAAAGTTTATGCAGTCGGAAACAATAATAAGGGTAGAATTTATATCGATTATTACTCAACTGCCGACCTCGATAGAATTTTTGAAATAATGGCGAAAATTAAAGACTAATTTATTGTTAATTATTGTTAAAAAATAGCAGGAATTAAACCTGCTATTTTTTTATATTTGTGTTAAATTCTTAGACCTAAGAGATTAGTATCAAGCAAAAAGTACGCTGATATATGAGGTCTTCACTTATCTCGTTCTTATTGGCAATATTAAATACAAATACTCTTCGCTCTCGATCGGAGTAATGACGATAGGATTGTTGCTGTTGGAAATCTTAATAGAAAGATATTCGTCAGAGCTGTTTTTAATACAATCCGTCAAATACTTAGCGTTGAGGCTTACGGTCACGTCTTTGCCTTTTGTGAAGGTATTTATTACTTCTTTAATATTACTTACGCTGGTATTGCAATAGATAGTCATTTTGCCTTCTTTGACGTCCATCTTAATAAAGTTGTTTTTATCTTGCTTTGCTATTACGTCGACTTTTTCCATGCTGTATTCAAGACTTGCTCTATCAACGGTAATTTCAGTCTCGAAGTTGGTCGGGATAGTAGATTCGTATCCGACGTATTTTCCTGCGATAAGGGAAGTTATAATCTTGCTGTTTTCAAACTCAACCATCATCTTCTTATCGTTTATGCTGATTTCTATATTTTCGTCGTCGTTTTCGAGCAACTTTGCAATTTCGCTAAGACTTTTGGCAGGTACGATAATTTCTTTGTTCGAATAATCTTCTTCAAGTTGCTTATTGCAAATTGCAAGTCTGTATCCGTCCAAGCCTACGCTCTTTATTTTATTTCCGTTTACGGAGAATAAACATCCTCTCAATACCTGTCTAATATCGTCGGACGAAGTAGAGAAGATAGTCTTGTTTACGAGTTCCTTGAAATCTTTTTGCTTGATAGACAATTTCGTATCGTAAGCGATTTCCTCAATAGTGGGGTATTCGTCGATATTCATTGTCGCGAGATATATAAAACTGTCGCAGTGAGAAATGCAAAGTTTATCGTTTTCGATTTGAGAATCGAACTCTATATAATTTTCCTTGCTTATCTTTCTTATATACTCGCATATAGTTCTACCAGGGACTAAGACTTCGCCTTCCATTATAATATCAGCTCTTATTTTAATAATTACGACAAAATCTATATCCGTGGCCATAAGCGTAAGTGTATCGCCAAACGCGCTTAATTTTATTCCTTCCAAAATCGGCATACTTTTCTTTGATGGCAAAGCCTTCGTTACTTTTGTTAAAGCATCCGACAAGTCCATTCCGTTACAAACAAATTTCATAATCCACCTCTGTTTTGCAAATGTATATTTTTATATTTATATTAAATAGATAATAATCATCATAATAATAGTGTTGATACTGTTGATAAGTGGCTTTTATCGACACATACGCGAAAAAATAATCAACATTTTAACCGTATTTTGTGTTGATAAACTTAAAAAGTTATCAACATTATCCACAAAGACAATAAATTATCTCTTTTGTATCATATTTTTTATGTCTTTTATTTGATTTGCAATCAAATTATTAGACTTAATTTCGTTTTCCATTTTATCTCTTGCGTAGATAATAGTGGTGTGGTCTCTTCCACCGAAATAACTTCCTATCGTAGCAAGAGGTACTCCCAACATATCGTTGATAAGATAAATTGCTATTTGTCTTGCCTGAACGATTTGTTTAAGTTTTTTCTTGCCGATGATTTCTTCTTTCTTGATATTGAAATAAGAGCAAGTAGCGTCTACTATCGTATCGAGAGAGAGTATATGATTGGATACGTCAATATCGTCTTTCAACGCTTCTTTAATTATATCGACGCTATCGGGTTCTCTTCCTTCGAGTTGACAGTAGAATATTACTTTTTGCAAAGCTCCTTCAAGTTCTCTTATATTGCTGTCGAAACTCTCTGCGATGAAATATACTACTTCTATCGGAAGATTTACGTTTTTATAGAAAGCTTTCTTTTGAAGAATTGCAATTCTAGTTTCCAAGTCCGGAGTAGAAATATCTACCGTAAGACCGCTTGAAAATCTCGATTGTAATCTTTCTTCAAGGAAAGTAAGTTCCTTTGGATGTCTATCAGAAGAGAGTATAATTTGCTTTTTGTTTTGATACAAATCGTTGAAGGTATGGAAGAGCGCTTCTTGCGTACCCGTCTTACCTGCCAAGAATTGTATATCGTCAAGCATCAATATATCGACGTTTCTATACTTTTCTCTAAATCTCTTATTTTGCTCGTTGTCTTTATTATTTCTAATGCTGTCGATAAAGTCGTTGACAAATTGCTCGGTAGTGCAATAGAGTATCTTCGCTTTCTTATTGCTCTTTAAAATCTCATTACCTATAGCGTGCATGATGTGGGTCTTTCCAAGACCTACGCCGCCGTAGATAAAAAGAGGATTGTGAAGCGTACCGGGTTGATTTGCCACCGCTTTTGCAGCCGCGTAAACGATTTGGTTGCTTTGACCGACGACGAATTTATCGAAAGTGAAGTTGTTGTCAACAAGATAAGTGAATTGTTCAACGTTCTCGCTCTCTTGTTTGTCTTCCTTTATCTTATCTTCATATACCGAAATTTCGTCGGGCGTGATTATAATAAAATCGTCGACGAAAGTATTGAGTTTTTTAATTTCCTCAATGATAATATCGCGGTAATTCGAGTTTATGGTTTTCTTTACGGAATTCAATTTTGCTACGATAATAATTTTGTTGTGCGCGATAGTAAGCGGTTCTAATTGAGAGAACCACATATCGTAAACTACCGTAGAAATTTTATTGGAAATTCCCAATAAAAGAATATCCCAAATTTTTTTACATTCGTCCATACGTCTATTATACAATAAACAACCTCAAATTTCAATAAAAGAATGGTACAAAAATAATAAATTTTGACAAGTAAGTTGATAATAAATTGCAATTCAATTATAATAGAATTATGTATATTGAGAGTGTTACGCTTAAAAATTTCAGAAACTACGAAAACAAGACCGTTTATTTCAAAGACGGCTTGAATATCGTCATAGGAAAGAATGCAAGCGGAAAGACAAATCTTTTGGAAAGCGTGTATTGTTCGGGCATAGGCAAGTCGCCGCGTACCAACAAATATCGCGAGATGATAAGATGGGGCAGCGATTACGCCTATATCAAAGTCACTTTGAAAAAGCAATATACAAGGCATACGGTCGAGTATTCAATCGACAGTTTAGACAAAAAGAGAATCGCCATAGACGGCATACCGCTCGTCAAACTGAGCGAAATTTTGGGTATGCTGAATATAGTCTTCTTCTCGCCAGACGAGATGAAACTCATCAAAGAAAGTCCGCAGGAAAGACGTAGATTTGCGGATATAAGCCTTTCTCAGCAGAACAAAAAGTATTTTTACGCTTTGTCAAAATATAATAATATTCTCGCTCAGCGCAACAAACTTCTCAAAGAAAGCAGAGATTTAAAAGCGTTGCCCGAGATGTTGTACGGATGGGACGTTCAACTTGCCGAGCACGGCGCGTATATAGTGCAAAAGAGATACGAATTCGTAAAGAAAATTCAGACTTTCGCTCAAAAGATTCATTCGGAAATTACAGATAATAAAGAGAATTTAGAACTTGAATACGAGAGCAACGTCGAATACGGCGAAATAGAGACGATGAAAGAAAGTTTTTTCCAAAAGCTTCGCGACAATTTGGAAAAGGACACGAATTTGCTCTATACCTCTTTCGGTTCTCACAGAGACGATATAGCGATAAAAATCAACGATATAGACGTCAGGAAATACGGCTCTCAAGGACAGCAAAGGACAGTGGCTTTGTCGCTCAAACTCGCTGAAATTTACCTATTTGAAAGCGAAATAGGCGAAAAACCCGTGTTACTTCTCGACGACGTACTTTCCGAACTTGACGCTTCCCGCCGTCAAAAACTTATGGAACTTTCCAGCGGACTGCAAACGATTATTACGTGTACCGACTTCGATATGGATTTAGAGCGCAATACTATTATGATAGAGAGGAAAGAAAAAGAATGAACCATATAGGAACTCAAACGATAGAAACTGATAGATTGATTTTAAGAAAGGCAAGACCTGAGGACGCGCAATTTATGTTTAACAACTGGGCGTCCGACGACGAAGTGACCAAATATCTGATGTGGCAAAGTCATAAAAGTTTAAAAGCATCGAAAGAGAGAATTGATTTTTTAATAGATAATTATAAAAGACCGGATTATTACGATTGGCTGATTGAGTTGAAAGAATTGGGCGAGCCTATCGGCAGTATAGGAGTAGTGGAATTAAAAGAAAACGTGAACGCCGTCCATATCGGATATTGTATAGGCAAAAAATGGTGGCATAAAGGTATCACGTCGGAAGCCTTATCCTCGCTGATTGACTTTTTCTTTAATAAAGTAGGCGCTGAAAGGATAGAATCAAGACACGACCCAAGAAACGTCAATTCAGGCAAGGTTATGCAAAAATGCGGTATGAAGTACGAAGGTACGTTTAGAAAAGCAGATATAAACAATCAAGGTATATGCGACGCCGCGTATTACGTTATTTTGAAGAAATAATAAAATTTTAATTACCCTATTTTCGAAAAAACAGTTGTCTTTATTTACTATAATATGATATAATAATTTTATTATAATATTATAATCTTGCGTATGCGTGTACGCGTGTGTGCGCATGCGCAAGAAAGAGACTATGAATAAGTGACGCGAGCAAGATTGCGTGAGTGATTTTTGCGATAAGAAGGATAGGCGTTGCGCTCGTAGCAGAGTTACGAGCGTGTTGTCTAAACGAACTTAGCGTGAAAATCAATAGCAAGGTTGTTTGTGAGAACTTATGAAGAGGCTCTAAAAATCAACGGAGGTAATAATGAGCGAAATCGAAAAGAACAATTATACTCAGGAAAATATTCAGGTTCTCGAAGGCTTAGAGCCGGTCAGAAAACGTCCTGGTATGTATATAGGTTCGACGGACGCAAGGGGATTGCATCACCTTGTATACGAAGTCGTGGACAATTCCATTGACGAAGCAATGGCAGGTTACTGCGACAAAGTTATTGTAGAGATTATGCAGGACGGTTCGGTCAGCGTAACGGACAACGGTCGTGGAATTCCTACCGGCATTATTGAGAAAGAGGGTAAGTCGGCAGTCGAGGTCGTATTGACGAAATTGCACGCAGGCGGCAAGTTCGGCGGCGGCGGATACAAGTTCTCGGGCGGATTGCACGGCGTAGGCGTATCGTGCGTAAACGCGCTTTCCGAGTGGCTTGACGTTGAGGTAGCGCAGAACGGTAAACTTCACAAGATGTCTTTCAACCGCGGCGTTGCTCAAAGACCTTTGGCAGTCGTAGGCAATACGACGAGAAGAGGTACGAAGATTACTTTCTATCCCGACCCGGATATATTCGAGACGACGGAATTTGACTTCGACACGCTCAAACACCGTATACAGGAACTTGCTTATCTCAACAAGGGATTGAGAATTGTTCTCAAAGACAGCAGACCGCTCAAAGAGAATGAGATTGAGTTCCATTACGAAGGCGGTATCGTAGAGTACGTCGACGTGCTCAATAAGGAAAACGGCGTGCTTGAAAAGCCGTTGTATATCTATTCCGCGACGGACGATTACCAAGTGGAAATCGCCATGCAGTACAACGATTCTTATAGCGAGACGATTTACTCTTACGCCAACAATATCAACACGCACGAGGGCGGTACGCACCTTGACGGCTTCAAGGCTGTGCTTACGAAGTTGTTCAACGATTACGGCACTTCTCTCAAATTGTTGAAGAATGAAGAAAAATTGTCGGGCGACGACTGCCGTGAAGGTTTGGTCGCTATCGTCAGCGTAAAACTTATCGACCCGCAGTTCGAAGGTCAGACGAAGACGAAACTCGGCAACAGCTTTATGCGTAGCGTAGTATCCAAAGTTTTCAGTCAGAAATTCGGCGAATTCCTTGAAGAAAACCCGCGCGAGGCAAAGGAACTCATACTCAAAGCCGTCAACGCTAAAAAGGCAAGAGACGCGGCGAGAAACGCAAGAGACCTCACGAGAAGAAAGTCGGTGCTCGAATCCACGACTCTTCCGGGTAAGCTTGCCGACTGTTCGGACAAAGACCCGAGAAAGTGCGAAATCTACCTCGTAGAGGGCGACAGCGCAGGCGGTACGGCAAAGCAAGGCAGAGACAGACGTTTCCAAGCAATATTGCCTTTGAGAGGTAAAATCCTCAACGTAGAAAAGGCCAGACTCAACAGAGTGCTTGAAAGCGAAGAGATAAAGAATATGATTACGACGTTCGGTTGCGGTATCAACGAGGACTGCGACGTCAACAAACTCAAATACGATAGAATTATCTGTATGACCGATGCCGACGTAGACGGCAGCCATATCAGAATACTTTTGCTCACTTTCTTCTATCGCTTTATGAAACCTATCGTAGAGCAAGGTCACGTATATATCGCGCAACCGCCGCTTTACAAGGTCACTCAAAAGGGCAGTAAGAAAGAGAACTATTTCTACGACGACGAGTCTTTGGAAAACTTCCTCGTAAGCATAGGCAGAAAGGCGGAAATTCAAAGATACAAAGGTCTCGGAGAAATGGATGAGGAGCAGTTGTGGGATACGACTATGGATCCCGAAAAGCGTACTTTGCTTAGAGTAAATCTCAAAGACGCGGAAGAGGCGGACGAGATATTCTCGGTACTCATGGGCGACGAACCCGAAAAGCGCCGTACCTTCATTGAAGAAAACGCAAATCTTGTCAAAGACCTTGACGTGTAATTAGGGGGATAAAATGGAAGATAAGAAAGATATTTTAGAAATGCTTGATAAGACCAACGTCGTTGAAGTCGACGCGGTCAATGAGATGAAGACTTCGTTTATCGCTTACGCAATGGCGGTAAACGTATCGAGAGCAATCCCCGACGTCAGAGACGGTCTAAAGCCGGTACATAGAAGAATTCTTTACGCTATGAACGAATTGGGACTTACGTCCGACAAGCCGTACAGAAAGTGCGCGCTTATCGTCGGCGACGTGCTCGGTAAATACCACCCGCACGGCGACAGTTCGGTCTACGACGCGCTCGTCAGACTTGCGCAAGACTTCTCGATTAGATGTACGCTCGTTGACGGCCACGGCAACTTCGGTTCGGTCGACGGCGACCCTGCGGCGGCTTACCGTTATACCGAAGCAAGATTGAGCAAGATTGCAGACGAAATGATCAGAGGTATCGACAAAAAGACCGTCGACTTCTATCCCAACTTCGACGACACGAGAGAGCAACCTGTCGTATTGCCGTCCAGATATCCCAACTTGCTTGTCAACGGCTCGGACGGTATCGCAGTAGGTATGGCTACGTCAATCCCACCTCACAATCTCGGCGAGGTAATTGACGGTACGATAGCGCTTTTGGACAATCCCGAATTGGACGTCGACGCGCTTATGGATATCATTCCTGCGCCTGATTTCCCGACGGGAGCGTATATTATGGGCGGCGGCGGAATAAAGAAAGCGTACCGCACCGGTCGCGGTAACTGCATTATCCGCGCAAAGGCTGAAATCGAAGAGAACAGCAACGGCAAGTCCAAGATTACCATATCCGAAATACCTTATCAGGTAAACAAGGCGAAACTTATCGAGAATATGGCTGACCTTGTCAAGCAAAAGAGAATAGAGGGCATATCGGATATTCACGAACTCTCGGACAAAGAAGGTATGAGAATAGTCGTTGACGTCAAGAAAGACGCCAATCCGCAAGTCGTACTCAATATGCTTTACAAGCACACGCAGTTGCAGACTTCGTTCTCCATGATAATGCTTGCGCTTGTAGACGGCACGCCGAAAATTCTCAACCTCAAAGAGATTTTGCAAGAGTACGTCAAGCACCAAAAGTCGGTCATCACGAGAAGAACGCAATTTGACCTCGACAAGGCTTTGGAGAGAGAACATATCTTGCTCGGCTTGGTAAAGGCTTTGACGAATATCGACGAGGTTATCGAGACTATCAAGAAGTCGGCAGACAGAGCGTCGGCTATCGAGAACTTGATGAGCAGATTTGAACTCAGCGAAAAGCAGTCTATCGCAATTCTTGAAATGAGATTGCAAAGACTTACCGCTTTGGAAGTTGAGAAGATTCAAGAAGAACTTGCAGAACTCGAAAAGGTCATTGCTGATTTGAGAGATATTCTTGCTAAACCGCAAAGAGTCGTTGAAATCATCAAGACAGAACTTACAGAAATCAAGGATAAGTACAACGAACCGCGTCGTTCGGAAATCACCTACGACTATTCGGATATCGATATCGAAGATTTGATAGAAGTAGAGGACGTTATTTTGTCCATTACGCACAACGGTTATATCAAGCGTATGCCTGTCGACGAGTACAAGGCTCAAAGACGCGGCGGCGTAGGCGTATCCGCGCATAAGACCAAGGAAGAAGACTTCGTCGAGAACGTAATCACCACGTCCACTCACGACAATATACTCTTCTTCTCCAACAAGGGTAAAGTATACCGCACGAAGGGATATCAAATCCCAGAAGCAAGCAAGGGCGCAAAGGGTAGAGCGATTATCAACCTGCTCAACCTTGAAGCGGGCGAAGTAATCAACGCGTACGTTCCCGTACCGAAGGACAGCCAAGGCTATTTGATGATGGCGACAAAGCAAGGTCTTATCAAGAAGACTACGCTTGACGAATTCGTACGTATCAACAACAACGGTAAGAAAGCCATTACCTTTGCAAGCGAGGATGACGAACTTATCAGCGTACAACTCACTCGCGGCGACGAGCAGATTATCATGGCGTCTAGCGGAGGTAAGTGTATTAGATTTGCCGAAGAGGACGTCAGAGCGACGGGCAGAACGAGTATGGGCGTCAAGTCTATCCGTCTTGACAAGGGCGAAGTAGTAGTCGATATGGCTATCGTCAAGGATGATTGCGAAGTGCTCACCATTACCGAAAACGGCTACGGCAAGCGTACCGACCTCGAAGAGTATCGCGTACAAGGCAGAGCGGGTAGCGGTATCAAAGTCGGCGTACTCAACGACAAGACGGGCAACGTCGTAAATCTCAAACTTGTCAATCCTTTGACCGACGACGTAATGATTATCGCCGACAATGGTATTATCATAAGAGTGAAAGCAGACGAGATTTCCAAGATAGGCAGAAACACGCAAGGCGTCAAAGTAATGAGAATGAAAGACGACAAAGCAAAAGTCGTAGCGTTCACAGTCGTTCCGCATCAGGACGAAGAACCGGAAGAGAACGCGGAAAATAATGCTGACGGCGCAGAACAATCGCAAACCGAGCAGACGGCAGAGCAACCGACGGAAAGTAGCGAAGAGTAATTCGCAGTTGCAAAAAGGTATAGTAGAGAGCAAGCGTTACGCTTGCTCTTTTTATTGTAACAATTATATTCAATATTCAATTCCAAATAGTACGTTTGGCTCAATATTAAATTTTTCATAGATAAGCAAAATGCTATCATATCCAGGCTTTTTTCTACCGAGTAGCCACTGACTTACAGTAGTTTGATTTACGCCTAGAATGTCGGCAAACTTTTGCTGACTAAGGTTGTTTTCTAGCATTATTTCTTTTAAGACTTCGATATAAGGCATATTATGATTATAGACAAAAGATAGGTCAAAAGTCTTGACATAGGTCATTTGACCTGATATAATGTAAATAAAAATAAGCAGTAAAGAAATGGTTGAGCAAATGAAGAAACTCAACACGAAAGTAAAATAATTTTAGCCTATTTCAATTTATAGTTTAGTTTTTATCACAAAGAAAAGTCCGCTATCAGCGGACTTTTCTTATTTATTATGCAATACTCTAGTTGAGTAAAAATTGAAATAAAATTGGCATCATTTGAGCCTTATTTCAATAAATCGCAAAAAATTGAAATAAGAGCGCATTTTTTTGTTGTGTTATTTCAAAAGATTTGGTAAACTATTTTACAAGGAGAGATAGAAATGAGAGCAGGACAATACGTAAACGTACCAAATAAAGGCTATAAAGCGTTTGAGCCTACCAAATTGCAAGACGTGCAACTTGAATTAGACGCAGACATTTTGACAAAGGTAGGAGAGGCAAATAGACTTTTGGGTAAACTCGAAGGTTTGGCTTTGAACATACCTAATATTGATTTGTTTATTAGTTCATACGTTAGAAAAGAAGCGTTGATGAGCAGTCAAATTGAAGGAACGCAAGCGTCATTGGTCGATATATTAGATCCAAACATAGACAGTAATACAAATATAGATACGCTTGACGTCGTAAATTACACGAATGCGTTGAATTTTGCAGTTGATACAATGAAAGATTATCCTCTTTGCAATACTCTTCTCAAAAAGACGCATTCTATTTTGTTGTCCAACGTAAGAGGACAGGAAAAGAGTCCAGGCGAATTTAGACGAAGTCAAAATTGGATTGGCAACAGCGGAGGTGATCTCAACAGCGCAAGATACGTTCCGCCTACGCCCGAATATATGGTGGAAGCGATGAGCGATTTAGAAAAGTATATGAATATTGAGAAAGATATTTACGACCCTATAATTCAAGTCGCTTTAATACATTATCAATTTGAGACGATACATCCGTTTTTGGACGGTAACGGTAGAATAGGAAGAATGTTGATAGTATTGTATCTAATTGAGAAGAGGATATTGTCCTATCCTATATTCTATATATCGTACTATCTCAAAAAAAATCGTATAGAATACTACGATAGGATGAGCGAAGTAAGAGCAAAAAGCAATTTTGAGCAATGGGTTAAATTTTTTTTGGACGCAGTAACAGCAAGTTGCAAAGACAGTATACTGACGATAGAGAATTTGAGTCAACTCAATGGACACAATTTAACGTTGTTGGGAAAAGCGACAAAGTCTTTGCGCGCCGTATTTAATTACGTGTGCAAAAATCCGATTATAAATATACAAAAGACGGCTCAAGAATTGAAGATGTCTTTTAATAGCGTTTCCGATGCGGTTAAGAGACTTTGTGAATTAAATATATTGCAGGAAAGCACCTCAAATAGACGTAATCGAGTATTCAGTTATGGAAAGTATCTTGATATACTAAAAAGAGACACAGAATAAAAAAGTCCGCTATCAGCGGACTTTTCTTTTTTAATATACCTTATAATATGCAAATATTTATAATGCCAACGCCGCTGCGCCGAGAATACCTGCGTCGTTTTTGAGGCTGGCGGTTTTGATTTCTACTTTCGGGTTGAATTTCGCGCCGAATCTATTTTCGTTGATAGCCTTTTGGATAGGATTGGTCAAATACTCTTTTTCATAACTTATGCCGCCGCCGATAAGGATTGCGTCGGGGCAGAAGATATTGACGAGATTGATAAGTCCGCTTGCCACGTAAGAGATATATGTATCAACGACCTTTTGAGCGGTCTTGTCGCCTGCTTTTGCGGCGAGGAAAGCCGTCTTGCCCGATACTTTGCCTTCTTCTTCGGCGAACTTGTACATTAGAGAAGATTTATCGCTTTCCATTGCGACTTTGGTCTGACGGATAAGCGCGGTAGCCGAAGCGAACGCTTCCCAACATCCTTTGCGGCCGCAACTGCACGCGGGAGCGCTCTCGGACATATCTATTTGCATGTGACCGCCTTCCGTGCCTGCGCAATCTCTGCCTTCAAAGAGTTTTCCGTCGAGGATAAAGCCCGTGCCCACGCCCGTGCCGAGCGTGACGAATATTACGTCGTTGTAGCCTTTGCCCGCGCCGAAGACGTGTTCGCCAAGCGCGGCGCAGTTGGCGTCGTTGTTGATAAAGATAGGTACGTCGAAGTAGCGTTTGAGTTCAGCCACGACGGGTACGTTTTCCAGAACGATATTGTTGCTGTATCTAATCGTTCCCTTTTTGGAATCTATCGAGCCGGGTTGTCCGATACCGATACCTTTGACGTCCTTAATCGTGATATTTGCGCCTTCAAGCACAGCGTCGATTACCTTGCGGATGTCCTCGCTTATGCTGTATTCAGCCGTATATTTTTCCGTGGTAGGAATAGAGGTTTTGAAGACGATTTGACCGTCAAGAGTGACCGCGCCACCTTTTATACTCATACCGCCTACGTCAATGCCTATAAGATACATAGTTTTCCCCTTTGGGCTTTCTAAGCCAAATTTATTATAAATATTATATATTACTTTATAAATATTTGCAAGACTTTTTAGTCAAATAGCCTTTTGTTGATTTACTGCTATACGTGGAATTTCTTTTTGAATTCGGATATAAGCGTACGTCTACCCAAAATGGCGCAAAGTATGATTGCCACGGACGATAGAGAAGCGCAAATTATTGACATCACGGGATTGTGAACGACGCCGCAACCGTAGAGTATTAGCGGTATGAAACCGAGCGAGGACACTGCGAGCGCGTCGAGAATTACGCTATGCCATTTGTGAAATGCAATCGACGTATAAATACCCGCGACCGTAGTCGATACAATCAAGATAATCGGCAATCCGTAATCCCAAAGCCAATGAGGCACGTAATCGGATATTTGGTCTTTTATGATATAATTCAGCGCGAGCAGTATGGCAAATATCGCCATCGCTTGCCAAAAGATTTTTATGCCGATACTGTTGTTGGAAAGTATAGTATGCTTTGTCAGTATAAGTCCGTATACAAGTACTGCGCCGACGCATGCAAACCAATAAATCGTCGGAGTAATGCGAAGATTTATTACCAAGCAAATGACGAATACCGCCAATGCAACGCTCGTGTATATAGTCCCCGGCGAAAGCAATCTTTTCTTGACAGGCACTTTATCTTTCTTTTTCGGGGGATAGACGCTCGGCAATTCTTGCGTTTCTTCAAGCGGCAAATCCACGCTCGCGTCGAGATGAATTTTTTCGTGACAGAGCGGGCATACTTTGCTCTTGCAAGCGATTTCTATATTGCAGTATTTACAGCGCATTGTCCACCTCCCAGAAGTTGGACGTAACGCTCAAATCCAAGCCGTCGTCCGTAAGATATTTTGCAAACCGCTTTTCTATATCCGTGTCCGTAATTCTTCTCGAAAAAGTAATGCACAACTTGCCGTTGCAAGATATGATTGCAAGCGAGAGCGGAGTGGTCGCGTTGGACGATATGGAGAAGCTCATGCTGTCCACGTGTTCTTTCATACTGTCGGGTAGGTCGAGTACGCCGAAGTTGGACAGCGTAGCCGTCTTTTTCGTCTTGCCGAAAAACATATTCGAGAAGTTGAAAAAGAATCTTTTTATAAACAGCGGAACGAAGCGCACGAGGAAGAATTTTTCCGCCCAAACGGTCGTGGAAATCTTGTCTTTCAACACGTCTTTGTCCGTATCTCTCTTGAGGTTTTCGTGCATTATTTCAATCAATCTGTCAATGTTCATATCCGTGTAAGGATTAGCCCCGATACGCGAGAAAAGCGAGAAGTTGCGGAGCGTCTTCGACGGGAAGATTTTACGCAAGTTTATAGGCACGAAGAGTTGAAGGTCGTTGGCGTTTTCCACCTTATCCTTGATTTGACTTTCGTATATCGACATCATAAATACCGCGCCCAAATATTCGGTAATCGTGCACTTTTTCGCGTGGCACAAGTCGAGCATTTGCTTTGCGTCGCAATACATGTGGATAATGCCGTTGCCCGAGTTGTTGAACAAAATGCCGTCGATATGATACGCCTTATTGCCTTGCAAGTCTTTGACTTTGAGTTGTTTAAGAGATACCTTTTTGTAGTTGGCAAGAAAAGAGTCTTCGAGTTCTTCCTGCGAAACGGGAGAGCCTACCGTCAAGATTTTTTGGTCGGAATAGACTTCTTTGCCCATAAGGTTGAGATACGTATAGATAAGGCTTTTGACGAATTCCGCCGCGCCCGTCGCGTCGCAAATCGCGTGGAAGAAGTCGCAAATAATTTGCTTTTCGAAATAACTCACGCGGAAGCAATATCCGTTGCAATTTTTATAGTTGATTTTCTTTATGGAAATAGGGTCGAGCGGAAAGACTTTTGTCTTTGCGTAGTTGTGGTCGAAGTAGTACCAAAACGCGCCTTTCATCAATCTTACTTGAAAGCCGGGGAATCTGCCTATCGTCATAGCCAAAGCATTGTGCAAAATCTCTGCGTCGACCTCTTCTTTAAGATTGACGCTAAGACGGAAAATATTCTGATTTTTCTTGCTTACGAGCATAGGATAAATCTTTGCGGAATTGTCCAGTTTGCTCCAAGTCTCGAGTGATTTTGCCATGCCTATAAAATTATATTCCTTATACAACTAATTATATCATACATTAAATACTCTATGCAAGACAACGGCGTATAAAGACGCATTTATTACAGAATAATTACATATTTATTAGGGTATGAAGATTTACGAACTATTTTTTATCTACCTAATCGCCACCGCGCTGGGCGTAATCGTAAGATATATTTTGGGCTATCGCCGCAGACATATCCCTTTCGTCGTTCTCAACGTCCTTTTGGGCGGGGTCGCTTGCGCAGTTGATACCGCGCTCTATGGCGCGGACTTCTTTGAAATCTTCTCAAGCGGAATAGGCGGAGTAGTAGGGAATTTTGTGTATTCCATTATTAAGTTAATAGTTTTGTTTGTTTAGACTGCATTCTCACTGAATCCATAGATTCGGCGGGAAGAAAATTTTTCAGAAGTAAAATAACGAATTTTTTGTTGAATGGCGATTCGGCGAGCCGAGTCGTACTCTATGTCCGATGAGCGTGAGCCGAGTTGTCAGTCGGCGGAAAAGGCGCATTTTAATATTGAAAAATTTCCTTATCCGGCGAATCCTTTAAGAAATTCCTGAAATACGCTTCCTTCCTTTGCCAAGAACTCTAAAAACTTATTGAAAAGGTTGTTTGTGACGAGCCAATTTGCAAAAGGATCTTTTTGCGAATCGGCAATTAGCGGTTGCATATACGACGCGTCTGCGGATATTTTGATGACGTATCCTATCAAAATCAGAGCGGAAAAACCGATAAAGACGTACAAAAGACCGCCCAAAAATCTATTGAGTCCGCTAAGGATAGATTTGGACACGGATTTATGGACAATTAAGGTTATCAGACCGAAGACAATACAGCAGATTGCGAGGATAATAATTGCGCTTAATCCCGAAATAACCGCCGACGGGATATTCTTGTCTTGTACGAACTGAGTAGCGTAAAATTGTTTCGCAAGGTAGGGCGTAAGCACTACGGTAAGGACGCATGTCGCTATCACGGAAATAAATCTCAACAGCGCGCGAATAAAGCCCCTGACTATTCCTACAATCAGGCATATCACCAAAACTATTAAAGAAAAAATTGTGAGATACGACATACTGCTCCAAAGTGTCCGCGACGTTGATTTCGCGATAGTCTTTTTATTGCCTTTTTATTATATATGTAAACGCAAAATTTGTCAAATTATATTTGTGCGACGAGTCATTTCAACTCTTTTTATGCGATTTGCCGTGAAATAGGTATAATTCCCGACTTGCTGTCTAAAATTAGCAGTATGAAAAACTTAGTATTTTTGTGTATAGGCACAACCAAAATAATCGGCGATAGCATAGGACCGAAAGTAGGAGACAAACTTAAAGACAGAAACGTAAACGCGTACGTATACGGCAATACGTTGAGGCAAGTTACTGCAATCAACGTTGACGATTACGCGAGAATGATAAAGCAAAGACACGCTGACGATATAGTCATCGTCATTGATTCCGCGCTCGGAAAACTAGACGACGTGGGAAGCGTAAAAGTCACGAAAAACGGTATCAAACCGGGTGGCGCATTCAACAAGGGCAAGGAAAGAATCGGGGATATCGGCATACTTGCGGTAGTGGGCGACGCGGACTCGGACAGAATGACTGAACTCAAAACTCGCGACGAAAAATTTATAGACAATTTGGTAGACAAAGTAGTGGAATTTACCAACGGATATATGCTTTCTTTCGCTTAAAATTCACCCTTAATTGCCTCTTAACCAAATCTTTACAAAAGTTGGGTCTAGTATAATTGACTATTTCTTTTATAATAAGTTATAATAATTAAGGCAAATTATCAATATAATGGATAGCGGCGGGCATACTGCCGTATGGAGGAAAAAGTGAACAAAAAAGCAATGATAGGCAGATACGTAGTGCTCGCTTTGAGCGTAGCGTTGATTATACTGCTCGTATATTTTATGTTCTTCAACAGCAAGCCGACGGAGATTTCGTATAGCAACGACGTTGACGGCGATGGCAAAGGACTTGTTCAAAGGATAGAGGACGGCAACATTAAAGCGTTGTATATCGAGTCCTACAAAGTGTACGCGCTTGCGGGCGACCCTTCCGAAAAGGAAGTAGAAGCGTTCTATAAGAACCCGACGAAAAGAGCGACGTATAGCGCGACGATTGATTATCGTACGAACTTCAAAATGTATCTTGACGAATTACAAGAGCGCAACGACGCTAAGGCGGAGGACGACAACACTAAAATCAACGTCCCAAGATACGTTTTCAACGACCCGAATTCGGGAGTCAATATCAGTTCGTTGATATTCCCGATACTTGCGCTTATTCTCTGCGCGGTAGTAGTATTCATCATTTTCAAGCAAAATGCGGGAGCAAATAGACAGGCCCTTGACTTTGGCAAGACCAAGGCAAGATTGAATATGAACGTCAGCGTGCGTTTCACCGACGTGGCGGGCGCGGAAGAAGAGAAAGAGGAATTGCAGGAAATCGTCGAGTTTTTGAAAGACCCCAACAAGTTTTTGCAACTCGGCGCAAGAATACCGAAAGGCGTATTGCTCGTAGGTCCTCCGGGAACGGGTAAGACCTTGTTTGCAAAAGCGGTAGCGGGCGAATCCAACGTGCCTTTCTTCTCGATAAGCGGTAGCGATTTCGTAGAGATGTTCGTAGGTACCGGCGCGGCGAGAGTAAGAGACTTGTTCGCTCAGGCGAAGAAAAATATGCCTTGTATCATATTTATCGACGAAATAGACGCGGTAGGTCGTCAAAGAGGTTCGGGTCTTGGAGGCGGTCACGACGAGAGAGAGCAGACGCTCAACCAACTTCTCGTGCAAATGGACGGCTTTGAAAAGAACGACGGCATAATCATCATGGCGGCTACCAACAGAGCGGATATACTCGACCCCGCATTGCTAAGACCGGGTAGATTTGACAGACAGATTTACGTCAACGTACCCGACGTAAAAGGCAGAGAAGAGATATTGAAAGTGCACGCTAGAAATAAGAAGTTGGCGGACGACGTATCTTTCAAGATACTCGCGAGAATGACGAGCGGATTTAGCGGCGCAGACCTTGAAAACCTTCTCAACGAATCGGCAATCTTGGCAGCGAGAGCAAATAGAAAAGTGATAATAATGGAAGATATTTTGGAAGGTATCAACAAAGTTATCGCAGGACCTCAAAAGAAGAGCAGAATAGTCACCGACAGCGACAAGAGAATTACCGCATATCACGAGTCGGGTCACGCAATTATCGGCAAGTTGCTCGAGAATTGCGACGACGTGCAAGAAGTCAGCATTATCCCGAGAGGTATGGCGGCAGGCTATACGCTTACCCGTCCTGAAAACGACGACAGCCATATCACGAGAAACAAACTTATCGATATGGTAACGATGATGCTCGGCGGTAGAGCGGCTGAAGAAATCGTAATCAAGGATATATCGACAGGCGCGTCCAACGATATAGAAAGAGCAAGCAATATCGCAAAGAAAATGGTCACTCAGTGGGGTATGTCAAAGGCTATCGGCAATATGTACCTCGGCGGAGACAAAGAAGTCTTCTTGGGCAGAGATTACGGCACGACGCATTCGTATAGCGACCAACTCGGCGGCGTAATTGACAGCGAAATCAAGATGATTTTGGACAGTTGTTATGAAAAAGCGCTTCAAATCTTGAAAGACAATCGCGCTATAATGGACAACATGGTAAAAGTCCTTTTTGAGAAAGAGACGATTTATACCGAAGAAGTCAATATGCTCTTCGATGGCAAGACGGCAGACGAAGTAATCGCTTATATCGACGAAAGGCAAGCCAAAAAGGATAGCTACAAAAAAGATAGCGTCGACGTCAAAGTGAATATCGTTCCTGAAAAAAATCCGTTCGCAAGCGAAGAATCCACTGCGAAGAAAGAGGAAGAACCCAAACAGGACGAATCTAAACGAGAAGAGCCAAAGCAAGAGCCGAAAGATAGCGAATAGTAAGGATAGAAAAGAGCAAGCAAAACGCTTGCTCTTTTTTTGTTATTATTGATATATTATATATAGACAAAAGACAGGGGAATTAAAATGCAAGAGCCTTATTGGTGGTACGTCCTATTTGTAAAAGCGAATAGCGAAAAGAGCGTAATCAACGACATATCCAATTTTGCCATAGCGAATAAGATACGGGGCGAATTCGAGGCTTTCGTGCCCGAGTCCGAGCATTATTTCAGGAGCAAGAAAAATAGGGAAGCAGGCAAGCAATATGCAAAAAGACCGTTGTTCCCCGGCTACGTATTTATAGAAACCAATTTGCCGGCGCAAGAATTTATAGAGCAGTTTGCTCAATATATTTATAATTCCGAAGACGTAATCAAATTGCTTAGATACGGCAATTCCGACCAAATCGCTTTGTCAGACGAAGAAAGACAGAGATTCGAATACCTATTCAAAGGCAAGCGTTATTTAGAGCATTCGCAAGGCTATATCGAAGGGGATAAAGTAATCGTGACTTTTGGACCGCTTGTAGGACACGAAGGCAGTATTAAGCATATCAATAGACACAACCGTCTAGCGATTATCGAATTTGAAATGTTCGGAAAGTTGATGACAGTCAAAGTAGCGTTGGAGATTATCAAACGCGTTCCGTAAGCCTATATCACAAAATATAAACTTTAACAGAGTATCCGTCCACGACAGTCTTAAATCTACCGTTGGTTTCGACGGTTTCGCCCGTCCACTGTTCGGTAAGAGTATATGTATTTTTGTGACACATTTGCACGTATTTGTCGTCTACAAGAGGTTTCAAATCCACGGTGATTTGATGTTTACCTTTTTTGCGATTGAAAAGACATATTGCCGTCCTGTTGTCCGAGAGCGGTTTTGCAAGCACGTCGACCGCGCCTTTCTTGACAAGTTTTGCTTGTTTGCCGAGCGGGTCTTGATTTATCGCAATCATATTTGCATTCGTCACTATTTCCAGTACGTCTTCTCTTATAGAGCGCAAATCGTTGCCGAGAATGAGCGGAGCGTTGAGCATACACCAAAGGCTGAAATGCGATTTGTTTTGCTCGTAGGTGAGTTTGCCGTTGCCTACTTCAAGCATATCGGGGTCGTTCCACGCGCCGATAGACGAATACTCGTGAAGTTTCGCGGTATGGCGATAGAGCATATTTATCCACTTCCAATTAGGCGTTATGTCGGGAGTAGTACGCCACAAATTGCCCGCCTTTGCGCCCCATTTGTAAGGTCTGTTCAGACCCCATTCGCAAATAGAGAAGGTGATAGGTTTCTCTTCTTCGCCCGTCTCTTCGGCTACTCTTGCAGTCGCTTTTTTGAGGGCCTGTCCCATTTTGTAATACTGCAAAGCCGCGGAGTCTGCGCGAGAAGTGACGGGATTGCTCAACTCAATCGTATTCATACCTTTTTTGAGGTGTACGATTTGTTGGAATCTAGCCGTTGTGTTGAAGAATTTTTGATGTGGAATTTCGTATATATGATTTACGCCGTTGACTTTGGCTACCAACAGTTTGTTGTACCAGCCCTTTTTCTTTATGCACAAAGTCAATACGTATTTTTCCTCTTCATCGATATAGATATTGTCAAAGGTAGCAATACCTCTCGCTTTGTCAAGTCCGGATATATAATATCCGCCCGGCACTTTCTTTTTGTGCATGAACTTTGCCAAGCCTTCAAGTTTAGCGTCCTTGCAGTTGAAGACTCTTCCTTCTTTTTCGCCTAGCGGAACGAGTTCCAAAGCGTAGACGAGAGGAGCGTATTTGCTATATCTTTCGTTGTGACAGAAGTCGTATTTGAGATATTCGATACCCCATCTTGCAATATTGAGAGCGTCCTTTTCTTCGTTGTGCAAACTTGCGGGAAGATTTTCGCAGGTAAGCGTGCCGTTGGAAGAGTAGATACCTACCTTTAAGCCCAAATCGTTGAGTCTGTGGACAAGATAGGGAATACCGCTTTTGAACTTAACCAAATCGCCTTGCAAGTTGCCGTTCTCGTCGCGCATATTGGAGTGCCAGTTGTCGTCGATATTTATGAATTTGTAACCCGCGTCAAGCAAGCCTTTTTCTACCATGGCTTTGCCGGTATCAAGTATAAGGTCCTCGTCAATCGTGTTTTTGAAAGTATTCCAACTTGCCCAACCCATAGGCGGAGTGAGCGCAACGCCGTTGTTGTATTTTTCGCCCAAATCGAGTTTTGCCGTTCTCTTATGCGGAGTAAGCAACATTTTTAGATAACATGACGGACACATACCGTTTCTTTTCATAAATTCCACCTCATATACAGTCGCTTGCACAACTATACAGTCATTTTACCATATTTTGGAATTCTAGTCAATAGCGACTTGTCGGCGGGCGAGAATTGTGCGTATATAGTGAAAAATATTTGTATATATAGTAAGTTTTTCGTCAAAACCGTTGACAACGTATATCATGTTTAATAGATAATATAATAAACGACATTTATCCAGAGGGGAGAATATGAAAAAATTTGCAAGCATAATTTTGATTTTATCTATAAGTTTATCGTTAATACTTTGCGCGGCGGGATGCGGCGGCAGTTCGGGCGGCGCGAATTTTGAAGTAGAGGATAAGAATTTCGGCAACTATGACGAGGCCAACGTCGTTGCGGGTATGAGCGCGTTTGACTTAGTGAGCGAAGCGTACGCCAACTTCGTCCAAGATACGAATTTCGTCAGAGAAGAATACTTTACTTTTGCGGCGCAAAACGGAAGACTCGCGTCGAGAAATACTCATCTCATTCGCAAGATGCAAGGGGATAAAATTTACTCGCAAGAAGTCATCTACGGCACGGGGCTTGATAAGGGAACTTGCGTGAAAAGGTATTATTTTGACGGCGAAAACGCATATGATATACACGATACCGCGAAAAGAAACGTATCTTACGACAAAAAGTCGGGCGAATTCAGCGTCAAGTCTTGGGGAGCGTTTGCCGAATTTGACGGAGACGTCGAGGAAGAAAATTGGGCGATTAAGGAAAAGATGACCACCTACGATATTTCCAAAAGAGAATATATGTCGAAGACGAATCATACCGACAAAGTCTACAAGGTGGGAGATACGTATTACTGTACGCTTGCGATTGATTGCTCGCTTGATATGATGAAAGGCGTGCAAAGAGAAGCGATGGAAGAATTTCTCGACACGCTGTCGGCAGAAGAGGACGGTTTTTCCATTGAGGACACTACGATAGACTTTGCTATCGCCGAGATTGACGGAAAGATGAAAATCAAGATTTGGCGCAGAAACGAGAAGTATTCTGGAAAACATTCCACGGGAATTACCGTATCTTGCGAACAGACTTGTTTGAGCTATTACAGATATGGCGAAGGGTACGAGATTTTAGCGGACGACTTACTCAATCTGGCATAGTTAAAGTAAATGCTAAAAATGATAAAAAAATATAAATAGTAAAGGCTTATAAAGGAATTTTACGGAAATTGCTTGCCAACTACAATAATTGTTGATAAAATAATAAAGGTATAGTATATACTATACGTAAATTGATATTTATTTTTTGGAGGACCAATATATTATGGCAAATGTAAAAGTTGCAATCAACGGTTTCGGACGTATCGGCCGTCTTGCTTTCAGACAAATGTTCGGCGCAAAAGGCTATGAAGTCGTTGCAATCAACGATTTGACAAGCCCAAAAATGCTTGCTCATCTCTTGAAGTATGATTCTACACAAGGCAATTATGCAAACGCTCACACTGTTGAGAGTTGCGAAGCTGTTCTCAACGAGGACGGAAGCGTTAAGGAAGAAGGCTACATCGTAGTAGACGGAAAGAAAATTACGATTTATGCTAAGCCAAAGGCAAACGAACTTCCTTGGGGCAAACTTGGCGTAGACGTAGTTTTGGAATGTACCGGTTTCTACACCTCTAAGGCAAAGGCTCAAGCTCATATCGACGCCGGCGCTCGCAAGGTAGTTATTTCCGCTCCTGCAGGCAATGACCTTCCTACCATCGTTTATAACGTAAACCACAAGACTTTGAAAGCAAGCGACAACATCATTTCCGCTGCTTCTTGTACTACCAACTGCTTGGCTCCTATGGCTAAGGCTCTCAACGAGTACGCTCCTATCATGTCGGGTATCATGACCACCGTTCACGCTTACACGGGTGACCAAATGCCTCTTGACGGACCGCAAAGAAAGGGCGATTTGAGAAGAAGCCGCGCAGCTGCTTGCAACATCGTTCCGAACAGCACCGGCGCTGCAAAGGCAATCGGTCTTGTTATTCCTGAACTCAACGGCAAGCTTATCGGTTCCGCTCAAAGAGTTCCGACCCCGACCGGTTCTACCACTATCTTGGTAGCAGTTGTTAAGGGTCAAGCTACCAAAGAAGGTATCAACGAGGCTATGAAGAAAGCCGCTACCGAATCCTTCGCTTACAACACCGACGAAATCGTTTCCAGCGACATCATCGGCAGCAAGTTCGGTTCTATCTTCGACGCAACTCAAACCATGGTTGCTCCGATGGAAGACGGCAATACTCAAGTTCAAGTCGTATCTTGGTATGACAACGAGAATTCTTACACCAGCCAAATGGTAAGAACTATCAAGTATTTTGCAGAACTTAAGTAATAAAGTTTTACGATAAAAAGAAACCCCGTACGAAAGTACGGGGATTTTTTATTTAAATAGATATTGAAATTTAATAATGTATGCTATTTTACGGCTGTAAAACGCAATACGTATCGCATTTTCTTGCGAATTAAAGCGTAATCGTGACTTTATTGAGGTTTCTCGGCGTGTCTACGTTGAGTCCCTTAGCAAGACCGATGTTGAGCGCAAGCAGGCTTATTGCAGTGCCGTAGAGTACCGGAGCTTCGAATACGTCGGCTTTTGGCATGACAATCTTGTTGCTTGCCAAGTCAAGCACGTCGGGAATATTGCTCAATACCGTGAGATTTGCGCCAAGACTTGACACACGATTCGCCATTTCAATAAATTCGGCGTTGAATTCGCTGTCGGGAGCGAGCATAATTACGTTGGCTTTATCGTCTACCAAGGAAAGCGGTCCGTGCATAAAGTTGGCGGAAGAGTAAGAGCGGTTGAATAAATAACAACATTCCGTAAGTTTGAGCGCGCATTCGTCGCCTGTTCCGAGCATTGCGCCGCGCGAAAGCACGATAAAGTTGTTGAGAGAACAAATTTTCTTTGCGACTTCAGCAATTTTCGGATTAAGGTCGAGAATCTCTTGTATTCTGTCAGCCAAATTCTCAAGTTTGCAGTCGAAATTACCTCTCAGCGCGTCTGTAAGCAAATACAAAGCGAAAAGTTCGCCGATATAAGTCTTAGTAGCGGCAACGCTTTTTTCCTCTTCTACGTCCATAAATAAGTGGAAATCGCATTTCTTTGCGATAGGACTTTGATCGTTGTTGGTCACTGCAATCGTCATAGCGCCGTTTGCAATGGCTTTTTCCATTACTGCAACGGTGTCTTTGGACATACCGCTTTGAGATATGATTACCATACATGTATTCTTCATATCGACGTCTGCGTTGTAAACAGTCGTCAAAGACGGGTGATATTTGCCTACTTTGATACCCGTGAGCAAAGGACATACGAAAGAAAACACCGTAGCGGCGTTGTCGGACGTACCTCTTGCCATCGTGACTATATTCGTAATGCCTTTTTCTTTAAAAGCTTTGAAGATTTGTGGCAAAACAGGTTTGCACGCAGCAATTGTGCGTTTCATCATCTTCGGTTCGCTGAAAATTTCTTGTTGCATTAAAGTTGTCATATATTACCTCTCAATAAAGTTGGTTTGCTGTACTATTATTTTAATATTTATCACGGCGTAACGTTACCGCAATACGTTTGCTTAAATATTATATCATAATTTATGACGGCAATCAATAGCGTTAGAGCAGAGTGTGGATAAATTGTTCCGCCATTCTTCCCGATTTCATACCGTTGCGAATCGCCCAAGTGAGAGCCATTTTGTCCAGCTTCTCGCTATCGATTTTTATACCGTATCTCTTTGCGATTTCGTGGACGATATTGAGGAATTCCTGCTGGTCGGGCGACGGATAATATATGCTTAAGCCGAAGCGAGCGACAAGAGAAAGTTTCTCATTTTTGGTGTCGGACTTGTGCAATTCGTCCATAGAATTTATATCATTTCCGTCGCTGTAATTTTCCTTGATTATGTGACGTCTGTTGGACGTAGCGTAAATCAATACGTTGTTGGGCTTGACTTCAAGTCCGCCGTCTATGATTGCCTTAAAGTATTTGTATTCCACTTCAAAGTTGTCGAAAGATAGGTCGTCGAGATAGAGAATGAATTTGTAGTTTCTACTCGATAACCTGCTTATAATATCGCTTATAAAGGAAAATTGATGTTTGTAAATTTCGATTACTCGCAGTCCTTGCTCGTAGTATTCGTTTATCAACGCTTTGATTGTCGAAGATTTTCCCGTGCCCATATCTCCGTACAAAAGCACGTTGTTGGCAGGCTTGCCGTCGAGAAAAGCCTTGGTGTTTTCTATTACCTTTTGCTTTTGCATTTCATATCCAACAATGTCGGAGAGTCCTTTTTTGTCCATATTTGTCGTGGGCAATAATTGAGAAGCGTGATGGGTGATTTTCTTCTCGGGAAGGGTGTCTTTAGCGACGACGCGGAAGGCTTTGTGCAGTCCGAGTTCGCCCACTCCATAGACACGGTAAAAGTCGATTATCGTATTAAGAAAAGTTTGAGGAGTCTTGCACGTTTCAAGGTCGCGAGAAAGTTTTGCGACGATTTTCGCATACGGCTTGCTTGATTCTTTATTTGCGCTTACGAAATTTGTCAAAAGAGAGGCTTTGTCGCCCACGAAAGAGAGCGAAGATAAGTCGTAATTGAAAATATCCATAAGAATTTTGCAGTCTTCCTTTGCAAATTCCAGCAATGTGCAATCTTTCGCTTGCTTGCGCTCAAATGCGAGAGAAAAAGCGTTGACGTCGCTTGCAATAAAATATGCGACATAATAATGCCAGCAATTCCCCTCTACTGCGTGTATATTTGCGAAATTGAGCAACTCGCCGATAGTATCAACGGGTCTTACGTCTTTATTTTCGCAAGAATCGGCGAATTTTTCGAGAAGAGTGCCGTTCGTATCGAAAAGTCTTAATTGCCGAGTGTATTTTTTCATCTTTCAACCTCTGTTTTCATTTTGTACGTCTTTTTATTGGACGGTCATTTGAATATTACATAGTATAACATACTATCTTATAATTTAATACCTTTTTAACGCTAAATAGACGGAAATTATTCAAAATCGCCCCATATTGGAAAAATTTGTGTATTGAACAGTGTTCTAATTGATGTTAGAATGAATTCGAAAGGAAAAGGAGGTCGTTATGAAAAAATTTATTACGACTTTGATGGGGATAATTATGGTATGTACGCTCACGGTATGCTCGTTTGCGGCGTGTCAGGGCGGCGACGTTGAGGATAAAGGAGATTTTTCGAGCGATTGGTCAGCGAATTGGGATAATTTCCATTTGGATAGGGAAATTCCGCCCGAAGTCGACTTGCCAAGCGCGCCGGATGATAAGAAGGATGAAACTCCGACTGTCAATGTCGGAACTCCGCAGGTTGTCGCGCCGCAGGTCAAATATTCGTCTATGATTGTCAGTGACGCGCAAGGTTTGAACATTCGTTCCGCGCCGAACAGCGGCGCTTCGATAGTCGGAAGTATGGACAAAAACGACATGTTGCGCTATGAAGGGAGCGTCAACGGTTGGTACAAAACGGTTTATAAACAACGCGTCGCATACGTCTATGCGGGCAAGAATTACGCTCATATAGTCAATTTTAAGCAGTCTGACAGCGAGAAAATCGAGAAAATCATTTCGATTGGCGAAGAACTTATGGGTTATCCGTACGTTTGGGGCTCTCAACGCTATCACTGGGGCAACGGCGTGCTCAACACCAACTTCGTTCAAGGCGAATACGACTGCTCGGCTCTTATGCAATACATATTCTATAAGGGAGGCGGAATATTGCTTGATATGAATACCCGTACGCAGGTTTTGCAGGGTAAGACGGTAGCGAACGGCGATTTGCAAAGAGGCGACGTAATGTTTTTTACCAATGCAAGTAGGCGTAATAATACCGGCATCGAAAGAGTGGGGCACGTGGCGTTGTATTTGGGCAATAATTACATATTGCATACCGCTTCCGACCATGCGGTGATCGAAGAAATCAGCGCGACGAGGTGGGGTTATTTCATTACAGCAAAACGATTTGTGTAGTCGCAAGAGAATTCTATGGACATAATAGTTATATTTATGAAAATAATTATATGGATAAAATAGGGAAACCGACCGCGTATAGCAATGCGCGGTCGCAATGAGTGCCTAATGTAAAATCTTTGTAAAATATTCTAAGCAAGAGGGCGCTTTCAATAGTGTAAAATCGACAAAAAAGCCGCTATATCTTGTGTTTTTCGGGCGAAAAACGGCTGCGAAAAACGGCAATTTCCATAATTTGGACGGCCTTTTTATATATGCGAATTAAAATTTATGCTTTTTACCCCTTGACTTTCGGCGCGAAAAGGAATATATTTAGAATATAAGAAAGCGCAAATTACGCTAATTAGGAGAGGGAAAATGAAAAAATCCAAATTGATTACAACCCTGTTAATAGTTGTGGTGCTGTTGGTTTCTTTGGTGGCGGTCTTCGCCGGATGCGACGAAGAAAAGCCGGTAACGCCAACCAAACCAGCCACGCCGCCATCGGATGATCCGAGCGATGGCCCGACCACGACCAATCCGACGACGACCAGATACAAAATCATGGACGTCTTCAATATGATTGCCGACGGAGTGGGAACGTCTGAGAAAGTTCTCGGTCTAGATTTCGGGCTAGTCTACACTGCGCCTGACGGCAAAGATACGATAATTGAGCTCAAAGGCAACCTCTATGACGAGTACAACAACGAGTTGTCGTTTATCGTCTACCAGTCGCTTGCAGAGCAAGAGGAAAGAGAAAAGGTCTTCGCCATATATCTTGTCAATGACAAGGCGTATGCCGATTTAGGTCCTGACAAGCCTTTGCTCTATCTTGAAGATTTCAATCTCAACTACATAATACAGCTCGCAGAAAGCGGCGTCGGCATGCTCGGCGGACTTCTCGACGGTATCAATTTAGGACAGTATCAGCGTCTTATTGACATTGTGTTGGGCGCGCTCTTCAAAAACATCAAGATGGATAAGACCGCTGACGGAGGTCAAAACTTTACGATTGACGTCGACATTAAGTCGCTTCTCGACCAAGTGCCGTCCGTATTCGGTATGTTGGGAAGCTTTGGCGTAGATTTGAGTGGCTTGCCTGTCGATTTAGAGGCGATTGTCGCATTTGTCGCGGGTCTTTTACCTGAGGGCAATTACAAGATGTATTCCAATTTTGACGCCAACAAGAAGTTGACGTATCTTGGATTGAACATCAACGACAGCGCGAATAATAAAGAAATGAACATAGGCGTGACTTTGGACGTCACGACCACCGCAGTCGATACGAACATTCCTGAAATCGACGAGACGGAACTTGTCAAATTCTCTCTTACAAATATAGAATTCTCCATTGACCTTTTGGTAGGCACGAAGATGGAGACCGTTTTGGACGCTCAAGGCAATCCTGTGGTACAGCAAAAGCGTCTTGACGTAGGTGTTGTAGTAAACGACATCTTGCAACTTATCGGCAACGACGACATCGTGTTCCCGAGAGATTTACTATTACTTGAAGGCGGTACGGGACTTAGACTTACCGTCACTATCGATTTGGATTTAAATTATAAAAAGGCGCCTGAAGACAACAACAGAATCGCAATAGAGATGTTCTTGCTCAATCAGGACGGTAGCCTTGCGGACGGCGAAAATGCTAAGCCGTGCGCCGGCATCTATTACATCGAGGGAAGCCTCTACGTTAACCTCGACGGATTGTTGCCGAGCTATATGCATAACGTAAACATTAAAGCAAACGTCAACCTTGATACGCTTATCAGCGCGTTGGTTGATATGATTACCACCGCGATTGACGGCGCGCTCGGCTTGGATTTCCAAGATATAGTCCAAAATTCGGGCATGAAAATCAATGACGACGGTTCTATCGCTACGGCTTCGATTGAAGACGCCAACAAGATACTTTCGACCGCAAACGCAAACGTAGTCAGCTACTCCATGGATGAGCAGGGCAATTACGTTATCAGCGCGGGATTTAAGAACATTATCACTTCCGTTCTTTCAATCGTAGGTTTCCAAAACTGCGTTAGAATCGAAGGCAGCAAAATTACTATTGTCGCAAATGATACTTTGTTTGAAGCAATAGAGAAATTGATTGGACAAAAGATTGATTTCAGACTTCCGAGTATGATACCTGAAATTGACCTCTCAATCAACCTATTTGAGGGCGGTATTGAAAGCATTGCGGTCAACACCACCGTGTCTTCCGACCTTGAAGTAGAATTAAAGATACATAAGTTCTTAATAGGCATTGAGGACTTGGAACTTGGCGACCGTATTGAAAACGGAATAAATAAAGACAACACGAATTACGCATCGTCTTTGAACGGACTTATAGACACGTTGCTTTCGGGTATTATCCTCAGCACGCACTTCTCGATGACGTTCAATCAAGGCAAATACAATTTCGCTCCGCTTGTAGCAAGCTTCGGTTTGCCGCAGTTTGCAGATGCGGACATTATTTGGGAATTTACCGACGACTTCGTAATGGATATGTCTATCAACGTACAAATCTCTCTTGACAGAAACAATCCCGACAACAGCACTTTGGTGTTTGAGTTGAAGATGGACGAAGACTTGCAAATCGGTCAAGGCGCAGAGGGTATCAAGTTCGCGAAAGATACAGTATTGATAGGTATATATGGATATAAAAACAGTATATATATAGATTTAGCAGGACTTAAGATAGCAAATATTACGTTGCCGAAACTCAAATTCGATTTGAACTTCTCCAGCGTGGTATATTCGATTATTGACGGCGTAGTCGCTCAGTTGCTCGAGTCCATGAGTATCGAGGGCGGAGACCTCGTATTCGACTTCGATTTGGGCGGACTTCTCGGCTTGTCCTCGGCGCCTGCGACTGCTGCGGTTGCATTGGCAGACGGAAACGGCGCTTCGACGTCGCAGGAACAAATCAGCTCGATTATCCTTGGCGTAAACAGCGAGGCGATTGCTCCGGTAATCTCTATGGCGACGGTTTTGAGAGTCATAGATTTGGTCAGCCCCGGTCTTATCGACGACTATAGAGAAGCGCTCAATCTTATGGAAGTAAACTTGGTCGTATCTATGGGCAAAACGGACGGCTTCTCATTCAACTTTACAGGCAATTTGGTTCCCGTAATGTATGAGTATCCTATAGACCCGTTGACGGGTAAACAGAAGGACAGCGTCTGCATCTTCTACTATGACGCTCAAGGCAATCAACTTCCTACTCACGACGAGAACGGCAAGAAGATTGTATATCAAAAGCAGAGTGAAGGAAACCCCAACGGTTACGTGACCAGAAAGTATAATTATCAGGCTTATGATGAAAGAGATACAGATACGACACGTTACGGAAAAGACACAGGCTTCCACCTCTTGTTTGAGATGGGCACGCCGAGTTATCCGGTCGTAGTCGGCGCAATCCCCGATTCAAAGAAATATGACTTTACCGCAAAGGTAGACGACTTCAACAAATACAGATCCGATTTGGTTGATGCAATCTTGGACGTCGTAGGCGCGGGCACGTTTGCTCTTGACCTCACGTTGTATACGAAAGACAACGTAATGGATTTGCAAAGACTAATCAACAACGTTCTTGCCAACTTGGGCAAGAGATTGGAAATTCCTATCAACCTCAGCCTTGACGAATGGCAGACAGACGTTAAGTTGATGTTGCAATGGGATCTTGACCTTGATTCGTCCGCTAGAAGCGCAATCAAGCTAGAATTGCAATACAGAGGCAAGGCGCTTTTGGGCGTATACGTATATAGAAACAACTTCGTCATCGACCTTGAAGGTCTCGGCTTGTTCAGCGCAAAACTTGTAAATACCAACCTTGTATCCAACATCTTCGGTATTATCCAAGGATACGTCGGACAAATCGAAGGTATGGATTTGAACCAAATTATCAGCGACTTGCTTGGCAACGCAGGACTTCCGACCTTGCCGGGCGCAGGCGGTTCGACCGAAGGCGAGATTGCGACTGACGACAACGTATCCATGATAGGCGAAGACCTCGAAGTTTTGGATTTGGTAAAATACATACTTCAAGGCGTAAACCTTAAGGATACCGGTATCGGTCTCAACTTCACCTCTACGCTTATCAACACCTTGCTCTACGAGCTCTTGGACCTCAACTTGGGAATTGACTTCACTGTTGCGGGTAGCCTTGACTTGTTCAGCGAACAACTCGAAGATATGTTGAGACTTCAAATCGGAGTTGAGGACATCACGTTAGACGCAAATCTCGAACTTCAAATGGGAAAATCGGATTCGTCTACAATAACTATTGATAAATATAATTCTATCCCTGAATGGGACGCTAGCGCAGGAAGAGTTCTTGCTCAAACGATGCTTGACAACCTTGATTTGGGTCTAACGCTTGACATTGCCAACAACACCGCAGACGCGCAAGGCATGAACGGCGGTCAACCGGGCTATTTGAGAATAAGAATTTGGAAAGCAGGCGCCAACGACAGACTCACCGGCGCTAAGGGCAATCCGAGAGTGACTCCGGGCTCGATTATCGTCGGCATATACGCAATTGACGGCACGCGTTACAACAACAATAAGGAAGGTAGCCAAACTCCTGTCATTTACTTGACGCTTGACTACACGAAGCCTTCGGGTCAAATGGAACTCAGAATTTGTACGGGTGTCGCAGCAGTTAACATTCTCGTAACCAAAATCGATATAGGCGATATCGTCGGAGCAATCAATTTCGATATGGATTTGCTCGATATGTTGGGCGGTATGCTTGAAGGGCTCTTCACGCAACTTGACGACGTATTCGACGGATTGAGCGCAGCGGCAACTTCAACGCAAGCGCTTGCTACGGCGGACGGAGACGGTGAAGAAACTCCTGGCGAGCCGGGACCGTTTGACGATATAGCCGCTAACCTCGATATAACCAAGCTTCTCAGCGCGGGTATCGATGTTACTCTCTCATCCAACGGCAACTTCAACGTCAACGTAGGATTCGACCCATACACAATCAATAAGTTGATTGACGACGTATTGTCCAAGGTATTCTCAGGCGGAACGGGTCAAAAGTCTATCCTCGATTTGTCGACGATAGATATGTTTAGAGGCGACTATCTCTCCGACGTCGTTTGGGACAGAGAGACGAAAGACACCTTCTGGAATTCTCTTCTAGATAAAGCGTTGAAGCCTATTCTCCGCGACGTTCTAAAACAATTTGCAAACATGGACATTGACATATCAGGATTGGCATCGGGCGTCATTGACAACTTGCGTAAGGTGCTTATCTCTTCAATCCTTCCGTTTGCGGTATTCAACGAGTTCAACGTCGGTCTCAACTTCGTTGACGGTACGTTTGCTAATGTCTACGTCACCGGTTACGACGATAAGGAAGATATATATGATTACGACGGCAAACTTGCTTACTCTAAAGATACGTCGGCAAGAGGCGCTGACAATTATACGGAGATTTGGATATACAATATGTTCAAAGCCGTCGGCGATAAGGACATCGCTATAGACAAACAACAAGGTTTGGTGACGTGGACGGATATCCCGGCGCAAATCGAATACACGCCTTATATCTACGCAAACGACTCGGTAGGCGTACAAGATATCTATAATAGGTACTTCAAAGACAAGAAGGCAAGTTTCCAAGACGGCGCAAGCGGCGACATCATCAAGGCAAACGTTTCCTTCTATATGAAGTCGTACACTCGCGACGGTAGCGAGCATACGTATCCGACCGACGGTAGCATCAACAACTATCCGACCACTCCTGTGACAACGGGCGAACTTGGCGTATTGAGTCAAAAAGGTACTTACGTAATTCAGGCGAGAGCGAGATTCGGCACGACGACGAGAACGATGGATATCGAAATCGAATCTCTCGGTCTCGGCAATGGAATCTTGAGAGTAGAACCGTTCTCCATGCACGTCTACGATCCAATGCCTGACTTCATCACGGTAGTAATGAAAGACGAGACGACGAGAAAGATAAGCACGGACTACTTGCAATTCACGGGCTTAGAGCCTACGCAGTACAAAGAGCACACGGTCAACGCAACGGTACACTTCCCGAGAACGACGCAAGAGGATATGCAAGTAGAGGTCACTTACCTTGATTCGACCGTGACCTCGGCAATCGTAAACGGCGATGCAATCAGCGCAATCGACGACGTACCGAGATTGATAATAGACCTCTACGACTACGAACTCACTGCAGATTCGAGCGTAATGGACTACGTATCTGATAGATTCTTCTTCAAGTACGTTGACGGAAGAGCGGACAGCATTTTGGTCAACGGCGATTGGCAGTATGACGAGCAGGCTGTTGACGCGTTCTATTCGAGAGTAATCGAAGAAGACGGCTATTCGAGAGACGTAAACGGCACTGCGTTCATAGTGACCAATACTATAGGCAGCGGAAGCACTTTGCAGACCGTAAGGTTTATGGTATGGATAAGAACCAAGAAAGTAGTTCACTTGACGGTAAACGGCGAAGAGGATACTCTCAGAATCGACCCGTATCAATACTATATGTACGTTATTACGGGAGACGAGAGCTTCAATCCGTTCCCGTCCAGCGCTATGGCTAGTTACTCCGACACCTACGCCTATATCAATGAAAAGGGCGAAGAAGTTACGATGATTGACAACTACAATCTCGAAGCGGAAGAAGTCTTCATCAGATGGGATGCGGAGCAATACCGCGGCGTTGACTTCGGTTGGGATAACGACAACAATTCGAATAATACGGAAATCAGCGTATATCTCGACAACGATAAGTACAACGGCAACTTCACTTGGAAGTTCGATACGAAGTTGGTCGTAATGAGAAACGAAGTTCAAGCAATCTACTTCGACGACGCTCTCACGCAGACGACGTACTTCATTGACCCGTTTGAATACTTGCTCGATATCGAGAACGGCTTGACGCCGCAAGATATTTATCCGAGCGAGGCGAACGTATTGTTCACCAACGGCACGGTACGTAAGATGCCGATACAGTGGATTGGTATCGATAGACTCAACGTCACCGACTATTCGAGCAGAGTGGCTCAGTTGCAAGTCAAGATCGGTTTTGACGCAACGGAGAATCAAAATCTTAAAGATATGATTACGGGCGACTTGGAGCAGACAGTATACGTGAACGTAAAAGTAGAAAACCTCGTTCCTGACGGCTTGGCGATTGCAGGTAGCGAATACAGCAAGAGCCACAACGGCGGAGCAGTCTTCTATATCGACCCGATACAGTATCTCTACTACGGAGTAGACCCGTTCCCGAGAACCGTAACGATGGTATACAACAACGGCAATAGGTCCGAACTCGACGTGAATTGGATCTTCGATAGAAATCTCATCACGATGAACGGCGGTAAGTATCAAGCGACGATAAGAGTTTCGCAAGATTATCAATACGTCGTCGACGTTGAAGTCTTAGAGCGTACCAACTTGCAAAGCGCGGTTGATAACGTTGATATCGACCCGTACAAGTACACGACCGCTGAAGACGGAAGCAGAATATACTCCAACTTCGCGGATACGGCTTACCTCTACAAGCAAATCGCTACTATCGATTACAGCGATTACAACGATATCAAACTAATCGGTAGCGTGAATAGAGCGTCGGGCAACGTGTCGAGCGAATTCGATACCTACGTACAGTACGAGGTAACGTATATCAGAAACAATCAGACTGCCGAGCAGACTTCCAAGATGAAGTCTTTGGACGAAGTTGCAGACTTCTTCGCAAGAGACGCTGCCAACTACACGATTGTATCGGCGGTAGTAAGAGAATACTTCAGAGTCCGCGTTGAGTGGGATTTGACGGAAATCAACTATGCGATGACCGATACTTACTTAGTCAAGATGTACGCTAAGGCTTTGGACGCAAGCAACGACAGAATGTTCAGAGTCAACGTCAACGTAATCGCTAAGGAAGTCGATTACGTAGGCTCCGAAGAATACTACATCATGATTGACTTCGGCGGAAGCAATCTCACCGAAGAGCAGAGATTGACAAAGTCGCTTACGCGCAATATCGAAGTAATGTTTAAGGACGGCACGACAGGTATATACGAGTGTACGATTGATTTGTCGACTGTCAACTTCGAGTATTACAACTTGCAAAGCACGAGCGACGGCTATATAGCAAGAAACAACGAGTCGGTAAGCTATGACGATATTTACGATTACGGCACAGACGTAACTATTACGGTATGTAGCGGAGATATCGCGCAGACAAAGACTATCAGAGTAGTAGTCGTTTACACGGCGTAATTGTGGGGGGATAACAAAACTTATGAATGGAAAGATTATGAAAAAAACCATTACGGCATCTATCGCAGTGTTACTTATAGTAGCGCTCGCGATAGCGCTGGCGTGTTTCTTAAACAAGCCTATGCCTACTGCAAATGCCGCAGGAGACGTATTTAGAGCGACTTACGTGAGCAATCACGGGCTTTTGACAGACGAAGGCTTGACGGCGGATGAGCAGGGTAGAAAACATAGAACCAAGGCTCAGGAAAGCGCGTATTTGAACGTTGAGGAAAGCAATATTTTGGAGATTACCAACGGTCAGACGCTTTATGAATTCCTCAACGGCGGATACGGCTCTTATTCTCACGCATATCTTGCCGATGACGTAAGCTTTGCTTACTCCAATGCAAGCGGCGCGTCTAGAGATTATCAATACGTCGTATCAAAGTCAAGTTCCAACGCTACGTTCACCAGAGTGCTTGACGGCAACGGTTATACTTTGAGCGTTTGGGGCGGCACGGGCGTTTTGTCCTCCGATTCGGGCGTTGCGTCCTCGGACAACTATTTTGGCGGGTCAAGCGTGAATTCCTATTACACCGGTTTCCTTATGGCTGTCAACAGAGGTACAGTCAAGAACCTTACCGTCGAATACGAGTCAAATCACGGCTCTATTGCCGCAACTATAGGCAACATGGGTAAAAGTCAAAGCCCAAATTGGTCGGGTTCAGACAATACCGACTCTACCGGTTTGTTCGTAAGCAACGGCAGCAGTAACATCGGCGCGACGGGAGGCGTAATCGCAGGCTTCAACGATAGAGGCGGTCAACTTGACAACGTAAGACTCAATCTCAGAAGCCCGTTCAAAATAATTGACCGCGGCGGTAACGAAGGCACTCTATACAAAAACTTTTCTTTCGCAGGCGGTCTTGTAGGAAGAGCGGGCGGAAGCAGCTCTATCAACAACTGTCAAATAGATATTCTCGATAGCGCAGGCGTGTATGCGGGAACTGCAGGTAGGGCAACAAGTATATTGGACAACTCTTACACTCTTTCGGTAGCGGGCGGACTTGTCGGCAGAATAGACCAAGCGACGAGAAGTTCTCAATTATCCGCTGACCTAGTCGGCGCAATAGTGCAATACAGCGTAGTTTCGGGCGGCGGTAAAGTCAAAGCGTACTGCGCGTTGGGTTCAGGTAGAGGTAATAACGCTGCCTCGTATAGAAAAGGTTTCTTCGCGTATGCAGGCGGAGCGATAGGTGCATGCCTTGATATCGTGAACGGCGACGACAACGGCGACTCCGTGTTGAACGAGTCGACCAACAAGAGTAATCACAACGTCGATAACGGACAGATTATGGGAATAGTCTCCGACTGGACGGGTATTGCGCAAGCAAATTATCTAAATGTCGATACTCAGTCATACGGACAAATATTCGGCACGGTCGGCGAAAACGCGCAACAGAGCGTAGTGCTTTACAACCTCACTTCGCTTAGAGAATCCCTCAACAACTTGACGGTACTCGGCCTCGACGGCCAGTATATGGACAACAAATATCTTGACTACGCCCGCTCGGAACAATCGACGTCTTGGGCGTCAATATATCCGACGAATGAAGGCGGAGAAGTAAAAGTCAGATTGGACGGAGAAAACATTTCAGCTATCGCTATTGCAGACGGCGCGGACGTCACCGACGAAGATTTGGCCGCGGAAGCAGGCGCTAACGTGTCTTACGAATTCGAGCAAGGAGAGACGGGCGGCATAATTTGGAGAGCGACAAACGGCGGCGGTACAGACCGTATAAATCTCCAAAGCGGCGCTCCCGTATATGCGGAGAAGACGTCTATCAGCTCGAGAACCACAGGCGAATACGAGTATACTTTCGGTCAAATCACTACGATTAGTTTCGAAAATACCAACGGCGATTCGAATACAAGACGTTATCAAGGTAAGAACGCAATACTCAACAAACCTAGAGTTGTTTCCGCTTTGGGTGGAGTTATAGAAGAATACAAAGACAGCGAATGGACCATTACCAGAAACGGCGCGGTTACGGATATAACCGGTACGGCTTTACCCGGCAACTACAGAATGAACGTTCAGGCGGAGGAGCAGACCTTCTATCCTATGGGCTATTACAGCGAAGACCAAAATATCGCAGCATGGGCTCAGACCAACGATTACGTATATACGATTACCGTCGGCGAATTGAATTACGGCGCAAACACGGTTGTTGAGAACGGTTGGAGCAACAGCGCATACTTTGAACTTATGATGACGAGCGCGGACGACTTTGATACGATTAAGTCTTTTAGCAACGGTAAAGTTCAAAATTGTAATTTTGACAAAATCGGCGCTAGCGCGTACGTTACGGTTACGGATTCTACCGGTAAGAACGGTATGAAATACTCCTTTATCGCATACGCGGTCGACCCTGCTACCGGCAAGGACATTGAAGTCGCTAGAACGAAGACGGCTGACGACAAACTCGTCAAGATAGACAACGAACTTCCCGAAATAGGCGAAATCACGTATTACTCAAAGGCTGCCAGCGGTAGAGAAACGTTGATTTCCGAGTCCGAACTCAGCACTTGGCGTAGAGAAAGAGTCGTTGCCAGATACAACGTCATCGACACGAAGAGCGGTATTAGATCGGCTCCGAGTTCGTTGAAAGAAAAAGGTATATCAATCAACAATACTCTCAAGGCAGACGGAAGTTACGACGTCGAAGTTACTTTGAGCAGAAATACCGAATACGTTATCAGTTATCAGGACAACGTCGGTAATATTCTTGAAGTTAAGTTGCAAGCCAACGTAGACTATATGACGACAGCGCCGTCTATGGATTTGTCCAACGTTACTTATAATACGAACGCATACGGCTATTCTACGCAAGGCGCGATAATAAGATTTAATACTACGGTCGGTTGTTCCGATTGGCAGTTGCAATACAGCTGGCAAAAAGACGCCAACGGCAACGATATTTGGGAAGACGCTATGGCTCAAAACTCAGCAGGCGCGAATACCGACAATAAGTTTATTATCAACAGCTCCAACGCATATTCTTTCCGTATCAACTGGAATATGGGCGACGCGCAAAGAGGCGGAGCAGACTTCAAAATGAAAATGGTCAACGTCTACGGTCTTTACAACGACGTTGAATTGACGAACGAGAACGATGCGTTCGTCGGCAAGTACTACATCAACTATAAAGTCGCAAGCATTTACGTCAACAAGGCTCTCAACGGCGTGAAAGTATCGGGCGGAGAGTATGACGGAAGATCCTTGGCTGACTTGATGAAGAATTTGAGCGCAAATGAACTTGCAGCTTTCTTAGACAAGTCTTACGACGGCACTGACGAGTTTAGAGCAAACGTTGAATTCATAGTTCCCGTTAAGTTCGGTTCGGAAGAGAAAGAGGACGTTCAAAAGTTTGTAGACGAGAACGGAGTCGGCGTACTCTACTCGCTTGCATACATTGCCCGTCCGCAAGATATCGACGCTACAATAAAGGTAAACCTCAAATATGACTCTGTAAATGCAGGAAAGGTAAGAATTATCGTATCTCTTGCCGAAGTCGTAACAAATTGGGGAACGGATAAAGAGGAAGACGTTTCGGAAAAATACAATTTGTATTTCGCTGACTTCGTAGATGCAAACGGCGATAAGAACATTGATTTTACCGACGACTATGAGATTGTCGGAGACAAGTTCGTCTCTTCTACAAGAGTCATTGAAAATAGAAACATCAATAAGCTCAGGTATGACATCGCGTTGAGCAATAGCGACGTAGTCAAAGGATTGTCGCAGACTTATTATTACGGACAGAAAGTTCCCGCAACGGTTCAAGCGTACATTCCGGGACTTAAAGAAGTTATTGATATTCAACTTACTTCTACCGCGCAATCGGTTGCGCCTATCGGCACGTACGACTGCTTGGGTGAGGCAATCAACTACGACAAGGCTAATATGGATTTGAGAGTAGCATCAATGCAAGTTGAAATCCAAGCGTTGCCTGTTTACGTTGAAGTTAAGTTTGACGGTAAAATCGATATTCCGTCGACTATCAGCGCAGGTACGGATCATTCCTTTACGGCTACGTACGAAGACATCAACGGCAAGACGCAAAGCGCAGACGTCAAGTTGTTGTGGATGAACGACGACAATAATGAACCTAAAGAGACAATCGACAATGCGCCTATCTTTGAAAGTGGTACGTACCGTATCGTCGTATCTATCTTAGATTCGAACTATGCGATAAGCGACGCGAATTACTTAGACGGTGCGCTTATGCTCAACTTCAAGATTGTTCAAGGAAAACTCAATCTTGCAATGGGCGTCAACGTAGTCGAGTACAACGGCGGAAACGGTATCGAGTATAACGCAGGTATTCCTTCGGGCATTTCCTCGAATCTCTTCAATAAGAGCGAACTCACGTATACCTACTATCCGTATTTTGAAGGCGCTAAGTATGATGCGACTTCCGGCAAGATTAGCGGTAATACGTGGGATAGAGAAAGCCCAATGGAGGGAAAGCCTTCGCAAGTAGGTTTGTATCACGTAGAAGTATTCTTCCAAGGCAATCCGTCTTTCATTGCTAACGAGTACAGCGGCGATATGCAAATCGTCAAGGCTACCACCGAGATTAAAATCGCCAAACCGGTATCTTATCCATACGAAGTCGACGATGACACCCAACTTGCTATTGAGCGCACCTACGACTTGATTAAGGCGGAGATGACGGTCAACTCTATCGGCGGAGACAAAGAATTGTTGTGGGATTACAACGAGCCTGATTATTCTCTAATCAATATTAAATACCGCGACAATCAGTACAATATTTGGGTAGATATCGAAGAGGGCGTTGCCGGCAAAGGTTGGTATACCGATATGGGTAGTTACCTATTCCTCATCGAGTATCTCGGCGACGACAGCCACGAGGCTTGCTCTATGTCGGTGACTATGCGTATTACTCCCGCAATCTTCAATAACATTGCGTTTGAGGACGTAGAAGGAACGTACGACGGCTCCGATTTCACGAAAAAACTCTCTCCTGTCGGTCTTGGCGCTTACCCGTCGGCAAAAGTTGAGTATACGTATGATAGAGTTTTTGAGTGGTATGACAGCCTCAGCGAATTCTCAATCAGCACCGCAGGCGAGCATACGGTTACTATGCGCATCTCGCAAGAGGGCTTCGAGACTAAGACCATAGAGGCTAAAGTCACTATCAAAAGAGCGAAGATTGAAGGTATTACGGCTATTCCTGTGGCGGTAACTTACGACGGAGAAAGCCATTACGTTACTTTCAAAGGCTTTGATACGTTAAACGACGAATACTATTACAGCGGTTTGAAAGTCTTGATAAGCGCTTACAATAACGTCGATGAAGAGGGCAACACCTACGCAATCAACGCAGGCAACTACGCCGGAAAAGTAACCATTCAGGTTGCAAACCACGAAGACTTGACTCTCGATACGTTTATCGTAATCAACGCTGTCAAAATTGAGGCGAAAGAAGCGTACATAACTTTGGACGGCAAACTTCCAAGCGGAATGGAAATAGACAAAGACGTGTATTTCGGATGGTATATTACGAATGACGGAGAAACCGTTTTCGTTGACCTTAAGTTCAGAAACGAAAAGGGCGAAATCGTTACTCCGAATTCGAGCAACGTTATTCCTGACGGTAAGTATACTGTCGAACTTGACGTCGGCAATAATTACTACGTAGACTTCCATTGGGATTTGGCAGTAGGAAATATCAATGAAAAGAACCTTACCGTATGGGGTATCCTCGCAGTTGTGGTAACCGTATTGGTAATGGTAGCGGCGATAGTTACGTCTGTGATAGTCGTCAACAACAGAAAGAAAAATGAGGTGATAGACTAATGGAGGGAAAGATTATGTCTAATGCTAGGAAAAAGGCGCTTATAGCAATACAAGCCGTGATAGTGGCAATTATGTTTGTCGTTGTTTTGGTCTTGGGTATGAGCGCAACAAGCATAGAAGCAGCGGACGGAGCGTCCGTAAGAGAAGCGATTTCCGGAGGAGCGGGTTACGTAGACGGCTTGATGGTCAACGGTCACGTTTCGAGTACGTACGACCCGAAGACGGAGTATGCGAACGTAAATTCCGCGCCTTTGAGAACGGAGGCTGATATTAAAGCTTTCTTGGAAGGAAATAAAACCGTTGAGAGATGGGAAAACGGCGCGTGGACAACGTACGACGGCGTCACCGCAACGACGGGTTATCTCTATCTTGAAGAGAATGCAGACAAGAACTCGATAAACTTCAGTTGGGACGGCAATTTGACTGCCAAATTGATGCCCAACAACAGCACTTTCGACGGTGCGGGCAAGCAAATCGTACTTACCGCAAGCGGTAACGACGTCAACATCAGAAACATAACGCCTTGGGTAGATATTTCGAATTTGGGCAGTTCCGGCGACACTTTTCTTACCACTGAAAGCGTTTACAATAATAACGCAGACGTTTGCGGCGCGTTTATAGGTTACGTTTCGGGTTCGTCGACGATTAAGAATACCAACTTCGTTTACAGAAGTCAATTCAGCGGAACTTTGAACTCTATGGAAGGCGGTACGGCGGGTCTTATCTCCGGTTATTGCAACGGCAAGATTGACAATTGCAGCCTTACGATGGAGAACGGCGCTTCTTTCAGAGTATATAAGGAATTTGAAGATAGAACTACGGCAATGGGCGACAATTCGGTCGCTTTGGGCGGATTTGCAGGAATGTTGGCGGGTTCAAGCGCTACGATATCCAACTCTTCCGTAAATCTTGTCGGCTCCAGCCTTTTGTTCGCCAGCGCGAAGACCAGAGGCGGCAGTAGCGACAGCGACAACGCTTGCGTATTCCTCGGCGGTATAGCAGGTTGGATGGGAGCAGGTTCCACTGCTTACAACCTCGCTACAAAAGGTACGGGTACTGTTGAAGCGGCTTTCAATACCGGTTCGAACAACGTTTACGGACTGTCCGGTATTGCTGTCGGCAACTGCTCCAGAGCCTACAATTCTAGCGGAAACGTAAAAGGAAAGGACGTAGTTTCGGGTACCAACACGGCGGGAAGAATCGACGGTATTATCAATAGCTGGACCGGCGTTGCTAAGTACCATTACGGTTGGGCAAACGTTGCGCCGAATAGACAAGCCGGCGACGCGTCTTTGCAAAGTTTGCTTGTCGGTATGTCGGGCGTCATGAAGACGAGAGACGGCAACGCATTTTCAAATTGCGAACCGTCAAACGACGAAACCGTATCGAATATATACAATACCAACGCTTCTTATGAAAGCATTAGCAGTTATGCGATAGGACACTCTTTCGCTACAAAAACGGGCGACAATCCTAATCCGAGAAGAGATTCGGTAAACGTGATAAATATCAACCGTCGTAAAGAGGGTAACGTTTCGAACAATATTGTGACAGGTACCGCTCCTTTGGAAGAAGCGTACGCGACTTGGATAGGCTCTTCCGACTCCAACAATAAGGGCGACCTTGTTATAGTAGTAGACGTTCAAGACGATAAACATATTCTTTGGTCTGATTCGGTCGAAAAGCGTAGAGCAGACGGCACGGTAGGCGAAAGTTTGAGCAATACGTATTTCGAGAAAAGCGTAAATTTCGAAGAAGCAAGAAAGAATTACAACGTTACGTATACGTCTCTTAGAAGAGGTAATTACACTACTGTAAATTTCACCTACGATTTAGGTCGCGCGGTATATCTTAAAAAAGTGCTCAACGGTAAGCAAATCGTTACGGGTGACGAGACGGTTATCGCTCCCGATATAGAATACGGAAGCTTTTTGCAAGTTCCCGAAATTCAGCTTTATACCGAATCAAATCTTTCCTCGGGCTACATAAGGACGATACCTGCGACAGACCGCTCTTATTGGAAGACTTTGAAGGATAGCGCAATGAATCTCGAATCCGCTTCCGGAATGAAGGAAGTCGGAACTTATACCACTTTCCTTTATCTTGAAAACGTAGACGGAATAGATTATAGCAATATCCACTTGCTTGATACTGCATACCACCTCGTTGCGTACGTTCAAGACGACTGGAACTTTAAGGATTACGCTGATGCGCACGAAGGTTACTCTCACGTTGACGCGGCAGGAGTAAAGAGCTTTGAATGGCAACCGAGAATTGTGCAACAAATAGTGCCCAAGACGGTAACTCCCGTTATCAGCGAACCTACTAGAAATACGATAACAGGCAAAGCGTTGTCTTTCACAAATGAAAGCAACGGCGGCCGCGCAGTTGAATATCAAGGTTCGTCAATCACGTATAGCGGCGCGGTAGCCAGCGGCGACATCGTCGCAGGCGACGCAGACGTTACGGCTACTCTTGAATATTACGCTACCGACGCAACGTATGCGTTCAACGCCGAAAATCAAGTGCAAAGCGCAGTAGACGTGGGCTATTACCTTGTACGCGCCGTTTCGTTGAGCAATCAAAATTACACAATTGCTCAAGACACGGAGTATAAAAAACTTCATATCACAAAAAGAACGACAAAGATTGACCGCAATACTTACGTGAGCGAGGATAGAGACAACAACGTGTATCGCGTAAATCTTGAATACAACGGCAGCGAGCAGATTATTTCCTATGGTAGCGGCGTAAACTACACCACTCAACAGGAGATGGACGCCAACAACTGGGCATTCTTCTTCTACAACGTCGAAGAAGTAGATTTGGTTATGCTCCAAGTTGACGTTTACGGAATGGACGACACAGAAAACTATGACGCAACCAACGTATCTCAAATAGATGAGAACGGAGATTACGTAGGTTCGTATAAAGTAGTAATAAGCTTCTCAGACGGTACTGCGTCGGACAACTACAACTTGCCAAACATAACGACCTTTATCGTTACTATCTTGCCGGCTGAGATTGATTTCGAGACGCCGGAACAGACAGAATTCTTCTACGGCGATATAATGCCTGAGGAAGAAGGTCCGTATGCATACGCTATCGCAAAAGACGGCGTCACCAGAGTTGAGCCGACCAGAGCGACGTATGAGCAAAGAATTAACGGCAATTGGATAGATTTGGAGTCTCTCCCAAGCACCGTAGGTCATTACCGTATTACTTATTATATCGAAAACGAAAGTAATGCCAACTACTTGGATTCTTCAAGAGCGTACGAGATTGACATAGTTCAAAGATCGGTTACGTTCCGCGTTACGCCGAATCAACAGGTCGAATATACTTTCGGCAGAAGTATTCAACCGGGCTCAGGTTCTTTCGAGCGTTTCAACTCCACGCTCGACACCGGACTTTCGGTAGAACACGGACGTTATAATCAAGTAACGTATAGATATCAACGCATAGGCGACCCTATTGATCCTAATTTGCCAAATCCTACTCCCGAGAGCGTTTATCCGGATTATGAGAGATTGTCCGATTTGGATGAAATATACGCTTTGCCGTCCGAAATTTGGGACATCGGCTGTTATATAGTATATCCTATGCTTTTGCTCTCATGCGGTCAAGACCACTCTCAAGACCACGAGGCGGGATACATCCACTACGTTTACAACGAGTATAATAGAGACGTATACAACAACTACACGTTTGAATTGCGTACAAGTTACGTCAACGTGCAAAAACTCGAAGTAAAAGTTCAACTCAAAAACATCCACAAAGAATACTCTAAAGAAGTAAATTGGCTCAGCTTTGCGGCTAATGCCACCGATGCTAATAGAGCGTGGTCGTACTCGGGCAATTCAAATGCATACTTCAGAGCAGAGGATAATATCATTCTTCCTCTTACCACGACGGCAAATACGTCGAGTCAAGTAGGAGAAGAAATTCCTATCCTTGCTGATTTAAATGCAGTTACGGGAAGCGGCGTGAACGGCGATACCTCTTTCGATAAAGCCAACAACTACACTGTTACAATCACCAATTCTGTAGATAGCAATATATCTCAAAGATGCAGTTACGTGATAGTAGAGAAGTTGACTGTCAACGTCAGAACGTATTTGGACGTAAGAGAAATCACGTACGGCGACGAGTTGCCTACTCCGACTTATGAAATCGAAGGCGACGGCTTTATGTCGGGAGACCATATGCAAGAAAACTGGGTATATACGTTGGAGGGCGAGATTGTTGAAGGTCAGCCGAAGAACGTAGGTACTTACAATTTGAGCGTAGAGTTCGATACTTTGAATCCTGACGCAATCGCCAACTACAACGTTGTCATCAACGGTTCGGCTCTTCTCATAATCAATCCGAAAGCAATCGGTATTAAAGATTTTGAAGTCGTGGGCGACAGTGATGACCCGAACGTGACCGTCAGCACCTACGTCTACAACGGTAGCCATAGACATCCGAAAGTTAATATTACGTTCGAAGACGACGCAGTCGTTGAGGGAGATAATATCTCAGTTGAATTCAACTTCTATGACGAGCGCGGCAATATTGTCAACGAACCGCAAAACGTAGGTACTTATATCGCAAGAATCGAAGGCAACAAAGTCAGCAACGTAGTAAACGGCGTTGTTACAGGCACAAATGAAAACTACGTATTGAAAGACGTAGATTACTCCGAATTCGACGACGCTATAGTTACGATTACTCCGAGACCTATTACCGTCGCGGTAAACGATGCAATAAGAGTTTATCACATCCCAGGTTCGTTGAAGGCTGTCAAGGCAGGCACTGACTTGAATGACAGAGATTATATCGACGACGGACAGTTGCCTTATACTCTCGCAGGAAGCTTTGTCGCTGCTGACAATATCAGTTATAGATTGTACGTTGAGGAATCGGATTTTGTCGACGTTGCAAATCAAACCTACGACAACGTCGTAAGAATTGAGTTTATCGGCGACGCTATCGACGCGGGCAACTATGATATTAAATACACTTGGGGTACGTTGCTCGTTATCGACGCGAACTTTAATGAAATTGAAAACTATCTCTTCGTTACGTTCGACGGCAAGCGTATCGGTCGCGATATCGACGCTAAGGAAGTCGTATACACGGGCGAAAACCTCTTCTCGAGATTTGACTTCTACGTTTACGACGAGGCAGTTAAAGAAGTAATATCCATTAGATTCACCGATGCGGACGGCAATGACGTCAACGGTGAAATCAGAAACGCAGGTACTTACAAGATGGTGCTCAAGGGTGACGGAGAAACGTTCTCGGGCGAACATACTCTTACCTTCACGGTCAACAGAGCAGTTCGTAATCTTACCGCGGCTGACATCAAAATGGAAGTGCATTATGACAGACTTGTATTCTCAAGCGATATCGCGGGTCTTGAATATAGCGTCAACAGCGCAGACGGCGACGACTCTTTCGAGCCTGCCGATAGCAATAAGTCTTACGTTTACACCAACGTAGACCCGTTGAACAACTATTACATCAAGATTAGAGTTACGAGAATGGAAACCAGCGAGAACTTCGACCCCAACTACTATGAATCCAACGTTTTGGAACTCTTTGTAAGAACGGGTATCGACGCAAAGGACCTCGCAACGAGAATCAACGCTATCAAGACGGTTACGTTCAGCAATCTCTCTGCATACAGAGAACTTAAAGAACGTATCAACAACGTACACGCAGACGATATGTCTTTGCTCGACACAAATCACATCGCAGCTTTGGACGCTTCGCTTGAGAAGTTGCTTTCGGACGCTACCGCAGCAATCGCAGGCGCGCAGAACGTCGCGGCTAAGGCAGTGGGCAAGAGCAATAATTCGACAAGCGCTACCGCAATGGCTCTTTCGAGCGCAAGTCTCGGACTTGGCGCCATCGGCTTAATGCTTGGCGTCGTCGCAAAGAAGAGAAAGGAGGACGAGGCAGTGCAAGAAGAGCGCAAAGCGAAAAAGGTAAGCGGTAAGAAAAACGCTAAGAGAATTTTGAGCGTAATCGCAATTATGCTTGTCGGCGTGATGACGGTAATGGCGTTCGTAGGTTGCAACGACAATGCCATGAAACAGGAAGATATTCTCAACCTTGCTTCTTTCAAGGAGGATAGCGGAGAGAAGTCGAGAGAATACGAGATCACCGTATCTTACGGCTCGACGATTGTCTATCGCAACGAAAACGGCGTAGAAACTTCGGATGCGAACGTCAACGCTCCGTCATTCGCCTTGGGCGCAAACGGCAGCGGTCTTGACTTCAACGCAGATTATTTCGAGAATATTGCGTTCGTAACTTCTAAGACGACTGCTACGTTTAATGCAGACGTTAAAGACGTAAGCTCATTCCTCGGAATTGCCAACGCTACGAATGCAAGCGTCAGCGTTGTCGCAAACGTAGATCCAAAGAGATTGACTTCGATTGAAATCGAATACTACGTCGATGGATTTAAGACGCAAATCATTACTACTCTCACGTATTGATTGGCGAAGACTAATTCAATTAAAAGTAAAGCGGTAGAAATACCGCTTTCTTTATAGGACGGTATTATGAAAATACTTATTATCGGCGGAGGCGCGTCGGGAATGATGTGCGCGCTCAAATCTGCTCAAAAAGGCGCAGATGTTACGATTTTGGAAAGGAACGACCGCGTGGGCAAGAAGTTGCTCGCTACCGGCAACGGCAAATGCAATCTTTCCAACTTGAGCGTATCCAAAGACGCGTACAACAGCTCTTTTGTGGAAAAGGTTTTGTCAAGGTATGACGCGCAAAAGATTATAGCGGAGTTTGCTTCGCTCGGTTTGCTTTGCAAGGCCGATTCCGAGGGAAGAGTTTATCCGTACAGCGAAAGCGCAACGACCGCGCTCAACGTGTTGCTCCAAAGACTTGCCGAGTATGGCGTACAGACAATATGCGACTGCTCCGCGCAGAAGATAGAGAAGAAAGGCGACGGCTTTAAGGTAATCGCGACGAAGGGCGAATACCTCGCGGATAAAGTCGTGCTTGCGACGGGTAGCGACGCGACTTCGGGATTCAACTCGCACTCGCTTGTCGGCGAATTCGGACACAGGACAACGCGATTGAATTACGCTATTGCGCCGTTGCTTTGCAATGACGTCAAAGGAGCGAACGGAGTAAGAGCAAAAGTATACGCGTCCATTGCCGTCAACGGCAAGACGCTTATGGGAGAGAGAGGGGAGTTGCTTTTCAAGGACAATGCGCTTTCGGGCGTGTTGGCGTTCCGTCTTTCGTCTATGCTTGCGAGATACAGAGATGCCGTCAAATCGTGCGAGGTAATCGTAGACTTCGTACCCGATATGAGCGAAAAAGACCTTGCCGATTATATTTACGAAAATTGCAGCGCGTACGCGCCGCTTGAAGGCATTTTGCACAAAGCGTTGGCGTACAACGTACTTTCCAGAGTGCCTATGGATAGGTCGCTTATTATGTCGCGCAAAAAAGCGGACGATATCGCGCGCGGTTGCAAAAACTTCAAGGTAAACGTAACCGGAGTTAGCGGAAGAAGCAGCGCGCAGGTCGCAAGCGGCGGCATTGAGTTGGACGGCATTGACGACAGTACTTTGCAGTCCAAACTTTGCAAAGGCTTGTATATTATCGGTGAAGCGACGGACGTGGACGGACTTTGCGGAGGCTTTAATTTGCATTGGGCTTGGGCTAGCGCGCTCGCGTGCAGCGAGGACGTGTTATGATAAAGATTCAGTTGAAACTTCCCGTAGGTTACACCTTACCCGATTTGGAAAGAGAACTTGCCTCAACGCTCAGAGTTCCGCCGAGCGAAGTCGAGGAATACCGCATAATAAAAAAGTCTATAGACAGCAGAGATAAGAGGCGCATTCACTACGCGATTAGCGTAGCCGTCAAGTTGCGCGCAGAGAGAAAATACCTTGCGAGAAACAAAAAGGCCGTTATATACGCTCCGCCTATAAATTCGCTTGACGAGATTGTTCCCAAAGTAAATGAATTGAGCAAGTCGCCCGTCGTTATAGGCGCAGGTCCGTCGGGACTTTTCGCAGGACTTACGCTTGCCAAGGCAGGGCTTAAACCGATTATTTTCGAGCGTGGAAAGCGCGTGGAAGAGAGGACGAAGAGCATAGAGAAATTCGTCTCCGAATGCGTACTCGACGTAGAGAGCAACGTGCAGTTCGGCGAGGGTGGAGCAGGTACGTTTTCAGACGGTAAACTCAATACTGGTACGGGGTCGGATAAGATAAACGTAGTGCTTGCGGAGTTTGTCAAGCACGGCGCGCCCGAACAGATTGTCTACGAGGCAAAGCCGCATATCGGCACGGATAAATTGATAAACGTCGTCAAGAATATACGCGAGGAAATCATATCTCTTGGCGGTAGCGTGTATTTCGATTCGCGTCTCACAGATATTACCGTAAAGGACGGCAGACTTAAATCTATCAGCGTACAGACAAAAGAAAAAGGACTTTGGACGGTGGATTGCGACTATTGTATTCTTGCCGTCGGACACAGCGCAAGAGATACGTTTGAGATGCTTTCATCCAAAGCGCTTATGATTGCAAAACCGTTTTCTATTGGCGTGCGTATAGAGCATTTGCAAGAGCATATCGACAGAGCGCAGTACGGCGACACGGCGGGACTTCCGCCTGCGACTTATTCGCTTGCCACGCATTTGGAAAGCGGTAGGTCGTGCTATACGTTTTGTATGTGTCCAGGCGGTTACGTCATGCCTGCGACTTCGGAAGAAAACGCGGTAGTAACAAACGGCATGAGTTATTTCTCTCGTGACGGCAAAAACGCCAACAGCGCGTTGCTCGTAGGCGTAGAACCTAGCGATTTCGGCTCGGACAACCCTTTGGCGGGCGTGGAGTTTCAACGCAAGTACGAAAGGCTTGCGTACGCTCTTACAGGCTCGTACAAAGCGCCTTGTCAACGCTATGAGGATTTGAAAGAGGGTAGAGTTACGCAGAGGCCGGGCGAGGTCAAGCCGACTTACCCCATAGGCGTGGAATTTGCGGATTTGAGAGAATGCTTGCCTGCTTACGTCACTGACAGCATAAGCGAGGCGGTAAGCGCGTTTGATAAAAAACTTCACGGTTTTGCTCATCCCGACGCATTGTTGACGGGAGTTGAAACGAGGTCGTCCTCGCCCGTCAGAATTATGCGCGACGAGAAAGGATACAGTAGCGTAATCGGACTGATGCCTTGCGGAGAGGGAGCAGGCTACGCAGGCGGAATAACTTCGGCCTCCGTCGACGGAATAAACGTCGCGTTAAAACTTATTGCAAACGCTTGCAAGTCTATGTAAACTCAATTATAAAAACCTATCTTATATTTATATAATATAAACAAATAATTGAATTTTACTATTTGGTATGCTATAATAAAAAAATAGAAGGTGGGAATAATAAGAAAATATAACACCATAATGTACTTTATGAGGTAGATATGAACAACAAGACAAAACAAATAATCGTCGTAGTTTCGGTATTCGTACTGGCTTTGGCATCTTTGGGAACGGTAATAGGACTTCTCGTCAGCGCGGGTCGTCTTTCCGAATACTCAAATGGATTTTCCTATACTTTGAGCGGTACGAGAGCCACCATTACGGGCTATGACGGCGACGATACGGACGTTGTCGTTCCTGACAAGGTAAGAGGCAACAGAGTAGTTTCCGTAGCCAAAGACGCGTTTAAGAGCAAGGCAAGCGAAATCAAGACTATTACGTTTAAGTCCAATTCGTCCTTTACTTTTGAAGACGAAGCTTTCCAAAATTTGACGGCTTTGGAAAAAGTGGTTTTGCCTAGCTCTCTTAAAGAAATTCCAGACGGCGCATTCAGCGGTTGTAAGGCGTTGCAAAAGGTAATTATCCCCGACAGCGTAACCCGTATCGGAGACGAAGCTTTCAAGAACTGCAGCGCGCTCGTATTTGCATATAAGAGCGAAGATTACTCCACGGAAGGCGAAAACGCTATCGACGAAGAAATCTTCTATATGCCGAGCGGACTTTTGGAAATCGGCTCGAGCGCGTTCGAAAGCTGTACGTCAATGATAGGAACGCATTTCAACAAGGTTTTGGAGAAGGTCGGCGAGGACGCTTTCAGCAAAGCCGCAGCGCTTACGGAACTCACTCTTGACGAGGACTGCGAGTTGGCTTCTATCGGCAACGGCGCTTTCCAAGATACGAAATTGAGTTCGACCTCGAACAACCTTCTCGAATTCCCTCATCTTACGAGCATAGGGGATAGAGCGTTTGCAAACGTCACTACCAATTTCAGACAATTCAAAATCCCTGCGACAGTTAAGAGCATCGGTACAAACGCTTTGATGGGATGCACTTCGCTTTCGTACGTTTTCTTTGAAGAAGACATTGAGCTTGAAAGCATGGGAGAGGGAGTATTCCTCGACTGTACCGTATTGGAGAACATCGGACTTGTAGGAAAAGAAAATAATACCATTACTTCATATCAGTTGCCGAATTCTCTCAAGGCAATTCCCGCAAAGACGTTTATGGGTTGTTCAAGACTTCTTTATTCGCACAACTTCAAGATTGGCAAGAACGTTGAGGAAATCGGCGACGGCGCGTTTGCAATCTATTCAAAGAGTACGTCTTACGCTACTCGCGACAGAGCGTTGGAAGTAGATGAAGAAAACGAGAATTTCGCAATAGTCAATTTGCAAAAGTTCAGCAAAAAGGGCAATACGTCCACGTATTCGCACGGCTTGTTGACCAACGCCGATTACACGGAAGTATACGCATATTTCGGTTCGTATGACACCAATTCGTATTTCGGCGAGAAAATCAGCAACAACGAAACGGAAGAAGATGCAAGAGTGGGCGAGACGTTTGGATTCTATGATACGGACGGTATTTGGACTACGAGCATTAGCACAATCAAAGCATACGCTTTCGCAGGCGTTGCGTTCAATGATATTCGCTTGCCAAAGACTGTTGAAAGTATAGGCGAGTACGTCTTCTACAATAGCGAAATATTGGAAATGTCAACCGAGGCGATAGGCTGGAAATGGGAAAAGACTTCTTTCAGCAAAAAAGACGACGGCGACCCGGAGGTCAGCGTAAGTATTCTTCAGACAGGAAACGGAACTTTTGCCGAAAAACAAGATTTTGCATACTTGCTTTCCGAAGATAATATATACGCATACGTCGGTTTGCCAAACTAATAATAAATCGCAATTTTCAGATACAATCAGTGCCACCCAAACGGGTGGCGCATTTGCATATCAAATATAAATAACCATTTTGTCTTTCTTTTTCTTTTTGAGATATATCCGCATAGGATATCGCAATTTATATTTCAACGCGCCTTTGGGGCAAGCGTTCACGCATTTAAGACATCTTATGCAATTTTTATTTATTTCGCCATTGATTATCGCATTGTTTTTGCAAAGTTGCGAGCATGTATTACACCTGTCGCAATCTTGGGTTTTGTATATTTTCACGCCCATACGACTGCGTTGATCTTTGAACAGATTTGAAAAAATATTTTTATACGATCTCGGTATAGCGATAGGCGAAGGGGCAAGCATTTTTTCTACTATACGGTCTAGACTTTTGAAATCGTCAAATTCGCTTTCTTGCAGATAAGAATGTTTTGTGGGGATATATGCGGCAGCTACAATATTGTGCTTATATTTCTTCTGCGCTTCGTGTAGAGCGTTGCCGTAGCACATTCTTCCGTAAGTAGCGACAAGCGTAAGATTTTGCGCTCGTATCTTTGATAGGAAAGTCTTTACCGCATAGGGTAGTGATTGACTGTATACGGGAAATACAAGCGCAAGATTGTCAAAAGAGAATTCATTCAAGTCGTAGATATCGCAAAGGCTATATCCCGATTTGTCCGCAAGATATTGCGCAATGCGTTTTGACTGCTCAGTGTTGGAGTAGTAGACAATCGCGTTCATTGATTTATATACTCCTTCATAATTATACATTCAGGCGGTTCGTCCAAAGAAAATCCCAAAGTTGAATTTAGTTCCGCGATTGCGTCTTCGCGAGTTATTGCTTTATCGCGAGTAGCCAAAGATATTTCCAACGCGCTAAAAGGTATCATTGTGCTATCCATATTATAGAATTTTATGAATTGAGAGTATTCTTTACACTTTTCTATCTTGCAACTTGTATGCAGTCCTTTATCCGTCTTCTCGGGCGGAACCCAACCGCATTGAGAAATTATCAGATCTTTGATTTTCTTCCAGTCGTAATGACCGTCGCAGATGTCGTTTAGATCCACTTGAACGAAGGCAGGGATATTTCCGCTTCGAGAGGATGAGCGTATTGCGCGTTTGAGAGGCTTGACAATCGACGGCACTTGATGTATTGCGTCGACGACATTACTTACCAACGGATTGCTGTATCCCGCAATCTTCTTAATGAAATTATCGCCGTACGCAAGTTGTCGCATAGTGGCAAGAGTATGAAATTGTCCGCTTTTCAACGGCGGATGCAAAGTCAGTATTCGCCCAATATTTATTAGCCCGTTGAGGAATTTATCGTTGCCGAAAGTATACGCTATCTTTGGCGCTAAATGGTTGTAATACAACCCTATAAGTTGCGCAGGTTCGTTGCCGGCTACAAAGTAGGGGACTTTGTTTGCGACCAGTTCGGGATAAAACAGTATATACGCCAAAGACGGACATGCGCAAGTATTACCTGCGGTCGAGTAAAGTTTTCTATAAATTTTTTTAAGGTCTTCGTTCGCGACTTTGCGGATTATGAATTCTACGTTGCTTAGCGATTTCTTTGCGCTTTCGATACTTTGTCTTGCGCTGTCGGACATAAAGGGCAGTTCCCAAGTCAAAGCAAGCACTTTGAGGTCAAGGACTTTTGACAAATAATAGAGCAGATACGTCGAGTCCTTGCCGCCCGTGTAAAATAGCGCGACGTCAAATCTTGATTTTTTAGAGCGTTCAAAAGTATTTTTGATAGGCACGACGCTTTTAAGCCCCTTTGTTTCATGCGCCGTCGCGCACATAGGGCATTGACCGTTTTCGTCAAATTCCAGTCCTGGAATTATAAAGTCGTTGGCGATACACGTCTTACAAAATCTTGCTTCTTTGAGCGATTTCGGCGTGACGCGCAAATCGTCTTCCTTTACGACTTGCGTTCCTATTAGATTCTTCAACGTTTTTATTTCATCGCTATTCAATTCGCAAGGCAACTTCTTGATGACGTCTTCTTGCGCCTTTGTCAACTTGACGGCGTTTTTGAACATATGAGGTTTGTTTCTCAAACCGTAATAACGCAGTCGTCTATCTTCAACTTTCCATCTATTTTGCAAATAAAACATAATACTTTTGCCACCCAATAATTTGCGCAATAAACCCAATCACGCTTACTTATATTATAAACAATAATTATTGACTTGTAAAGTGCGAGTTTTCATTTTGTAATATGACTATTTATTTCTAATGTCTATAATGAACATTGCGTACCAATTCCAAAAATCTTTAATATAATTCCATGTATTATCGCCTAGCAGCGCATATATGCAACAAAATTCTATTGCGAGTATCGTAACAAACAACAATATGCCGACTAATATAAACTTTAATGTTTTGTTTTTCATAAATTTATAATCTCGATAACTTTATTTTCTCTTTTTGCGTAGTTTATCGTGTACCACGTTCCGCCTTGTTTAATTCCGTTGAATACCGCAATTACAAGCTGGCTTTTGTCTACCATATAGCGGTTACGTTTTAACATACATTCGGGAGTGTAACGCTCTGAAATAAGATTTATTTTGTCCGCGCGTTTCAAAATACTTTCATAACGTAATTTGTCCGAGCTGTTCCATTTCAACGTTTGGTTAGGGCAAGGAATAGCGCACTCCAAAGTGATGGGGTATTTATTTCGCAGTTTCAAGACAATTTCTGCAAAGTCCAAATCTACGCCGATAGCCATACCCGAAATAAAGTTTGTAATTCCGTATTCTGTAATTGCAAGCTTTATCTTTTCTTCAAGCAATAATAAATAGGCATTATGCTTTTGCTTATCAACTCCGTACTTAAACGGAAAACCTTTCGGGCGATGTCCTGTACAGCAACATGTTTGGTAATTCATATACTTCTCCTAATTACAATAGTTTTATTATGCTTTTTATTTCTTGTGATTACTCTCAATGGTATAAATTGAGCATATATAGGCATTATAACATATAAACGCTGAATTACAATCAATTTTTACCATAAATAGTAGGCACTTGCCGAAAAATTCTAACTTACAATGGTTGCAACGGAGGAAATTATGAATAAAAGCGTTACACCAGCAAGAAAGTTTTTGATTGATAGGTTAGGTATGATGAGAGCAAGAGCGGGTTTGTCGGCAAGAGAATTGTCTGGACGAATCGGAAAATCTAAAGCGTATATAGCCAAATTTGACAACGGCGATTTGGCTATGCCGTCAGAAGTTTTGCTTGATGCAATACAAGTTTGTGGCGCAACTCCAGAAGAATTTTTCTTTGAGGATATTGCTAACTACAAGGAAGCAAAAGAATTATTTGAAATATACAAGGTTTTAAGTTCTGAAAATAAAGCAAGAGTTATTGATTTGATGAGGAATTTGAAGTAACATTAAAAAGCCCAGAAAAGAGGGATTTGTAAGGAGCGAAGCGACGGTCTAGCGAACGACAGTGAGCGTCACTATTTCGGACTATCCCTTACGACTACTGTCTAAACAAATAATTGCCTTAAGAGGCAAAATAAAAAGGTGAGAAATTTTCTCACCTTCTATTTTCGCCAAAATTGCAATTATTTGGCAAACTGGCAGAGAGTGAGGGATTTGAACCCTCGGAACGGTTTCCCGTTCACACGATTTCCAATCGTGCGCCTTCGACCACTCAGCCAACTCTCTACGTTGATATTAAGTTTTGACAAAATGATATTATCATAATTTTATGGCTTTGGCAAGTGTTTGGTCAAAGAAAGTGTAATATAAAAGGTATTATAATGCGCCTAAGAGGGAAAGATATATAAAATGATTGCAAAAGGTTTTGCGTCTATGGTATACTAAGGCTGTACGAATTTCTTTTGGAGGAAATTATGGAAGAAGAGCAATATACTGAGGAATTGACGTTTAAGAAGATATGGGAAAAAATCAAGATAAGCGGCGTGCGAATTATCGTATACGTTTTGATAGGCTTGATTTTGGGTACGGCAGTATTGGGCGTAACCGATATAGTAATGTCTAAGAGTCAATTTGAGACGAGAATAACTTATTATTATTCGGGAATTGAAGACGGCAACGACCCATGGGGCGGACAGATGAGTTTGGTCAACAATATCAGGACGTCGTCCAACGTACGCAACGCTTTGGCAAAGTGCGGATACGACGAAGAGACGATTGACAAACTTGTCGGCGAAGTCATCAATAATCTTTCGGTTATTCCGACTGTTTCGGACGAACAAAAGGATGAGAATGAAGAAGTAGTCAGCGCAAGTTACAATTATAGAATCGTACTCGCGCAAAATTCTAAGATAGACAAACTTATCTCTTCGAAGAACGAATACAACACGATTGTCGGCGCGATTACGGAAGAGTATATCAATTCATTTAAGGCTAATTTCTCAATGGGTACAAAATTGTCAGCTATTGAGAAGATTGCGGAAGGTAGCAGTATCAACGCTATGAAAGAACTTGATATTTTGTCACAAGAAGTCAACACGTTTGTTACCGAAAGCGCGATGTGGCAGGCAAAGGCTGACAACTTTATTTCGTCTAGCCAAAAAGAAAGTTTCGCGACTTTGACTTCTCAGGTCAGAAGCCTTGCGACGGAACTCAGCGGCTACAACAGCACGTACATTCGTACAAAAGCCATCAACGGCAACGGCGAACGCGCTTATATCGAAGAAAAACTTGTTGAATTTACCGCAGCTAAGACCGCAAAGGAAGGTCAAATTGAAAATCTAAATAAGGCTTTGGAGAATGCAAGACCGCTAGTTTCGCAAGGCTCTTCGCAAGAACCGATTGTAGTACAAAATACCGAAAAGCTTCAAGAGGAAATCATCAGGGTATCCACCGAGTTGGCAAACGCTAGAAAGAATGAAGAAACTTGGACGTCATACAAAAATGCTTACGACGTAGCAGGCGAAGGCTCTTACGCTAATATGAGTGAGGAGCAGCAGGCAAATCTCTATAAAGAAGTAATTACCAACGTAAATAGAGTTATTGACAGATACAATACTTTGCTCGAATCTTACAAGGGCATGATAAAAGATTACAATGAAGGTTATACAATAAATACCTCTCTTGTGAGAATGACGACAGGCGCAAGACAGACTACTACGTCGCCGTTGTCAACTATGCGTTTCATCATTTTGCTTGCAGTCGTAATAGTTGTCGCTGTGATAATAGCAATGTGCGTTACGGCTAAGAAGGGCGCAATGAGAATTAAGCTTTTGGAAAAGAAGAAAGCGCAAGACGAAGCTGAGCAAGCAATAGCAGTCGAAAGCGCGGAGACCGCTGACGAAGGCGAGAACAAAGTTGAATAACAACAAATAGCATTGAAAAGAAAGACCCGACTGAACGTCGGGTTTTTTCATGAATAATTTATTGAATAACTCACATACTTAACTCGTGAAAAGTCGTATTGGAACAACAAATAAATCAATAGCCGTAATATTAATTATTTCCGCCATATTTACGATAGTCGGCGGAGTAATTATATATCAACAAACAAGCGGTATAGTCGAGGGCGCTATGAGCCCAAATCAATACGACTTTTCGCATAAGATGCAAAAAATAAGTTCGTTTAGCACGGACTTTTCTTCGTCCAAAGAAGAACGCGCGCACAACGTTGCGCTCGCTTGCGAGAGTTTCAGTTGGATAGCGGTAAAAAAGGGAGAGAAGTTGTCGTTTAACAACGTCGTCGGAAAGAGAGTCGAAGAGCGTGGATATAAAAACGCAAAAGTAATCGTAGACGGCGAGTATACGCAGGGAATAGGCGGAGGCGTATGTCAGGTGTCGTCTACGCTCTACAACGCTTGGATAAGAGCAGGATTAGGCAGCGAGTACGTCAAGGCGCACAGCCTTCCGTCTTCTTACTGTCCGCTGTCTACCGACGCGACTGTAAGCGAGTTTATAGATATGGTTCTCGTCAATAATTCCGAATACGACGTGCTTGTCAACGGCTATACGAAAGATAAAAAGATAATTTTCGATATTTACGGTCATCCGTTGGAGTATACAATCAAATTGCGTAGCGAAGTGCTCGAAGTCTTGCCGGAGCCGTCGCCTACCGTCGAATGGGCGGAGCAACTAGACGGCGAAGTGCTTACAGACGAAGAAGGGGAGTATCTCGTCAACAAAAAAGGCACGCAAGGCTATAAATCGCGCGCGATAATCGAGTACTATAAAGACGGCAATAAGGTCGAAGAGAGAGAACTTCGCCGCGACTGTTATTTGCCAGTGCAAGGCGCAATAACGCGCGTAAAAAAGGTCGAAGACACTTTGCCCGAAAAGCCGCAAGTCGAGTGGAAATTCAAAATATTTTGACATCTCAAACAAGCAGTTACAAAATGCACCTTGACAAACGATTAGTTATATATTATAATTTAATCAATAATTATAGGGGAAGTATATAACTATGTCAAGAGCGAAAAAAGCGGTTTTAATAACTTTTATTGTTTTACTAGTATTGGCAGTATTGATATTATGTATAATATGGGGCATTTTGAATAGCGGTTATCGTCCAGTACAACGTCAAATTCCTCTTGATAAATTGAGTACTGTAATGGAGGACGATATAGTATATTTATCCGACGATTTTTTGACTGTGAACAATTTGCAAAGAGCAGGTTTCTTGTGGAAGGACGATGATGTTAACAATGTCATGATTGAATATAATGGATATAAAGTTAATCCTAATCTTTCTTTGCCTATGCGAGTGAAGAATATAGACTCGTGCGTTTATTTTCTTTCTAGTAAAGATGACGGTGAGGAAATCCCGATGAACATAAGCGTGCATTTTTATACAAGTAAAGACAAGAACATTAAATACGACAAAGAGTACAACGGATATAAATATTGTGTTTCGGTTTATAATAAAAAATATGATTACATAATAAAAACGACACCGCGAAAAGGAGCGACGTGCATTGTGATTTTGACGATGGCAATAAAAGAAGACGTTGCAGGTAGCAGCTATACTGAAGAGATGAAAATCGCTCGTATGGAACAGATTTTCAAATCTGCGGTTGAGAATATAGTTTACTATAACGAGTTATAACAACGGTTGAATTGACTTTTGCCTAGCAAGAGATATATAATTGAATAGACAAAGGAGAAGCGGTTATGATAGATTTGGATTTCAATAAAGATAGGTTTATTCAATTATTCAGCAAGCACGTTACGAGAGAGGGCAGCGACAAACTTTTGAAGTGGCTTACGGACAGCGACTTTTTTACCGCGCCTGCGAGTTCCAAATTTCACAATGCAGTGACGGGCGGATTGTGCGACCACTCTTTGAACGTATTTGATAGAGCGGTTGAATTGATTGAGAATGAAAACAAAAAGGACGGCAGTCCTTTTAAGAACGTCACAATGGAAAATATCGCTATCGCCACGCTTCTTCACGACGTATGCAAGGTCAATTTCTATGAGGTGCAACTTCGCAACGTCAAAGTGGACGGTATATGGGAACAAGTGCCGTACTTTTCCGTCAACGATTCTCTTCCTTACGGACACGGCGAAAAGTCGGTGTATATCATAAGCGGATTTATGAGGTTGACGCGCGACGAGGCTATGGCAATAAATTGGCACATGGGCGGATTTGACAAAAGAGTGATAGGCGGAGATTATTCGCTCTCCAAAGCATTCACGGACTATCCGTTCGCTACAATCGTACATATAGCCGATATTATGGCTACTTACTTTGACGAATAATTATTTTCTATATTTACCGTTTACGTCGGTATTTCTGCAAAACGTTTTGAATTCATTGGTATATTGTTCAATTATTCCGTTGTCGCGGAAAGAATAGTGCCCGTTTTTTGCTATGATAATATGGTCTATCATATGCAATTCAAGCGTAACGGACAACGACGCCAACCATTTTGTAAATTCAAAATCAGTAAGCGACGGAGTAGGAATACCCGATGGATGGTTGTGTGAGATAAAGAAATCTTTGGCTTGCGTACTAGCCGTTTTCAATATAAACTTTTTAACGTCTAATTTGCACTGGTCGCTGTCGCCCTTGCTTATTTTGCAACTGTCGACGACTCTTCCGTCGGGAGCAACGATAGCAATAAAGAAGTTTTCTTGCATTTGGTCTTCATGGGCGAAGATATTTTTGAAATAATCTATTGCGCTTCTACTGTTCAACAAGAGCGGTTTGTCGCCGTGTTTTTGAAGGTTGTATCTCTTGATTATATTCGGCATGCAAGTGAGAAAGAGACTAGCCGAGTAAGTCATATTGGGTACGCTCATTAGCATCTCTACCGAAGAATTGAATACGTTCTCTAAACTTCCTGCTAGATCCAACAATTTATGCGCGATAGGATTTGTGTCTTTTCTCGGAATAAACGCGTATAGTATGTATTCCAAAACTTCATGGTCTTGCAGAGAGTCAAGTCCGTTTTGGGCAATACGCTGTCGCATTCTCTTTCTATGATTTGCATGAAGGTTGTCGTTGTCCTTTGCCATCTTTTGTAATAAGCCTCTTAAAATTACTCTTGTGTATTATCGCTTTGCGTGGGAGTATATTTAGAATACTGTATTTTGCAATCGTCCAAAAACGTCGTCACTACTTCGGCGGGAATAGCGCATCCCAAGCCGTACGTTGGCGAGGAAGTCGTATTATTATTTGCTGCCGTGGAAGTTGCGTTATTACTATCATGTTCGTTGGACGCGCCTTCTACGCGGGCGAATATCAAGCCTACGACGTGGCTATGCGTATCTATCAACGCGCCGCCGCTGTTGCCGTGATTGATATTGCCGTCAAGCATTATAGTATAATAATCGTTTTTACTTGAAAGTTTAATACCCGGTGAAGCGACCATAAGTTCGGTAAGAATAAAGCCCAAATCCTCGGGATTGCCTATCGTATAGAGTCTGTCTCCGTAATAGGGTTTTGAATCTACGTCAAATATCATAGGCGAAAATTCTGTCGTCGAGCCGATGATAGTGTCCAATACGTTGGGAACGATTTTAATCAAAGCGACGTCCGCGGTTTTGCTGTAAGCGACGAGTTTCGCGCTGTAAGAGTCGCCTTTGGTATCCGTCACGGTATATTTTACGTTAATAGGGATTTCGCCTTCTTGCGATGGAAGGTCTTCGCCGTTTGGGAAGCGTACCACGCAATGGCGGTTGGTGACAATATATCCGTCGGAGGTAACGAAGAAACCGCTACTTTTGCTTGTCTCAGATGCGCTTGGATAAAACGCGCTTATTCTTACGCAAGAATCAAGCGTGTTGTTGGCGACAATGCTTGCCACTCGCGAGTCTTCAACTTGTCCGATTTCCACAAAATACTTTTGAGGTTCGTTGTCGTTGGTAAAGAGAGAACAACCGACGGAGAAGCAAAGAATCAAAGTCAGCGTGAGTATTATAGCGGTAACGTAAATTTTTTTCTTCATTATATTTTCAATTCTCCATTTATAATGAGTATTGCATTATAAACAAATTTTACACAGTTATTTTTTCAAGCCGTCGAAGTCGAGCGTAGCGAAATAGTCTTCAGGCGTCTCGGCTCTTCTTATCATTTTGACGCTTCCGTCTTCTTTGAGAAGAAGTTCGGCAGAGCGGAGTTTTCCGTTGTAGTTATATCCCATAGCAAAACCGTGCGCGCCTGCGTCGTGGATATTGACGTAGTCGCCGATTTCTATTTGCGGCAACATTCTGTCTACTGCGAATTTGTCGTTGTTTTCGCAAAGACCGCCCGTTACGTCGCACTTGTAGGTGAGAGGTTCGTTTTCCTTGCCAAGCACTGTTATATGATGATAAGCGCCGTACATTGCGGGACGCATAAGATTTGCCGCGCAAGCGTCAAGTCCGATGTACTCTTTCCAAATATGCTTTTTGTGAATTACTTTGGCTATCAACGCGCCGTAAGGAGCAAGCATAAATCTGCCGAGTTCGGTGAATATAGCCACGTCTCCCAATCCGTTGGGGACCATAACTTCTTCATACGCCTTTCGCACGCCCTCGCCGATTGCTAGAATGTCGTTGCCTTCCTTGTCGGGGCGATACTGTACGCCTACGCCGCCCGAGAGATTGATGAAGGATATGTTTATGCCGAGTTCGTTTTTAATCTCGACAGCGAGTTCGAAAAGTATTTTCGCAAGCGTGGGGTAGTAGCCCGTGCCTACGGTGTTGCTCGCCAAAAACGCGTGTATGCCAAATCGCTTTACGCCGTAATCTCTGAGTTTAGCGTAAGCAATCTTGATTTGCTCTTTGGTCATACCGTATTTGGCGTCTTTCGGAGTGTCCATAATCTCATTGTTGAGAGTGAAGTCGCCGCCCGGATTGTATCGACAGCACATCGTCTCTTGGAATGGCGCAATCTCTTTGTAATAGTCAATATGGGTGAGGTCGTCGAAGTTGATAATCGCGCCCAATTTTTGAGCGAGAGCGAAGTCCGCTTTTGGAGTAACGTTGGACGAGAACATAATCTCGTTGCCCTTAAAACCTACCTTTTCGCTCATCATAAGTTCCGTCAAAGACGAGCAGTCCGCGCCCGCGCCTTCTTCTCTGAGGATTTGAAGAATATACGGATTCGGCGTCGCCTTTACCGCGAAGTATTCCTTAAATCCCTTATTCCACGAAAACGCCTTTTTGAGAAGCCTTGCATTTTCTCTTATGCCTTTCTCGTCGTAGATGTGGAAAGGAGTGGGGTATTTTTGAGTAATTTTTTCAATCTGTTCCTTGGTCACGAACGGTACTTTTTTCATAAATCTTTATCTTCCTTGTTTAGTCTTTGTCCTTATACTTTTCGTCGATAAGTCTTATCAATTCATTTACTACCTCATAGCCCTTTTCCAAAGTATCGATATTGAGGTTATCCATACCGTCGTTGGTGGTGTGGTAGTAATTCGTCGGGCGAGGGTCTTGCGCATTCAAAGTAACGGTCTTGATGCCCGCTCTTGCAAATGCCGTCGAGTCGCTTCCGCCGATAGGATTTTCAATCAAGTGAGATTGTACGCCGCAGTTGTCAATCGCCTGTTTGGAAAGCTGAATAAGTTCTTTATCAAACGGAACGAATTGAAGAGAGTCTTTGCACACTACGTTGAAGTTGTCCATATCTCTGAAAGAATCGAGGTTGAGTACGTACGTATCTTCGTTGAAGAAGTTCTTGTCGTCCTTATGCTTTTTGACGAATGCAAGCGCGCCGACAAGTCCGCTTTCTTCCGCGCCCGTTCCTACTACCACGAATTGAGCGTCTTTAGCGACTTCGCTTTCATCGTTGATAAAGTGCTTAGCGACTTCGATTGCAGTAGCCACGCCGCTGAGGTTGTCCATAGCGCCCGGCGCCGCTTTTTCTTTGCTCCAAGACATAAATCTCGAGAGGAAATAAAGTCCCGGCAAGCAGATGAGAGGCAAGCAGTAGAATACCAAAAGGGCAACGTCAAGTTTGCTTTTCGTTCCGCCCGAGATATTTGCGAATACGTCTTTGAGAGACATAAACGAAAGGGACAAGCCCGCTTTTGCTTGAAGTATGATTGTGACAAGCGATATTACCAAAAGTCCAACCACGCTGACAACGCCGATAGCCGTCTTCAAAATCATAGTGTTGGCGTTGTGGTACGAGTGCAACCAGCACCAACTGCTATCAATGTGCGCCGTCATCATAATATTGTATTTTGCTTTACCCGATTTCGGGGGAATTACCGCGTAAACGTTTTGCGAAATATCTTTTTTGAAAAGAGGGTCGAGTAGGTGGCTGTAATAGAAGATGTGCAATAGCGCGAATAGCAACAAGCACGCCGCTCCCACAAGACTTGCTATCGGGGATAGGTAGAATAAGCAGAAGAATACAAAGCCTGCCCAGCCAAGCCACGGTATTGCGCTTATGCAAGCGTGACGGGGAGTCTTAAACTCTTCGGTCGTTGCAGTCGCATTCAATTCTCTTTGCATTTGCTCGGCTACGATTTTTGCGCCGATTTTTTCCTCTTCGCTACCCGGAAGTCTAGGTCCGGTAACGTCTATGACTTCTTTGATGAGGTCATAAATTTTTTGCCCGTTTTTGTACTCTGTTGTGTCCATAAAATACCTTTTCAAAAGTTTTTTTTCATTATAACATATATTCAAAATAAATTACAACCAAAACCATTTATTTCACAAAAATTCATCATTTGTAAATTATTGTATTTTTTATCGACTAGTGTCGATTAAAATTTTCAAACATTATACAAAATTTTTATAATATAAGGCATTTATATAAAAAAACATTATTGACAACAATCAATTAAGTATGGTAAAATTTATTTGTAATATTTAATTTAACTTTAAGGAGGCAAACTATGAAAGTTACTTACAAGCCGCTACCGGAAAAAGTTCAAGAAGGTTACGGCATATCGCGCTGGGGTAGCGCAAAAGAAATAAATCAAAGTCTCAAAGAACTTACGGATCAGAATATCTATTCTATTCCTGCCGAGAAGTACAAAGAGATTTGTGAGACCTACTACGACGTAGATTGCGCAGGTTCAAAAGAAATTACCACCGAGGCAAAGAAGTATATCCCGGGCGGCGTTCAACACAACTTGGCGTTCAACAAGCCGTTCCCAATGTGCATGACGAAAGCCGAGGGCGCATACCTTTACGATATCGACGGCAATAAGTATATCGACTTCTTGCAAGCCGGCGGTCCTACCATCTTGGGTAGCAACTATCCCGACGTTCAAGAAGAGGCTATCAAACTCATCAAGGAATGCGGTCCTGTAACGGGTCTTTTCCACGAGGCAGAGCTCCTTATCGCAAAGGAAATCAACAAGCACATGCCAAACGTAGAGATGTTCAGAATGCTTGGTTCGGGTACAGAATCCGTTATGGCGGCAATTCGTATTGCAAGATGCCAGACCAAGAATAAGAGAATCATCAAAATAGGCGGCGCATATCACGGTTGGTCCGACCAAATGGTTTACGGACTTAAAGTTCCGGGCACAAGACAATTCCTCGAGTCGCACGGTATTCCAAACAATATCTTCTCCGTAATTGACGAAGTTAGACCAAACGACCTCAATATGCTTGAAGATTACCTCAAATACAACAAGAGACACAGAGGCGGTACGGCTGCGGTTATCGTTGAGCCGGTAGGTCCTGAATCGGGTACCCGTCCTGTAGATTTCGATTACAACCAAAAGGCTTTGGAACTTGCTCACAAGTACGGCGCGCTCTTCATCTTCGACGAAGTTGTTACCGGCTTCAGAGTAGGTCTCGGCGGAGCTCAAGGATTCTTTGGCGTTAAGCCTGACCTCACCATCTTCGGTAAGATTGTTGCGGGCGGTTATCCTGCGGCAGGCGGCGTAGGCGGTAAGAGAGAATACGTTTCGCTCCTCGCAGCAGGCGTTGCAGGCGGCGCAAAGAAAGCGTACTGCGGCGGTACTTTGGCGGCAAACCCGCTTTCCGCAATGGCAGGTTACGTCGCAATCAAGAAGATTGCAGAGACAAACGCTTGCGTTAAAGCAGGCTTAGCAGGCGACAGGTTGACCGACGGTCTTGTTAAGTTGATCGAAAAGCACAATTTGCCTTACGTTGCTTACAACCAAGGTTCTATCGTCCACCTCGAGTGTACGGGCGCAATGAGCTATGACTTCTCATCCAAGAGCATGCTCACGCTCCTCAAGGTTCTCAAGAAGCAAGATATGATCATGGTAAGAAAGGTTGCTATGGAACACATGGGCGCCGCATATATGGCAAATGGTATCGTTACTTTGGCAGGTTCGCGTCTTTACACGTCTATGGCAGACACCGACGAGGTAATCGACGACGCACTCAACAGATTCGACACCGTATTCGGTATGGTTGAGGAAATCACCGAGCCAATGGATAAGCAAGTAGCTAAGTACAAGATGAACAAGTACAAAGGCGTAAACGAGAAGAAGTATAAGAAGGCAGAGAAGATGCTCGCAAAGGCAGAGGCTGCCGAAGCAAAAGCTAACAGCAAAAAGTAATTCAAATAAACCTATGCCGATTGCGTAGAAATGCGCAGTCGGCATTTGGCGATTTTTAAGAAACTTAATTACAAGAGGATTTATATGAAATACATAATGGCGCACGATATGGGTACGAGTTCCGACAAGGCGGTACTTATCGACTTCAACGGAAATATAGTCGCTTCCAAAGCGGTTCCGTATCCCACTTACTATCCCGCGCCGGCTTTCGTAGAACAAGAGCCGGACGAATATTGGGATGCCGTTTGTCTTGCATCCAAGACGATTGTCGAAGAGACCGGTATTGACCCCAAGGACGTGGAGGGCGTAATATTTTCCACGCAAGCGATGGGTATTATTCCCGTTGACGCAAACGGAAGAGTTTTGCACCGCAATATCACTTGGGTTGACGGCAGAGCGGAAAAGCAAGCGCAGACGCTTATGAAGAAAGTGGGCGGAAAGGGTATATTTACTCTCGTATCGGGTACGCCTATTATGGGTAAAGACGTCGTATCCAAAATTCAATGGTTGAGAGAGGAACGTCCCGACGTGTACAACAACACCAAGTACTTCCTCGACGTCAACGGATTTTTGAAATACAAGTGTACGGGCGAGATGGTTGCCGAACTTTCGGGCGCGTCGAGCTACGGTCTTGACCTCAAGAAAAAGACTTGGATGAGCGCATTGAAGCTCATCGGTATTGATCTCAAAAAGCTTCCTCCGCTCGTCAAGAGCACCGATAAGATAGGCAACGGACTTACCAAGGAAGCGGCTGAGAGAATGGGACTTTGCGAAGGAACTGCCGTATTCGGCGGTTGTGACGACACGCAAGCGGCGGCTATCGGTAGCGGTATGAACGGCGACGGAGATATTCACATTTATCTCGGCACGTCGGCGTGGGTTGCGGCGTCGAGCAAGACGAAAACCAAATTCAAGCACGGCGCGGCGGCTATTCAGTCGGCAGACCCCGAAATGAATCTTATCTGCGGTATTACCGAGGCGGCAGGTAGCAACATACAATGGATATGCGACCAGTTTTTCGCGACCGAGCAAAAGGAACTCGGCGACGGAATTTACGCGTATATGGATAAGGTAATCGAGTCCATACCCGCAGGTTCGGACCACTTGATATGCACTCCGTGGATGTTGGGCGAGAGATGCCCCGTATCTTCTACGACGACGAGAGCTACGCTTTGGAACGTTACTCCAAATCACACGAGAGAGCATATAATGAAAGCCTTGTACGAAGGTATAGGCTACAATTTGAGATGGATACTCGAGAACTTCCGCAAGGATTATAAATTCCATTGCAGACAGTTCAGAATTATTGGCGGCGGCGCATTGGACGACGCGTGGATGCAAATTATAGCGGACATTACGGGAAGCGAATTTGCAATCGTGCAAAATCCGCGCAACGCAGGCGCTTTGGGCGCGGCGATAATTGCGCTTATCGGTCTTGGAGAGTTGAAGAGTTTTGCCGAGGCAAAGAACTTTGTCATAGAGAGCAAAACCTATCGACCCAACCCCAAGAACAAGTATATTTACGACGAACTTTTCAAGAGTTATAAAGAGATTTATTACAGTCTTGAAAAGACGTATAAAAAGGCTAATTCCAAAAGATTTGAAGGAGAAGAATGATGAACAAAACCGTCCAAACAATTTTAGAGTACGCTCAAAGACTTGTGGATGAAAAAGTTGTCGGCGAAAGCGATATGATAAGTTTGAGAACCGAACTCAACTTTATGTATATCACCAAAGCGGGCGTTAAACTTTGCGACCTCAAAGAAGATGACGTAATCAAAATGAATATTTTCAAAGTGGAAAACGAATACAAATACCACGCAGAAATTTACAAGTCGAGAGAAGATATCAACGCTATTTGTCAGTGTTATCCAAAGTGGGTTATGCCTATCGCCAAAGCGGGCGTTACGATTCCTGCAGTACTCGACGATATGGCTCAAATCGTAGGACCTACCTGCAAGACCGCAAATGACGATATCGCAAGCATAATCAAGACTTTGAAGGGAAGAAATTCCTGTCTTGTTAAGGACAAAGGTTGCATTACTTCGGGTCGTACGCTTGACGAGGCTTATACTTGCGTACTCGTGCTTGACAAGGCAAGCCACTGCTTCGTCGCTTCAAGCGTAATCGGCGAGAACAAGATTATCAACGGACTTGAAGCAAGATTGATGAGACTTATTTACAAGAAGAAATACAGCAAGACAAATCAAGAGAATCTCACTTTGAAAGAAGAGAGCGAGAGCGTAAGCGAAGATACTTCCGTCAAGGAAGAAGGCGAGGTGTAATATGGCATGGGATAAAGAAACCGAACTTAGATTGAGACAGGTAATAAAGGACAGCGGCGTAACTCTTCTTAACGAAAACCTTGTTCAAGGTACGTGGGGAAATACCGCTACAAGACTTGACGAAGACCACATGTTGGTTACGCCTACGGGACTTGACTATATTGCGCTTACTCCCGAAGATATGCCGGTAGTGCAAATCAGCGATCCGTCTATTTGGAGCGACGGCAAAAAGCCTACCAGCGAGAGAAAAATTCACGCGGCAATTATGCAGGCAAGACCTGAAATCAACGCGACTATTCACTCGCATCCGATTTTCTGTTCGATACTTGCGTCGGCAAGAATTGAATTGCCCGTTATGAACGACGATATGCAAAGACTTGTCGGCGGTTCGTGCAGAGTGGGCGCGTACGGACTTCCCGGAACGAAGAAACTCAAAAACGGCACCGTTGAGGCTATGAAAGACAGAAGCGCTTGCTTTATGGCAAACCACGGCGTATTCTGCGCAGGCAAGGATATGGACGAAGCTTTGGAGATAATTAGAGTTATGGAGCGCAGTTGCTATCAATACATTCAGGAATGTACTTTGAAAGCGACGGGTCAGCAGACTTACAGCGACGAATTGCTCTTCGATTACTTCGTGGCTCAAAAGACTGCGCCTAAGGGCAAGAAGAAATAATTTCGAGGTCAAGATGATAAATATTCCGATACTTACGGATTGTATAAGTGAAAAACAGGCGCGAGAGTTAAATCCTCTCGTGCTTGCCTATATTGGGGACGGCGTGCACACTTTGTACGTCCGTACCAAAGAGATGAGAGCGACAAGCGGTAAGGCGGACAAACTGCATAGGCTCGTCACCGAGCAAGTCAAAGCGAGCGCGCAAGCGCAAAGTCTCAACAATATCAAAGATCTTTTAACCGAAGAGGAAGAGGGAATATTTTTGAGGGCGCGCAATAGCCATCAACATTCTATGGCGAAGAACGCGAGCGTCGCCGACTACAAGACTGCCACCGGCTTTGAAGCGGTGATAGGTTATTTATATTTGACGGGTCAAAACGAAAGGCTGGAATATCTTTTGAGCGAGGCAATAGCAAAAGATTGACAAATCTTGCTCAATGCCGTTAAAATTATAATTACGAAATCTTTATTATTCAGCGGAGGAAAATATGCCACAGGTTAAGCCAAAAGTAACTTTGCTTGAACATACGCCAAATCCCGAGAGGACGGTTGCGTTGGCGGCAAAGTTGTGTTATAGCGACGCGACAATCGAAAATTTGCAAGAGGGTTTGGACAAGAGCGATATAAACAAGTTTATCGAGAGATTGAGGTCTTTCGGTCACGCTTCGCCGTTTGAACACGCAAGTTTCACGTTCGGTATTGAGGGCGTGTCGAGAAGTTTGCTTGCGCAAATTACAAGACATAGAATAGCGTCTTTCAGCGTTAAGTCGCAAAGATACGTCGCTGCCAACAAAGGCGACGACACTTTCAATTACGTTATACCGGAGGCTATCGAGGCTTTGGGCGAAGAGCAAGTCAAGAAGTTTGAGTCGCAAATGGCGCAAATGCACGAGTGGTATACCGAGTGGCAGACGTTGCTCGGCGGAGCTTGCGAAAAGTCCAACGAGGACGCAAGATTCGTGCTTCCCAACGCCGCTGAGACCAAAATGGTCGTCACGATGAACGCAAGGTCGCTTATGAACTTTTTCAACCTCAGATGTTGCAACAGAGCGCAGTGGGAGATAAGAGAAGTAGCGTGGCAAATGCTTGCGCTCGTACTCGAAGTTGCGCCGAGTATTTTCGGCAACTGCGGTCCGTCGTGCGTCGCAGGTCCTTGCACGGAAGGCAAGATGTGTTGCGGTAAAACGCTCGAAGTAAGAGCAAAACATAAAGAATTTATCGAGAAAAACACCCGTTAATGCAAGACGATATCACTTTGATAAAACAATTCCGCGAAGGCGATAAGCGCGCGGTGGAAATACTTATGGAAAACTACAAAGGCGTTGTCAATAAAATCGCCAGAGCTTTCTATATCAAAGGCGCGGATAGGGACGACGTCGTTCAAGAGGGAATGATTGCGCTTTACAACGCGATAGTGACATATAATCTCGACGCAAACGTGAGTTTTTCCACCTACGCCAACGAGTGCGTAAAAAACAGGATTTTGGATTGTCTGAGAAGCGGCAACCGTCTTAAAAACAGAGCGCTTGCAGAAAGTCTTCCGATAAGTTCGGTAGAAGAAACGGACAGCGGATATTTGACGCCCGAGGAAATCGCCATAAACGCCGAAGAGGCGGATAGATTGAAGAGCATAATCGACACGTCTTTGAGCGAAAGCGAGAGAAGAGTACTCGATATGTATTACGACGGCAAGTCGTACGCCGAGATTGCCGAAAAAATCAACAAGAATTCAAAGCACGTCGACAATACGTTGCAAAAGATTAGACGAAAAATCAAGTCGCATTTGAAATAATTATTCTTTCTGTTGCCGTTTTTGCAAAACGCCCCAACTTATAAAACCGTAAATATCGCTTACGACGTACAAAGCAACCGCCGTGAGCATTGCGACGTTTGCAGTATCTTCGAGAGTGGCGAAAAGCCAAAGTACGCACAATACGACGTCGTTGAACAAAAACGCGAGGAAACCGTATTTACTGCGCCTTGATTGGAAGTAAGTCGCAAGTACGCTCGTCACTATTGAAATAGTGCTTATAATAAGTTGAGAAGTATTCAGCGCGCGCAGTATAAAATAGAACGCTACGAAAGCGACGCAAGCAACAAGAACGACTATAAACACTTCTTTTTTTGTGATAGAATTGACTTTTACGACATGATCTTTACCGAGGTTTCTTATCCAAGCCACGAGTTGAATTACCGTCATTGGGAACATAAGGCACAAGTTGATAAAGACTTCGCCATAATATTTGTTTTGATAGGAGAGCAGGCTGTAAAAGACAATCATACCCCAAGTGAGAAATACGCAAATTACCTTTCCTTTTGCGGCGAATAACACGCAAGACAGACCGAATATGCCTGCGATGGCAGATATCCACGACGCCTTAAAGACAATCGACATAGTTATTATCAGCGCAAGTCCGAATACGTAGAAAATCGACTCCGCAATATTCCATTTTCCAAATATTTTTTTGACCATTTTACAAATTGCGTTGTCTAGTGACTTCGTAACAAATTATTCCGCACGCTACCGAAGCGTTGAGAGAGTTGACCTTGCCGTATTGAGGTATGGAAATAACGCCGCTACACAGTTTCTTCGTCAAGGCTTTTACGCCGTTGCCTTCGTTGCCGATTACTATAGCCAAGTCGCTATCTAAGCGAGATTTTTCGATAGGCGCGCCTTGCATATCGGCGGAGTACACGTTGACGAAATTGTCAGTCAAATAGCGTATCGTGTCGTTGATATTGCCCACAATTGCAACTTTGATATGATTTGCAGATCCTGCCGAGGTACGCAATACGGTTGCGTTGACTACCGCGCTTCTTCTCGAAGGTATGACGACGCCGTGCGCGCCCATACATTCGGCTGCGCGGAGTATACTTCCTAAATTGTGGGGGTCTTCGATTCCGTCGAGAATAATCATAAAAAGCGGTTGGTTTTTGCTCTTTGCAAAAGCCACGATTTCTTCCACGCTTGAATATTTGAAGTCTTCTGATATAGCTATTACGCCTTGATGTCTTTTGCTCTCGCTTATCTTGTCAAGATAAAATTTATCCACAAAGTCAATGCGTATGCCTTTCGCCTTTGCGCCGTCAATGATAGGCTGCAAGTCGTGAGCAGTCTTTGAAACGTATATCTTTGAAATCTTCTTGTCGGAGTCAAGTGCTTCCTTGACGGGATTTTTACCTTCTATATTCATACTCTAAAATCAGTTTTTATTGCTATGCAACGGCGCGGGAATTCGTCCTCCGCGATTGATGAATTTTGCGGGGGAGTATTTGTTGATATTCATTATAGGCGCGCGACCGAGCAGACCGCCGAATTCGGCGTATTCGCCCGCTTTTTTGCCGTAGACGGGAATTACTCTTACCGCGGTCGTTTTGGTGTTTACAACGCCTATAGCGATTTCGTCGGCGATAATACCCGATATTACTTCGGCAGTCGTATCGCCGGGAATTGCAATCATATCAAGACCGACGGAGCAGACGGCCGTCATCGCTTCGAGTTTTTCGAGATTGAGCGCGCCGATTTCAGTAGCCTTAATCATACCTGCGTCTTCGGATACGGGGATGAACGCGCCCGATAGACCGCCCACGTTGGAGCAAGCCATAATACCGCCTTTCTTTACCGCGTCGTTGAGCATTGCAAGGCAAGCAGTCGTGCCGTATGCTCCCACGCTTTCAAGACCGATTTCTTCGAGTATATGCGCCACCGAATCGCCTACGACAGGGGTGGGCGCGAGAGATAAATCTACTATGCCGAAACTTGCGTTAAGTCTTTTGCTCGCTTCCTTTGCGACGAGTTGACCCACGCGCGTGATTTTGAAAGCCGTTTGTTTAATACATTCCGCGACATCTGTCAAATCTCCGCTTACCTTTTCAAGAGCGGTCTTTACCACGCCCGGGCCCGATACGCCTACGTTGACGACCGTGTCGTCCTCGCCTGCGCCGAGGAACGCGCCTGCCATAAATGGGTTGTCCTCAACTGCGTTGGCGAATACGACGAGTTTAGCGCACGCCAAAGAGTCTTTGTCTTTCGTCCTATACGCGCAGTCCTTGACTATCTTACCCATAAGAGCGACGGCGTCCATATTTATGCCCGCTTTTGAAGTAGCCACGTTGACGGACGAACATATTTTATTCGTAGTAGAAAGCGCTTCGGGAATGGAAAGCAAGAATTCTTTCTCATACGGCGTCATTGCTTTGTGTACGAGAGCGGAGTAGCCGCCCAAAAAGTCAATACCCGTTTCGTCGGCAATCTTGTCCAAAGTGCGGATAATTTCCATATGTCCTTTGCTTGCAGCCGAAATAAGGCTTATCGGGGTGACGGAAATTCGCTTGTTGACGATAGGCACGCCGAGTTCGTCGGAAATATCGTTGCCTATCTTGACGAGGTTGCTCGCCTTAGACATAATCTTGTCGTATATCTTGTCGCAAGTGCGCTGTTTGCTATCCGTAATGCAATCGAATAGGGAAATGCCCAGCGTGATAGTTCTCACGTCGAGGTGCTGTTGGGAAATCATATTTATCGTTTCGATAATCTCATTGCTTGAATACATATCAAAGCCCCTTTTTCGTCGTATCTATTTGGTGCATACTGTCGAAGATACTTTGAAGTTGAATGTGGATTTCCAAGCCCATTTTCTCGGCAAGGGAATTTAGTTCCTGCTTGACGCCGTCAAAGCTCAACTTGCACTCGCTCGTATCTACAGCCATAATCATTGTGAAATAATCTTGCATAATCGTCTGCGAGATGTTTTCGATATTGATACTCATCTCGAAAAGACACGTGGACACTTTGGCGATAATTCCTTTCTTATCTTTACCTACAACGGAAACTATTGCTTTCATATATTTTGCTCCTTAGAATGTTAATCCATAATGTAAATTACTTTGCCTATTACCGAAGACTCGGGGAGAGGACCGTAGTGGTGACTGTCGTAAGAATATCCGCCTATGATATTTCTGTTGTCGCCGAGTACGAACAAATGTCCTTCGGGAATCGTTATCCCTTCGCCTTGCAGTTCCCAAAGCATTGAGGAGAAATACACCTCGTTGTACTCGCATTCGTCTTCATAGTAATTTTCTTCGACGTATTCGCCGTTCCTTACCCATTTGCAGGCTTGTTTGTCAAAGGCTATAGTATCGCCGGCTTTGCCTAGTATTCGCTTTACAGCCGCTTCGGAGTCTTCTTGTCGGTTGAACACGACGATATCGCCGTATTCGAGAGTATATCCGCGTTTTTGCAAGACGAGCCTGTCGCCTTCCTTGACGTTGGGGAGCATACTTTCGCCGATTACTTTGAAAGAAGTGAACGTGGTCGTAAAGACGATAAGCGCAACGATAAGAAGTATGATTACAACAGATAAAAGAACGTTGAGCGCGTTCAATTTCCTTGACTTTTTCTCATCGCTGATATATGTGTAATTTTCTTGTATATCTACGCCGTCTTTTTGCATAACTCTCCGACGCCGACTATTCGGCAATTACCGACTTAATTGATTTTTTTACGCTTTCGCTTGCCAAAACAACGGTATGCGAGCAACCGTTGCATTGAAGTTTGAAATCAGCGCCCGTACGCAATATTGTCCATTGATTGCTTCCGCAGGGGTGATTCTTTTTGGTGACGATAATATCGCCGACTTTCAAATCGCTTAATTTCAACACGCCTTTATACCCAAATAATATTGCTTATCAAAGCGTCGTCGATATTTAAGAAAGACAGTTTCTTGACTTTTTTCCAGTCTTTGAGAGGTATCAACTCTTTTGTCTTAAAATCGTTGTGCGATAGGGCAATCTTTTGCCATTCCTCTCCGTTGAGTTGAACTTCGACGCTGTAATATTCGTATTGGAACAACTCTACTTCCACGCACATTTCCACAATCAACGACCTGCTTTCAGATGAATAGCAGTCGAATTGTAAGATGCTGTTTTCGCTATGCTCGTACTTTTTGTCGCTTATTTTGTAAGTGGAAAGATTTCCTTTTTTCGACGTTACGCCGATAATATCGAACGCTCCTGCTTTTAATTCCGGCACGAAATATTCTCCGATATTACTGTCGACGACCCAAGTATCAAGTCCGTTTTTGCGTTCATACACGATATGCGAAGATTTCAACGGAGTCCTTTCAATTTCGTCGTTGTCGTCAAGTTTATACATTATCGGGAGAGAAGAATAGCATTGTCCGTCCTTATAAAATATTGACGCGTATGCAAAAACTTGCGTGTCGCCGTTGCGAATAGGTATTTGAGCGATAGGATTTGCCGACGAAAGCACATCTTTGTTCCAATGTCTAAGTTCGCTGTTAGACTCGTTGTAGCAGTAGTATATAGATAATCTATCTACTTCCAAAGAGTCGTCGTATTCCATCTTTACGCAAAGTTTGCTATCGACGACTTCAAACGATACGCTCGGCGCTTTGGGTCTATGTTCTCCGTAATATACCTTGTCGAGCCACGTCATGATTGCAGTCTTTGCGTTCAAGTTCATCGTGTTCGTAAGGTTGGAGCAGAAACAAGCTAGGTTGTCGCCGTTGTTGTTGGTAAGCGCAAAAGTCTTTTCCACTCTGTCAATACTCGTAATCGAAGAGTTTGTACCCGAAATAAGGAGCACAGGACAGGTGACGTATTTCGCGTATGACTGCGGAGAGCATGCGCTCATCCACTTTATTCTTTCTTCCGAAAAGTTGAATTCGTCAGGGCTTTCGGAAAATCTGAATAACCCTCTGCTTTCTTCCCAACCTGCATTATTGGCAACGATTATGCCTTCAACGCGTCTGTCCATACCGGCAACTTGCCATAAGATATTGCCGCCTTCGAGCGAAGCGCGTAAATATATCTTATTGTCTTCGCCCAAAAGTTTTTTAATGAACGTTATTACGTTTCTGCACATCTTGCTCCAAATAAATACGCAAGAGTCTTTCGGCGACTTTACAAATCCGTCCAAATGCCTAGCGCTGAATGCAAGATTGGCGTATTTGAGCGAGTCGGGGTAGATGGTATACTTTGATTTCTCATCCGTCTTTCCTATATAGTCGAAACATACGACTGCGTAACCCTTAGGTATGTAAGCGTCAAATATGTCTTCAGTTAAATCGGAATTGTAACCTCTAATATAAATCAAAGTAGCATTTTTGAAATTTTCTTTTGGAATTTTGCCATAGCAGTAGGTTAGAGTTGACTTTTTATCTTCCCCCTCGCAACTCAAATAGACTTCAAAATCCACAACTCCGTTACTCGAAGTATCGTACTTTATGAAATTTGGTCTTAGTTTCACCGCATCGGCATCGTAATTTGCCCATAACTTGATGGGCGACATCAAATTGGTTTCCATATAGATAATTATAATCAATATCTTCTCAAATTGCAACTAGACGAATAAAATTCTATAAGAATTTGCGTCAAGTGTGTCATAATTCGGACAGTTTATAAATATTTTAATATAAATAACGCCAAAACGAGGGGAATATTATGCAAGAAGAGTTTGAAATCATCGCAAGCGACGAGCAAATTGAGCAAATGAACAGAGAATTTAAGGAACGGGGCGTCGAGAAAAAGACCGCTCAAACGCGCTCGTTTTCCTATCCTTTGCCCGTGTATATGACGGACGCTTGCCTGCGCTTTTGCAAATGCTCGTACACTTTTGCAAAGATAGTATCTTCGCTCGACAGAGTATTTTTATCCCGCAATCAAAGAGTTTTTGACTTTATTTTGGGAGAGATTTCCAAGAATCGTATTTGCATAGCAAATACGGGCAACATTACGCAAGAGATTTTCGTCGCCGCCGAGCGTATGCCGATAAAGCAGTCTATGTACAAACTCTTGGGACTTCATATAGAGATGAGTATGATTCTATCCGAATTAGGCGTATACGACAAAAGCGCGCAAATGCAAGAAATCGTCCTTCGCCACGTTTTGTTGGGTAGCGTATTGCACGGGATATGTATTTAGAAAAGAAAAATTTAACTTTCCGTATTGCAAATAACCAAAAACTATGGTAATATAAAACTAAGTAGAGAAAATCAAATCAAAACGTAATTTAGTAGAGGAACCTATGGAAAAAAAGATTAAGATTAACAACTTGGTAAACTTAATATTCTCTTGTATCATTTTCATTTTTGAAATTATGCCGGAAAGCGTAAAATGGGTTTGGAGTAACGGTCCTGATAGCGCGAATACAGTATATCTTACTTCATATATAATGGATCCGGGGTTGATGTTGTGGGGAATCGGATTTTTGACTTTGATTATCGTTTTATTGACAATAACCAATATTATCATAAATGCAGTGACTTTATTAGACGATAGAAATAAATTAAAGATAACGACTTTGGTTACGACGTCTATATGTCTTTTAGGAAGCATTATTTTAATTATGTTGATGAGGCAGTACGTTACGCTTCAAAATATTTTTATAATGGTATTTTTCTTAATACAAATGATATTGCTTATCGTCAATTTGTGTTTGTCGGTTAAACAAAAGAAACTGAGTAAAGATATTGATATGGAGCAAGATGCAATATGAGTATGAGAGATAAATTGCATTCTAATGAATTATATCTGCCTGATGATGAAAGCATAATGGCAGAGCAGTTGCTTTGTTTAGAAAAACTTTACGATTTCAACGCAACCCGTCCGCTTGAACAAGAAAAGAGAAAAATGCTTTTGAAAGATATGTTTGCGGAGATTGGCGAGGATTGTTATATCGAGCCTCCGCTACACTCGAATTGGGGAGGTCATCACGTCCATTTTGGAAATCACGTTTACGCCAACTTTGGGCTTACTCTTGTAGACGATACGCATATTTACGTAGGCGATAATACGATGTTCGGTCCCAACGTGGTAGTTGCGACGGCAGGTCATCCGATATTGCCCGCTCTCCGTGAAAAAGGCTATCAATATAATGCCTCTGTACATATTGGGAAAAACTGTTGGCTTGGAGCAGGGGTCATAATAGTGCCGGGGATTACAATCGGCGACAACGTAGTAATCGGCGCGGGCAGCGTTGTGACAAAAGACTTGCCCGACGACGTAGTGGCAGTGGGAAATCCTTGCAGAGTATTGCGTAAGATAAACGAACGTGACAGAGAGTATTATTTTAAGGATAAAAAAATAAATTTTGAGGTTTAAATTTTAACAAATGAATAGCAGCGTTTTCGATTATAAATCGCCTAATTTTGATAAGCTTGTTAAATTCGGTTTTTCTCTCAACGAGGGAATTTATTCATACGTTACGAAGATTTTGGACGGGCAATTTGAAATGTGCGTGGATATCTCTTCAAAGGACGGAGAGGTCAAGACGCTTGTCACTGATTTAAGCACTAGCGAGCCGTATATTTTACATTTGGTAGCGGACGCTTGCGGCGCTTTCGTAGGCGCAGTGCGCGAGGAATATGAGCGCGTTTTAACGGAGATATCCGAGAAGTGTTTTGAAAAAGACGTGTTCAAGAGCGATTACGCGCACAAAGTCATCGAATACGTCCGCAACAAATACGGCGATGAGTTGGAGTATTTGTGGAAGACTTTTCCGACGAATGCAGTGTGGCGCAGAAAAGACAACAACAAATGGTACGGCGCATTACTCGTGCTTTCCAAAAGGAAATTAGGCTTGGATTCCGACGAGAAAATAGATATTATAGATTTACGCATAGACCCTAATATTCTTCCAACGCTTATTGACGGAAAGAGGTATTTTTCTGCTTATCATATGAACAAAAAAAGTTGGATTACTATTTGTCTTGACGGGTCAGTGCCAATTGAAGAGATATGCGATTTGCTTGATAAAAGTTATTTGCTCGCCAAAAAGAAATAATATCAATAGATATCATAAATAGAAAATACCCTCGCGATTGCGAGGGTATTTGTACTTTGCAAATCTTAAAGTAGATTACTTTCCGAGGATTTCGTCAGCCTTGCCTGCGCAACCGAGCACGTTGACAAGTTTATGCTTAACGATATACTTGATGTTTGCTCTTGCGTCGCCAAGGTATTGTCTTGGGTCGAAGTGATCCGGATGTTCTACGAAGTGCTTACGGATACCTGCGGTGCAAGCCATTCTGAGGTCGGAGTCGATGTTGATCTTACATACTGCCATAGAAGCGGCTTGACGGAGCATATCTTCAGGTACGCCGATAGCGTCGTTGAGTTTTCCGCCGTTCTCGTTTACGATCTTGACGAACTCTTGCGGTACGGAAGAAGCGCCGTGCAATACGATTGGGAATTCGGGAAGTCTCTTGCTTACTTCTTCGAGGATGTCGAAGCGAAGTTGCGGCTTCGTGCCCGGCTTAAATTTGAATGCGCCGTGTGAAGTACCGATAGCGATAGCAAGCGAGTCAACGCCGGTCTTCGTTACGAATTCTTCTACTTCTTCAGGACGGGTATAGGAACTGTCTTCTGCGGAAACTTTTACGTCGTCCTCAACGCCTGCGAGACGTCCGAGTTCGCCTTCAACGGTTACGCCGTGGTCGTGAGCGTACTCAACGACTTTCTTCGTCAATTCGATATTGTCTTTGAAAGAGTGATGGCTACCGTCAATCATAACGGAGTTGAAGCCGCCGTCGATACAGCTTTTGCAAAGCTCGAAAGTATCGCCGTGGTCAAGGTGAAGACAGATAGGAAGATGACTTACTTCTTCAGCTGCTTCAACCATTTTGCGAAGATAAGTAGGATTAGCGTACTTTCTTGCGCCGGAAGAAACTTGAAGTATCAAAGGCGCGTTTTCTTCGGTAGCGGCCTCTACGATACCTTGAATAATTTCCATATTGTTTACGTTGAAAGCGCCGATTGCGTAGTGACCTGCATACGCTTTCTTAAACATTTCTTTTGATGTTACAAGTGGCATAAAAATGACCTCCAAATTTATTATCACATAGATTTTAACACACGCGAAAATAAATTGCAAGTATTTTTGTTTTGTTGGCGCACGTTCAAAGTTGGAAAAAATATTTACAAAAAGCAATTAAACGGATATAATACATAGTAGAAAACGTTTTGTTTGCCGTATTGGCAGAAGGAGAGAAGTATGCTTTCGGATGAAAGAATAAATATTTTGGCAAAAAATCTTATCAATTTTTCTTGCGAACTCAAAAAGGGCGAGAATATCCTAATCGAAGCGACGGGCGTGGATTACCAACTCGTCAACGCTCTTGTCAAAGAGGCGCGCAAAGTCGGCGCGTATCCGTTTGTGGAACTCTACGACAATCGCGTGCAAAGACAAATACTTATGGGTATGGATATTGAGTTTGCGGACAGAATGCGCGATTTCGGCTGTTATCGAATGGACAAAATGCAAGCGTATATCGGCATTAGGGGCGGAGAGAACGCGTACGAACTTTCCGACGTACCCGAAGACAAGCGCAACGCATATAATATAAGGTACTCGCATCCTGTACATCACGAAAGAAGAGTGGCACGCACAAAGTGGTGCGTGTTGAGATATCCTACGCAAGGTATGAGCCAAATGTCGGCTATGAGTACGGAAGCGTTCGAGGATTTGTACTTCAACGTATGCAACCTCGATTACTCGAAGATGGAAAGGGCGATGACGCCGTTGGTAAACCTCATCAACAAGACGGACAAAGTGCGAATTGTGGGCAACGGTACGGACTTGACTTTTTCAATCAAAGGTATCAGCGGAGTTAAGTGCGCAGGTCGCAGAAATATCCCAGACGGCGAAGTGTATACCGCGCCCGTTAAAGACAGCGTAAACGGCGTGATTTCCTACAACGTACCGTCGGTAAGCAACGGTATTAGATTTGACAATATACGTCTTGAATTCAAAGACGGAAAGATTGTAAAAGCCACTTCCGACAAGACGGACGCTATCAACAAAATCTTCGATACCGACGAAGGCGCAAGATACGTCGGCGAGTTTGCTTTGGGCGTAAATCCGTATATCACAAAAGCTATGGGCGACATACTTTTCGACGAGAAAATAAGCGGTTCGATTCACTTTACGCCGGGCGCGTGCTATGACGACGCGTACAACGGAAACAACTCTGCAATTCATTGGGATTTGGTACTCGTACAGACAAAAGAAATGGGCGGCGGAGAGATTTATTTCGACGACGTATTGATAAGAAAAGACGGTTTGTTCACGCTTGACGAACTCAAAGTGCTCAACCCCGAAAATTTGAAGTAAAGCGATAGAAAAATTTACCAAAAATTTCGTTGTTGACATTTGGCGAATTATGTAGTAATATTATAATACAAATAAAATCGTTTAATCGAGGCATTTTAAGGCTATGAATACAAACAATAACGGAAGAAACGGTATGAATATGGGCAGCGCGCCAAGACCTAATATGCAAGGTCCCAACTCGAGTTATCCGAAAGACCCGAGAAGTCCGTACTACAACGTTTACGGACCGGGCGCGCAGAATAATCAAAACGCATACGGAAAGGCAGCGCCTGTCGGTAATGCGGCCAACGCTCAAAACAACAACGATGACGACGGAAAGAAGAAAAAGAAATCAAAGAAAAGCGAGCAACCTGTTAGATTCGTAATGCCTGCAGGCGGCGAAGAAGCCTTGTCCAAAAAGGAAAAGAAGATATACAAGAAAGTCAAAAAATTTGACGATTACGACCTTCGCAATTATCCTATGACGGCAGGCAAGTGGATACTTACGTTTATCGTAATGGCTATTCCGCTTGTCAATATAATCGCAGGAATCTGTTGGCTATTCGGCGCGGGAAATAAGAGCAGAAGCGCATACGTTCGCGCTCATTTGATAATCTTTTTGATTATCGTGCTTATAATAGGTATTATGCTCGGCGTCGGCTATTCCGTCTTAAAGAACAAAGCCAGCCAAGCGGGAGCGGAAACTACGGGCGAAATGTGGTATTATGCCGCTGACCAAGCGATTGGAATGATAGAACCGATTTTGGGCGCAGACACGGCAAATATGCTTAGAGCGCAAGTCGCCGCCAAACTTGGAGTTAAAGGTCCTGACGTTGGCAACGGAAATCAAGAAGGAGACCAAGAGCAAGACGGATACTCCGATTGGGACGGCGAGTACGACAGCGGTACTTTAGACGAAGAATAATAATTGCAGTAAATAAAATCAAGCCTCGCGAGGCTTGATTTTTTGTTTGCGTTTGTGCGTCGATTTAATTGATAATCAAAATTCATTATGATAGAATATAGTCGAAATAATTTAGCCGTAATCACGGCAAAGGAGCGAATATATGTATAGTATTAAGAAGATTACTGCCGATGCTTATTGGGTGGGCGTAAACGATAGGAAAATCACTTTGTTCGAGAGCGTATATCCCGTGAGCAGGGGTATGAGTTATAATTCTTACTTGGTGCTTGACGAGAAGACTGTGTTGTTGGATACGGTTGACAGTAGCGCAAGTTTGCAGTTTTTGGAGAACGTGGAAAAGGCGTTGGGCGGAAGAGCGCTCGACTATATGATTATTAATCACATGGAGCCCGACCACTGCGCTAATATTGGAGCGATTGTCGCAAAATATCCGTCGGTCAAGATTGTCGGCAATTTCAAGACTTTTACTATGATGTCGCAGTTTTTCGATTTCGACGTAGAGAGCAGAAAGGTCGTCATCAAGGAAGGCGACACGCTCAATACGGGTAGACATACCTTTACCTTCGTTATGGCGCCTATGGTACACTGGCCGGAAGCGATGGTGACTTACGATACTACCGACAAGGTACTTTATTCTGCGGACGCGTTCGGTTCTTTCGGCGCAATGAGCGGTAATATATTCGCCGACGAGTGCGACTTTGAGAACGTATGGCTTGACGACGCAAGAAGATATTACACGAATATAGTAGGCAAATACGGAGTGCAGGTTCAAAACGTGCTCAAAAAAGCGGCTACGCTTGATATCGCTATGATTTGTCCGCTTCACGGACCGATTTGGAGAAGCAACATTGAATTTATCATAGACAAATATCTCAAATGGAGCAGTTATACTCCCGAAAAGCAAAGCGCGCTAATAGTCTACGGCTCGGTACACGGACACACGGAAAACGTCGCTGAAATTCTTGCAAATCTTTTGGGCGAAAAAGGCGTAAAAGAAATCGCGGTTTACAACGCGTCTACCACGCATTATTCTAAAATAATCGCAGAGAGTTTCAAATACTCGCATATCGTATTCGCTTGCGCGACTTATAATATGGCTCTTTTCCCGCCAATGCAGGTTGTTTTGCACGAACTTGCCGAGCATAATTTACAAAACAGGACGTTTGCCTTTATCGAAAACGGCACTTGGACGCCATTCGCGGGCAAACTTATGCAAGACGCTCTCGAAAAACTCAAAAACAACAAGATTATCGAGCAAAAAGTCACCGTCAAATCCGCGCTCAACGAGCAGAGTTTTGCAGACCTCAATAAATTGGCTGACGCTGTGGCAGAGGATATAAATAGAAACGCTTATGACAAATAAACTTAACGTACTTATTGTCGAAGATGACGAAAACGACAGTGATGCTTTGGTTGCAGAACTTAACGCAAACGCAGATAAACTTTGCCTTGCAGGCGTTTTGAAATCTTCAAACGCCGCCCTTGCTTTTATACGTACGCATAACCCGCACGCAGTAATATTAGATTTGGAGTTGCAAGACGGCGTCGGCGACGGACTGGATCTTTTAGACAAACTGCGCTCTACTATTCTTTGTCCTAAGCCGTACATTATTGTCAACACCAACAGCACAAGCAAAATTGCTGGTAAAAGCGCAAAGAAGATGGGCGCGGATTACGCATTTGCAAAATGGCAAAAAGGCTATTCGCCCAAAATGGTCATAAATCATCTGCTTTTGGTTATGTCCGAAATTTTGGGCGGCGAAGAAGAAGTGCTTGCAACGCTTACCGAAGACCAATTAGAAAACAAAATGCGCGACTTTGTGCAAGACGAGTTTAACAAACTCGGCGTAAGCGTAAAAAACAAAGGTTACAATTACTTGGTTGATGCCGTAATTTTAGCGGCAAAAGGAGAAAATCAAAATTGGGGGAAAGCAATAGGCGAGAAGACCCACAAAAATGAAGACAGCGTGACCAACGCAATGAAATACGCAATAAAAAATACTTGGAATAACGCAGATATAAACAACTTGCAAAAGTATTACACTGCGCCGTTGCGCAAAGATAAAGCCGAGCCTACTGTTATCGAGTTTGTATTTTTCTACAAACAAAAACTAATAAGTTACCTTAATAAATAAAGTAAAGCGGGTTGCAAAATTGCAACCCGCTTTTTTGTGGATTAGTAAAACAACATTGTTCTATACCAATCATACCATTTTTTAAGAAAACTCCACATATGTAGACGCCCTCCTTTTTTCTTTGAGTATAAAAAAGAACGCCTGTAAAAATTTGGTAAGTATTGTCGAATTTCCACTATTATTGTGGTATACTACGCTTATGGACGCATTTATAATCTCTTTGCTTAAATACACTTCAATATTTATCTGTATGATGTACTCTTATACCAGACTGTTACGCGTAAAGTTGAAAGTTTGGGACTTAATGGATATTCCTCTATTTATAGCTTTATCCGCAGTTATGTATTTTGTAACGGAATACATAAAGATGCTTGTACCGATAGGCTTATTGGTATTCAGTATTGCATTTTTATTCTTGCGGTTCAGAAAAACTTTTTACGAAACGGTTACGGTTGGCACGATAGCGCTGGGACTATCTATTGTATCTTATATTTTATCTTTTATAATCTTCTCACCGATTTCAATCCCTATTTATCTTATAGGGAACATTGTAGTAAAGAATTATATTACACAATTATCAATTTGTATAATTCAAATAGTTTGTATTTTCCTTTTGTTTAAGATTAAGAGGTTGCAGAGCGGTATCAATCCAAAAAGTAAAAATGCAACCTTTGACATTTTGTTGTACGTAAGCGTAATTTGCATTTTCACTATGACGCTGCTATACGCAAAAGAAGTACAACAAAATTATTGGGAAAGAGTCGTTATTCTCGTCATAGCGTTAGGCGGTCTGGTATTTATCGTTTGGTGGCGTAAGCATATTAAGTACACCTACCTTGAAGCGATTGAACAGCAAAATTTCAAACGCTTAGAAAATTCATTTGAAGAGTATAAATTAAGTACCGCTGAAAACGAACTTCAATTAGCAGTATATTCCAGACTTTTTCACTATCTCAATAAAGTCTTACCGGCTTGCGCTTATCTTACGGAAGGCGTTGCGGAGCAGACCGGTAGCGCGGACGCGTGCGCCGCTCGGGATATGTTGCAAGGTGTTTTGCGCAAGATGAACCTCGCTAATGAAAAGTGCAGTTTACGTAATATCCCGCAAACGGGCGTAAGTGAAATCGACGTTCCTATAATTCAGTTGTTTACCGCGGCGGAACGTAAAAACTTGAAAGTAAGCGCTGTTACTTCCGCAGACGTTAAAAGTTGGTTCCTTGATGACAAGATACAAAAAGGCGATATACATATTTTGCTTAGTTATCTCTGTGATAACGCTACAATTTCCGCACTTGGCTCGCCAAATGCGAAAGTGCGCGTAGAGTTAAGCGCAACGGCAAATAAAAAGCCGTTTATATGCATTTACGACAGCGGCGAACAGTTCGACGAAGAAGTAATTGCCAAACTCGGGGTAGAACAAGTTACTACTCGCGCAGGCGTCGGCGGTAGCGGGATTGGCCTTTTTACCGTTTTTGAAATTTTGGAAAAGTACGGCGCAAGTTTTACGCTTGACGAAACTCCGCGGATTCTCGGGTTTAAAAAGTCTATAAAAATTGCCTTCGACGGGCGTCGCTCGTTTATTGTGCGAACTTTCCGTGAGAGCGTAGTTGAAGTTTGCGCCGCGCGCAAGGGGATTACCGTTGAACTTATTGATTTAGAATGGAAAAATATTATTTAATTTTGTATTTAATTTGGGGGTTGTAATTTAAGCCGTATTCTTTTGCCCGCTCCCAAAAACTGATAACTTCAAGACATTCTATGTTGGCATCCCAACTGCCCAAAACATATCCGTTTTTATGATCGGCGGAAACTAGTTCCGATAAGTTTATTTCTAATAAGCTTATTAAGTATGTCAATACTTCTGTTGCAGACATATTGTTTTTCATTTTTATCCTCCACGTAATTAAGCGCTTCTACATTTTTCGCGTTATTTCGACATAATTATATCATTCGCTCACAAAAATAAATCTCCGTTCTTCTCACGTTTTTTTCTTGGTTTTTCTTCATTTTTCTCTATTTGTGTACTAGAGCGTTTACGTGTACGAAATGTGTACGAGAAGGAAGTTTAACCCTGTGGTCGCCATCGGTATAAAAAAAGCGGTCTTGAAAAAGACCGCTTTTTGTTGTATTTTATTGCTATTCTCTTACTTCAAAGCTTCTTCTACTGCAACTGCGCAGGATACGGAAGCGCCTACCATCGGGTTGTTACCCACGGAAAAATCGAAGTTTTATTTGTGCTAATTTAGTTCAATAAATGCTAATTTGTATGGGAAAAATCAACTCATACCGAGATAAGTCAGTCCAATTTGTTTCAATCTGTTTTTTATCGTTTTTATATGTTATTGACTGAAATGTGTACGAGATGTGTACGAAAAAGCATCTTCAACCCAATGGTTTTTTTGAGATTTTATTGGTATGTGGTTCAACCCGATGGTTGGCGACTATTTTTAATACACAAATAAATACAATTTGATACAGATTCGACTACATTAAATTGATTAAACCACATAATGTAAAGTAAAGTTGACATAATGTAAACTAAAGTTGACACACTATTAATTGAAAAATATTATTTCGATATTTATAATATATATGAAGAATTTTAAATAATGTTGAACAACTAAGGGGAAAACTAGTAGACGATAGGGTTTATGTTGTCAGATTGTTTAAAAGTTAAATTTTATCTAGAAAATGGTCAATATGAACTATCTTCGAAAATTGATTGAATAGTATAGTGAAATAAGAATATGTAAACACAAAGATAAATATGAGTATTAAAGATTTCATTGTTAGGTTTTGACATTTGTTAAAAGACATAATAATGTAAATATGAAAAATATTTATTTTGCTAGTTAAAAATTTAGAAAGAGCAAAGGATACCATATTTTATTAGAAAACAAAGGAGGATTTAAGGTTTGGTTGATATTACAATACAACAATTTAAAACTGAGTTTGATGCTTTGGAAGAAGTTTATAGACAAGAGCTAACGGATGTAATTAATAATTACTTTGTTAAGTCAGCGATGCCAATGAACTTTAATAAATCAATTGTTTTTTCAATAGCATTAGATAAAATATATAATGATTTACTTTCTTTTGTTAAAGAAGATCCTGCCGCAAGAGGTAGAGGGAAAATAGCAACTGAGTCAAGTGGATTTAAAGCTGTTAGATATTATAGATATGTTCAATCTATTATTGAAGTTGTTGGAGATATTGAAAATCATCCCTATATTATTAGCCAAGTTAGGCATGTTTCTGAGGTAGCAAAAGTTAACACTGGAGTAGATATTAATCCATTAGCTCAAATAGGCACCTGTTTTATAATTGATCATGGGGTAAATACAGTTATAGGTGAAAGATGTATTATAGGCAATAATTTTCATGTAATGCAGGATGTTGTATTGGGTGCAAATGGTAGAAATAAATGTGATCCTAACGATAGACATCCTAAGATTGGGAATAATGTGACCATATTTGGTGGTGCAAAAATTTTAGGTAATATTCATATTGGCGACAATTGTGTAATAGGCGCTAATTGTATAGTAACAAATGATGTGCCTGCGAACTCTAATGTTAGCATAGTAAATCAATTACAAATTACTAAAATTAAAGATAATGCAAATCCTAAGATTTTTGGTATTATTCCTAAAGATGGAAGTGAATTACTGATTGCTGGAGATAGCATGGATGGTTTATGTGCGGAGATGGTAAAATATGATGAAAGTATAATAAAAGAACATGATTTAGTTTCTTGCGAAATTATTGATCAAGATTCGAAAAGTATACGTTTAAAAGTTAATATTCTTAGTGATGAATACTCAAAATTTTCATTAAGGTTGTTTTCAGAGATAAATAATATTGATATAATTATTAAAGAGTGTTTAGCATATAATTACATAAAAAAGAAGGAGATAAAATTATGAGTAAAAATATAGTTTTTTTTGGCAAAGCAGAGACAGGTAAATCAACTTTAGCTGGATATTTATATGCTCACAAACTAAGCGATAAAGATAAAAATAAAATATGGAATAATCGGAGAAAAGAATTGGGAGTATTGTATGATTATCGAGAAAGATTTTCATATTTACTTGATAATTATTTTGAAATAAAGCGTCATAAGGAAGAAAAAAGTGGAACAACGAGAACTCTCCATATAGAAAATATTTCGGATGATTTCAATATAATTGATACTCCCGCACTTACTCATAGTCAATATCAAATTAGTCATAAAGGCATATTCATGGGGGATATTGGTGTTTATATGCTAGAAGCTAGCAAAGTAAAAAAAATGTCAGAAAAAATACTTCAATATAAAGAAATTTTTTTATGGAGCAAGCTTAAGGGAAATGATACTCTTTTGGTATTAATTTCAATTTCCGATCTACTCAAAGAAATTGAATTGAAATCAGTATATGAAGAAATAGTCGATTTGTTTAACGGACAGTTAAAAATGAATCTTAAGATTATTCCCATAAGCATTAATAGAAATGAGGGGACTGATTGCAATGTTTATACAAAAGCCTATAATTGGTATAAGGGTAAAACATTAATCGAGACACTGGATTCAATGATAGAACAAAATGAATCTAGTCTAAAAGATTCTTGCGTGTTTATAGATAGAAGTTTTGACCATGGTGATAAACAAGGAAAAGGTATTGGAAGAACATGGCGAGGTAAAGTGATAGTAGGGAACATTGGTGTAAATGATGTTGTTAAAATAGCTCCTGTAAAATATGAAACCGGTTATCATATGGTAAAAGGAAAGATAAAAAGTTTAATGGACTTGGACGATAATTCAATTGATAATGCAGGCGAAGAAGAAATTATAGGAATTAATTTATCTGAAACAAAGATTGAAGGCACCAAAGTTGAAAAAACAGAATTCGAAACTTGTTACTCAACTTTTATGGTTTCTAAAGATATTCCTATTGCCTATGGCACGGTATTGCGGTTTGCTTATAATGAGCCATTTTTACAATTTGAATTACGTGATTCTGTTATTATAAATTGGTGTGGAAAGTTTATAAATGGACGTGTTGTTAGTGTATATAAAAATACCATCATAGTTAAGCTTGGTGATAGAGTTTGTTCTATTCCTAAAATAGATAACAAGTATTTATTTACGAATTATATTTTGAATAAAGAAAATTGTGATAAGTACATTAAAGTGAAATTAGAAAAGCTAGGAGAATCTAAAAAAATAAGAATAATATGTACAGAATGTGAATCGCCTGTTGATTGGAATAGCGTGAAAACTTTGTTGACTCAGCATTTAGTTGGAGAATATATTGTAGACTGTGAGGAAGATTCTATAGTAATTTATAGTGATAATTGCACAAGTACAGCTTTAAACCAGTTGATAAAAGATATAGAATGTGCTTTAGATAAAAAATCAGAAGAAGATTATGCAATATTTGATATCAAGCTTTCTATCAGTGAGCAATTATTATAGAATGAATTGTCATTTGTAAAAATTATTTGTATCGGTATAAGAAGTGCGGAGCGTAGCAAAATGATCTGCGTTACAAAGCATTTAATTTTCAATAAAACGGCAAAGTTGGCTCAATAGGGGTAAATTAAATTGACACTCACTCGTATTATTTGATAATATAATTTCAAAATTATAATCACAAAAAACATAGGTGGGGTTGCTTGAGAACTGAAAAAATTGATAACAAACACTTATAAAGAGTTACTCACTATAGAGCTCACTTGAAGAGCAGGGCTTCTCGTAGAAGCAAGAACCACATAGTATAATTAGGTATTCCGTTATAGGGAATTATGTTGGTAGACTAAGTTTAATATTGTTATAAACTATTATAATATTGCAATTATTAAAGTAAAAAGTTAAGGGGTATGATGTAAGTCATACCCCCCCTTGTTGTTATAGAAAACCCCCAGATAGTCTGGGGGTCAAAAGAGGTTTACCGGTGAGTAAAAAATAGCACTCCTTTTGTTATAATAGATTTGTCCGCCAAGGCAAATCTAAACAAAAGGAGCACAAAATGAAAAGCGAAACCATTACAAATAGTCTATCACATACAACATGGAATTGCAAATATCATATAGTATTTGCGCCAAAATATCGTAGAAAAGTATTCTACGGAGAGAAGAAAAGGGAAATAGGATCAATATTAAGAGAATTGTGTAATTGGAAAGGGGGTGAATATAATAGAAGCAGAAGTATGTCCCGACCATATACATATGTTGGTAGAGATACCACCCAAAATGAGCGTTGCGGGATTTGTAGGATTTTTGAAATGAAAGAGTAGCCTGATGATATACCAAAGATGGGCGAATATGAAATACAAATACCGCAACAGAGAATTTTGGTGTAGGGGATACTATGTAGACATAGTAGGAAAGAACACAAAGAAAATAGCGTAATATATAGCAAACCAATTAAAAGAGGATAAAATGGTAGAGCAAATGAGTATAAGTGAATTGCTCGACCCGTTCAAACAATAAAATGCACGAGGCGGACAAAACATACACGATTTCGTGTGGTTAGTAACAAAGGGCTACGCCCGAAAATGAAATGGTGGATATTTATTTGTTTCAATTATTTGTAATGCTACCTGTACGAAAAACCGTTTTCGTATACGTAATTTTCAAAAAGACAGAATTTCTGTCCAAAATAGTGTTTGTACACATTTCAATCAAAAACATATAAAACGGAAAAACCCAATTAAAACGATTTTTCTCGGTATCTGTTGATTTTTCTCATACAAATTAGCATTAATTGAATTAAATTTGCACAAATAATACTGCGATTTTTCCGTGCATTACAACCCTATGGTTGGCGACTTTCTTTAGTGCACAAATAAATATAATTTGATACATATTAGACTATATTGAATTGATTAAATCGCGTAATGTAAAGTAGAGTTGACATAATGTAAAGTAAAGTTGACATAATTTTAATTGAAAAACTTTTATTTAATATATATAATATATATGGAAAATTTTAAATAATATTGAACAACTACGGATTTGAATATGGAATAGTTGTAAAACAATCTAACATACGATAATGGTGCGGGGTTTGCTTACATACATCTGTACAAAAGAAAGGAATTGGAGGTAATATATGTATATTAATGAGATTTCGATTCGTAATTTTAGAATCCTCTCTGAATCTCAAATGGACTTTGGCAATGATCTTTGTCTTATGATTGGTAAAAATAATACGGGCAAAACTTCATTTCTAGTATTGTTTGAAAAGTTTTTAGGGCAATTGAGTTTTGATTTTAATGACTTTTCATTAAAGCTTAGAGATAAAATTTTAACAATTGATTCAAATACAGATGAAACGGAATTATCAATTCAGTTAATTTTAAATATTCAATATGAAGATAGTGATGACTTGTGTAATATTTCTGAATTCATAGTAGATTTGGATCCAACTCGAAAGGATGTTCATTTACTATTTGAATGTGAAATAAAAAAAGATAAACTCTTAGAAGATATTAAAAACGCAGGAAAAATTACAAAGGAAAAATTTATCAAAAAATATCTTTGTGATTATCTTGAGAAAAATATATATACTTTTAACGATCTTTCTGATATTAGCAAAGAGAATAGGCATCGCCTAATAAAAAAGAGTTTCAAAGATGTTAACAAGTTAATTGATTTTGAAATAATTCACGCAAAAAGAAGTGTATCTAGTTCTGAAGAAAAACATGGTGCTAAGGTGCTTTCAGGACTTACAACATCTTTCTTTAATTCACAGAATATCAATACTCCAGACAAATTTGAAAAAATAAATGAGTTAATGGAAACAATGGATACTAATTTAGACGATAATTATGAATCCTTTTTTTCCTCATTTCTCAAAACAGCCAAGGATTTTCTGGGTATGGGAGAACTTAAGGTTAAATCAAATCTTAAAGCAAGTGAAATTGTTACAGATGCATCTGAAGTAGTCTATGGAGACGATAAAACACAACTGCCTGAATACCTAAACGGATTGGGACATATGAATATTCTTTACTTGTTGTTAAACATAGAAATAAAGAAAAATAGGTTTCTCACAAATAAAAAAGACATAAAACTACTTTTTATTGAAGAACCTGAGGCGCACACGCACCCACAATTACAATATATTTTTGCCAGAAAAATTAGTGAAATCGTTAGTGGTATTCCAGGTATGCAGACGATTATCACAACTCACTCTTCCCATATTGTAGCCAGTCATCCTTTTGAGAACATTAGATATATGTCCACTATAAGAGATTCAGAGGGGTTTTATAATATAGAGATTAAGAATTTTCACAAAGACTTAAGCAGTATGTACTCTGGTGAACAGAATGAGTTTAAATTTTTAAAGCAGTATCTTTCTATTGAATCGTCAGAACTGTTTTTTGCAGATAAGGCAATTTTTATTGAAGGTATATCAGAAGATATTTTACTGCAACACTTCATTACACAATTTGATACAGTCAAGATTGAGGAAGAGGAGACCAGAATTGCTAATGATCCTACATTAAAACCTACTTATATTCCACTATCAGCTCAAAATGTGACGGTTGTTCGTGCTGGTGCTAATGCAAAAGTGTTTCGGCATTTTCTTGAGTTTTTGAAAATACCATCGCTAATAATTACCGATATTGATACAGTGAAGCAAGAAACTACAGACAAGGGAGTTTGGTATTCATCATGTGAGGTAAATGATTCTAATGTATGCAAAACAAGCAATGCTACAATAATGTATTACTTAGGAGAACCAAATTGTAAAGTGGGGGATGATTCGTACAGCAGTTGGTTTAATGATGTGTTAAAGCATAAAGCTAATTGCATAAGCCCCAATGTCCATATCGCTTATCAAGGGGAGGAAAAATCGTACTACGCAAGAAGTTTTGAAGATGCATTTATCAATGTAAATTTATCGCAAATCAAATCAAATCTTTCATCAATAGAAGGATTGAAAAATAAAGAAGAATTTGAAACTTGTTCTGACATGTATAAACTGACAACGCGAGTTATTAGTAAAAAGTCTGACTTTGCATCTACTATTTTATTCCTCACGCATGCAAATGGACTAAATTGGAATACTCCAGCATATATCAAGGAGGGACTCGAATGGTTACAGAAACAAGTGCATTAGACCAATGTAAAAAGTGTATTGATTTGCATAGAAGTTTTGTTCTTCAAGGTGGTGCTGGAAGTGGAAAAACTGAATCACTAAAAGAGCTGCTTTTATATATTAAGCAATCTCAACCCCAGGCCAAAGTTGTTTGTATTACACATACAAATGCCGCAGTTGAAGAAATTGTGAATAGAGTAGGTGATGGCTACTACATCAGTACAATTCACTCGTTTTTATATGGATTGATTGGAAATTATAAGAAAAATATAAAATCAGTAATTCCAGGATTGTTTTTAGTCCCATCAATTAGACATGGTGTGCAAACTGAAGATATCTCTGAAACGGAATATAAAAAAGATGAGTACGAAAAATACAAAAAAATATATAGCAAGTATTCTGGTAAGCTATACTCTATTTGTAAAGAGAATTGCGACAAAGTTGTTAATAAAAGAGACTATGATAAATCTCCTGAAAATTACAATCAAGTTCTTAATGAAAAAATCAAAACTCTCAATAATAAAATCTTAGACATCATTAATGAAAAAGATTATTCTTCAATAATTTACAATGAGACGAAATTTGATAGTTTTGGTGATTTGAGTTATGGCCACGATGGACTTCTTGCTATTTTTCATTACATGGTAAAAGAGTATCCCATATTGGGTAAAATTATTTCAGATAAGTATGACTATATTTTTATCGATGAGTATCAGGATACTAGAGCAGAAATTATGAGCGATATGTTGCAGTTGTCTTCAGAATACAATTTGACAATTGGGCTATTTGGAGATAGTATGCAAGCTATTTATGATGATGGAATTGGAAGTTTGGATGCCTATATAGAAACTGGAATGCTTGATGAAATTGCTAAAGTCGACAATTATAGATGCTCATATGAAGTCGTCGAATTAATTAATTCTTTGCGTATCGACAGTATTTCTCAAGATGTTGCATTAAAAAAACTAAGCGATGGAAGATATGAAAATGAAGCGGATCGTCATGGTGTGGTAAAGATTCTATATTCTGTAGTAGAAAGTAAACCGACATCAAAAAGTGACCCCGATGAAAAAGGAAAATTTCAAAAACTTATTAATTATTTAATTGCCGAGGCGCAAAAAAATGTGGGTAATTCCAAAGTATTAATTCTTACAAATAAGGCAATCGCTGAGAAAAATGACTTCAAACAGCTTTATAAAGTTTTTGATGAAAGATATCTTGATGTGAGTGACAGGATAGAAAGCTATTTGCGTTCTATACAAGCACTGGATGTAAGCGACTTATGCCGTTTATATTTAAAGGGGAATTATAATGAGGTAATTAGACTTGCAAAAAAAGGTGGATATGTTATACATTCTATTGCTGACAAGAAGAGATTACATGATATAATACATGGTATAATAAATGATTCAAATTCATCTATTATAGACATAGTGGAGAATGCTATTAAACAACAAATTATTAAAAGAACTGAAACTTATAGAAACATATCTGCACGGAATGACAATTATTTGAAGCAACTAATACACGATGATTTATATCAAAAGTTTAAAACTAATTATTTAAGTGGATTAAATACATATAGCCGAATCAAGGATAGTAATATTGTTTCATCCAAAGAAGAATTTGATTTTTATTTATCGCAGTGGGAAAAAGAACGCTTCATAACAGATTTATTTTCGTCGAATCTCAAGTTTTCAGAGGTATTAAATTATGCAAAGTATCTTGATGAGGAAACAAATTATATTACGATGCACAAAACTAAAGGTACCAGTATACCTTCTGTTATTGTTGTAATGGAAGAATATTTTTGGAATCAATATGACTTTTCTTTGCTTTATAAAGAAGGCGAAAAGAATGTTGAGAAAAAAATAAACTCTCAAAAGTTAATATATGTCGCATGTTCTCGTGCTAAGAAAAATCTTGCGTGTGTTCGAGTTCTCACTAATAGCGAGGTTGAACAATTCAAACATAGATTTCCCAATGCAATAGAAATTTCAATTCCATCAGATTTATTATCCCCCAAAGAGTAATATATCAAGAAAAAATTTTATTCAGTAAAATGTTATTAAATTAATATGGAGCAAATATGTTGACAGAAGAAAAATATTTTAATTTTTTAATTAAACAACAAAAAATGTTAACCGAAGAAATAAAGAAAGCTATTAAGGAACAGATACGGTTGAGCAAGATTGCACATGAAAAGCAAGAAATACGTGATGAGTTGGACGAGAAATCTAAAAATTTAATTATATTAGGGCTTTCAAAATTAAAAGAAAAATATCCTGATATTGAAAGTAAGTTTAGCCAAAAAGAAACTTCTGTCGAAGCTATGAGATGGTTGTTAAATGTGTTCATTAACAAATCAGAAGAATATGTGTATATTTCAGAACGAATGAAAGAGATACCAGAATTCAGAGAAGATAAAGCACTGCAAGACGAGTTAGGAAAGGCAAATTACGAATATTTTAATGCGGTATATAAATTAAATAAGCAGATAGAAAATGATAGAAAGAGATTTTTTACAAAAGAATATATTGAAAGAATGGACCAATACGCAGATAATGGAGTTTTATTGTATTTTCTTGAAACACCTGATATAGATATACTTGATGATGAGTTAACAGAAAGTTTTTTGATTGACACATACTTGTTTAACGATAGTTTAAATTTAAGAGTAATGCTCGATAGATATGTAAATATGCCAAATCCAAGTCCAATTATGGGCAGAAAAGGAGAAGATATCATAATATCAATTAATCTTCTAAATGAAGGGTGCTATCGAGCTGCTGCAAGAAATATTTTTGCATTGTTGGAAAGTGAGCATAAAAGATGCGCTGATGCGTTTGAAGGCTATTTTACCAAGAAAAAGAATATAGAAAAGGTCATGAAAGAGCAAAAAAGATAAAAGATTTATTAGATAAAATAAGTATTGAATGGGAACAGCATAGTTGGGAAAAAATTAATAATTATTATAAAAAAATATTTGCAAATGTAAAGACGGAAGGAATTTGTTTCAGAAATGGTATTGTGCATGGGGATTATGCTGATGATGCAATAGATACTAATGCTAATGAAATAGTTAAATTAATATTATTGTGGCTTAATTTGAGAGTGTTAGCAGATGGATTAAGTGTGCTTGAAGATGGGTACAATAATATTCTTTCTTATATAACTGGTTTGGCAATTGAACTAGAATCGTAAATTAAGAAGCAATGTATACTATTTAAAACTGAATATTTTCAGGCTATTAAGTCTGAAATATGTATTTAGCGTATATTGACTTTACCAAAGATAAAAGTTGAAAGTTAATTACTCTACGTTTATTCAATTTCTGTAATAAAATAAGTACAGTTAGGCGATTGAATTAACCTTGACTATTTATATAAATATGATTATAATGTAAAAAAGGAGCAATGGCTATGTCTAAAAAAATGGAAGAACAACAAAAATACATAGAAATCATAAGCGAGATAGAGAATTGCTATGCGCGTATGAAAGAAGTCCGTCCGCTTACTTCAAGCGAACTTATGTATTTTAATAATGAGTTTTCTATTAGCGCTAGCCATAACTCTAATGCTATAGAGGGTAATACCTTTACGTTTGACGAAACCAAGTTGCTTATTGAAAAAGGAATTGTTACTGGCGCGCACTCTTTACGTGAGAGCGAAGACATAGTTGGATATAAACAGGCCTTTGATTTCCTCTATGAATCGGTAAAGGAAAAGAAGCCGATTACTGAAGAATTTATAAAGAAAGTTCACAGTTTTGTTTTGCGTGGTGATGACGGTGCAGGACAATATAGAACAATACAGAATTATATAGGCAATCTAACAAGAATAGTTTATACGCCTTGTTCGCCGTCGCAAGTACCGGAAAAGATGAAAGCGTATGTGGAAGAACTGCAAGCCGATTGTAAACGCAACTGCGAACTTGCGGAGAAAGGACAGTTTAACTGGGTTGAGTTGTTCCACAATCTTGCGAAACATCATATTGAGTTTGAAAACATACATCCATTTGTTGACGGCAATGGAAGAACGGGAAGATTGCTTTTAATCTATGAGATGATTTTGTTGGGACTTTTGCCTGTCGACGTGCGTTATGAAGAACGCGATAGGTATTATGCTGCAATAAGTTCTTATAGGGATAAAGAAAAGTATAGCACACGCCCTGAGAGCAAGACGGAAGGTATGGCAAAGTTGCTTGCTGAAAGCGAACTTGAGAGTATGAAAATATGGCTTTCGATATATTCTGGAAGCGGAGCAACAAACACTGAATCAAATGATAAAGTTAGTGGTAGAAAAAAGAAAGATTTGGAAATGTAATTTTTAATAATAAAAAACATATTGACTTATAAGATATACTATTAACGGCAGTTTTACTGCCGTTAATTTTTTATAAGGAGATTTGTATATGATTAATTTATGTATCAGAAAACGTTTTTCAACAAATGGCGCAGTGTATGAATACCGCTTTGAGATTGCGAGTATTGATGGCAAAAGAAAATGGAAATCAAAGAGCGGATTTAAAACTGTTACTGAAGCGCGAAAAGCAGGAAGGGAAGCGATGAGACAGTACGAGAACTATGGACATATTGCAAAGGATCAGATTTCAGTAGCGGATTTTTTTGATATTTGGTTCGAAAAAGATTGTATGGTTGACTTGAAAGAAACGACGTTGACGCACTATAAGAAAGTTATAGACAACGTATTCAAGCCTAAATTGGGTTCGTATAGGCTAAGATCTTTAACGAGAGAAGTACTGCAAGCCTTTTTAGTCGAGATGTATGACTTCGGTTATTCTAGAAATTCGCTAGTTTCATTTAAAGGAATGCTTACTAAAAGTATGAATTATGCAATGGACAATCACTACATAGTTTGCACTCCGGCAGTTAGATTGAAAATACCTAAGAATAGAGTGCCCCAAGTGCCAACACGTTCGGCTCCGCATCATTTTATTAAAGGTGAAGTAATGCAAAAAATATTTGAACGCTTTACAGAAAGAAGCTCGAGCTATATTCCTTTAAAACTTGGCTATGAGTGCGGTTTACGTTTGGGGGAAACTTTTGGACTGTGTTGGGAAGATATAGATTTAGTCAACAAGGTTATTTATATAAACAGACAAGTTCAATGGTATCAAGATAAAGAAAGAACAATATATGACAAAATTGCTAACAACGGCTCATCAGAATGTGGCAATGGTTATTGGTATTTTTCAGCGCCAAAATATAATTCTTATCGCGCCATAGAGATTAGTGATGGATTAGCTAAAATACTGTCGGTAGAAAAGAAAAGACAAGAGATAGCAAAAGCGTATTATGGGATATATTATCACAACTATTATTCTGATAGACCTTTAGTATTTGATAATAAATTTAATATGTACAATGATATTCAAAATAGAATTCGAACTCAAGAAACAGATTATCTTATTCATTTTGTTTGTATAAGAGAGGACGGTACTTTTATTAGTCCAAGAACTATGCAACATGCGACAAAGATAATAAAGAAAGATATTTGCGAAGAATTTGATTATCATTCATTGAGACATACGCATGCAAGTATTCTTGCAGAAAGTGGCGCTACGCAGAAGTATATCCAATGCAGATTAGGACACTCAAAATTGAGCACTACGTTTGAAGTTTATGAGCATGTGACAGACGATATAAGACAACAGGGCAGGAGTGTTGTTAATAGAGTTTTTAGTTAACACATATTAAGAAAACATTACTCATGTGGACGGGAAATACAACTCTCGTCCACATTTTTTAACGCATGTGGACGAGGTGAGAACGCAATACGAAATTATGCGAATTAATAAAAAATAGCGGTCTCTTTCAAGACCGCTATATGTTGTTATTTATTTAAGTAAAACACAATATTTTGTGTTGGTGAATTACTTCAAAGCTTCTTCTACTGCAACTGCGCAAGATACGGAAGCGCCTACCATTGGGTTGTTACCCACGGAAAAATCGCAGTTTTATATGTGCTAATTTAGTTCAATAAATGCTAATTTGTATGGCTAAAATCGACACATACCAAGAAAAATCATTTCAATTTGGTTCAATTTGTTTTTTTCCGTTTTTATCTGTTTTTGACTGAAATGTGTACGAGATGTGTACGAGAGAGTATCTCCAACCTAATGGTATCTATAGGTATGTATCGCAACCCTATGGTTGGCGACTTTTTTCAAGTGGTTTTATGGTACAATTAAACACAGATTCGCCTTGATTGAACTTATAGAAACATAGTATAAGGAATAGAGCGAATTATTTACTTAAACAGAATACTATTTCAGCATAAATTCAGAGGAAAGTTGTATGAGTTTGTTTAGTTTAAAAAGTATCAAAAATAAATGAATTTGTTTTGATTTAAAGTTAATAATCATTATTTGGTAAGGAATAATTTACTTGTTATTTACCGAAAAAATGTAAATTGTACAGGAAGTATGTAAAATACAAGAATATTGATAAATATAAAAAAAATAATATCATCAAATTATTGACTTTTTTCGAGAATATGATATAATATAGTAAAAGAGAAAAAGGAGGTGCTATATGACTTATAACAATGTTAGAGAAATTGCAAATGCACTGAAAATAAAAATTGATGATCAAATATCTAAACTAATTACATACGAGGAATTAACTGAGTTTGTAAAAGAACTTATGGCAGATCCCGAAAATCGAAAGAGAGTATACAAAGTTGGTGGGTTAGCCGCAACAATCAAAACTGTTTTAGGTGCAAGGCTTCCTATATTTGAAAATATTTTGAGCGAAATTGAAAAATAAATACTAGGAACACAATGAAATTGCTTGACTTAAAATATATTAATATGTATAATATCTAAGCACGTTTTTCGAATTGGAGGATAGAATGATTATTAGAAGCAATAAAGTTATACTTTCAGGAGATACTACTCCTGAGGAAGTAGAAGTACTTGTACAAAATGCAACTAGACCTATTGTAGAAAAGAAATTACTACAAATGAGATTGCAAAATAGGAGAAATAATTGAGGAGCTAGGTCAAAACTGAGAGATTGAGAATTGGTGAAGTTTTATGAAAAGAGTATATAATAATATAATTGAAATGGAGAATATAACAGATAAGGATATAAATTCTTTATCAAAAAACATAATATCGGTATTGAAAGCGGATAAGTTTCCACAGCTTAGGCTCTCTAATAATGGGGACAGTAAGAGACTTACGGAAGAAAATATTAGAAAATCATATTCATCTTTTTTAGAAGATTAATTTGGAAATAGGAACGATCATGATTGTAGAGTACAAAGAGCTAAAATCTGTAATTGATAGGAAGCACGGTTTTAAACAAGAATATATAGTAAATTTAAAAAAAGAAGTGTTAAGAGTCGCTAAAGAAGTAAGCAACAATTTGGTGGCTAAAGGTTTCGGCGATTTTATTAAAATAAGAGTTAATGATTTGCTGCTAAATCAAGTCATTATAGATACGGTAGAAGACTTAAAACGTCTAAAAGAATTTCATCCGGTTAAATGTGCTAACGCAATTAAAGAAGCGGCTTATTTAGGCTATTGGTGGATTAAGCGTAAACCTATTTTTGTTGAAGGCGATATAGCAAATCTTACAGTAGATGGTTTTTCTGAGTTAGAGTTAAAGAAATTCAAAGCAAAATTTCTTTTCATCAATGAAGCAGTAGTAGCATATTATTTATTGCCTATGGTGTTTGATGAAACAAAAATAAAATGTTATCATTGCAATACCGATAAGGTCAATGATGAATGGAAAAAAGCAAAAGCAAATCTTATTTATTTTTTAGCGTATAGAGCAGAATCACCTAAAAGTATTGAAGGAATCCTTACAGGTATGACTTTACATCCTATTTGGGAAACAAATCAAGATTTTTGGTTGGGAGAACGACACGCCGATGGGACGACATAATAAAAAACGCAATATAGGAAATATTCTATTAGTTGTATTATCTGCGAGTATTGTAGTCGTTACTTTGATTGCCATTGGTTTAGATATTTATGCAAGAATTATTGGGAAAATTGACCAATCGACATTTTGGTCTATTTTTTCAGCAATATGTTCAATAGTGTTGACTTTTGCAGCAATTTTATATACAGTGATTTCAGGGTTTAAATTAGATAAAAAAATTGAAAGCATGGCAATAAAAATTGAAGAATGGCAGAAGCAAAAGCCTGAAATTGAGCAAACACTTGCTGAGATAAATTCTGTTGAAGGAAAACCTAGAACTAAGGCACAAGACGAGAAACTAAAGAAGCATGAAGAGAATTTAAGAGAGAGTCTTAAATCTTTTTTAGATGACTAATTTGATATGACCACATCTTTTAAAAGTGTGGTTATATTTTTTTTAGTTAGAAACATCGAAAGGGAAAAAGGAAACACCATCCCCAATGGAATGAAAAATATATCATAAAAGATGATATAGGAATATTTACCAAAAAGAGAATATAGTAACTGATTGACAATCACTTAGATTATTTGATAAAATCAGTAGCATTGAGAAAGGCATTGCTATATCTCAAGAATACACGGAAGAGATAGGCGGAGCTGCTTGAAAACAAATAAATTGATAACGAACACTTACGAAGAGTTGTTCAGTATAGAAAATCTTTATGCAGCTCACTTGAAGAGCAGGGCTTCTCGTAGAAGTAAGAAACCCATAGTAAAATTTGAAATTTCCGCATTAGGAAATATTTACGAATTACATAAGAAATTAATAAACGGTACATTTAAGTTTGGTGGCTATAACACCTTTTTAGTATTTGAGCCCAAGCGTCGAGAGATTCAAAATATGCGGTATTGCGACAGAGTGATACAGCACGTCTTATGCGATAATATGCTTATGCCATATTTTGCAAATAGGGTAATTTATGATAATTGTGTTTGCCAAAAGGGCAAAGGCAGTCATTTTGCATTGGATAGATTTGAAAAAATGTTGCGTAGACACATAGATAAGAATGGAGTCAATGGGTATTTTCTCAAGTGCGACGTACTCAAATTTTTTGCAAGCATACCGCATGACAAGTTAAAGTCGGTAGTTTGTACTCGCATAGTGGACGAGCGCATACGAAAGATGATAGAAGGCGTAATTGACGGATACAGCACAAGTCCCGATTATCTGACTAAGTACGGTATAGAGCCATTAGGCAAAGGCGAAGAGACGGGAAGGGGTATACCGATTGGAAATCAGACAAGTCAAATTTTTGGAATGTTTTATCTTGACCCCGTGGATAGATTAATAAAAGAGCAGTTGAGAATAAAGGTATATTCAAGGTATATGGATGACTTCGTACTTATGCACGAAAACCTTGAATACATAAAGTACGTCAAAGAACGGATAGAAGATTTGGTAAAGCGGCTAGGCTTGAAATTAAATTCCAAGACACAGATATTTCCGATAAAGAACGGAGTGACTTATCTTGGGTACAGATTTGTTGTTACACCTGAAGGGGAAATAGTCAAGACGATAAAGAAGCAAACCAAGCGAAGATTCCGATGGCGAGTGAAACTAATAAAGAAAGGATACTATGAGGGACTGATAAATATTGAACGAATAAGGCAAACGTGCGCAGCATTTCACGGTCATTTGAAACACGCAAAGAGTATAAAGTTTGCAAAAGAAATCGAGCGGAAATTAGAGCCGATCGAAGAGAAAGAAAAAGCATTTGCCGAAGAGAAAAAATTATCTACGTATGAAGGACAAAAGGAGTATTTGAAAGAGATGATGAACGACATAGACCAAGAAATAAAGAATGAACTTTTGGGAGAAACCAAAGAAAACACAATTGAAAACCAAACGCAAGAAGGGGAGAAAAAGCCTTTTAAGATAACTGACTTCAATCAACCCAAAGACAGAGAAATGCAAGTGTTTACAGGCGCAAAGAAATTGAGCGAGTATATTTTTGTTATCACGGAAAAGTCGCCAAAGACATTGAGATGGAGTATTGTATCAAGGCTTATGGACGCATCGACGTCAGTCATAGAGAGTTTGTACTACGCAAATTTTGAAAGAGATGAAAAGCGTAGCGAGTACCAAAAGCAAGCAATGGTCAACTTGTGTCTATTGGACTTTTATGCTGAGACCGCAAAGGTTAAGCAGGCCATTACAAACAAACAAGCCATGCTTATAGGTAAGCAAGTTTGCGAAGTCAAGAAGATGTTGAGCGGTTGGATGAAATCAAAAGCCAGACAGTAGACATAGAAATTACTATATCTATTGAAGTGATAGTAAATTATTATATACAATATAATACACACGGCGAAATCTTTTGTTTGAGGTTTGTATGTATTCGTGGCTGCGTTCGGCTTGTTAGTTTACCGCCGCCGGCCGCGGTTCGGCCCGCGCTTCACTCGCTTGTCAAAAGATAAGTATTTCCAGCATCCGTATTGATTAAGGTCAAGCGGACAGAAGATATGAGATGAAGGGGATTTCGTCTAGTCTTGACCGCAAAGGCGGGAGAGACAAAACAGAGCCTTGTCCTACGATGACGGTGGAAAACAATGACTGCTTTTAGCGTAAAAATGGCGAGGCTCACATTTTTACTTTATGTTATAGAAAAAGTTGATATTTCAGTAAGTGATATGCTATAATGGGCGCAGGGTAGAAGTTTTTGTATCTGGTTGCCGTATTATTCGTGGCTGCGTTCGGCTAATTATAACAATTACAACAATTCATACAGACTAGCCGCCGCCGGCACTTCTATGAATAACAATAATGTCAATAATACCAACGCGGTTCGGCCCGCGCTTCACTCACTTGCTATTAGGCAAGGAATTCCCGTATCCGTATCGATCACGGTCGAGCGGACAGATAAGATAGAGATGAAGGAAACTTTTGTCCTGTTTTTGTCGACAATGTTAGTGGCAAAGACGAAACAGAGCCTTGTCCTGTAATGACGGTTAATGCTTTTATTGCTACGGCGGCAAGGCTCACTTCGGGGATAAACTTATTTTGTAATTGAAAGAGTCAAACCTAATGGGGAAAGTAGTTTTAGTAAAGTTGTAAGTTGCGGATCTGTTAACCCTTTTTCCGTTCGAGCGATACATGGTTGGGGAATCCCCGAAAGAATTTCGAGTTGTTTTTGAGAAAGACCTGCGTTCTTACGCGCTTTGACAAACTCTTCGACAAGTTTTTGTCTGTAAGTTTCTATGTCGCTCGGAGGAGCGCAAGAAATACCTTTGTCATAAATTCCATCTGCGGCGATATCGAGATCGTCGTTCCAGACAAGACCATAACCGCCTACGTCGATTTTCACTTGTTCATAAAGGCCTTCCACTTCTACCAAAGATTTGAACGGCGCATATTTTTCTATAAGCGGTTTTAAGTCGAATTGCTTATATTCGCCTGACACAAATCCTACGAGAAGGATATAATCGGGAAGAGTAGCAACAGATGTGATTTTTACAAACATAATAAATTTTCCTTATTCGGTAAGTTGATTATATCATATAATATATTGTATGTCAATAGCATTTAAGTTATTGACATAAATAATGATAAAAATGAGCAAAGGTAAAAGGAAAGCGAAAATATATCAATATTTAGTAAAAATATCATAAATAATCGCCCATATTCCATAAATTTTATAAAAAGCCTTGCAAAATTTTTTTTAATAGCGTATGATTATTAAGTATAGGTATCGAAAATTCTATATTGAGTCATTATGTCGAAAAACGAAGTAAATGTGACATTAAACTAGTCGCAATTGACAAGTTGTTAGAGAGTAAGACAAGAAAGGAAGAAATCGTATGAATAATGAAAAAAGCAGAAATAAGAGAATAACAACAGCGTTGGTGTCAATATTGGTATTGGCAATAGTGTTTAGTTGTGTGGGGATATTATTTAATGGTAGCGAAGTAGCCAATGCCTTTCAAGGTAATTATACGGCATTGAAAGCAGATGATAATACGACGACTGAGATGTTGCTTGATGGATATGCGGATGATACCACAGGCAAGGGTAACGTATTCAACGGCGAGATATTTTGGAAACTCGTCAGTAAGATATCAGGAGTGACCAATCCTACAGCGGCTACACTTGAAGGTCTTGGAAGTACGGAAAAGACGTCGGCAGACTTCCGCACTAACAATGGTGGAGCTGACGTAGTTGTAATGATAGACGGAAAACCGTGGACGGCGACGTATCTATCGCAGAATGCGAATGGCGATCCGATATTGACTTTATGGCAAGCGGACGCAATATCACTTAATTATTACAACGTGAGTACCAATGCTATGGCAACAGGGGTAAATATAGCATGGAATCCTACCAATAGTACAAACAGCGTGAATACTTATCCGTCCAACTCTTACGGCACAAGCGCAATGGCGACAGCGGTATTGAACAACGGCGGTTATTTTGCAAGAAGTAATACAAGCGCAACGGAAAACATTCAGCAGCAAGTAAGCAGTACTTACGCAAAATTCACAGTGCCCAATACAACTCCCGGAATGAAGGGAAGTTTGACAGATTTCATAGAAATACCTAACAATACGCCTTATCAAAAGAATAATGAAAAAGAGAGCGCAAAGAAACAAGCTCTACATTCGTCATATTCTTATGACGCAAACAATGATTGTTTGGGAGCGCCGATAACGGAGAATATGTATCAGTATACGACGGCTAACAGTCCGCGTATTTATTACACGTGTACTACGGTAAATACAGATTCTTATTTAGCATGGGGAAACGATAGGCTATGGTTGCCTAGTTTTGCAGAAGTAGGATATGCTGACACAGCCAATGGCTTGTGGAAAACATCGACAAATCAAAGATCTACATCAACAACCGTTTCCGGGAATAGCGTAAGCTATTCGTGGCTGCGTTCGGCTTGTTAGTTTACCGCCGCCGGCCGCGGTTCGGCCCGCGTTTCATCTTAATCTAAAATCTGCCAGCGCTCGCGCTGGCTCTCTGGGCGCTGAGCGCCCGACGGATGTAGAATCCGTATATAACGGCGACATTCAGACAATCGCAAATATATCGGCAGAGCAGAAAAAGTGGTTTAACAATGACGTCATAACTCTTTCATATCCGTCGGATATGAAAGACGCCGGCACTTATACAGTGACGGCGAAGATTTCTGACCAGAAATTACAAGAAGACCCGGAATTTACGTTCAAAGGCGACCCCGATGTAAGCAAAGGTGAAGACGCTACAACTCGAAAATTTACATTTACAATCAAGAAAAAACCTATAGAATGTGAGATAAAACCTACGTCGAGCGGCGGAGGTTATACCGTCACGCCTATAGTCGTTGCCAACGACCCTGACGCCAATAAGATATACGACAGCGATACAGGAGATCGAGCGCCGACGTTTACTATTACTTACAAAAACAATTTAACGGGCGAAACATATACCCAATATCCCACTGCGGTAGGTACGTATACCGTCACAGCGACGATGAACCCAAACAATAACTATGAATTGAAAGGTACTTGCAAAGCAACGCCTGACCTTTCGATTACCGCAAAACCCGTGACAAAGCCGACCATAGGGTCGAATACTTTGTCGTATAACGGCGAACTGCAAGAATTTACCATCAACGGATTGAGCGATGACGTTAAAATCGATAATATCAAAAAAGACAATAATATATTAGAGTTAAAAGATGGCGTATTAGAGTTGAAAGACGGTAAATTGAAAGTCAAAGACGCGGGTACTTATTACGTCACGTTTTCGCTAGTCGAGAAAAGCTCAATGGTGTGGTCGAGCGGTGGAACGGATAGTTTTTCATTGCCTGTGACAATAAATCCAAAAGCGTTGGGCATCACAATAAGTTGCGATGCAAACAACAATACTTGGAATTACGGAGTTCAACCTACCGTAACGATAACGGAAGATTCATATACTAATGATACAATAGAATTAAAGATATATTATATAAATAACAGTATAGGTACAGGCACAAAGTACGATGAAATCAATACCATTAAAGTAGTAAGCGGTAAGACAACTACTATAACAATGCCGACGGGCATTGCCAAAGGCGACTATACGATATACGTCGAAAAGGCTAACGCAAGCAGTAGTAATGCCAACGGCAATTACACGTTGTCTACGCCAAAGACGTTGGTATTCCACGTCAGCGGAGTAGGTATTACGCTACAAGACACAGATATTGATTGGTTGTGCAATAGTATTTCAATAGGCTATCCTACGAATTATTCAGTTGTATACACAGGCAGTCCGTATACGTTTAGCATAGACGACAGCGTACTTGCTTCGCACGGCGTCAAGATAGACACGACCAAGAGTGGTACTACGGGCGGATATAGCGGAAATATTAGCGCAACAAACGCTAGTACGTCGCTATATTCAGTCACAGTTCATTTAACGAATTTAGACAACACTTACGAGACTTACACCAAGCAATATACTTTGTCTTATCGCATAGATAAGGCGAAGTACAATTTGACGGGATTGAGTTGGCCTAGCGTAAAACAATTAGAATACAACGGATCTCCGCAAAGCATGGAATTGCAAGGCGTATTGCCCGCAGGTTTGACAGCGACGTATACAGGCGACAGAAGTAAAACGCCCGTGGGCGACTATACCACGACCGTTACGTTTAGTATAACGTCAGATTACGTGAATAATTATATCGTACCTATTGCGAGTGATAAGACTTCTTATATAGGCGATGACTTCGAATTTTCTGTAAGTTGGAAGATAATCCAAGCGACAATCAGCGTAAGTTGGAAGAATGACAACAACGGAAACGTGACTCAATACACGTGGCCTACGCTTAACAATCTTCCACAAGCGAACATGGTAGACTATACTTATTATAAAGGCAGCGAACAAGTTACCACGTTGCCGAGTCCTGATGAAGTAACAGAAGAGACCACGTATAGGGTAGTGGCTACGCTCAAGACAGCGTATAGCGGGAATTATAAGTTATCGACAGGCGATACGGCAGAATACACGTTCGTCATTGGTAAGGATAAATTCGTTGTCAAGTTGGAATTGCAATGGAATGGCGAGAATATCCAAGACAAACAGTTGTCATACACAGGTAGCGCATACTCGCCTAGTATAGAGATACTTCAAGCCGATGGCGGAGTAGGAGCGCAAGATATCACGCTTCATTACTACAAGGACGGAGCTACTAGTCCTATTATTGGCGAACCTACGGAAGTGGGTAAGTACAGAATAGAAGTCGTACTTAATAGCGATAAAGCAGAGGATAACTATATTGACAGCGGATGTTTGGAATTTAATTTCGAGATAATCAAAGCCGACTTTGACGTGAGCGGACTCAAATGGCAGTATACACACGGCAACGTTGCGGCTACATATGATTTCGACCAAAACAAGTGGTTGGATGCAAGCAACAATGAAATTGATCCGATGACGTATGATAATACGGCGCATACGTTGACGCTTGTCGGTAAGGACAGTATAAACGGCTTGAGCATAAGCGTAATAGGTCACGAAGAAACCAATGCGGGCAACGACTATACCGCGCGTATTACGTTCTCTTACGATACCAAGAATTACAATGCGCCCAACTTCCCGACTACGCTTTCTTGGAGCATAGCAAAAGCCAAGGTAGATGCGTCGGCTATCGTATGGGGATACGTAATTGGAGACGGAGAAGAAACGGAATATACGGGAGCATTGCCGTATACTAGAGCAAGCGGTAGAGAAGCATCATATACCGTCGGACTTATCAACGTACCCGAAATCTTGAAAGATTATATCTCTTATAATAGCGGTGAACGTACACAGAGCAAAGTGGGTAATTATTCAATACAATACGCACTCGCTGACTTGGGTAGCAACTATGAGACGGTAGTTATGCCAAGCTCTTTGCAGACAAGATTGAATTGGAGCATTTCAGTCAAGATATTGCCGACTCCTGTATTTGACAAGAGTTGGACGGTATTTGACGGAGAAGTACACGATTTCGCCCAAATGTTTGGCATAACCGAAGAGGGATGGGAAAATTATATGACGATTACCATCACGAAAGACGGTAGCGCTTTTGACGGACTTGACGGAGACGCTTACAAGGCAATCAAGGCGGGCGAGTACACAGTAGTATTTGATTTGTTAGATTATGACAATATAGATTGGCAAGACGGAGTTTGGCCGGCGGCTTCCACTTTGGTAAGAGTAAAGGCTTATGAGATAAACTTGGAGTGGCAAGGTAATAATACCAACGCTACGGCAGTATTGGACGATTGGGTAAAATCCTACGTAGATTACAGATATAAAGACAGCGATGGCAATATTCTTGCAAATGGTATTAGAGATATGGAAACAGGCGTTCCATACTTCAAAGAGTTGTTCGCTAAAGATGGCTACGAGGACGATATCAAGATATACGGCGAGCCAAAGACGGTACTTCGACCGGGATCGAGCGCATCTATTGTAAAACCTGTATTCGATACCAACAAGAAAATTACCTATGACGGAAATCCGCATACTATCGAAGAATTCTTGAGAAGCGGAGATGAAATGCCTACGGGTGTCAAGTTTGAAATACTAGATGGCAACTTGACCGATGCGGGCGAATACACCATAAGAATTAGCCTTGAAGATGAAGAAATATTCTGTTGGGATGACGAAGACGGAACTACGGATAGTTACACTGTTACCGTCAAGATTGAAAAGGCAACTATAACGCAAAATAGGTTGAATTGGACGACAGATGAAGAAAGCGGTTTGCCTAAGTTGAGTGTTAGAGGAAACAGCGATATAGAGTTTACGTATACGTATTATGACGAAGATGGCTATGAACTTACGCTTGCAGAAATTGCAGACGGAGTGGAAGTAGCAAAAGTAGTCGCTAAACTTAACAATAGCAACTATGCAATGATAGACGCAAGTAATTCCGTTGTGGAAGAAGTTACGTATGCTCCTAATGAGGACGATAACAAAGATCCAAACAGCGGAGACCAAAGCGGCGAAAATCCCCCCAACAATAATGAGGGTGGAGGCTTATTTGGCGGCTCACTTGAAGAGATATTAGAGAAACTCAAAGAAATACCATTGTGGCAGTTGATAGCAAGTTTTATAAGCATAATACTTATTATAGTATTCTTATCAAAGACTGCAAAGTATGACGGAGAGAGAAAGAAGTTCAACAAGAAAGCAAGTAAGTTGGAGAGTATGTACGCAGGAGCATTCTTGGGCGTGGCAATGTCTATATGGACTGCAATAGCGTGTGTGTTGATTGTAATGGCAGTGGTATCGTTTGTAATGATGTTGATTGCCAAGTCAAGACGCAATAAAGCGGAAGAAGAGTACGAAGATCATCTCGACGAATACAATCGCAATAAGGCTGATTTTGACGAGAAAAAACGCGATGAAAATATGCGTATGATGCTCATGGGTATGATGGGCGGAAATGCAGGCGGAGCGGGAGCTCAAGGCGGTTTTGCTTATCAACAAGGCTTAACAGCAGATGATATGAGAGGACTTATATCCGAGACCGTTACGGCAATGCTCCCAGGTATGCAACAAATGTTACCGCAACAAGCATCGACAAACGATGAGATGGTGCAAAAGCTAATTGACCAAAATGAGAAACTTATGAAGCAACTCGCCGAGAAACCTTCGGAAACTGCAAACAACGATGTGTTTGTACAGAAACTGATGGAGCAGAACGCACAAAATGAAGAACGATTGAGAAAACTTAATGAGCAGACGGAAAGGCGCGTTGAGAAGTTGATGCAACAACTTGTTGAGATGCCCGCTGAAAGAGAAGTCGCAAGCGCCAACATAAGCGAAGAAACGTTGGAAAAACTTGTTAATAAGTTACAACCGATTTCTTCAAACATAAGCGATGAAACTATACTTAAAGTAGTAACGCAAAGCGGACAAAATGACGAGACAATAAAGCAGATGTTGAAAAACCAAGAATTGCTTATGGCAAAGATATTAGAGCTGTCTGCCAACCAAAACAATCAACCGCAAGTCGTAGAGAAGGTTGTTGAAGTTCCTGTCGAAAAGGTAGTGGAGAAAGTTGTTGAAGTACCGGTAGAGAAGATAGTCGAGAAGGAAGTCGTCAAGGAAGTACCTATCGAAGTCGAGAAGGTCGTAGAAAAGGTTGTCGAAGTGCCTGTAGAAAAGGTAGTTGAAAAACAGGTAATCAAGGAAGTTAAGGTGGCAGCTGCGCCAAAGCCTAAAAAGGAAGTTGCTCCACGTCTTACGCTTGATGAGGCTTACGCAACTCTTAGTAAAGAACAGAAGAAGTACTTTGACGGACTTAGAGATTACGCTCTCTCAAAGGATAAATGCAAAGAGAAGAAGTCAACGTACTTTGTAGTCTTTGGACCGAATACGGCAAATCCATTGTTGAAGTTGACGATCAAGAAAGACACGGTTGTTGCGCTTTATAAAATGGAAGATGAGTATATGAAAGATATTCGCCGTAATGCGACTAGCGACGGTTCTAAGATAAAAGTCAAGGAAACGGAACTCATTGTAGCGGATGCACAAGCGTTTGGAACAGCAAAAGATATGATTGACCTTAGGGAAGATCAAATCGAAAGATATGCCGATTACTTGAAAGAGCAAAAGGCTATGAATAGAAGATAAGAGTAAATATGGATAAAAGTCAAGTTTCGTTTGCCAATAGATTGAAAAAGAAGTTCAGTAGCAATGAACCCATATTTACGAACGAGATATTGGAGTTGTTTGCAGAATATACGCGCGCTTATGTGTTTCGTCTTATAAATAAGTCAAAGTCCGTTGGTGAACTTGCGCAATTCAGTAGTGGGGTATATTATATCCCACAAAAGGCTGATTTAGGATTGCCTACAATAACGTCTGATGACGTAATGAACAAAAAGTATGTTCTAATGTCTATGGAATTTATAGCGGTGTGAAATTGCAGAATGAATTTTCAGTTACGTCGCAAATGCCTGACGTTGTTGAAATTGTGACAAGCAACGGCGAAATGAAGTGTAGGAAAATTGAGATTGGCGGTAGAAAATTTGTGTTAAGAAAAGCGCGTTGCCAAATCTCAAAAGCAAATGTAAATGCTTATAAAATACTACAACTATTTGTGGATATGGGAACACAGACAAAGTTGAATGATTTAGTTAAAGAAAGGATAATAGAATTCATTGTGAAAAACAAAATATCCACAAAGGAACTAATGGACTTGGCAAAGGTATTTCCTATAAAAGTAAAGAATCACTTGATTTCAAGTGGGGTATTAGATGTGAATAAGTAATGAGTGTCAGAAGGGCCATTCCGTAAGGAACGGCTCTTTTGATTGACACATAAATAGTAATTTGATATAATCAATATGCCAAACTAAAAGTAGAATATAAAAGTACCCGACGCGAGCTATAGGTAGAACTATACCTACATCGCGCTGATTTTCTCGTTGGGGAATTCTGCTTTTGGTTTGGCGACTGCGGTGGACGGTATATCTACAGTGCCGTTCTGCAAAGGGCGGCATTTTTTATGTGTGAAATTATAGAGAAAGAGCGAGCGGTATGTTTTACAGGGCATAGGAGTCAGAAGTTGCCTTGGCGGTTTAATGAAGAAGATGAGCGTTGCAAAGTAATGAAAGAAACATTGCGAACGGAATTGGAAAAAGTAATAGAGAGAGGGTACAGGACCTTTCTTTGCGGAATGGCGCTTGGTTTTGATATGATATGCGCGGAAACAATTCTTGCATTAAAGAAAAAGTATAGCGGCATAAAGATCATAGGCGCATTGCCTTGCAAAACTCAAGATAAAATATGGCAATATAAAGATAGAGAACGATATAGAGAACTACTAAAACAATTAGACGGAATCCGTTGCAAATTTGATACATATATTGGACCTGAATGTATGTTGGAAAGAAATAGATTTATGGTAAACAATTCATCGCTAATGATAGCGTTATTTAATGGTCTATATGGGGGAACTAAATCAACAATAGATTATGCGCGTAATCAAGGTTTAGAAATTATTATAATTAAACCGTAATATTCAAAATTTGTTCAAATAAGAAAAATATTTAATTCTACCAAACAATAAAGTGTATTTTATTTTTTTAATAACAAATCACGCAATGTTAAGTAAAGTTAACATGATTTTGCGTGTGAGTTTACACAATGTTAAGTAAAGTTGACAAATCATTATGTGTAAGTTTACATAATGTAAACAAAAGTTGACAAGATGTTAAGTGTAAATCGGCATAATGTAAACTAAAGTTGACAAGATGTCGAGTAAAGTTGCTTGTAAAATTATTGTTTTATATTTATAATTATATATGTTGGATGTCGAAAAATGGAAGATAATGTCGATAAGATTATACTATCAAAATAAATTAACGATAGTTCTTGAAAATTCATTATAGTTATAGTATAATAACAACATAAGATTAAAGACAAAATCAAATGAACTTGATATAATAAAATAATTTGCGAGAGAAATAATGGAAGATAATTACATAGGCGACAAGATAAGAGAAACAAGAAAGAAAAACGGTTTATCTCAAGAAGAATTTGCTTATAGAGTGGGAGTTGCAAAACAAACAGTTTCATCTTGGGAGTTAGGAACTAGTAAGCCTAATTTTGCTAGAATAAAAGTGATTTGTGAAACATTTAATGTAAGCGCAAATGAGTTTGTAGAGCAAGATAATGAAACTTGCGCAACAATGCTTGAAGCGCAACGTGTAGAAAATGATAATAAAAGTAAAGATGAAATAGTAGAAGAGCAGATTCAGCAAGATGAGAAACGACCTAAAAAGCATAAAAAGTTAAGTATCATTATGCTAATCATTGTTACTATTTTTGCAGGTTTGTCAATATTTATATTATCTATTACATTATTCACTACCAATAAAGGAATAGATACAGTACAATCCGCACATTGGAGAATGCCACAATCAGTGAATATAGGTTTATTTGTATTATTAGTTGCGGTATTAGTAGGAGCTATCGTTACTCTTATTTGTTTTTTAAGCAAAAGTCGTAAAAAATAATAAAAAACAATGTAATATGGACGAATATACAAGTTTACTAGACTGACAAGTGATAGATAAAGGTTTATAATACTTATAAACATTTTAGGAGAGTACTAGTTTATGATAACAAAAGGCAAATCGAAAGTAATTTTTTTAATTTCAATTACTATACTATTAACATTTATGTTGTTTTGTTTTTATTTTAATCCTATCGTTGCACAAGCAGATACTATCGAAAGCGAAGAGATGGAAAATGATAACGCTAGAGGTATTTATACAAAACTATCGCTTTCAATTAATGCAAAAGATGGTATTGTTACGGCTACAGTGAAGAATGATTTTACTATAGGCAATTCTAAGATACCCGTTGTTGTGGAACTCTATTCATCTTACACGTTTCAAGAATATATTTCCAATATGACGCTTGAAAGTCGCAATACAACGACAGATTTAAATATTTTTAAGACCATATCCACATCTTGTAGCACAAATGGAGAACAAAAGTATTGGTGTGCATTAATGCGATATAAACATGATTCCGATGATTGGATAGAGAAGGTAACATCTATTGTTTTATTAGATGGAAATGGCAATGTTATAAAACAATAAACTAGGTAAAAGTAGCAAAAGTTAAAAATAAGCAATTAAATCAATTTTAATTGCTTATTTTTTTGAGCAAAATTGCTAATTAAGCTATTTGGATTGTTTGTAAAACTAAAAATACATATAAAATGGACAAAGTTCAAAGTAAAGTTGGTTGAAATAAATATTACTATGGAGTTATGATAAAGTCGCCATTAAGATTAATAATGTTCTCAGAATGTATAGAGGGTGAGAGAGTGTATATCATTACACATGATAATTGGACTATAGAGGGTGATAACGTCGTAACTGGTCGTCATCGTTATAGAATAGTTGTGGAAGGAGCCCAAAGATCCTAAAAAATTCAGAGAAGATATTCAAATATGATGATGGGTGTAAGTTTTTATAGTAGTAAATATTTTGAGTAAAAATAAAATATAAAAAAATAAGATGGAGATGCAGGAGACACATATGTTAACCATGAAAAAATCAATAGCAACAGTATTATTAGTTATTATGCTCGTAACATTAATACCTACTTCATTTAGTCTGCTTAAACAAAATGAGAAGACTGAGAGCAAAGAAATTACCGCTGTCGCAACATCTAGCGAAGTGCAAGAAGTTTTACCTGAAGAAGTGTTGGAACGAGCAGGGATTAAATTATATACATCAGAGGATGAATATATAGCAGATCAGCAAAGAAAAGCATCGGAAAGCATAAATTTAATGGCAGAATACGAGAGTGTTCCAATTTGGCATACATTTACTGTAAAGGATCGTAAAACAAATAAAGCAATTTCTGGAGCTGTTATAGTCATTGATGGAGTTCCTCGATTTACAGATGTGTCTGGACAGATTTTTGTGAAATTGACAGAGGAAATAGTCGAATTGCGAATAGAAAAAGAAGGATATAATCCTTATGTAGAATTCTATGATGTTTATTATGCAAATGAAGAAGGTAAGACAGAGAAGACTATTTATTTAAAAAATCCAACAGACGACATGGATATTTATAATGTTACTCTAGATTATCTAGGCGAAAAGGCAAACGTTGCGGAGCAGTCCTACTCGTTTTATAAAGATGATGCATATGAAGATACTATTGATATTTCTGTAGAAGCAAATGGCGCCGATACATATTATTTATATAATGGCGATACGCTGATTGCCACATCATCTGATGGCAATTTCTTAGATTTACCTGTAAAAGATTTGGATGCTCGTGGAGTGGCTCCAGCTGTTAGATCAACTATTTCTCAAGCAAATGATAATATTTATTTGGTAACCGAAAAAGGCGGATTAAGAAGTAGAAAAACGAAAATCAAGGTTGCGGTCGTAGAATTAACAGATTTGCCGGCTGAAGAATATATAAAAATTAGTCTTTCCGATTCCTTAAAACTACAATTAGGGGAGACTGATTTTTTGGGATCATGTGAGATAGATATATTTAAAATGTTGAAAGAAAAGCTTTCTATAAATGCTGGAAAAGTTAATATAAGCGGCTCGGGACTAGAAGTTATTCACGACAACATTAGAGGTAGTTTTCAGGTGGTTGTAGGAGTTAAGTTGGATTTTAAAAAAGATAAAAAACCAAAAGAAACCAAGGAAGAGGCTGCAGCGAGAAAAAACGAAAACAAAAAGAAATTCACTTCTTTTGTAAATAGTTATAAAATGAGAAGAGATAACATTAATCCTAAGGCAAAGAAACAGTCAGTGGCTAAATCTTTGTGGGGAGCTTTTGACAAATTTTATTATAAAGATATGATTGCAGCATTACCAAAACTAGAAAAGAAAATGTCTTTAGCTTTGAATGTAGTAGGTTATATTGAAATTTCTGATAAGGTTTTTACTGGCGAAGTTAAAGGAAAAGATGGAATATTGTCTGGTGGATTCAATTTAGAACTAGAAGGTGGAGTCGATTTCACTAAGTACCATATTGTTACCGCAGGACCAGTGCCAATACCAATCTATATGACATATGGTTTAGGTGGTGCTATTGAATTTGACTATGACTATGAACAATTGAGAGAACTTCAGCATGTTCTTCAATTAATCGTCAAATTTAGAGGAAGTATTGGCGGAGGAGTAGGTATCAAGCAGATATGCAGTATAGGTGCATACGGCAAGGGCGAAATTGACTTCTTAATTAATATATTAAATGGTGAAGATGGGTTAGATATATTTTTATCATTCGGTGTTCTAGTTGGCATATTGGGTTATGAAATCGATTGGAAAATAGTCGATGAGAAAAATGTCGTTAATGAACGCGCAAAAATGAAATACTTGTCAGATAATTCCAATAATAATGGAACTTATATGGATGCCCGCCCTCAAAGCGTATATATCAATAATGAAAAGTTAAGTGTATGGATAGAAAAAGATGATATGCGGGATAACTATAATAAAACCAAATTAGTTTATTCTTATGGAGATAAAATGGGAAGTGTTCTTGATGACGGTAAGGCAGACTATTATCCAGAGTTGAAAGTAATAGACAATGTTGCAATGGTAGTATGGCACAAGAGTACGAATGTGTTTGATGGAGAATCTACAATTGGTGATGTCTTTGCTTCATCTCAGATTAAAGTTGCTCAATTTAATACTACAACCGGTTCATTTGAGGAAATAAAAGCCTATTCTCTGGATACGATGAGTACGTTGCCTAAATTTGTAAAGAATTCGACTTCGCAAAATATGGCAATAGTTTGGTTAAACAATACGGACAACAATCCATTTGGTGCAACTGGTAGGAATAAGTTATATTGCGCTGAGAGAATAAACAGTAATTGGATGCAGCCTTATGTAATCTATGAAACTGATTCGCCAATTAGTTCGTTTGATGCTACATATATGGAAGGAGAAATAAATATAGCGGTCTCAATTAATGAAGCCAACGATTTAGAGTCTACAGATAAGTTGTCCATATATTATGGAAAGAAAAACAGTTTAAAAGCAGTTGAGAAAGTATCTCAGACTATGCAATGTGAACCTCAATTTGGTAACGTAAATAATTCAACTGTGATGTTCTATTATCAAGACAGAAGCATAAAAATGCTTGACATTAAGAACAATACTGAAAAAACTATTATTCAGGATTCGAATCTTATGGATAGTTATTCGGTCATAGAAGATGTTGATAGCAGAATAATCTATACGATAGCAGCTGACGATAGTAGGGAATTATATTTAGCGCAATTTGACAGAGAGAAAGATTCTTGGACTAATGGAATTTATTTGGATAATAACAATAATTATATTGCTATAAATGGCTGCGTTGTTGATTCAAAAATAGAAATAGTAGGTGTAACTTATGAGTACTCATCGAATCAAAATATATCAATAGGAGAAATTAAATCAGAATCTTGTGAATTAAAGGCTGATCTTGGTTTAGATGAGGCGTTTATGTTAGATTTTGTTAAGTTAGGAGACAATGAAATATATTGTTTCATAAAGAATAAGGGATGCACAAATATTAATGAGTTTAAAGCACTAATCAATAACGAGGAGCAAAATGTTGTTTTGAATCAAGCATTGTTACCTAACGAAGAAAGGTTAATTAAAATAATTTGGACATGTCAATCTATCCCTAGTGTTATTGATTTGAAACTAGATTTAATTAATGATGGCAATGGTGCAAATGATTATACGCAAATACAAGTAGACTATGCAAACATAGAACTCAATATTGTTCAACATTTAAAAGCGGGCAAAGAATCTATAGCTTTAAATATAAATAATGCAGGATACAGAGCCGAAAATGCAAAAGTTGTTATAAGAAGAGATAATAAAAATGGAGAAATAGTATACGAAAGCAATGAATTTATAATACAAGCAGGGAATAATATTGAAAAATTAATAGAGTTAAACTATGCCGAATTAGGTTGCAATTATAATGATAGGCTGTACATTGATATAGTAACCACTAACAAACAAGCAATATCGTGTGGAACGGCGATTATTATAAACGAGATAGTGCAACCATACAATGAGGCGGATGTGGATTTTGTTCAGGACACATTGAAAATAGCAAAGAGAGTTTTGGGAGGCGTTATCTAAGATTGGGGAAATTAAAAGAAAAAGTAGAAGATGAACTAAATCTTTACCTAGATATATTTTACGAAAATACCAATCGTGAGACTGGCGAAGAATTGCCCGAAAAGTTCGATTTGACGGACGAAATTATCAAAGGCGACACGAAAGCTGTAGAATTAGTAAAAAATACCTATAAAGACATAAATACGTTACATGGAATCTTCTATCCTGAACATAAGGCATTAATACAAAGATTGATTGTAACAGTCCCGTTCTTTTTAATATCTTTGGTATGTTTAATTACGTCTATTGTTTTGATGGCGACGAATTCTCCTAATAGGAGTAATGGCGAAGGCAATAGATGGGGGATTTTTGTTATTTGTTTATTTGTAGGTATAGTTATATGGTTTATTAGCGGTAGACAAACAAAGTACGAAGTATGGTATGAGAAATTCAATGGACGCTCAATGGCGGTATATAAAAAAGAAGACGATATTACAATCTATCTTGGAAGGGATATGATTTATGAGTATACCGAAGAAGAAGGCAAATGGGTGCAAATAGAAACTGATTATTATATGGATAGCAGATTGTTGTTTTCTCGCTTTGTCGGTAGATTAAGACTTAAAGAGTTGAAGAACGGAAATATTGAAGTGTATGTAAAAAATCCAATAAACTTGAACGAAGCGACGAAACCAAAAAGTTTTAGAGCGAAGTCAGCGAGGATGGTATTGAAAGAGAATAAGCTCAACTCAATTGAGTATTATCCTATCCATATGGATTGGACGGAAACCAAAAGGAGAAGAGTCAATCAGCCTCAAATACTAGAGGTATTAGAGATAAATAATGATTTTGCCTTTGAAATTCCAAAGTCGTTTATCTCGTATTGCGAAGAGCAAGGAATAGAATTGCCACAATCAAATAGAATAAATTATTTTTAAAGGAGTATATATGAAAAAGAAAGTAAGTATATTAATTATTTTTATATTAATATTTGTTGTAATTTTCGCAGGTTGTTCGAAGGAATATTCGGAAGTTGATGCTAGAGCTATGGTTGAGACATTAGATGATAGTATACATAATGAATGGAGCAATTTCAGGCCATTAAGCGTGCAGAATGAAATAGTGGTATTATCTAATTCCGAAGAAATAGTAAGATATAACAAAAGTTACGTTTTGCTAGAAGATAATATAGGAAAGTTGGAGATTAATACCATCTATTTCAACGATTTTAATTGTGATATGAATAATTTTCAAGAAGTATATTTCAAAAATGATACTATCTATATGAAATATACTGATTCCAATGGCGAATCAATTCGAAATTATGATTCCGATATAACTTCGTTTATGACGTTGATTTCAGATGGAACAAATAATATTTTTAATTATAATTATAATTATGATTATTTTAATGATATGGCATACGAAGAGTTGGAGGATGCTGTCAAAATCATATTTGAGGTTAATAATGCAAATATAGAGGATTTTCTTGGTGAGAAGGATCTGCCAATCGAAAATATGAGCTTTAGCTATACAATGTATAATGATGTCAATAAAATGGTTGTTGAATTCGTTTACGATACTATTCAGAGTGGACAGAGTGCGCATGTTATAGCGAAATGCACTGCAGAAGAAATAGGAGAAATTGTCTTTCCATATTGGGTAGACTAGACTAAAAGGAGAAATATAATGTCTACGTTAAGAAGAAAAATGATGTGTGTAACTATTGCTTTAGTTATTGTTATAGGCATGGTGTGTCTATTATCTATAAATGGTAGCAATTGGTTAGGATTAAATACTGATACTGACAATACTTTGTTGGCTAGTAATACTGATTCGGCTATACTAATTGAATCAGCTGAGGATTTTGCTAAAATTAGGAATAATTTAACGGGGCATTATATACAAACGCAAGATATTGATCTTTCCGAATTATCTAATTTCACTGGCATTGGGAAATATTTCAGGGGAAATTACGATGGACAAAGATATAAAATAAAAAATGTAAGTCTTAATTCAACTAGTTCTGGATTAGGATTGTTTGGCATTAATAGAGGAACAATTAAAAATGTAATTATTGATGACGGACAAATATCGGGAAAATCACAAGTTGGTGCTATTGCTGGAGCAAATTTGGGAGTAATTGACGGTTGCACAAATAATGCAAAAGTAGTTGGTAACGGCGAAGGCGTAGGCGGAATTGTAGGAAGCAATAGTGGTACTGTAGAGCAATGTTCAAATAAAGGCATTGTAGAAAATTCCGATTCTGGTATGTATACTGGTGGAATATGTGGTAGTAACTTAAAAACAATATCTCAATGTTATAATTCAGGTAAAGTTACAGGTGGTACATATGTTGCCGGAATTGCGGGCAATGGAGATGGAGCAAATTATGAATCATCAATAAATCAATGCTATAATATTGGAGAGATTAGCGGCATTGCAAAGGCTGCAATTTGTGGCGATAATTGGAATGGTACGGTAGAGAATGTTTTATTTTCATCCGATACAGGTTTGGAGGCAATAGCATTTAATTCTGGACAAGCCGTAAACGTCAAAGAATCGACATTATCTTTGATGCGTAATCGTAATCAATATAATTGGACTAACTTCGATAATAATTGGCTTTTTATGAGTGGATATAAATATCCTTCATTGATGAAAGAATACGTAGAAGTTAAAGATGTAGATTTTACAGGAAGTCCTAATGAAGTCCGCCAAGGTGAAGAATATAAATTTAAAGCAACGTTTTCACCTTCAAATGCTACTCCTATTAAATTAAATTATGATGTAGTGACAGGTGGGCAATATGCTGATATGGAAGCGGAAAGTGGTACAATTAGTATAGATAACACGGCTAAAATTGGCGCAGATGTTACAATTGCGGTAAATGCGGACGGCAAGACATTCACGCATGCATTCAAAATTGTGAAAAACGACGTGCAAAAAGTTACTATTCAGTCAGAGAAAAATATAATTACATATGGTGAAACAATCAAGTTGGCTTCAACCATATTGCCTAGCAATGCTACATATCAAAATGTAAGTTATAAATATGATGAAGAATTTGTCATAATAGAAAATGATGAAATAACATTAAAGCGCGGTTGCCCAGAAGGATATGAATTCTCGGTCATTGCGGTTGCTGACGGAGTGGAAAGCAATGCGCTAAGATTTACAGTAGAAGTAATTAAACCCATTAGCGTCGCATTTTCAACTGGAAATATTTTGACAGTAAATCCTGGCGATATTATAGATTTAACGGAGCATATAGAAGTATCGCCTAAGAATGCACAATTCAAGTTTATTGAATCGAATATAGTAGATGATGAAGCGCCATTGAGTTTTTATACTGACAATGTCATATGTGTAGATTTTATGGCAGAAACAGGTGTATATGAAATAGAGGTTTCTATTGATGGGATTATGATGGATAACAAATTAAGTATAAATGTCGTTTATCCTCAAATACCATTTGATTTTTATGTTAATCCATTGTTAATCAATCTAGGTAGTAGTCAATTAATTCAATATAGATTCTACGATGAACTCGATCATGGTTTAGTAGATTTCTCAATGCCGAATTCAGTAGACGGGATTTATATTGAGACAAAAATGTTTGAAATATTATCAGCACAATATTTGAGCATTGATTCTACGGCTAATGGTGGAGCATTTTCAATTAAAGCAACAACAGAGGACGGATTAGAGAGAATAAAAACATATGATATAGCTATTCCAGTTAATAACATTGAAATTGAAGTTGACAAGGTTAGTAAGAACTTTTGTAAGTATGTAGAAACATTATCAAATGGCGATTTGGTATTTAATATCACGCCAAATAGTAAATTAGGTAGTGATAGAAGTGATTTGATAATTAATTTGCTGCCGATAAATACTACTGAAACTAAAATTAAGTATATTATTTCGGAACACGAAGAAATAGTATCTTACGATCAGTTGAACAATGGAAAATTATTATTGAAATTGTTCCCACTTAATAAAACTACAAAAGACAATGGAGAATCGAAACAATTCAAAGTTGTATTTTATGCAGGAAAGTGTGAAAGGACGGTAATATTTAAAGTTGTACCAGTTGAAGTTAAGAAAGCAGTAATCAGAGAGCAAAACAATTATCCAACTAATGCTATGTATGTGGGAAATACATATAACTTTGTATTGGAGCCTCAAGCGTTTGCGACTGACTTGAATTATGCATGGGAAGTAGACAGTTTGGCGAAGAACTTTTTAACTTATGAAGTTGATGATAATAGTATTATGATAAGAATAATTGCTAACCCGCAAAAGGAAGAAATAGTAACTTTATCAGGTTCTATAAATGGAGTTAGTGCTTCTATTAATTTACATATAAAAGTTGCTGTCGAAAGTATTGATATTAGGTATCAGGCAGAAAACAGGAAATTTGAAGCCGGACGTACGGTACAATGTATCTTATCAAATATATCACCAGCTGCTGTTAATGATAAGAATATTAAGTATAGAATCATTTCTGGCTATGAAGCCATTGATGATAGTTCTTTAAAAGAAGATGAAGATGGTTATTATATTAGCAGCAATCCAGATGGAAGTGCTTTATATAGACTTAGAGAAGGCGGAGATTATGTCGGTACAGAGATCGTGATTTTAGCAGTTGCGCACAATGGAATTACTTCTGAGTATTCGTATTTTACTGTAGAAGATACAAGTATAGATAGTTTTGAGATGACCAAAACCAATGAAGAGGCAGTGCCTACATCTATGAAACAATCTAGCAAAATATCGTTTATGGTTGAATATAGCCCGAAATATTACTACGGTGATGTGCAAATTATTTTCCATGCTGGTAGAACAGATTGGTTTAATTTTGATGGGAAAAATGAATGTACTCAAATCGGTAATGAGTTGATTTATACAACGAAAGCGAGCGAAGGAAAAGTATATTTATATGATTTTGGTTTTACAACATCTGCCGTTATAGATGAATTATTCTATATTAAAGTCAGGATAGACAATCAAGAGCAAGTGTATGAAATTAAAGTTAATCATGGCTTAGTCATATCCGCAAGCATTAGTGAAACAAGTAGTTCCACTCTTGTTAATATGTCTAATGTGCAATACTTAGAAAAAGCAGATGTAACATTATATTATCAAGGTCAAGAGATTGGTAAAAAGTCATATAGTTACAATAATAATGCAAATAACAAGAGCATTGATTTGACGGAAATGTTATGTTTTGTAAAACCAGAAAAAATTCATGTTGAATACTTTATTTACATTCATTATAATACTGATAAAAATCAGGAAATTACTGCTAAAGATGTAAGATTTGTTCTTAGTGAAGATATTACGGGATTTAACAGAACTATCGATGGTAATCAATATAATTATTGGAATAAATATAAAAATAACACGAATCAGGCTTATTTAAGTTTAAGTAAATTTGATAATTGTGATATAGAAATTCCAAGTAATATGTTGGAAGTAACAATTACAGGAGAAGGCTTGTCAAATAAGAAAAATACCAAAATCATAGTTTCAAGTAGAACTTCTGACTTATGTATTAATCTTGATAACGTAGCTATAAGTGGATATATTAGTATTAATTCTTATTCGAAAACGCTTTTAAACTTTAAGAAAGAAGGAGAAATTTCTTCAACTAGCACAAATAATGCTGCTATTTATTCACAAGGTGATATAGAGATAAGGAATGGAGACCTTGTGAGAATATTGGGCAAAGATAGTGATAGTAGTGGAGGAAAAGGTGGTATCGCTATAAAATGTAATAACCTTAGAATTAATAATGTAAGGTTTTTTGGCGCTGGTGGTGGAAAAGGTGGAAATGGCTCAAATGGATCTGACGGTAATCCTGGAGAAAAAGGAGACGATGGAGTAAATTATAAAGGTAGCTATTTGAGCCATGCCCATGGTAAAACAGGCGGCGATGGTACAGATGGAACTAATGGTACAAATGGCGGCGATGGTGGAGCCGCTATAGAATGTAATACATTAGTTATTGACGCTTCATCATTTTCAGCAGGTGGTGGTGCAGGCGGCAAAGGCGGCAATGGTGGCAATGGCGGACAAGGTGGTACCGGCGGCAATGGTGCAGCAACCACTAATCGTGGTGGCTTTGGAAGTAGCGACAAAAATAGTGATGATGCAGGTAATGGCGGTACAGGCGGCAAAGGCGGCAATGGTGGCAATGGCGGTAAAGGCGGTGATGGCGGTAAAGCCGTAGTTGCCAACCAACCAGTTAGTATAGTTAACAGATCATCAGTTGCATTCCGTCATGGAGATGCCGGCGCAGGCGGCGTAGGCGGTAATGGAGGTAATGGCGGTACTGGTGGCAAAGGCGGTCCAGACACACAGACTTCTGGTCAAGAAGGTTTCGGCGGCAATGGTGGCAATGGCGGAAATGCAGGAACAAGTGGCGAATCAGGATTGGCAGTAGAAAAAGTTCCATTCACTAGAGAAAATTCGATGTGTAGTGTATATGATTCTGATGGTGCAAAATATGTCGCATCGTATACCACTGGTATAAAAGGATATGGTGGTGACGGTGGAGCTGTAGGAGATTCAGGGGCTCACGATTCTAGTAAAAGATGGGGTGGTTCGCCTGGTGAAAATGGAGAAGGCCGAGATAAATATTAAGAGGATTAAAACCTGCTATTGAGCTTCAACTCAATAACAGGTTTTTTTTATATATTAGCATATAAAAACTATTGACACAGCTCCAAGCCTTATGCTATCATATCAATACGAACAAATGTTCATATATTTACAAAAGAAGAATAAGGAGGTATTTATATGAGAAGAGATTTATATTGCCCACTTTGTGGGGAATTGCAAAAACAAGTTAATTTGGAAGAAACTGAAAATCATTTTATATGTGATAAATGCGATGCAGAGATAGTTGTAACTGAATTGAAAAATTCAAAAGAAGAATTTGGATTCAGAGTAGTTGCAACGAAAAATGTAAAGCAAGATTAATTAAATATTAAGTTGCATACAGCCCCATTGCAACAAGATATATATATTGGACGAGCATTTGATGTACTGCGTTATAGGAATCCCCAACCGTAACATAGTGGTATATTAAATTCAAAGATGCTTGTTTTGGGGGAAATGGAGGTTTATTAGTATGAAGTACGCTATGTGCCCAAATTGTGGCAAAAGGCTCTGCAAGGGTGAGTCGGGAACAAAAGTTGAACTCGAATGCCCGAAGTGTGGTAAGTTTGCTTATGTAATAATAGAAAATGATAATTTACATATAAGTGACAAGCCATTACAACCACAAAAGGACAAGCTAGTGAGAGCAAACGCTTAAATTAGAAAATTACAAATGAATATTTTGGGCGACGGGATTCCGTTGAACGCCGTCGCTAACATCTTGTTATGAGATTGGACTTGATGAGATAGGTCAAGAGGAGTCTGACAGATAGATAATTCCTGCTTAGGGTTTATTCTATTTGACAGGCTTCTTTTGTTGTTGCAGTTATACCCGATTGTTTGGAGTTATCCACGCAATCGGGTATTTTTTTATTTTAGTTGCAATTTACACCGAATTTCTTCCATAAACAAGGATTTTTTGTGGCTAATACTTACCGATTGCGATTTTCGAAATCAAAAACAAAAAAATCGGAGGTATTTCCAAATGGCAAAAATTTATTTAGAAAATGCGAGTGGTAAAAAAATTTCGGTAGAAGTCTCGGAAGAGATAGCAATGCAATATCGAGATAGTTTGCAAGAAGAGTGGCGTAGTAATGCGTATGAAAGTTATTATACAACTTCGCTTGATAAGATTACAGACGCAGGTCATGACTTCGTAGATGAGAATGCAGACATAGAAAAGATATTAATTGAAAGAGAAGAGCAAGCGGCGAGATCAGTTTTGATACGTAAGATGAGGGCGGCACTACCAAAGCTAACAGATATACAACGAAAGACGATACATAAAATTTTTGTTTCGAATATGTCTCAGGCAGAAATTGCAAAAGAAGAAGGGGTATCTGATCAAGCAATATCAGATAGAATGGAGCACCTTTACGCTCGATTAAGAAAGATTTTAAAAAAAATTTAAACTTTTTTTCGAAAAACTACTTGAGAAACCCCCAATTTTTCTCTAATAGGTGAGGGGTACAAAAATAATTCCCGTCAGGAGGTAGAAATGGAATACATAAATGCAGTAATAGGGGATATGGAAATGTATGTTCCCGTCAATGAAAAGTTAGGTAAACTTATTTTACAAACTCGCGGAAGAATCAATTTTCAAAAGCACATTGCTAAAATGCGAAAAGCATATCGCGGAAGAATTGAGAACGAGCTTGTAGTAATGGACTCAGAGTTTATCTATGTTTTTGAAGATGTCTTGGAAGAGCAAGGATATGAAGATCTAATTCATAACCAGATTGTAAAAGTACCAGTAGAACACGGAAAGATACTTTACGACCTTTTCCGTGATGATAAATCAATTCGTTACCTTATGTCGGTACACGGATACAAGCAAGAGCAGTTACAAAGCGTAATTCGCAACTTTTTTGAATCACTAAAAAAAATAATATTTTAAATAAAGGAGAATATATATGAAACAATTTGAAACCAAACTAACAGTAAGGATTTACGACACGAAGCTCATTGAGAGCTTGAACACGATTTTTAAGTTGAGTAAAAATCGCTATCAGACGAAGAATCAGTTGATTGTCGAACTCTTGGAACGTGGAATTAAAGATAAGATGAAAGATCTTACGCCACCGCCAGATTCACCTGTCGGAGCAAGCGCAATTATACCAACGTGCAATAACAAGGACGATATTGCTGTAATGCTCAAACAACTCAAAGAGATGATTTCGGGTATGCAAGATTACAATAAGAAGCACGTTGAAGGCTTGTTGGCTCATCTCAAAATGTCAGAGAAGATGTCATCTTGCATATATAACATTCTTTTGGCTATTGCAACGGACGAGCCTATTACAAGAACGCAGATAGAGATAGGGTATATGGACGATGTGCCAAAAAGATTTGTCGAACTTTTGACAGAATTGCTTGACGATTTGTGGCTTGATGACGAAGAAGATGACGGCGATTCGGAAGATATACCGGGTATATTAAACAAATAATCTATGGGCAATCCCAATGTCGTAGTAATTATGGGGTATGCTCCGAATAATGACACAATGAATCGTTTTTCTATGAAACCGAGATATATTGCGGAACGGCAGTTTTATGCTTGTCGGCAACATTATGACATACTCAAATATGTCAATGAGGGAATAGATGAGGGGGATTTTCTCGGATATGCAGGCAACGAAGAAAAGAGTAGCGGATTATTTGGAGCAAATGGATTACTCACAAAAAGAGCGATACGAGATTTACGAGCTATGCTTCGGTCAACTGACAGCAATATATGGCACGCTGTAATTAGTTTTACAGAAGATTTCGGTGGCAAGTATATGACATCCTATAAAGATGCCTTGGAATTATTGAACGCTGAATTGCCGAATTTCTTTCGCAGTATAGGAATCTCAACTGACAATGTAATTTGGTATGCAGGGTTACACGAAAACACAGATAACCAACACATACATTTAGGTTTCTTCGAGAAAGAACCGCTATTCACTAAGGAAAATGGGGCAACGAAACGTTATCGATACGGCACGATAGGACAAGAGGAACTTAGTATGTTCCGCATGAAGATTGAAGAACGATTGACAGATGCCAACTTTGACTTAAAGCGTAGCCGTCGTAACCTAACCGAGTCCGTTCACGATACACTGTTTCATTTGCAAGGACTAAATGACTATGAAAGAGAATTGAAGAAAAGATTGCTAGCATTATATCGAGCATTGCCATTAGACGGCCGTGTCAGTTACGGAAGTAAAAATATGGACAAACTTCGTCCGCAAGTAAATGATATTGTCAATTTCATTATCAAGAACAATCCAAACTTGAAGATTGATTTTGACACGTTTTGCACGGATTTAGCGAGATTTGACGCTAATAGAAGGCGTATTTGTGAAGAGCAAAAAATAGATAATCCGAGCAAGTATCTAATAAGTGAAAAATACATTACGGATATATACAGGCGACTTGGCGACAAAGTCATAAAGTTCGCATTGCATATAAAACAAAAAGACGATAGGGAGGTAAAGAGATGTAAGACTGAATTAGCAAAAAAACATATAGCAAAAAAATACAGGAGCTATCTGTTAGGAAAATCATTGCGGATAGTCGCAGACGTTGATGATGAAGCTATAAATTGCTTTGAAGAGTATAGACGTCGGTTAGCAAAAGCAAATTATGAAAGATTAGTTGAGGAAGGAGAGATAGAAGCCGAATGAGAAATTGGGTAAAGGGAAAAGTAAGGCAGTTATTTTTAATGCTTTCGAATAGGCGAAAAAGTATTTTGAAATGGTTTTTGATTTTAGGGGGAGTAATTTTAAGTAGTTATGTTTTTGGATTTTCGATTAACTGCTTTATTGCGGCGGGATTTCATCTCAAGATTTCGGCTCGCTTGCTCTTTGACGGCAAAACGTTCTTGTATTCGGGAGTGCTTTGTGGATTATTCCTATTCTTTGCGTTGTATTACTACTACACGCATTATTGGATATTCAATTCCAAAAATATCATTAAGGGCAAGGAACGAGACAAGCATATTGCAGCGAATCTTGAACAAGCACGATTTGAGACGGAAACGGAAATTGCAAAGAACTTTCAAACGGTTTACTATGACGAATTACCAAACACAGAGGTCAAGGGAATACCTATAATTGCGTATGAAGAAAAGCAAAGACTTAAAGTCACTTTTTCGCCATCTACGCACGCATTGGCAATAGGTACTACTGGTAGTGGTAAGACAACGACGTTTGTTAATCCAACAATCCAAATACTTGCAACAAGCAAGACGAAGCCGTCAATGATAATATCCGATCCAAAAGGCGAACTGTATCAAATGCATGCAAAAAAGCTCAAGGGCGAGGGATACACCGTAAAGATTTTGGACTTGCGTAACCCATATAACTCGGTTAGATGGAATCCAATGGAAAGCGCATACCTAAACTATACCCGAATGTTGAACTTAGAAAAGGAAGTAATTATTCACGAGGACAGGGGGACGTACGAGTTCGAAGGGAAAGAGTATTACAATCCCAAAGATAAGGACGCAGCAGTTCAAGTAAAGAAACAGCAACTCAGTGACATTGTATATGAAGATTTGCATGATATTATAACGGTCCTTTGTCCAATCACAAACAAGAACGAGCCTATGTGGGAGGGTGGCGCAAGAAACTTTGTACTTGCAATCGCTCTTGCTATGCTCGAAGATTGCGCAAACCCAGAACTGAACATGACGAAAGAAAAATACAACTTCTATTCGTTGATGAAAGTTGCAACTAGCACAGACGATGAGTGTACAGAATTGCTTAACTACTTTAAAGGGAGAAGTCCGTTGTCAAAAGCAGTGTCACTTTCAAAGCAAGTGTTGGATAGCTCGGATAAAACGAGAGGTAGTTATCTTTCGAGTACGTTTGACAAGCTCTCAATGTTCGCAGATCTATCGCTTTGCGCTTTGACTAGCCAGAACGAAATTGAATTTGCTGAGATGGGAGAAAAACCGATTGCATTGTTCTTGCAAATACCTGATGAAAAAGAGACCAGACACACGTTAGCAGCGATGGTCATATTGCAAGCGTACAAAGAGTTGGTGCGCAAGGCAAATGATTATCCTACGTTGTCATTGCCAAGACCAGTCTATTTCATCTTGGACGAGTTTGGACAACTTCCGCAGATACATAAGTTGGAACAAATGATTACGGTCGGACGTAGCCGAAACATTTGGCTCAACCTTGTAGTTCAGAGTTATGCCCAACTTGCAAAAGTTTATGATGAGAAATCGGCAGATATTATCAAGAGTAACTGTAATACGCAAATCTTTATAGGTACAACTGATTATAAAACGATAGAAGAGTTTTCCAAGAGGTGCGGTAATTACAGTATTGTTCAACGCTCGGTAGGTTTTAATACTGTTCGTGCAGATGACGTCAACTCAAACACAAGTGTGAAAGAACGTCCGCTGATATATCCGTCAGAGTTGCAACAACTCAACAGTAAAGGCAATATGGGTAATGCGATTGTAACAGTGTTTGGTTATCAGCCTATAAAAGCAAAGTTTACGCCGAGTTACCAAAGTAAATTTTACGATTTGAAGATGAGCGAACAAGAACTTTTAGTTGGTAGATACTTTGATGAGGCGGCAGCATTCTACGATATGAAAGCACGAAATGCTATTGTAAGTGCTACACGTCGTAAGAGCAATAGCGGTGGATCTGTTAGAGAGCAAATCGCAGAGCGACGTAGACAAGCAAGTATAACTGAAAAATTACAAATGATTGTCGCAAATGGGGTGCAAGGAATAGCTACAGAACAGGAATTGGGAGACTTATTTATGAAAGTGCAGTCTCGTCAATACGATAAGGCTATTACGCAATTGAAACAGATAGCAGAACGTGTCAATGACATCGAGCATATAAGTGGAATTCAAAATGCGATTGCTCGACTTGAAGAGACACAAAACGGAGAAATCCGAGTTGAAAAAAAGTAAAAGGAGGGAACATTTGAAAACAAAGATAAAATCAAAAATATTTATTGGCGCATTGCTAATTATTGTTTCAGTTTTGCTTTGTTGCATTGTTGGGACATTGAATACCGAAAAGGCATCAGCGTCAACAGACATAGTATCAACACAAACTTTTACCGGTACAGAAGAGGTAAGCCACACGAAATATGTGGATGTGGATTTTACCGAGAGCAAATCGGTTAATACAGGTATTAAGTTTTATTCTACGAATGATAATGCAACAGGTACGACAACAAATACAAATACAGTAAAATTGAATGGAAATTCTTTTTATATTGATTTTAATAGTGCCACACCATTGCAAGTATCGTCTCGATCTTACGCATATATTGATACGGATTATTACTTTGGTATTCAAAACAGCGCGGGAGATACTGTCTTTTCTGTAGAATATTTTGGCACATTTGAGGAGGATTATAATTTTGAATACTGTAATTATTACTTTGATTCATACCTTAACGGCGAACAATATGTTTGGAAAGAAAGTACTGATGAAGATTTAATACGATTGTCGCCGAGTTTTTTTGGAAGGCATCTTGTAAATTTGCCTGATGGGGATTATACGATAACAATTCAAAGGGTATATCTGTGGACAGATAATCAATATATGGTGCCTGAAAACGGATTCTTATTCTATTGCGGTTGGGAATGCTATGAAGCGCATTCAACAATAAGAGGTAAAATCCAAATCAGAAAATCTGTTCCAACTATCTCAATAACTGATACAAGCGGAAGCCAAGTGGCAAGTGGAAGCAGTACTAATCAACGAGTAAAATTTACGGCAGACGGGGATTTCTTTTCTAAAATATATTATAAGACTCCGACTAGTGGCGAGTATGTTTCTACCACAAGTAAAACGTATACGATAGGAACGGCAAATGGTTGGTATTATGCTTATTCACAAGATCTTTTTGGCAAGACGAGCGATACTGTTTCGATATACTACGACGGAACATCGCCCATAGGCACGATTTATGCAAACGGCACAACAGTTGCAGATGGAAGTTATATCAGTTCCACGTTCTATTATATAGCTACAGATACAGAAAGTGGAATAAATAGCCTTTATTATAAGTCGCCTATCAGTGGCATTTATACGCCTTATTCATCAGGCTCAATTATTCCTGTAAATGCGGGCGACGGTTGGTACTACTTCTATGCTGTTGATAAGGTTGGCAATCGTTCTGAGACCACGTCTGTGTACCTTGAAACGCAACCCCCACTTGTCGAAATATATAGGAACGGAACGAAAGAATTTAGTAAATCGTTTTCGACATCGGCAAGTTACGATACGGATATTTACTTGAATCTAAATGACATTTTAAGAATTGAGTGTACAACGTCATCGGGTAGAGTTTCATCAGACCACGCATTAAATACTGATATTGTAATTAACGATTCTTATAATGCTGGTAGCCACACAATTACCGTCACAAGTTCAACAGGTATTGTGGGTGGATTTACTTATCACGTTGTCAAACAAAAGCCTACGATAGCAATTGATGGAATTTACTATGAGAGCGGCTCAACACTGTACTTTAACACCGATAAGACGGTAACGTTTTCAGATGATACAGCGATAGTAAATAGCGCCCATACAGGCGCAACAATACAAGCAGGGAACAATACCGAATTTATATCATATTCAAGTGATAAGGGCAAAGAACTTGTTACGGCTGAAGGTACGGAAACTGTTTACAATCTTATATTGAATGACAGAGCAGGGAATGAAAGCACGTTTACCGTTGTAATAGATAAACTTGCCCCACAAGGTATTTGGCAAACAGATGGGAGAGAACTTGAGAATGGTGGATATACGCAAAAGCCACTTACATTCAAGTTTACCGAAGCAGGAGTAACAGGCGAATATTCATTTAATAATAGTGGATTTAAGCCACTAAAAAGTGGTCAGACCTTTACGGCAGACGGAATGTATACAGTCGCTTTGTGCGACCTTGCAAATAATCGCAGTACGTTTATAGCCTACATAGATACAGCTGCGCCAACGGGACAATTATATGCAAATTATATACCTGTACTAAGCGATAGTGTAACTAATACAAAAGTATATTTCACTTGGGACGGAACGGATAATTTTGCTACTGTAAATGGACAAGCCTATGAAAAAAATACAGTGTTGTCAGAGGACGGCGTTTATACATTTGTATTGTCGGACTTGGCGAATAACACGACAACTTACGTTATCGAAATTGACACTGTTGCGCCTACCTACAATGCGGATAAATTAATTTGCTCGGAATTGAAGATTTCAAAATGGTATAAGGTTTCATTTGACCAAAATGATTATTCGTTTGCAACATTTACGGAAGCGCTTGAGTTTGCTAGTAGCAAAGAATTTGATAAAGCCGTTACTGTACTTACACTCAACGACGTAGGAGACTTTAATCAGCATCACTTGATTGCAGGCAACAGCGAAGTTAGGACGGGCGAATATTGGCTTTACAAATCCCGTGCAAATGCAGAGAGTTATTTGTATTACTTTGACCGTGAATTATTGAACGAGGTAATTGCATTTTATGCAAAAGACTATGTGTCAGACGCTAATCACTTCGTATGGAACGGAGACAATGTTTACGGCGATACTGCTGAGAGTATGACGGACAATTTGCTGACATCTTCGGACGGAACGAATGCGCCTTCGCTTAATGGAGTTGTGTTTGATATGGTTGACGGAGTAGATTTGTATGCCGAGTTTGTCGGAAGTGGAACGAGAACTAAACTCAATTATGGAATAGCTTTTGATAAGCAGATTTCCGTAGGCGGTCTTTATAAACTTACGGAAATGGATGAAGCAGGAAATGAAACGGTATTCTTCGGTATCCTTGATAAATTTGCTCCCGAACTTAAAGTGTTGGCAACGATTTATGGAAATGAATCCGCAAAGGAGTTGAACATTTCAAAAGAAAGTTTGACGAGTACAGCGGCTTACTACTATGTAAGTTTTGAAGTAGGCGAAATCATTGATGCGGACAAGTGGTCAGTAATTTCCGTTACAAGTGCCGATGTAACAACTTATTATACATTTGGCGATACGTTGCCGTGTCTTACAGAGGGTGGTGAATACCTTTTAAGCGTATATGACAGACTTGGAAACGGCTTTTCATTTACGGTTTATATCGTCGGCAATCCTGCAACAATAACTATTCAAAACAATGACGACGACACTGCATTTGATATTGCAATTACACTTGAACAGAACTTTGATACAGTTGTATTTCTTGAAATTAGCAGAAACGGCGAAATCCTTACCGGTGTGTCAACAAACAAACTTTATTATACGTTTGATCGCGCAGGATACTACACAATAAACTTGCGAGATAATTTCGGCCGAATGATTATGAAAGAATACGTGTTTAACAAGTCGTTACCTTCGGGCAATTTGATTGGAGTGGAAAACGGTGGTAAGACGAAAACAGACGTTGTGTTCTCATTCGACAATACGAAGTATTTTGCAACGGTTAACAAAGATGGTCAAGACTATGCGACAAACTACAATGGCGAGATTTATTTCTTTGGAAGAGATAGAAACAGCGGATATTACATGGTACGCTTAATCCGTTTGACCGATACAGAGAACTATACGGACTATACGTTCATAATCAATACGCTTGCACCCGAATTTGTATTGAGCGTGGCAGACGGTACAACGACAAATAAAAATGTTATCGTAACTTGGACGGCAAGCGATATTGTACAAGTAACCTATTCTCGAAACAACGCAGAAGTCATTGAATTGCAAAACGGAGCTACGTTATCTGATGAAGGCGAATATACGATAGTGGCAACTAACGATTTAGGAACTCAAAGCATTAAGACCTTTGCCATAGACAAAACGCTTGACTATGCCATTCTCATAAACAATACGCAAACAGTTGGTATTGATGTTACAAACAAAGACGTTATGCTCGTCAACAATGAGCCATTATCTGTGACCGCAACGAAGAACGGAAGTCCTTATGACTTTGATTTCGGACAAGTGATTTCGGACGAGGGTATTTACAGTTTTCGCATTTCCGATGAATACGGCAACAATACAACTATTTCAGTCGTTATCGACAAGTCTGTGGACTTGAAAGCAACGATAGGAAACGGGGTAATTTCAAACAAGGACGTTATCATTTCGTCATCAGAAAAGGTCAATCTAATTGTAACAAGGAACGGAACGGAATATGGATATGAAATCGGATCGCCGTTGAAAGAAGAAGGACTTTATAAACTTACGGCTTACGACCTTTATGGCAATGAGAAAACTTTATCGTTCCAAATCATTAGGAGTACAAAAACGGCGCTTGATTATACGCTCGGTAACAACGTGAAGATTAAATCCATTATGCTCGACGGCGAAGCAGTTCAGGCGGACGGAAATAGATTGAACTTTACCGTGGACGGAACGTACGTTGTAGTTTGCGAAGCGGACGGCAAAGAATATTCCTTTGAACTTGCTCTTGACACTACTGCGCCAACAGTCAATCTCAACGGAATATCGAACGGTGGCAAGGGTAACGTGACGGTAACGATAACTGATTTGTCAGAAGAAGGAACAGTTGAAGTGTACAAAGACGGAGAACGAATTGAGTACAACTTGGGCGATGAGCTCAAAGAATACGGCAGTTATGAAGTAAGAGTAAGAGACGAACTAGGCAACGAACAGACGTACAAATTTGTGCTTAAATACCAAATGAACGGCGGCGCAATAGCTCTGATTGTGATTGGAATTTTAATTGCCGTAGGCATAGTAGTTGCAATTATTTTCGGCAAAAAAGCAGTCTATAAAAAGAAGTTCAAAAACGTCCAAAACAACGACAACACCTGCGAAGATTCAATAGAAGAATAGTAGAAGAATTAGGGCTAAAAATACCCCAAAAGGCAAGCAGGATAAGGATTAGACTCAATTTGCCGTCAAAGTCATTTGAGCCTAATCCAAAAACTACGGAAGCGGGATACCCGCCTTCGTTCTGAAAGAACTTAAAAAAGATTAAAAAATTGGAGGAAAAAGTATGAAGTATTTTTTGGCAGCGGTGGATTTCTCACCAGTAATTGCACCAATACTTGAAGTGTTGAATGCAATCTTGTGGCCGGCAATAGCACTTGTCGGAGCGGCAGGTGCAATCTATTGTATTGTACTCGGTATTAAACTTGCAAAGAGTGATGAGCAGAACAGTAGAGAGAAAGCAAAGAAAGATTTGATTGGCGCAATCATAGGTTTTGTTGCAATCTTTGTTTTGATAGTCGCACTAAAGGTTGCTTTGCCGATTTTGCAAGGTTGGGTACAAGCGCAGATAGCATAAAGCAAAAGGAGACTGTTAGATGTTTGATTCATTAAAAGATTGGTTTTATGGATTGCTATATCAATTACAATCAATGCTTTGTTTTCTAATAGATTTCATAAAGAAAATATTTTTCAAACTTTGCGGTCTCGACACTGTTCTTGTTGATGGAAAGGAAAGCGATCTTGTTTCGAGTTTAGTTCAATCAAACACGGTACATAGAGTATTCCTAACCATAATGCTAATAGGCGTGATTTTGCTCACAGTCTTTGTGATAATTGCTCTCATTCGCATGAACTATCAAACGAATGAAAAGAAAACGAGGGGGACAGTTATTGCAAAGGCAGGGCAAAGTTTTCTAACGATGTTGCTAATTCCGTTCATAATGCTTGCAAGTATGACGCTTGTTAACGTAATTATGTCATCTATAAATCTTTCAATGCAGCAATATGTAACGGACGGTCAAACATTGATTGGCGGACAAATGCTTATTACAACAGGTAACAATGCGTTCATTGAATCGTCGGGAAATCGGGAAGTAATAGAGAAAATGTTCTTAACTGGCGAGTTGGATTACACGAAGTTGAGTGTGGTAGAAAAATATTATGATCTATCTCAAATGAATTTCGTGGTAGGTATTCTAGGCGGACTGGTAATGCTTGTAATGTTTGTCATATCAAGTATTACGTTCATTCAAAGAATATTCGATATAATCTTGCTCTACATAATTTCGCCTATATCGGCAAGTACAATACCACTTGATGACGGTAATCGTTTCCGAGTATGGAAAGACATGATGATTGCAAAAATGCTAGGAGCATACGGCATTATTTTGGTAATGAATCTGTTCTTTATGATAATACCGCAAGTGAGTCGAATGACCTTCTTTAACAATCGTTTTGAAAATGGCGTTGTATATATCTTGTTCTTAATCGGTGGAGCATTTGCGATAACAAAAGCAAATCTAGTTATATCACAGTTAACAGGAAGTCAAGCCGGCGGTAGGGAGTTTGCTCAAATGATTTACAATTTCCGTTCAGGAATAGCATTTGCAAGAGCAACAAAGGGAGCAGTTGGCGCAGTTGTAGGCCGTGCGATAGGTGGATCTGATTACTTGAAGAATCGCAAGAAAGGAAATGGTACAGGCGATAGCTTGAAGATGTCGGTAAATAGTACACGCAATCAAACAGTGAAACCAGAGAATAAGAAAACGAGTAAAGCAAAGCAATATGGTGGAGCGGTAACAAGACTTGCAACAATGCCAGCCGGAGTCGTAAAGGATATGATGCAAGGCGGTATCATTCAAGCAGGAAAGAATTTTGTTCCTAGATTGCGCAATGTAGCAACTGGTAGCACGTTTACAAGCAGAGCGGAAGTGAAACCTAAAAAGTCGAGAGAAGATAAGTCTGCTAATACAACTCAAAATGCGAGAAAGGCAGAAGATATGGCAAAGAAAATTACAAGTTCGACAATAGACGCTGACAATGCAAATCAAAGTCCAAACCTTTCAACTGATTTGGGAACAAATACGCAAGGCACGGATATGAGTTCAACAAGAGATTCGGATATGAATTCGACAAGAAGTCCAGAAAACATAAATGTGGGTGTGGATACGTCAAATGTACCGAACAATAATGTCGCAGGCGTAAATCCGACAACAAATACAGACTCTACAAGAAACATTGAGTCTGGTACAACATCACTAAAACCAGAGGAGAAGAAAGATGAGAATAATTCCGAAGAAAACAAAGGTTAAGATGACATTTTATAAAGGCATTACGTTTGCAGACGTGATTGTCGGTTTTGTAGGAGCATTGCTGATTGCGATAGCGCTTGCGAGTAATTTGTCGTTTAAGTTTTTGATAGCGGGAGCAATCTTGGTCATGTTCATTCCACTGTTCATTTCGATAAACGGCGATAGGCTTTATAAGGTTGTCGGGTGCTTTTTCAAGCATTTGGTAAGTCGCAAGAGATTTAAGAAAGCTAATGCGGGAGAAGTAATCCAAAACGACGTCGAAAGTATTTCCGCTTATGACAGAATATGTGGCAATGGAATCGTAGCACTAAAAGATTCTCGTTACATTGGCGTTATGGAGATCCACCCTGTGGATTTCCGTATGCTTGGAGAGTTTGAACAAAACGAACTTATTGACGGAGCATTGTCAAGGGTGCTGAATAATGTCGCGGTTGGCAATCAAGCTGATATTGTGAAGTTGGAACGTCCGTTGATTTTGGATAACTTTGTGTCGGACGAGATGGAACGTATCGTTAAGATTGCTGAAAGCAAAGAAAAAGGCGAACTGACAGATGACGAGTATATGACTAGGGTAGACGTTATCCAAGATCGCATTACTACGATAGACGAGATAAATAGCAGTAATCAAATTTTGTATTCAAGTTATTATCTTGTTTTACATAGTGGGAGTGAAAGAGATTTGAAGTTGCAGTTGCAAACTGCCGCTGTTACATTAAAATCGTCTGGTATTGAAACAAGTGTACTCAATCAGAGAGAACTTGCAGCCTTTATAAGATATTCGATAGATAGTGAGTTTGACGAGCGCAGTATAGACGATAAAAAGTATGCAGATTGCTTTACGCCTAACGATGTATATTTTGGCATTGCAACAACTCAACAGAACGGAAAGACATTGACTCATTTTGTAATCAACAATTATCCGTTGAGAGTTAGTAATGGTTGGGGAGAGGGATTATTCGATATTCCTAATACGAAAGTTGTAATGAAAATGAAGCCCGTTGAAAAATTCAAAGCCATTCGCCGCATAGACAATGCAATCTTGGAAGTGCAAACGCAAAGCAAGAGAAATCGCGCAAGCGACAGTATTGAGAAAGATACGCATTTGGAAAGTTTGCAAAGTCTCTTGTTGGACTTGCAGAACGAGAATGATGTATTGTTTGACACAACGATAATCCTAACCGCTTATGACGAAAAAGGAAAGAATGTTGTTAAGAAACAAGTGCGTCGAAGATTGAGAGAAATGGGTTTCGGCTACAACGAGATGATAGGTAGACAGTTAGACGCATATCTCACAAGCCAAATCTGTATGGCTGATAAAATCAACGTATCGCGCGGTATCCAGACGAGCAGTATTGCAGCGGTGTTCCCATTTATAAGTAACGCCGTTGTAGATGACAAGGGATTGCTTATTGGCGAAAACAAATTGCCAGTGTTTGTTGACTTTACAAAAAGAGACGAAGCGCACTTGTCATCAAACATGATTGTTCTCGGCAAGCCTGGAAGCGGTAAAAGTTACGCTTGCAAAAGTATTATTGCAAATATAGCAAGTTGCAACACAAGAGTATTTGTGCTTGACCCAGAGAGTGAGTACGGAAAACTTTGTCAGAGTTTCGGCGGAAAGGTGTTGGACGTATCAAGCGGTAAGTTTGGAAAACTCAATCCATTCCACATCATACGATCTGAGGACGATGAAAATAGCGATGGAACGAGCAATGACTATTTTGCTCACTTGCAGTTCTTGGAAGAGTTCTATCGTGTAGTGCTGCCGGGAATCAATTCTGATTCGCTTGAACTTTTAAATAAGTTGACGCAAGAGTTGTATGAAAAGAGTGGTATTACACCGTATACCGACTTGGCAAATGTTACGGCAAAACAATATCCAACCTTTGACGATCTAGGCAACTTGATTGAAGAGCGAGAGAAGAAAGAAAAGGACGAATACAATCGTTCATGCTTGAAAGTTCTTATGAACTATGTGGCAAAGTTTCGTCAAGGCGGTCGATATAGCAATTTGTGGAATGGCGCAACGTCATTCAATCCGCAAGAGAATTTTGTTGTATTCGATTTCCAAAAGTTGCTTGCAAACAAAAACAATATAGTTGCGAACGCGCAAATGCTGTTAATCGTGAAGTGGCTTGAGAACGAAGTTGTAAAGAATAAAGACTACAACGTAAAACACGGCACGTCAAGAAAATTGGTTGTTGCAGTTGATGAGGCACACTTGTTTATTGACGAAAAATATCCGATAGCTCTTGATTTCATGGCAAGTCTAGCAAAGAGAATTCGTAAGTACGAAGGTATGCTCATAACCATTACGCAGAGTGTAAAGGACGTGGCAGGAACACCAGAAATTGCGAGAAAGAGTCAGGCGCTTATAGATGTTTGTCAGTATTCTTTGATATTCAGTCTTTCGCCAAACGATATGAGTGACCTATGCGATTTATACGCTCACGCAGGGCAAATCAACGAAGCAGAACAAAACTACATAATGCACAATAAACGTGGTACAGCATTCTTTATTTCGTCATCGCAAAACAGAACTAACATTGACATTGTAACGAGCGACTTTATAGAGAGTTTGTTTTAGTGGGGCAGATAGATTATGAAAAATGAAAAGAAGATACTGCAAGCGACATTTGACAAAATGGAAAGCATAGGGTGGTCACTTGACGATTTCAAAGAGGTCTACAATGTTCACAAGAATTATTTGGGTGATGTGCTTGAAAAATTTGAGAATGGCGAAATTGAGGAAAATGAATTAGTTTGGTGCGCTCAATTCTTATGCGATTTTCTTGATTGCTTGGAAGAAATTGATAACTGCAAAGAAATTAAAAATACGGTAGAAATGTAGAGAGGCACAATGTTTACAAACATATATGAAACTGACAAAAGATACAATATCATTTACGCTGATCCGCCGTGGAAATACAACAAGCGCAATAATCCCAAAACTAAATTTGGAAAAGGCGCATACGGACATTATGATTTAATGACAATGCAAGATATAGCAAACTTGCCCATTCCAAAGATAGCGGCAGACAACTGTGTATTGTTCTTGTGGGTAACATTTCCATATTTAAACGAGCAAATAAAATTGTTTGAGAGTTGGGGATTTCGATATACGACGTTAGGTTTTAGTTGGGTAAAGACAAATAAGAAAAACAGCAAGCCTTTCTTCGGTATAGGATATTATGCAAAAAGTAACTGTGAAATTTGCCTTATGGGTATTAAAGGAAAGATGAAGCCTATAAGCAATAGTGTATCAAGTTGCATAATATCTCCAATTCAAGAGCATAGCAAGAAGCCTGACGAAGTAAGAGACCGCATTGTGGAGTTGTTTGGAGATGTGCCAAGAATTGAATTGTTTGCAAGACAAAGTGCAGGTGGGTGGGATTGTTGGGGAAATGACGTAAATATTTGTGCGTAAGAAAAAAAGAAAAGGAGGAATAAGATAATGCCTAATTGGGTTAGAAATCGTTTAACGATAAGTGGAGATAATGCGGTAGAAATAATGAAGTCATATCTTGTAAAGAATGACATAGATGGCGAATATGACTTTGATTTCAATAAAATAATTCCAATGCCAGAAGAGTTGGATATTGACGCAGGAGGAGAAACGTATGAAGCAATTGATATTTATCTCACATCAATTAATCCGCTTATTAATTATTACGGTACAGAGAAGATACCCGTTGAAGAGTACATAGATTTGTGTAATAAGATACCGCAATCCATGTTAAAGGCTAAACCGTGTTTTGCAATGTCGCAAGAAGAAATCGCTGAAAAACTCAAAAATATGCAAAGTAAGAATAAAGATGAGAACAGCATTTTAGCATTGGGAAAACAAGCTGTAGACAACTTTAAGAAATATGGCGCAGTCGATTGGTATACGTGGCACTGCAATAATTGGGGCACTAAATGGAACGCGCATAATACGGAAGTTCCAGACTTAAATACTGCAAAGTTGTACTTTGATACTGCATGGAGTAGAGTGATGAATTTAATTCGGAAACTTTCAGAATTGCACCCTAAGTGCAAGTTTGAATATGAGTATGCAGAAGAATGCGCGGGATATTTTGCGGGACAATGTGAATATGAGAACGGAAAAATTACAAGTGCTACTGAATATGATCCGTATAGCAAAGAGGCTTATGAAAAGTATTTTGAACTTTGGGGTGGCGAAGATGAATTTCAGTTCAATGAGAAAACAGGTACATACGATTACGTCTATGAAGATGAAATGGAATAGGTGTGTTCCTATATATCAAATAACAACAAACAAATATATTAAATTATTAGGAGAATAAAAAATGGAAGATAAGAATGTAAAAGTAGTTAATAACTACACGGACGAAGAAAGAGAAGCAATCAATAACAGAATCGAAGAGCAATACAAGAAGATTATAGCAGATGGCAAGTACAAAGATTTGCTTTTGAAATGCGGTAAGAATAGCAAGTATTCTGTAAACAATATTCTTCTCATGCTTGACCAAAACCCAGAGATAACGGTTGTGAAAGGTATGAATGAATGGGTAAGAGACGGCAGACATATCAAAGAGGGTGCAAAGAGTATGGAAATTACTGCGCCTACCAAAGTCGAGTATGAAGTAATAGAGAAAGACGAGAATAATCAACCGAAACTTGACGCAGAAGGTAAAGAGATTGTTCATACCCGCGAAAGAACTGACGGATTCCATGCTGTGTACGTATTCGATATTTCTGCAACGGAAGGCGAGGATTACAAGCCTTATAAAATTGGCAAGAAAGTGTCGGACGTAGAGAAAAAAAATATCCTTGACGGTGTATTTTCGGCTTTGTCTGCAAAGCATTGGAAATATAAGTTTACGGACGAATCCGAGTTCGCGCAGAATGAAAACTATAAAATCGACAAAGCGAAGAAAACCATTAAGATATGTAAGGGAATGGATAACACTACCACGGTTTTGACTGCGATAGAAGCGGCAAGCAAGGCAATAAACGACAACTATAAAGGAAGAGGCTTTGAAGGTATGACCGGCGAGAACGCAGAAAAGATTGAAGCGGACAGTAGAGCATGTATTCTTGCGTCGCATTTCGGTCTTGATACGAGCGGTTTTAACTTTGATTATATTCAAAATATGAACGAAGAACAAACGGGACTTTTCCGCGATAATCTCAACCTTATTTGCGCAAGCACGAAACTTGTTATGGACAAGATTTCACGTGCGTTTTATAAGGATCAACAAGCAAGGGCGCAAGCAGCGCCCACACCTACCGCCACTGGCGGTGGGTGTGAGACTGCCGAAGAGCCGTTTCGCGAAGGGAAAGCCAAGCATTCGGAAATGGAAGCAGCTTGAGAACGTACCTGACGAATTAAAGAGATTACGGCAATGGGTGTGTTTCAAAGCAAAACCGCAAGAAGGTCATTGGGGTAAGATTATGATTTCGCCCATTACGGGCGACTTTGCCAAAAGCAATGAGCCAACAACATGGAGCGATTTCGATACGGCATTAAGATATGCGCAAACGCACGGACAAGATGGGTTGAGCTTTGTGTTAACAAGCGGGATTGTATTTGTGGATATTGATGAAGTAGATGAGAAGCCAGACATAGTAAAAGAAAAAACAATTGAACTAGCGTCAAGACTTGATACATATTGTGAAACTTCGGTAAGTGGGAAAGGATTACATTTTCTTTGTTATGGAAAGTTGCCTGAAAATGCGAGGAAGAAGAATGATACTTTTGGACTTGAAATGTATGATACCAAAAGATTTGTATGTATGACTGGTAACATTGTTGGAGAGACAACAGAAGTAAAAGATTTATCCGACATAATTGGCGAGTTAAATGAAACTTATTTAGGCAAGCCGATAGAATACAAACCCATTGCACGTACACCGGCCACAATGTCCGATAGAGAACTTGTTGAACGCATAAGAAGTAGTAGGCAAGGGACAAAGTTTGATAGATTATTCCGCGGTGATTGGCAAGGTAGTTACGATACACAAAGTTCAGCAGATTTTGCACTTGCAAGTATATTAGCGTATTGGACGCAAGACGAATCCCAGATAGATAGTATTTTCCGTTCAAGTGGCTTGTATAGACCTAAGTGGGATAACAGCGGTGGATATTATGGGAGAAGAACGATCAATATGGCATTGAGTGTAACGCACAGTAGAGCTGAAATGTAAGAGGAGAATTATGGAAGATTTAATAACGGTAGGAGACGGTAAATACAAATTGGAAGTATATAGAGATGAGTTTGCAGAAAGTCCACGCACTTGGGACAATCTTGGAAAAATGGTTTGTTGGCATAGAAGATATATGCTCGGAGATAAGCACGGCTATGGAAATCCAAGAGAGTTTCAAGAAAGCAAAGAATACAAAAATGCTTTTGTGATTTTGCCGCTCTATCTATATGACCATTCTGGAATAACAATATCTACTTGCGATTTTGGGGATAGATTTGATAGCGGACAAGTTGGCTATATTTACGTTACAAAAGAACAAGCGAAGAAAGAATATCATTGCGAGTTAGATGAAAGATTAGAGACAACTATTCGTGAAAGGTTAATTGGCGAAGTGAAAATGTATGACCAATACCTACAAGGCGATTGTTACGCTTTTAAGATTATAGACGAACAAGGCGAAGAAATAGATTCTTGCGGTGGATTCTATGGAGATGAATTAGCAGAGGTGTTGAAAGAAATGCGAGATTCGTGTAATGACGAGTTTGGAAATTTGTTTAACAAAATGGAAAAGCACTCTTCGGCTTATACGGCTATGATGTAAAAATAAAATTTAGAAGAAGGGGAATGAAATGAAAGAAAATATGGAGGAAGTGCGCAGAGCATTTTTCAAGCAAGTGCAGAGTGAATATGACAGTTTTCGTCATTTTCAACTGCGAAGCGGAGTAGATAAAGTCTACAAAAATTCGCTCAAAGTTACGTTCTATAAAGAAGTATATAAATATCTAATGGATGACGTATTGCGAGACGAAGAATATAACGAATTTTTGGGTGAAAAGATTATCGAGAAACTTTGGGATATATTCGTAGTAAGCGAATTGCCTAGACAATCAAGAGATTATCTTCGCCAACTCATAAATCTATATCGCGAAAATAATGCGAGACAAAGGAAGGTGGCATAATGCCAAATTGGGCGGAAAGTGAGATGTCGGTTGTATTGCCGACCGAAAATGCTGATAAGTTTGAAAAACTATTTATCACTAATGATACAAAAGAAGAAGATAGGTACTTTGCAAGATGTTTTCTGGGCAATGTGGAAAGACAAGAAAACAAGCATGGACTAACAAGGCTACTAATACATTTTGACGCAGCTTGGAGTATTCATTCGTGTATGATAGATGGCTATCCACAAGAATCAAATGGAAAGTGTCCTACATTAGAAGAGATTTGCAAAGAACTGAAAGTGAAAAGATTACTTGCAAAAAGTAGAGAGCCGGGAATAGGTTTTGAAGAATCGGTGTCATATGATAGAAAAAATGGACTTGCAGAAGAATGTCATGACCTTTATGATGAGCCTGACTATGACGAATTAGACGATGATGAAACATTGGACGATGATAATCAAGCGGAGGCTGAGTAATGTCAAGTTTTGCAGTGTTTGATTGTATTGCGGTACTTCCATCTGAAAATGTAAAAGCATTCAAGGGTTTGTTCTTTAATACTGGCGATAGAATTAAATTATATAATTTCGGAGTGATGGCAAATTTAAGTGAAACTAAATTGCCGAGCGGGAACGTCGTACTTGAATTTGATTGTCAAAACGGACAAGGTATTTATTACGGTTGGTACAAGACCAAGCAAAAAAATATGGAATCGTACTGCAAGGAACTCGGTGTTAAATTCTTATCTGCAAATTGTTATTGGCACGAAGATGGAGTAGATACAGAGATTTGGAATTACGATCCGCAAAGGGGCGTCTCTATTCATTCATTTAATGAAGAAGAAAGCCACATAGACGTTCAAGACGGTATTGATTACTATGAAAAAAGATTATCGAAAAGGGAGCCTGAATTATGTTAAAAGTTGCAACGGTATGTAGTGGAATAGGTGCGCCTGAAAAAGCATTGACAAGACTTGGTATTTCGTATGAACTCGTTTGTTTCAGTGAAATTGACGAGGCGGCAATTACGTCATACTGTTCAATACATAACGTAGATAGAAACAAGAATTTCGGCAGCCTGACGGAAGTGAATGAAAAACCGATTCCACTAGATATAGATTTGCTTGTTGGAGGAACGCCTTGCCAAAGTTTTTCAGTAGCGGGCAAAGGCGAAGGTGGAGATGAGGGGAGCGGAACACGATCAAGCCTTATGTGGAGTTATTTGCAATTCATTTCTATATCGAAACCCAAAGTAGTTGTTTGGGAAAATGTGCCGGGCGTACTTACGCAAAAGCATTTACATAATTTTCGCAGATTTTATTTTATGTTATTAGCTTATGGGTACAACATATATTCGGAAGTTGTCAATGCAAAGTATTTCAATGTCCCACAGAATAGGGAACGATTGTTTTTAATTGCTATTAGAAAAGACGTTGATTGTGGCTATAAGTTCCCAATAGGATACGATTCAGGAATGCGTATAAAACATGTTTTACAAGATGATGTGAGTACTATTATGGAACTGCCTAATCTCGAAAAAATGGAATTGTATCAACCGTATATAGATGAGCAAACGCACAAGATTATACGATGTGGCTTTCTGAATTGGAATAAATACAGACAGACAAATGTAATACTTTCGATAGAGGGGATTGCTGAATGTGTAATGTATTCCGACGATTCATACAATGGCGCAAAAATCTATGACAACAGAATAAAAGGCAAAGAGATAATTAGGCGTTTTTCAGCGGTAGAAAGTTTTCGTTTAATGGGATTTACTGACAAAGACTATGATAAATGTCGGTATAAAGTTGTAGATGGAAAGAAAGTGAATAATGTCCGTGAGACGAATTTGTATGCGCAAGCAGGAAACAGTATTGTAGTAACAGTGCTAATGGCGATATTCGGAGTCTTATATGGAATTAATGATTGGGAAGATAAGGTTTATCAAGAACGCAAGAAAACGCCAGAACAGTTGCTTTACGAATTGCCACTGTTTAGATATATGGAGGAAGTAGATAGAGATGCAAGTTAAGAATAAAATCATAGAGCAATTAGAAGATCAAGGCTTGAAAGAGAGTTTCTATAAATTACTTGACGAGGACGTTCTTATTTGCAAGGCAACAGAGAAGATTGCTAACGATGAAAACGTAGCAAAGTGTGGGGATAGATATATCGTATTTGAGCCTACTGATAAACAGCAATTGTCTTGTGTTGGCAGAGTAATTCCTTTATACGTTTATTTGCCGGAAATGAAAGATGAAGCGGAATTCATAGCAAATTTACCAGAAGAACAGGCATTGAAACATCTTGATTTTATGAAAGAACAATATGAGCCAAAAGACGTTTATGACTTTTTAATGCAAGGACATACAAACGGAACTTTATGGAATATCCTTGATTACACGACGCTAAAAGAGTTTTCAGACAAAGAAAATGGTAGGAATATAGAGATTACGGAAATCTATCACAAAGGCGAATGGCACAGCTATGTGTGTTCAATTATGGATAAGAATAATCGGCATCTTTGCGGTTTATCTTATGATAACCATAACATTAAGTCTGCATTGAAATACTTTTCCAATCATCTTCAAGGAACAGATAAGAGTGCATTTGATAAGTTTATGCAGAGCGAAGTTGAGATGTAAATAGCTAATTATTAGAAAGGAGGAAAGGCTAGTGTCGGAAGATACAAGTACTTATGAAATAGAGATAAATTATAGAATTAGGGTAGCAAATAATGTAACTAATGAATTCAACCTTTTTTATGCAAAAGAGATGGAGAAATCGAAAGACGAAATCTTTTATGATTATTACAAAATAAATTTTTATAATGAAATGAAAGATTATCTAGTAACAGATGAAGGTAATTTCTATCTCAATGAAAAAGCATTTAAGTGCTTGTATAAAGAAGGCGAGGACGTGTTAGATAGTCTATATACCTACTATTTGAAACAAGAATACGCAAGTGTTAATAGTTGGGACGAAATAGGAGACTTAATAATCAGATATTGCGAAAAGTATCACGAAAATATTATGGGAGAAACAGAAATTGAATAAGACAAACAACATGAAAGATAGAAAAAGTTTTACAAAAGAGGATTGTATAAGAAGTATGTATGACGTGCCTACTGATGGTACGTTAGATAACGCAGGTCGGGTGTGTATTATACCGCTTGAAAAATTGACAGAGAAATATCGCAAACCAGAATATCAATTGTTTAGAGTGCTTTCGGGCTTTGGCATTGAGCCTACTAATTCAGGTAATGCTTGCTACGGACATTTTTGTTTTGACGGTGAACATTGCCGTTGGGAAAAATACAATTTCTTCGGTGTTGCTAATGAGGAAGTAGAAAAGTATGCACAAGAACTCGAATCAAATTGGACTGGCGGCGCAGGTGGAAGTGCAGAGAAAGAACGTGAGCCAGAGATGTAGGTGAAAGAATGAACAATACAATGGGCAATTTGCTGTCAATTACAGGCGATTACAATGCAAAGATTAAAGAATATATCGAAAGTATAATAACGGCTGATCCCGAAAGTGACGGAGATGAGATAATCGACTTTGCGAAAATAATAGATGTTAATGACGAACACGATGAGCAAGAGTGCTTGGACAAATGGGGAACTAAAAATGCGGCAACAAATACGCAAATCGTATTTGAGGGAGATGGGAATCCACCTGTGTTAGGTAATCTAATTTACTTTGATACGAATGATACGGTTGGAAAGATTGCGCAAGCAATATCGAAAGCGCAGCCACAATTTAGAGTGCGATATGAGTATTGTGATAATTCAGCTACTATTGCGGGACACAAAGTGTTTTATGGCGGTAATGAAATTGAGAGTGAAGAGTACGAAGAACTTAGTCAAGATGCAATTATTCTTTATCGTGAATTATGGGGAGACGGAGGATTTGTCTATGACGAGAAACAGAAAAAGTATATTGCGGAAGCCGAGTAAAGATAGAGGGGAAAATGAGAATAGAAGAAGCGAGTGAAAGAATAAATAGCATTTTTTCAAGTGGTACACGTCTAGCGGGATTTTATGCGTTTTTAATTAATAATCCGCATTTGTCATTTTGGAATAGTGTGCAAATTTATTCGGAGAGACCAAGCGTTACTATCTGCAAAACATTTGACGATTGGCATGAGCAAGATAACCGTAGAATAAAACGTGGCGAACACGGTATCGCTTATTATGACGAAGATAAACCTAATAGGAAAGTGTATGTATTCGACATATCTCAGACGTATGGCAGCGAGAGGTATCACGGAATACAACATAGAATGAGCGAGAGCAAACTTAAAGACAGTATCAATCGTCAAAACATATTTTGCGGAATGCCGAAAGGAAATGAGAGCGAATTGCAAGCAGCGATATATCGTTATTGTCAAGAGCATATTGCAGACGGAGATTCAGAAGAATATACGGAAGAGTATCTAGCTTGTTTGACCGAAGGTGTAACTCAATGCATGACAGTATACACTGGTAATAAAGGTATAAACATTGCGCCGTTGCCATTTGATGACGATACGAACTTTCGGCTTTGTATGGAGGTGTTGGATATATCCGAAGGATTGCGAGAGGCAATTGTTGAAGAAGAACAGATCCGTGAAGAAAAGAGAAAAGAAAAAGAGCGCATAAAAGTAGCAAGACAAAATTATCAGTTGGAGGAAGATAAAAATGAAACAAAACAGCATTCACAACTTTCACTATGGGAACTTGCGTCGGGATTACCTGAAATCGGAATATCCGAGAACGTATCAAATATTGTTGATGACGGGACAACTTCCGAGACACTTGAAATCAATACAAAAGCAAGCGATGAACATGAGAAAGCAGTTGAGCAAGCAGATGACGGGGGAATCGTCTTTGAACTTCCTGATGAACGTACAGAATCTTCGAGAGACGGAGCATACAATCGAGGAAATGGTGTTGACGAAAGTAGTGTATCAACCATACGAAACTACCGTTTAACAGATGAGAACTTTGTCTATGCAACGGGTGTGAAAACTCGTTTTCGCCAAAACATCGAGGCAATAAAACTAATGCACGAAATTCGAGCAGAGGGAAGAATGGCAACTGACGAAGAAAAACGTGTGCTTTCTAAATACGTTGGTTGGGGCGGACTTGCTTACGCATTTGACCCAGATAAGCCTGAGTGGAATAAAGAGTACAACGAACTATTGTCAGTGCTAGATAATAACGAATATCGTTTGGCGAGAGAGTCCGTATTGTCAGCGCACTATACGCCTAAAACTATTATAGACGGAGTGTATGCGGGGTTAAAGCGTATAGGATTTGAGAAAGGAAAGATTCTTGAGCCCGCAATGGGAATAGGAAACTTTATCGGATTATTGCCAGACACGTTCAATGCAAAAGAAACTTACGGTGTAGAGATAGATGAGATAACGGGTAATATAGCAAATCTTTTGTATCCAGAAACAAAAGTCAAAATACAAGGATTTGAAAAAACAAATTTTGCGGATAACTCTTTTGACGGTGTCATTACAAACGTTCCATTCGGAGCTTTCAAAGTCCACGATCTGAAATATGATAGATTTGGATTCTTTATACATAACTACTTTTTTGCAAAATCGCTAGATAAAGTTAGACCGGGTGGAATAATCGCGGCAATCACTACAAAGGGTACGCTAGATAAAAAAGATACGGACGTTAGACAGTATATAGCAAACAGAGCGAAGTTGTTGGGCGCAATACGTTTACCTAACAATGCGTTTAAGACAAGCGCGGGTACGGAAGTGACGGCAGATATATTGTTTTTTCAAAAGCGCGATAAAATTGTCGAGAAAGCAAAGGATAGTTGGATTAATATTGGCATTGACGATAACGGTGTACCTGTCAATCAATACTTTATCGAACATCCTGAGATGTTGCTTGGTACAATGGTGCAACATAAATCTATGTATGGCGGCGACGATGAAACTGAACTTTTGCCAGATGATAGAGAACTTGGACAAGCCATTGCGGAAGCGGTAGAGAATTTGCCTATAAATGTGTATGACGAAAAGAAAGCAGTGCCAGTTGGACAAGCGGTAGCCGAAGCCGAACTGCCTATTGATAATGAGCATAAAGACTTAAAAAACTACTGTTACACTTTTATTGGCAATACTTTATACCAAAGAGAGCAAGACACTCTTGTAGCTAGAGATATTGCAAAAACAAATATAGACCGCATGAGAGCGCTTATAGAGTTGCGTAAGCAAGTGCGTAAAGTTTTGAGTGTGCAACTTGACAACTGTACTGATGAGATTTTAGAAACTGAGCAAAGGAAACTTAATAGGGATTACGATAAATTTGTAAAGACTTATGGCATAGTAAATTCAAAACTTAATAGAAGTCTGTTCCGAGAAGATGCTGACTTTGCGTTATTGATTTCTATCGAAAAGGTTGACGAAAAGACAGGGACGGCAGAGAAAACAGATGTGTTCTCAAAACGTACAATTAAGCCATATCAAAAGGTTACGCATTGTAACAGTGTAATGGACGCGCTAAACGTATGTAAGAGTGAACGTGGTGTTGTTGACTTGCGTGTAATTGAGAAGTTGACAGGAAAATCCTATGACGAAGTGGTCGAAGAACTTGGAGACAAAGTCTATCGTAATCCGTCGAAATGTTTAATGGACGAGAACGATCCATATTTGGGTTGGGAAGATGCGTCGGAATATTTGTCTGGTAATGTTCGCAAGAAATTGCAACAAGCAGAATTTATGGCCGAACATAATGACTCTTTTAAGAAGAACGTAGAAGCATTGCGTTTGGCTCAACCTACACCGCTCGAAGCAAATGATATATCCGTTAAGATAGGTGTAAATTGGGTTGATACAAAATACTATAAACAATTTATATGTGAGTTATTAGACATACAATCATATTATATTGAGGACATAGATATTAGCTTTAATTCAATAACCGGAGAGTGGAAAGTTGAGAGACCTGCTTGGCTTAGACATAGCGTAAAGTCAAGTTCGGTTTATGGTACGAATAGAATGGACGCCTTTCGAATTTTTGAAAAATGTCTCAATCAACAAACGCCTACTATAACGGACGAAGTAGAAGAGGACGGAAAAACAAAGCGAGTTACCAATAAAAAAGAAACTATTGCAGTTCGTGAAAGACAAAGAAAGATATATGATGAGTTCAAGCGTTGGATATTTGATGAGCCAGAAAGGAGAGAATATCTTGTAAATAAGTATAACGAAATTTATAATACGACAGTTGTTCCGCAATATGACGGCAGCTACTTGGAATTTCCGGGTATGAATCCTGAAATTACATTGAAGCCTTATCAAAAGGACGCAGTAGCGCGTATGTTGCAAGGAAACAATGTTTTACTACATCATTCAGTAGGCGCAGGAAAAACATTTGAGATAGCGGCCGCTTGTATGAAACTTAAAGAATGTGGTGTGGCAAAGAAACCTATCATAGTTGTACCTAATCACTTAGTGGTACAGTGGGCAAATGAATTCCGTACGCTTTATCCAAACGCTAATGTGCTTATGGCGACAAAGAAAGACTTTGAAAAAACAAGTCGCAAAAGATTTGTAGCAAAGGTCGCAACCAGCGATTGGGACGCAGTAGTTATTGCAATGTCTAGTTTTGAAAAAATACCAATATCACGTCAACGACAAGAGGAAAGGTTGAATAGAGAAATATCCGAAATAGAGATTGGCATACGCGAGGCAAAAGAAGGGAGAGGAGAACGTATTAGAATCAAAGACCTTGAACGCACTTTGAAAAACAAAAGAGTGCAGCTTGAGAAATTGATGAATACGGAAAAGAAAGACGACTTGTTGCAATTTGAAGATTTAGGCGTAGATTATATCTTTGTTGACGAAGCGCACAAATACAAGAATAAGTTTATCTTTACGAAAATGAATAACGTATCAGGTATAAGCAGGGCAATGTCGCAACGTTCTTCGGATATGGACTTAAAGTGTGAGTACATAGGAGAAATCAGAGGTGGCGATAGAGGTGTAGTATTTGCAACAGGAACGCCCATTAGCAATTCATTGGTGGAAATGTACACATTGCAGACTTATTTGCAAAGAAACGGATTAAAAGAGGTGGGATTGCAATTCTTTGATTCGTGGGCAGCATTATATACTGAAACTATTACGGCATTGGAACTTGCGCCTAGCGGACAAGGATATAGGACAAAGACAAGAGTTGCTAAGTTTACAAACCTTCCAGAACTCTTGAAGATGTATCGTAGTTTTGCAGACGTTAAGACGGCAGATATGTTGAACTTGCCTGTTCCGGAAGTCGATAAACACGTTGAGCAATTAGAGCCTACGGACACTATCTTAGCATTGAATGATGAAATAGTTAAGCGTTCTGAAATGATAGCAGACGGAGCAGTTGATCCGTCACAGGACAATATGCTTTGTGTAACTCACGACGGTAAAATGATTGCGCTAGACCCAAGATGTTTTGACCCAACAATACCAGATGATAGCAATAGTAAGTTGAATCGTTGTGTGAATAATATCTATAAGATTTGGTCGGATACAGCGGAGCAAAGAAGTACGCAAATTGTATTTTGTGATATGTCAACGCCGAAAAAGATGTATGGCGATTACAATCCCGAACAAGACTTTGACGTATATAATGATATTAAGCGCAAACTAATTGAGTGCGGAATACCAGAGAATGAAATTGCATACATTCATGAAGCCAAGACGGATCAACAGAAACAAGATATTTTCGATAGAGTTAGAAGTGGCGAAGTTAGGGTGTTTATCGGCTCAACAGAGAAATGTGGCGCAGGTACGAACTTCCAAAATAAGTTAATAGCATTGCACCATTTGGATACGCCATTTAGACCTAGTGACTTGGAGCAACGTGAAGGACGTATAGTTAGACAAGGTAATACGAATAAGAGAGTATCGCTTTATACCTATGTTACAAAAAGAACTTTCGACGCTTATTCATATCAGATATTGGAGACAAAGCAAAGGTTTATATCACAAATCAATCGTGGAGATTTATCAGTAAGAGTTGCGGAAGATATAGATGACGCAACACTGACATTTGCGGAGATTAAAGCCATAACATCGGATAATCCTAAGATTAAGAGAAAAATGGAAATTGAAATGAGATTAGGACAATTGAATGATTTGGAAAAGGTTTACCGCGATAACCGTTATGCGTTGCAAACGCAGATATTACATACGCCCGAAAAAATACAATTCAATGACGAAAAGATTAAGACTTTGCAGAATGATATTCAACTTCGCACAGAACACGAAAACGACTTAATACAGGTCGGAAAGAATAAGTACGAAGAAAGAAAAGACGCAGGCGCATTGTTGATTCGTGTGGTTGCATCGGGCGAGTATGTCGGAAAAACGATAGGCTTTATCAAAGGCTTTGCCATAGTTCCGCAACCGAAAGAAGGCGAACACAATTATGTGAAGTTGGTTGGAGCGGGAAGTCATAAAGTGGAAATATCTGAAAGTGACGTAGGAACAATATCTCGTTTGGAAAACAGTCTGAGTAATTTAGAAAACAACTTGATTAACTCACAAGAAGAAAAAGAGAATTTACAACATAACTTGTCAGCGGCAAAAGAACAAGTAAACAAGCCGTTTGAACAAGCGGAAGAAGTGGAACGCTTGAGAGAAGAACTTGCGTCCATAGATGCAGAACTTGACTTGGGTAAGCAAGAAGCGCCCATAGTTATGGATGAAGATACATCTGAGAAACCTGTCGTTGAAATAATAGAAGAAGACGACGAGTGTGAAGCAGAAATAGCTTAATGGAAATGATTTGCTATGTGAAAGCATTGTTTTTAATAAAAATGTTCTCTGTACATCTTTACAAACAAGGATTAAGATGTTATAATCAATACAGTTAAATATAAAATCATTTAATCCGTGGGGTAACATAGAGGGTTTGATTTGCAAAAGCAATCAAACCCTTTTGTATTTATAGGAGGACAGAGATATGAATGGACAAGTAGCAATTAGAGAGAAAGAAAAACGTGCAATCTTATATTGCCGTTCGGCAAAAGGAAATTATGCGGATTTGCAAAGCCAAAGCAAAGTATTGGGCAACTATGCCAAAGCAAATGAATTGTCTGTAGTTCGCACTTACTTGGAAAGTGGGACGATGGATGCTCTCACGTACAACAATTTTAGATTGCAAGCAAAATACCATGAATTTGAAGTGCTAATTGTAACTGAACTTGAAGTGCTTGGTAATTCTGCAATCGAGATAACCGAAGAGATAAGTTTTCTTACTAATAAAGGAGTAAGAGTAGTTTCTGTGAAAGACGGAGAATTAAACGTCGAAACTTTACCAAGTATAATCAGAAAAGGTTTTAGACCTGCGAAATAAGTATTAACGGGCAATAGAATTAACCTTGACTATTGATTGTAAAATGGGTATAATATAAAACAAAGGAGTAACGGTTATGTCAAAAAATATGGAAGAACAACAAAAGTACATAGATATTATCGGCGAGATAGAGAAGAACTATGCACTTATGAAAAAAGTTCGTCCGCTGAAAGAATGCGAACTCAAATATTACAATAATGAGTTCTCTATCAGTGCGAGTCATAACTCTAACGCAATAGAAGGTAACACGTTTACTCTTGACGAAACAAAGTTGCTTATTGAAAAAGGTATCGTAACAGGTGCTCACTCATTAAGAGAAAGTGAAGATATAGTAGGATACAAGCAGGCTTTTGATTTCCTTTATGAAGCTGTAAAAGAAGAACAGCCGATAAACGAAGAATTTATAAAGAAAATTCATAGTTTTGTTTTACGTGGAGACGAAGAAGCGGGACAATATAGGACGATACAAAATTATGTAGGAAACTTGACGAGAATAGTTTATACACCTTGTCCGCCTACGCAAGTGCCTGAAAAGATGAAAACGTATGTAGAAGAAGTGCAAGCCGATTGTATACGCAATGCAAAATTTGCAAAGCAAGGACAGTTTAATTGGGTTGAATTATTTCACAATCTTGCAAAACATCATATTGAGTTTGAGAACATACATCCATTTGTTGACGGTAATGGTAGGACGGGAAGATTACTTTTAATCTATGAGATGATCTTGTTGGGGCTTTTACCTGTTGATGTGCGTTATGAAGAACGAGACAGATATTATGCTGCAATCAGTTCATATAGAGATAAGGCTAAATACAGTACGCGCCCCGAAAGTAAGACGGAAGGCATGGCAAAGTTGCTAGCGGAGAGTGAGCTAGCAAGTATGAAGATGTGGCTGTTCATTTATAGAGTATCTAAATAGAAATCATTTAATCCATTGGGTAACAGAGAGGGTTTGATTTGCAAGACAAGCAATTAAGCTCTCTTTTTTTATGCAAAGATAATATTTGTGTTATAAAAATTAGAGGGGAATAAGATGGAGAATAAAAAATTATATTCAGTAATAGAAGTTGGAAAGATGTTGGGAATAGGTAGAGTAAAGGTTTATGAACTAATAAAAGAAAACTATTTGCCAGCACTAAATCTTGGAGGATTGAAAATTAGAAAAGAAACAATAGATGACTTTTTGAGCAAATACGAAGGATACGACTTAACAGATTTGAAGAACGTTGTAAAGATGGTATCGTAAAGCGAGGTGCGTGATGTCAGAAATAAGAGTTGAGAAAAGAGTTCGAAGTAATGGCAGTGCTTCTTATCAATATCGATTTGAGATTGCTAGTATAGACGGACAAAGAAAATGGGTAAGTAAGAGTGGTTTTAAAACAAAAGCAGAGGCAAAACAAGCTGGAAAAGAAGCGCAAAATCAATACGAGAATTATGGTCGAGTTGTGGAGAAAGACGAAATCTCATATTCAGACTTTCTTGATTATTGGTTAGAAAATGATTGTGAAGTTGATTTGAAACCTAGTACCATAGAAGGGTACAGAAAACGAATAGATGCCTATATTAGACCAAAACTAGGAGCATATAGATTACGTTCAATAACGAAAGAAATTTTGCAAGCATTTTTGATAGATATGTATGACGCAGGTTTTGCTTATAATTCTTTGACAAGTCTTAAAGGACTTTTAACTAAGAGCCTTAACTTTGCAGTTGATCGTCATTATATTGCTTATTCGCCAGCATTGAGACTGAAAATACCAAAGCACAAGATTCCAAAAATACCGACAAGACAAGCGCCACATTCATTTATCAAACCAGAAATAATGCAAAAGGTGTTTGAACGCTTTCCTGAGAGTAGTCCTAGTTACATTCCATTAAAACTAGGATATGAATGTGGAATGCGTTTGGGCGAAGTGTTTGGATTATGTTGGGAAGATGTTGACTTTGAGAATAAAGTGATTTATGTTAATCGTCAAGTGCAATGGCTACCAGATACTGAAAGGCAGACTCTCGATAAGGTTAAATCTAACGGAACAGCCGAATGCGGAAATGGATATTGGTATTTCTCAGAGCCAAAATATAAGTCGTATAGAATGATTGAAATAAGTGATGAGTTGACGGAATTACTTATCAAAGAGAGAGCAAAGCAGTTAAGAGCAAAAGAATATTACGCCTCATTTTATACAAATTATGACGTAGATAAGCCATTAACATTTGATGGACAAGAGCCAGAATCACCTGTTTCAGTAAATAGGATAAACAAAGATAACGGAGGATTTCCTATCCATCTAGTATGTATAAGAGAGAATGGAACATTTATCAGTCCGAGAACAATGCAGCACGTTTCGAGAATAGTAAAAAAGGAAATATCAAATGAGTTTGATTTCCATTCGCTTCGTCATACTCATGCTAGTATGTTAGCAGAGTTAGGGGTAGACCCCAAATATATTCAAGCAAGATTGGGACATTCGGATATGAAAGTAACGCTAGGGGTTTATGTACATGCAACGGATACAATGAGAAGCCGTGGAAGAAAAGTTATAAACGAAATATATATGTGAAAGTCAGTAAGTTAATTATTGTTTTAAAACATTATAATATTATAATTATTATAAAAAAAGGAGTGGTATGACGTAAGTTATACCACTTATTTTTTTGTCTATATTCCCATTGAGAAATATGTATAAAAGCGGATTACCACAACCATAGGCTTGTATCGTAATCCTATGGTTTACGTGTACAAAAATGAAAATTTGTACACGTAATTCGCAAAAAGTCCACGTGTACAAAAATGAATTTTGTGTACACATTTTTAATTTACGTGCACACCACGTGCACAAATTGACGACTTCAACCCAATGGTTGAAAATAGCGGTCACTTTCGAGACCGCTATTTTGTGTGTTTTGATTTTGAAAGACACAAGATATTGTGTTTTGGATTACTTCAATGCTTCTTCAACTGCTACCGCACAGGACACAGATGCCCCAACCATAGGGTTGTTACCCATACCGATAAGTCCCATCATCTCTACGTGAGCAGGAACGGAAGAGGAGCCTGCGAACTGAGCGTCGGAGTGCATTCTTCCCATTGTATCTGTCATACCGTAGGAAGCAGGACCTGCGCCCATGTTGTCCGGGTGAAGTGTACGTCCCGTACCGCCGCCGGAAGCAACGGAGAAGTATTTCTTTCCGACTTCGTTACATTCTTTCTTGTAAGTACCTGCAACCGGATGTTGGAAACGAGTCGGGTTGGTGGAGTTACCTGTTATGGAAACGTCAACGTTCTCGTGCTTCATTATTGCAACGCCTTCTACAACGTCGTCTGCGCCGTAAACTCTTACTTTGCTTCTCTCGCCGTCGCTGTAAGAAATGGTGTCGACGATTTTGAGTTCACCGGTGAAATAATCAAGTTTGGTTTGAACGTAAGTAAATCCGTTGATACGGCTGATAATCTTCGCCGCGTCCTTGCCAAGACCGTTGAGGATAACTTGCAACGGCTGCTTTCTTACCTTGTTGGCTTTCATAGCGATACCGATTGCGCCTTCAGCGGCAGCAAAGGATTCGTGACCTGCGAGGAAAGCGAAGCACTTCGTCTCTTCTCTCAAAAGCATAGCCGCGAGATTGCCGTGGCCGAGACCTACTTTTCTTTGTTCGGCAACAGAGCCGGGGATACAGAAACTTTGAAGACCGATACCGATTGCTTCAGCGGCGTCAGCAGCCTTCTTGCAACCTTTCTTGATTGCGATAGCGCAACCTACTGTATAAGCCCAAACTGCGTTTTCAAACGCGATAGGTTGGATTCCCTTTACGATAGCCTCAACGTCGATACCCTTGTCCGAGCAAATCTTCTTTGCTTCTTCAAGGGAGGAAATGCCGTATTCAGAGAGGCACTTTGTGATTTTGTCAATTCTTCTTGAATAACTTTCGAACATAACTGCCATTTTCCGTACCTCCTTATTCATTTCTCGGGTCAATAACTTTGACGGCTTCTTTGTATCTGCCGTAGCTGTTGGTGAATTTTACCAAAGCGTCGTTAGCGGACATACCGCCTTTGATTGCTTCCATCATCTTGCCGAGGTTGACGAATTCATAGCCGATGACTTGATTGTCTTTGTCAAGACCGATATGAGTGACGTAACCCTCAGCCATTTCAAGATATCTTACACCCTTTGCGCCGGTGGAGTACATCGTGCCGACCTGAGAACGCAAACCTTTGCCCAAGTCTTCAAGACCTGCGCCGATAGGCAATCCGTTTTCGGAGAAAGCCGATTGAGTACGTCCGTAGACGATTTGTAAGAAAAGTTCTCTCATAGCAGTATTGATAGCGTCGCATACAAGGTCTGTGTTGAGCGCTTCGAGAATAGTCTTGCCTGGCAAGATTTCAGCAGCCATTGCAGCCGAGTGGGTCATACCCGAACAGCCGATAGTCTCTACCAAAGCCTCTTCGATTACGCCTTGTTTTACGTTGAGTGTCAATTTGCAAGCGCCTTGTTGGGGAGCGCACCAACCGATACCGTGCGTAAGACCGCTTATGTCGGTGATTTGCTTAGACTGAACCCACTTGCCTTCTTCCGGAATAGGCGCAGGACCGTGGTCAGTACCCTTAGTAACCTTGCACATATTCAATACTTCATGTGAATATTCCATTAGGAAAACCTCCTTAAAATAATAATTTTAACTACCGTTGAAATTATACAATACGCAAGCCGCGTATGTCAAAGTATTTGACGAAAGATTTTTTGTCGAGGATAAGGATTTAAATTATAATTTGTTTCTGTAATTAAATTTTCTTAAGACCTGCTTTTTACGGTTAGCTGTTACTTCTGTGTAAATCTGAGTTGTGGCTACGCTCGAATGTCCGAGTATTTCTTGTACAGAGCGTAGATCTGCGCCGTTGGCAAGTAGGTTAGTAGCAAAAGTATGCCGTAAATAGTGCGGTGTAGATTTTGGATTAACGTTGGCTAAAGTAACATATTTTTTATAAATATTTTCTATGCCGTTAATGGATAACGGTTGATCGTATCGATTGACAAAAAGATGATAGTTTTTAGAGTTTTTACGTTCTTTTATCAGAGCTTTAAGTCGATTCCAAGTAATAGGCGAAGATATATAGAGTAAACGTTGTTTACGTCCTTTACCGTGAATAAGCAAAGTGTGTTCGGATGTTATTATGTCGTCTAATGTAATTGCTGCGGCTTCGCCAATACGTATTCCGGTACTAATAAGTAAATCCATCAGGGCAGAATCTCTTATGAACATTCTAGTTGCAAAAGGAGATAAGCTGTCCATGTCTTTATTAAAGCAATCTAAGATTCTAGATACTTCCGCAATAGAAAGAGTTTTTGGTAGGCGTTGTTCTTGCTTAAACTTAAATTTTAATTTTGCAAAAGGGGAGATTGCAATCAAATCTCTGTTGATAAGATACTCATAAAAAATTTTAAGAGTAATTATTTTCCGCCGTATAGACGAATCTTTAAGTCCCAAATCAAGATGAAGATAAGATATAAATGCGCAGATATCAGGCTGCAAAATATCTTGTTCAAACTTAAAGAATTGATTCAAGTCAATAGTGTAAGCATTAAGTGTCTTGGGGGACAAGTTTTTTGTTGTTTGCAAGTAATTTCTAAAATTAGTCAAATATTCCATAATTTCTCCATAAAGTTTTATTTTCCACTAGAAAAGTATAACATTTGTCTTTTCCTTTGTCATTTTTTGTCGAATGTTAACTAAGGTTGACATAATGTTAACTAAAGTTGACATGAAAAGCATTGACTAATTAGAGGCTTTTGGACTATGTTAAAACTGTATATAAAAAGAACCTAGTAAGGACTAACAAGATATTTTTATTATCAGTCCAACTTGGCGAAATAAATATATAACGAATTTAAAATATCTTAATTTTCGTTAAATTAACTAACTATTATTTAAAGGATAAAGACTATGAATGATTTCGATGTATTTTTTAAAGAAAACAGCAATAAAGTAAATGAAAATACTGTGTTGATTATTGTTTGCAATGCAAAAAGCAAAACGCATACTTTAAAAGACTATAATGGCTTTTCAATAAACACCGAATTCTTATCTGATGAAGAATTAAAAGAAATAACAGAAATGGCTGAAAAACAGAGGCTTCCTTTTAGGATTTTTTACGATGAAAAAGACTTTATGGAATTCTTAATTGAGAATCAACAAAATTGTACCAATTTTATGGTTTACAATTCTGCACAGAACGGAATCGGACCAGGAAGAAAAGCATTAATACCAAGTATTTGCAAGTTTTTTAACATAAGATATACGGGTTCTGACCCATATAGGGTCTGTCTTTGTCGAGATAAATTCGCTGTCTACTCTTTACTAACAGTTGCAAATATCAAGATGCCTAAATCCGAACTATTTTTATACAACAATACAAAGCTAAATCTTCGTACTGATTTAACTTATATTGCAAAACCGATATACGAATCTTCAAGTCTAGGCATTACTTCGCAAAACGTTTTTAAAGGCACATTGATTCCATATGTTTATTTAACGGATTTAAGCAAAAAAATGCAACAACCAATATTGATACAGCAATTTATTAAGGGATATGAAATTGAGGTGCCTGTACTCGTCGGAAAAAAATCTTCCTTTGTTTTTTCTCCAGTAGTCTTACATAAAGATGATAATGCATTAGAAATGGACTCTGAAATATTAGATTACAATCGTATTTACAATGATGATTATCTTTTTTCCAGTTTTCCAAATTGCTTTGATGACACTGATGTCAAATCTACTGCAGAAAAAGTTGTGCGACTTTTGGGATTGAATGGGCTATGTAGAGTAGATTTTAGATATCAATCTAGCGGCGAATTCTATGTTACAGATGTGTCAACGAATCCTCATTTTATTAATCATAGTAGCGTTAATTTTGCCTTTAGAAACTTAGGATTGAAAAACGAAGATATTTTTAAAACAATTCTTGCCTTATCCTAATTATCGCTCCAAAATTGTACGTCAGAAAGAAAATAAGGCTGACTGAAAAAGAATAACTGAGCGCCGTGAAATAATGAGTTAAACTCATCGTTGAAAAGCGTTTCTATATAGTCATAATCTATATTTTCTTTTAGAATTAATTGGCTCAAAATGGTCTGTCTATATTTAATATATTGAATGACCTCTTTATCCGCAAAAACTGATGGTATTTCTTCAGATGGCAATTCGTCTGGGAATACTTTCTCATTTTGTGACTTTTTACATATAATTCTGTTGTTTTTTATAATATAAGTATAATATTCGTCATTGTCATCATTAAGTTCTTCTGCTTTGTTCCAATAATAGATAGCTCTTTCGTATTCTTTTCGAAGAGCGTACATAGTTCCTAAATTCATATATGTCATTATTTTGCAACCATGCCCTGTACCATCTAAGCATCCTGCCAACTTTTCTAAATTAGACTGTGTTGGAGGAGTGCCCGTAAAAAGTTGTTTTGCAATCAAAAAATTATTTTCTAAATTTACTTTAAGTGCGGGAGGGCAATTTCTAGAGAGTTGATTTTTCAGCTCTTTTGCAAGAAGATAAGGATTTCGTATGTCGGCAAGAGAGGATATAGATTTTTGTGGAAGTTTTGCATTTGTTTTAATTGAGGATTGCAAAAGTAATGCCACAAGATTAGTACCAGCCATAAAATACTCATTAGAATATAATTCTTTTTTGTCCTTAAAATATTCGAAACTTGATTTTACATTACGTAAAGAACTAACTCTTATCAACGCCGCATTACTTTTTCTGTATAAAACATTTTTTAGAAATAACGCGTCTATGCAATCGTAGTTGTCCAGGATTTTTATGATATCATAAAATAATTTTGATGGTGATGGAAACTTATCAAGTTTATTCCCTTCATTACAAGCGATTGACAGTTGTAATAACATAGTATATAATTTAGTTTCAGTCTCACATTTGGCACTAAGAATCTCTTCAAAATCATGAATAAGCAAATTATGATTTTTATTGCTTATTTCCTTCCATTCTAAAAACAAATAAAGATATTTGACTTCATTATGTAATATGAGATTATTAGCCGTATCAATACTAGAACACTTGAATAAAGCTTCTTTAAAATTACCAGATTCTATCAAAGTATAAATTGAAGTTAACGATTCTAACAAGTTAATATCAAAGTATTCTTCAAAAGCAGTTTTTGTGTCGTTATCTATTACTTTTTTTAATCGTAGTGCATTGATAACCTTCATTAAAAGCATATCGCCAGCTCTACTACTTTTGATTTCACGTAAATGATAATAACGAAGATCGTATTCAAACGGGTTTTTCATTTCTAAATAGCATTCTATAGTAGAATGAAATCTAATATTTCTATTTTCATAAATTTTACTAAAAGCCTTTTTAAATAACCCAATAATAAAGAAATATTCTTTATTAGTTGCATTTAAAATTCCATCTTCTACACAAGTATCAAGAATATTTATAATTTCGTTGCTATAATCAACTGATTCACTGTTGCAATACACATATTCCAATCCATCGACTGTAAATTTCTCTTTAAAATGAGCTGCGATACTTAAAACAAGGCTTTTGTCTCCGCTATAATTCTTTGCGACTATATTATTGAAAAGTTCATCTATTATCAAAGGAGTTTCATCATTTAATGCACTAATTTTATTAAGATATTCATAAATTTTTTCCATCTCGAATAAATCATCATTTGTTGCAATCTTGATAAAATTTAATTGTTCGATAGTCAGGTTCTTAAATTTAGTTTTGAGAATAGAAGTAGTAAATTCAATTTTCAAACTATCACAAAAATCTTCTGAAGCAAAAGCTTTAATTTGCAACATTGAATCATTATGACACAATAATATGAATTTTGTATTAATATCATGTCGACAACATAATTTAAAAATCAAATCAAAAATTTCATTGCCCATCTCATCGCAATAACATATAGGCACGACGATTTGCGCCCCCAACTCTTTTAACTGTTGAACAATTTGTTCCTCAAAATATTTTATATCTTCTCTGAATGCGTTAGTGGCACTTTTAATTAAGCCCATTGGATTAAGTCTAACATGACCTGCGTTTACAAAAAAATTATATTCTGCCGCTCTTTTTTTGGGGTTTTTTTGCTGTCTAAGCAAAAATAACAAGTGCAAAAGATTTTTCACATTATAATAAACATCTGTGAAAACAAAATCAGATTGAATTTCGTTGAAAATATTATTACAGTTTTTGAAATTTTTAGTGTAAATAATTAGACATTTTTTATTTGATTCTAGAAAATCATTTATTTCACATGAGATTTCATAGGTGTAAGTAAAAAAATTTTTTTGTACCATTTTCAATCCAATAATAGTTAGTTAATTTAAAGAAATAGAGAAGGGGCGACGCGAATTTTAGTTGTAAATAGGCGTCGAAGATGGCAAATGTTAACTAAAGTTGACATAATGTTAACTAAAGTTGACAGAAGAAGGATTGACTTATAATAAGATTTGGAGTTATGGTAAAATTGTGAAGAGTTTTATGTCGTAAACAAGGCGGGGAAATAAACTTAATCAAGACACTTGATAAAAAGCCGAAGAGCTTTACTAGGGAGAAGAATTGAATCAAGATAGAGGAAAATACATTAACATCTCGGCTTTTAATTAGAAAAAGTATATAATAATCAAAATACAAAAGGATAAGGAACACATATGAAATTAATTTCGGTAAAACTTAAAAATTTCCGTGGGTACGAAAATATAGTCTTTCATTTAACTGAAAATCTACATATGATAGTGGGAATGAATGATATAGGCAAATCAACGATTTTAGAGGCATTAGATATTTTCTTTAACGAAAGCAATGCTCAGTCTAAAATCACAGTAGGTGACCTATTTGTTAAAAATCGCCAATCAGAAGATAGAATAATTAGTATAGCTTGTGAATTTAGCATTGATACAGATGAACAAGTGATTATAGATGCAACAAGACAAGTTTCTCCCAAAGATGAAATGCTCTTAAATGGTAATGGTAATTTGGAAATTAAAAAATCATGGGATTGTTCAAAGGTAACACTTAAAACTGTTACCGAGATTGTTTGTTGTCTACCAAGTTGCATAGATAAATCATATTTATCAATGAAAAATTCAGAATTAAAGAAAAAACTTGCAGAAATTGCCCCTACTTCTACTGCAAATAAATCTGTTAATTCTGAAATGAGAAAGGCTATATATGATAAATTAATGGCGGATAATCCTAATTCTCAATTAGAAGAGCATTGTGTAGAGACTAAGGCTTTATTAGAAGATAAGGATTTCTTTCCATCTCTTGAAAAAAGTTTGCCTGATTATTATTTATTTAAAGCGGATAGAAAAAACACAACAACAGATGATGAGGTTCAAAACCCATTAAGCATGGCTGTAAAAAATGCTATGTCCAATGATCAAGTTAAACAAAAACTTGATGAAATTCAAGGTATAATTGAAAACGAGTTGAAACAAATAAATGCAGCCACAATAGAACAAATGAAAAAATTCAGTAGTAGATTAGGGAACTCTCTAATTCCACAAATTAATACAAACTGGACAAAAGCAATAAGTAATGATATTTTAGACGGAAACTCTATTCCCATAAATAAAAAAGGAAGTGGAATAAGAAGATTGTTACTATTAAGTTACTTAATGGTGCAAGCTCAAAAAACATCACTTCAACGAAACAAAAAAGATATTATATATGCCATTGAAGAGCCTGAAACATCGTTGCATCCAAAGTTACAAGACAAATTTATTAGAGAACTAATTCATATGTCGGAACGCGCAGATTATAGTACTGGCGAAGAAGTGCCGAGTAATATTGGTGAGTTGCCAGAATATAAAGTTTTAATTACCACTCATTTACCGAATTATTTATCTTATGCCACACAAGAGCAAGTAATATACATTGGCGAAAATGAGGATGGCAATCCAGTTGAATATATTGGTGACATAGAATACCATAAAATTAAAGAAGAACTGGGGCTTCTTCCCAATCCTTATTATGGATACGTGATTTTTGTTGAGGGCGAAAATGACCAAAATTTATTACGCAATTTAAATAATATACCAGAGCTAAGGGAAATATTTGATATTGAAAAAGAAGAGGTTACTATAATTCCACTGCAAGGCAGTCGTCTTTTAAAAAGCATTGAATATGATTTCTACAAAGAGTTGCCAGTAAAGCAATTCCATTTATATGATGGAGATGTGCAGGAATATATTGACTATCTTAATAACAAGGTCATAGGTAAAAATAATAAATGGGACGGTGTAGTTACATCTCGCAAATGTATGGAGTATTATATCCCTGCAAGTTTAATTGCATGTAAGTTGGGCATAGATATAACACCATATTTAGTACAATATAATAATGCTGATTTTTCATTAATTGATACTATTTTAGATATTAATAGCCAGAATATCACTTTATTGGGCATCAAGAAGCAAAAGTCACGTGATAAACAACGAAATTCGTTAAAGGCTTATTTAAACAAGACAGCTATGCGTGGAGTCACAAAGGATTTGCTTGTAGCTTTTGGGGTTTATGATGAGGTTGAGCAATGGTTCAAGAAAATGCGTGACTTAAAAGAAAGGAATTAATATAAAGTCAAAGATGGGGGGATTATGCTATGAAGTATGTAGAGCTCAATATCAAGCAAAATATGCCATTGGCAGACGAGGCAATGCGCTATTTACAAGATTCAATTGCTCGGTTGAAGAGAGATAAGTGTGAATGCGTATTGGTTATTCACGGATACGGTAGTTCGGGAAAGGGCGGTGTAATTTGTAAAAAGGCTCGTCAATGGTTGAAAGCTCAAGAACGCAACGGTAAAGTAAAAGCCGTAATTTTTGGAGAGGATTTTACACTTTTTAATTTCAAGGCTTTAGAACTTAAAAATAAGCATAGCAATCTTGAACAGTTATTGCGTGTATGCAACAACGGCGTTACGGTGGTAGAGTTATGAATCTTTCGCATATAATGTTTGCTTTGGTTGATTCAACGTGATGTTGTTTAGAGGTCTATCAGCTTTTGGGCGAGATAAAAGATTTATCTCTCGTAAACAGTTATTGATTAATTTAACCCAATTGATTACTCTAAATGGTCAGATTTTATATTTACTCAAGTAGATGAATGTAATGACGTGCTATTGAAATGCTTAAAAATAATGTACGAAAAACTACCTCCAAAACAATCGGTATTGGCAATAATTAATTCGCTCTCAAATGATTGCTCTGTATCGATTGTTGCTAAAGAACAAAATAAACTTATTGAACTCTGTCTCGCATTTCATAAATTAAAACGGTTTTCAAGTCTCTCAATCAGCCTGATGCCTACCGATATTGGCTGATATTTATTTATCGTTATTGACACCAATTTTTCCAAAATTGACTGCGAATTCGACACAGAACCAATTAAATCTTGTGTTTCAGTAACATCTATTTTTCGTTGCTAATTTCTGTTAATTTTTAGTAATTTTGAGTAAAAAATAATTCACAACCTACTTTTGTGGAAAAATTGTTAATTTTAGGGGCGGTCTACAAAACATTTTCGAGTTGTAGATTTTGAGTGGTTTTTGCATAATTGTAATGCAATTTTGTAAAATTTAACAAAAATGTAAAATAATTCTTGACAATGTTGTAAAGCAATGATAATATGAATACAAAGAGAGGTAAAATATGGAAATTAAGAGGCAGTTGAAAAATCTGGACGTTGGCATTTCTCGATTAGCGCGTGAGTTGGGGATATCGCGCCCGACTTTGGACACATACATTGATTACTATGAAAATGGACAGAAAATCCCTAATGAAAGATATAGAGCAATTTTTGAGTACTTATTTTCGTCCGAAACGGAATCGACTATTGAATTTGCCAAAAGATTCAATTATGTAAAACGTATGTATTTGCAATCAGAAAAATCTAGCGACTCGCAAGATAAAGAACAATCTATGAGAAACGTTATTTCAGATTTTGCTTTTGATGCAGATGAAAGTGATGAAGTATTTCAATTCGTGAATTTATTGGTAAATAATAGCAAAGTCGATTTAGTGCAAGGGATAGCAAACTATTTTAACTATGTTAATGGAATAAAGCAGTACGATGAATCGGTAGTTAATGATAAAGAGCAGGCATTATTTTCGCAATTATATAGATTATTTGCAGATTACAATGCAGGCAAAATACTTATGATTGAAGAGGCGTATAAAGAGTTCAAAGACAAGAGTGAAAGAATATATGCTAAGAAACGTGGAAATTCTGCAAACGAAGAGCTTTTGGAGTATTTGCAAAGAAATATCCCAGATGGAGCGCAAATTGATATGGAATATATAAAAAAACTTTTAGATAAAAAGGAGAATCAATAATGGATTTAGGAAATTACATGAGAAAAGAAGGACGTTCGCTTCCAGTATTTTTGCTAGTTGACGTCAGTGGAAGTATGAGAGGCGAAAAGATAGAAACTGTTAACGTTGCGTTAAAGGAGATGCTAAACACCTTTAAGAAAATCGAGAATCCAAAGGGGGTAATCGAATTGTGCATAATTGCATTTGGCGATGAACAAACTCAAATAATAAAACAGCTCTCTAAGATTATGGATGCAGACCAATTTGATTTTAAGGCGAGTGGTAGCACTCCTATGGGAAAAGCCTTCCAAACCGTCGGAGAAATGATTGAAAATTATGAAGTAGTTTCTCGTAGAGCATACACGCCAACTATAGTTCTAATTAGTGATGGCAATCCTACTGACTTCAATGGATACAATGCTAACATGACGGATGAAGATATATACGAGTGGCCAGAGTTGAAGCAGTTGCAAAATGGGGTGCGTAGCTCAAAGGCTACCAGACTGGCCATGGGAATAGGCGGTGACGTAGATATGCGAATTCTTAAAGCATTTATCAACAATGATACGATTCCCGTCATTAAGGCAAGGGATAATGATACTATCGCAAAATTCTTTAAGTGGGTTACGATGTCTATAAGCGTTCGTTCAGTCAGTGTAAATCCTGATATTCCTGTTGTTGCGGAGGCTGATGATATATTTGTTAAAGAGGAAATAGAGTTTTAATGAAGAATACGGGAGATAAAGTCCTTATCAACGGACATGAGTATGAACTTAGTGAAAAGATAGGCGGAGGCTTAGAAGGCTCTGTATTCGCTGTAAATAACATGCCGAATTTTGTCGTGAAGTTAATCAACACTGCGAAATTGGGCAGTAGTGCTAAGCGAGAATTACGAGAGCATCTGCAATGGCTTAAAAACGCTGTTGGGGCGAACGAAGTACTTAAAGGGAAAATGGCATATCCTATGGCGCTCCTTGAAGGAGACGACGTTGGATATATAATGTATCGAGCAAATAATTGTGATAGTCTAAAGAAATACATAACTTTTCCAATGGGCGAAGAATTTGTTGATTGGTACAAGGATAATTACAAACTTAAAAAGCGCTTGCAAATAGCATCCAATCTATTTAACTCGCTTGAACAAATCCATATCTCTGGTCTATTGTTTACTGACTTATCCCCGAATAACGTTATGGTCGGCAAAAGGGAGAACAGTCTTGTTTTTATCGACACGGATAATATGCGTCGGAAAAGAGATAATTACCTCAGTGTGGTAGGCACTCAAGGTTATATGGCTCCGGAAATATATTTGGGACTAGCCGACGTTAACAGCAAACTAGCTAATGGCGAGTTTGATAAAAATCTATTGCCACAAAGTGGGGCGTTGTCTGCGGAAAGTGACGTTTTCTCTGCGGCGATAATTGTATTTCAATTATTAACCTTGCAGCACCCGTTTGTTGGAGACGCAGTGGAAGACGGTACAGCTGAAGAAGAGTCGGCAGCATTGCAGTGTAAGACGGATTACGTTCTTCACAAGAATGGCAGCAACGCATCAAGCACACCTTTTGTGAAATTGTTCGACGAATGCAAAATTGTTACGCCCAAGATTAAAGATCTGTTTTATAGGACGTTTGTGGATGGAAAGAACAATCCATATCTAAGACCTACTGCAATAGAGTTTGTCGAAGCTTTTGATGAGGCGCAGGACATGCTTGCTACGTGCAAAAATTGCGGAGCTGAATTAGTATATTCGCCTCAATCAGATAATCATTGTTGGGATTGCGATGCAGAAACTGGCAACAGGGTGGTTCTAGAAATATTCAATGGATATAATGAGGCTGATAGAAACAAATTGATTAGTAATATTCTCAATTGCGAACCATTATCCGAATTTGGCGAGAGATATAGATTTATCCCGATATCAACTGCGATTTTGGAAGAGGATAAGCCGAAATACTTAAAGTTAAGGCATTTTGAGAGAACGGCTAAAAGGAGTACCCCTTTTGTTAAAATTCAACTCATGGACGAAATATCAGGCACTGTTAGAGTACAAATAGTTGATAAGTCGATTATACCATCATGTAACTTAATTGACAGGAAATCGCCTGGAACAAAGTTTCCAATTGACGATTTGACAAAGGCAAAAGAGTTCTCGTTTGATAAATTCGCGATATTATTAGACGTTGTGCAATCGCGTGTTGGGAAAATTGAAACTATAGGAATGTTATCGAGAAAATAATATGAAAGAAATATTGAATGCAGAATTAAACGGTTGTAAGTATACGATTTTAGGCTGTTCGGTAAAAGGAGCTGGGAAGGAATTAAATCAAGATTCGTTTTGCATAGAAGCAAACGGTGAAAAGATTATATGTCTGTCAGCGGATGGCTTGGGATCGGCAATTAACTCTGAAATAGGATCGCAAACAGTATGTAGAGTTGCCAGAGATATAATCGTAAACAATGGTATTATCGACGAATTTCCTATAATAATAAAAAAGGCTTGGGCTAGTCAGTTGCAAGTAAAGCCGATATCGTGCGATACGACTTTTAAGTTTATCGTAGTAGATGACAAAGAGATTGTATGCGGTGGAATAGGCGACGGTTGGATATTAGGGATAGTCGATAATAAGTTTTTCGAGATTAAAACTAGCAATAACTTTTCAAATCAAACCGATAGCGTAATGTCGGTAGGATATGAAGATAAGTTTCATATAGCAAGGATTCCTTATAATGAAATTCAGTTGCTGTCTTTGGCTACGGATGGATTTTCTGAGGATATGGCAAGTGATCAAATTGAGAGTTTTCTTGGGCAGTGTTTATTAGAAATTAACAATGATTCTAGAAAGTTCTTAGACGATTTGGAGCATATGATAGAAAACTGGCCAATTAGTACAAATCAAGACGATAAGACGATCATTCTTTGTGGGAGGATTAAATGAATAAGTTTTTAATAGATATTTGCCAAACCGGCAACTTTTCAATAGATGAAAAAGTAAATCTTGACCAAATTAAGAAACTGCGGAAAAAAGGCGGGGCGTTGTTTGCCGTTGTCGATGGCAAAGAATATAAATTAAATAGTCTTGACGATGAATCGGATTTCGTTGTGCGAAATTTCAGTGATTTTCCTGATGAGGAAAACGAATCGATTTATGAATGCAACGTTGTAAATAATCATTTGGTAGTATTGCTTTACGTTTTTTCTAGGGTGCGACGCATAGACCTAGAAAGCGAAACTATGCACTTTTATTTGGAAAGAATGGTTAAAAATCAATTTGAAGAATTGGGCGAAATAGTTGGCGGCGATGAAATAAAATTTCTTCAAGACGAGTTTATGAATAATAAAAGCGTATTCATTGCTGAGTACCAAGGCGGTAGCGCAATAAGGACTTTCCAAATGTATGGAAATAGATATCGCGCTAACGTTGAGAAAGAGAGGCCCGGAATTTACAGGATCAAAAAGCTCACCAAGATTAGAGTTAATAATAGTATAGATAGAATAATACAAATATACGGACACGTTAAGTTCGTAACTTTCGACGAGGCAATAAAAACAAAGGGACATGACGCACCGCTTGCAGAAGTTCATACAAACGAGTTGTTTAAAGCATGGCAAGAATTTATTAGTTTTGAAAGTAAAGTGTTTCACGATGAAGTCGTTGAATTGGGATACGCAAAGTACAAGTCATATCGAAACGAAGGTGAAGAAATAGTATTGCAATTTGAAAAGAACGTTGATAGCTTTCCATTGTTTGGCGATAGAGTAAAGGCTTCTTCGCAAGAGTACGATATAGTATTTTCAGAAACAGGAAATAGTTTTAAGAATATAGAGGAAATTATAGAGCAAAGAGAAAAAACAAGGGGCGCAACTATAAGATTAGGCAAAGCGCTCAACGAGTCGTTTGATACTAATGAATTAATATTTAATTATCCGGAGATAGCTGTCGCTATACCTGAGGTTGGTTACGTTATCCTTTCTGATAGAAATATAAAGACAGAAGAACGCCGTCGCCAAAGCGTCATGTCGGTAATAGAAAGAAAAAGTAATAGTACGTCAAATATGATAATGCGATTGAGTGCAGGCGAGGAAGATAGTCAGACCGGATCTGACGTAGAACCTATCACAAATGACGTTCTTAAAAAAATGTTTGGTAGAACCGACGTGGAATTGAAAGAGAATTTTAGACAGGCGATGTTTATAGCGTTGAATACTCCGGATATAGCATTGATACAAGGACCTCCGGGCACGGGAAAGACAACACTTATAAATGGTATTATCGCAAGACTAGGGGCAATGGGAAATAAGAACTATAAGATACTTGTCAGTAGTGAGCAACACGAAGCTTTGTATAACGTTGTGGACAAACTATCCGGCAATTCAATACCACCTTTTGTAACAAGCGAAAAGTATTCAAGAGACGAAAGGGCTGAAAATGAAGAGAAAATGCGTAGGAATATTCAGGATTTCCAAGGACGCTTTCTCGATTTATGCAATAGGATTCTAAATGAACGGACTCAAAAAGATAGATTTTCTGATATCTTGACAAAATTGATATTCGATGTTCAGACTATAGTGGATAAAAAGTATTCACAAGAAATCATTGCAGAAAAGATAGAGAATATTACTCGCTACGTAATGACCATGGGGCTGTGGGATGACGTGAAAGATATAGTTGCGCAAATTGAGGCAAAACTTCGTAATAGTGGGGTATCATACGAAGATGAGCGCGAGGGAATGGATTTTATCAAACGAAAATTAAATTCACAGCGTTTGGATATAGATGCGTTCTATGAAGACGACGGCGAATATCAGTTGGATGAATTGCAAAGAGTTATCAAGCGATACGGGTACAATTATCTATTAATTGATCAAGCGCTTAAAGACGAGTTGTTTGCTACAAGAGATGAGAGTACGTTTAAAAAATATCTTAACTACGTTGATAGTATTAGGAGTGAGATAGATCCGCAAAAAGATGAATTTGAGCTTGCGATAACAACGTATAAAGAACTATTCGACTCTCTATTAAATAGAATTCGTCAAGTAGCTAAATATCGCAAGAAAGATTTTTACGATATTATAGAAGCGTTAAAGTATAAAATGAGCGACGCTGATAACGTTAGAGATATCATTATGAAATATACTAACGTAATAGGTAGCACTTGCGCGCAAGCAGATCGTAGTAGCAGTATGATTGATTTGAGTGGCAATAAATATGATTACGTTATTATAGATGAGGCTGCGCGAGCTAATCCTTTGGATATTATGATTCCGGTTCTTATGGGAACTAGAGTTATTATGGTAGGAGATCAAATGCAGTTGCCGCATTACGTAGAGACCGACTATGTGCGTAGATTCAAAAATGAAAAGGAAAAGTATAGCAACTTTGATGAAACGCTATTGACGAAATCCATTTTTCAAGTATTGTATGATAGCCTTGAAAAATCTTGGAATGAGCGCAAATTAAAGTTTCGTAGACATATACGTATCCAAGAGCAACATCGTATGCATCCAAAGATTGGCGGATTTATCAGTGAACAATTTTATGAGAGAAAAATCATTGATGAAAACGGAATAGAAAGAATAGAAGGCGGTATTGAAAACGGGCAAACAACGATATCAAAAATCAATGATTTTAACATTTTCTCTGGAGAAAACATGGTATGGCAAGACGTGCCTATAACTGAGGGAATGGAAGAGAAATCGTCATATAAATTAAGTCGTCCGGCGGAAGCGGATAAAGTAATCGAGATTGTGCAAGATATCGTTCGCAAAAATTCAAGTCGAGATTATAAAATAGGCATAATGTCTTTCTATAAGGGGCAAGTGGAATTGATAAATAAACTTTTAAAAGACAAATTTCCCGACGAGGATTTGAGAAAAATCGAATGCAATACGGTTGACTCATATCAAGGAAAAGAGTTTGACATAGTTTTATTATCCACGACAAGAAGTAATCGCGAGATAGATATTGAAAAGAGCCTTGGATTCATTCATTACTCAAAGAGCAGAATCAACGTTGCATTATCAAGAGCAAGAAGGTTGTTAGTCGTAATCGGCGATGCGGAGACTATGACAAGAAACGACGTATTTAAGAATTACGTCCGATGCGCAACAAAGGTAAAATAAAGGAGAATAATATGCAAGAAAGTAGGAAATACATTGGCAGTTTCATTTGGCCGTTCGTAAGATACGACGTGCTAATGCCACAACAAATTAGGACAGATTTGTTTGAGTGGCTGTATTTGTCGTTAGTAGTTCAGCAAAACGATGAACGCAAATTGGATGCTAGAAGTTATATTAAAGAGGTAAAGGACGAAGTTCGTCGTATAATAAAGCAAAAGTTTTCATCGTTATTGGACGACGTTACTATTGACAATATCATTTCTAAAGCAGAAAGAGAATTTATCGTTAGAGATGAAGTTCAACGTGGAAGCAATGCATATCTAAGCAAAGAGACGTTTGGATTTTTAGATACATATGAGGATTTGTTTAGTTCTCAGGTGTCGGTCCAAAGGGTCTTTCAGGATGGAATTTGCGGTGGTATTGTTCCATGCTTTACAGATAATGAGTATTTAAAAGATGCAAGTTCAGGCGAGAAACTTGAATTAAAATTGCGAATTAAGGATAAGCCTACGCAAGATGAAATCAAAAAAGCTTATTTGACGTTTAATAGACTGAGTTCTATAAACGTTAATAATAATGATGTAGTAGAAGAAACTGAGGAATTTTACGATGAAGATGCCGAAGTTGATTTTATGCCACAAACTGCAAGTTTTGATGAAGATTTCTCCGAGAAGGATAAAAATCCAACTAACAATTTTAGCGCACATTTTTTAGACAATGTAAGATGTGAATACAAATTAGAAGTCTCAGTATTTACGGACGGAGAGAATTTGTTTATAGACACACCGTTTGACCCGAATGTGACGTTGAAATGGATGAATAAACGCTTAGCAAAAGCTCGCAGTGTCAGTGAAGAATTGGATAAATATTTGCAAAAACTTGAGTTGGAGCATAATATTGCTAAACATGAATCCAAAGTGGCTGATACGCAAACCTTTATTTATCGAAAAGGTGTTGCCGAACAGTTAACTAAATTTGGTGACGTTTATAGATTGGTCGAGCATCTACCGACGCAATATGAAGATTTGAAGAAGCTATTAATAGAGATAGATAAGGAATTTGCGTCAAAACATATAAGTTATTATAACTCACTGGGACGATATTTGGAGTGCTTGATGCATCAGTTTGTAGATAGAAAGGATTTGCAAGGAAGGCAATACTTTGATTACAAACAATTTTGTAGTGAAGTATTAAATATTTGCAAACAACTAGGAGTGAATGGCCGCCCATTTTTTAAAGACGATATATTTAAACATTGGCAAAGAGGATGGGAACATTTTAAAGCGGATTTGGCAAGTTTATTCTTGGCTAATTCCAAGATGCGTAATAACTCGAAATTATATTTTGAATTCGCGGAAGACGCGTTTGATTTATATGAAAGTAGAAACAATGGCAGTCATTATAAGCAAGCCGTTAAGTATTATTACGATGAAGCTGACGTAGATAAACTATTTAACGTAACAAGAGTATTTATAGAACTTATATAACAAAGGAGAAGTATACAAATGGCAAAGAAAAATAAAGGCAATAAGAGTAATAATAATCGTCCTCAACCGACAGTAAAGCAAGAAACTGTAAAGGTAGTTAAGCCAGAAGTAGAGTTGACATCCGAGGAAAGAGAGGCATTAAGAGAACAAGGCCAAAAGGAAAAGGAGAGACTCATTCAAGAAGGCGAGGAAGAAAAGCAACGTTTAATTAACGAAGGAGAGGCTGAAAAGAAAAAAATAATAGAGAAAGCAAACAAAGAAGTAGAGAAATCTATTGGCGAAGTACAGAGTCAATATAAGAAAGAAGTAAAAGAAGAAGCTGAAGCTGATGCCAAGATAGCGGCTGATAAAATTATTTCTCAAGCGCACTTGGTCAAAGAAGACGTGGAGGCTAAACAAAAAGAATTAGAGCAAAAAACAGAGAATCTAGATTTGCAGTATGAAGAATTAGCAAGCAAAATGGAACAATTTACAAAGGATTCTTTGGAGTTGGAAAACCAAAAGAAATCATATAAGACGGACGTGCTAAAAGACGTAGATGAGCAAATTAAAGGTTTTAATTCTGCGATAGCGTCGCTTGAACAGGAAAAAGATGAACTTGTAAAGGAGCTTAAAAAGAAAGAACGAGAACTAAATTCAAGCAATGACGATAAAGATTATTATATGCAAGAGTTAGAGAAAAGTGATGCAAGAAAACAACGCGTGATGGAACTCGAACATAAAATAGATTCATTGGAGCAGAAAAATCAAATTCTCGATGAAACGTACAAAAAATGCAAAGCGGAAAACGAAGAATATTATAGACAAATTCAAAGATTCGGTCAAAATCCAACGGCGTTGATTGACGAGCGTAATCGTCTCGAAAAAGAAAATATGGAACTTCGAGATAGATTGACAAAAGTGCCAGCAGATGATGAAATTGTACGTTTGAGAACGACGGCAGATGAAAATTCACAAATAGCTGAAGAACTTAAAAATTTGAAGATAGAAAAAATAGAAACGGATAGGAAACTTGCTGAGTTGGATATATATCGCAATGATTTGGAGAATTCTAGAAGATTCATTAGGGTTCTTGAATTGCAGCGCGTTGAGTTGCAAAGAGAATTGGATAGAATTCAGGAGAATTATAATAGTCGTCAAGACAACGTATTTGCCTCGTTGAGCGCGATTGATGATGAGAAGAATCTTGCGGATTATCCAAGAACTGGTAGATCGTTAAAACAGATATGCGAAGATTTTAGAAATTATCTAGCATCTAGGAATGATAATCCACTATATTATTCGATGGAAAGTATAAGGACGTTTTTTGCAGGATTGGCGGCAGCGCGTATAATAATCTTGCAGGGTATGAGCGGTACCGGTAAATCAAGTCTACCAAACGCCTTTGCCGAATATATGATGTCTATAACTGATAGAATCGAAGTGCAGTCATCGTGGAAAGATCGGAATGATTTACTAGGTTTCTATAATGATTTTGAAAAACGCTATAAGGAAACAAAGTTCTTGGAGGCGTTGTATAGGGCAACAAGAGATCGCAATAACGTGCACTTAATCATGCTAGATGAAATGAACTTGTCTCGAATAGAGTATTATTTCGCGGATTTCTTGTCGGCATTGGAAGAAGAGAAACCTGAAAATCGTAAAGTCAATTTGATATCACGCGACGTAAGAGGTGTTTGTCCGGAGTATATTGTTGAAGGCAATTTGTCCATAGGAGATAATACGTGGTTTATAGGTACTGCAAATAAAGACGATTCTACTTTTGCCATTTCTGATAAAGTGTACGATAGAGCAATAGTTCTTGAGTTCGATAAAAGAGAGGAAGAGTTTTCAGTGGATAAATCAAGTTATCCAAGGGGTGTTAGTTATGCGGAACTCAACGTTTTGCTTACAAATGCAAGCAGTTTGTCTCCGGAAATGAAAAAAGAAATAAAAGGCCATGTGGATTGGTTGGATGAGCGTATGCAAACTTACTTTGAAATCAGCTTCGGCAATCGTATTAGCAAACAGATTTATAAGTTTGTTCCGGCATACGTGACTTGTGGTGGTAAAATTGAAGAAGCAATTGACACAATTTTCGTAACGAAAGTGTTGCGCAAACTTCAAGGCTTCTATGATGAATCTACCAAGAAAGGATTGGAAGAGTTTTTATCTGATTTGAGAAAATCGGAAAAAGATGATAAATTCAAAATGACTAGAAAAGCCATTCAAAATATGATTGATAGGATTTAGGGTATGCGATTAGAAGAAGAAAAGTTTTTGTTTAATAGGGTATTCGATGACTTTTATGAGTATTATCCTAATGGCGCAAGAATCGATGAATTAATAGACGGCTTTTCTACCAAGAAGATTCTCTTACAATTTAATGACGAAGAGGGAACTAAGGTTATTGATGAGGATTGTGTGAAGGAGATAAAAAAAGCGATTCCTTACATACAACGCATAGTAGAGAAACCGCGTTCGTTCATAAAGTCAATCGAAGAGAAAGTCCCAGTTGAAACGGCTAAAAGAATTAATAGTAACGCTATTCTGCATTTGGGTAGGAATAGTAACGATTGGTATGCGCGTACGTTCTTGACTGTAAAACCAAAGAATATTGTTTCCGATATCAACGAAGAAACGATTGATTTGTACGAAAATAGATTCGTAAAAACGTTAATCGATAGAATAATACTTAGCGTGGCTGCTCGACGTATAAAACTTGAAAATCTATATGGACAAGTCGAAGATAATAATATTTTGAGCGTATTAGACAATTCTAGGAATAACTACATCAGAATGCAGGCCAACAGCGATAGATTGCTGAAAGTTTTATCAAAAGATAATAATTCAAGCGTTGCTGCTGGATATACTGCGCATATGCGTGATGAACTTGATGAAGTCAGGGCTCTGGAAAGAAAAATCGTTAACTTAAGATATTCGGATTTTTACAGCAAGTTGAGAAAGTGTCGTAAGGTTAAAAGTCCTATCGAAAAAACAAATATCATAATGTTCGATGCAAATTACAATCGTTGCTACAAGTTGTGGGAGTATTTGAATTCAGTACATCAAGAAGAAGATTATTCTTTTGACGAAGAAGAGGAAAAGCAATATTCTAACTATTATTATGCCTATGTTGTTTTCAACGTTATAGCATCTATGCACAACAGCGGTTATGAAGAACGCAATAATCCAATCATAAATTATGACGATGACGTTCTTACGATAAATGGCGATATGATTTGGATAAAGGGCGATACGCAGATAAGAATAAGTCTTGTGCCCAAAGAACATAAAGTAGTGTTATCGTTGTTGATAGATGAGAAAGCGAATAAGTATGACGTATTTGAAATATATACTGATTATACCAATTTTGAAGGAATGAGCAGGAGTCAAGTAGACGATAGAACGACCGACATAATAAGCGCACTGTCTAAGAGAGAAAAACGAAGCCAAGTTACGAGCAAGTATTGTTTTGTATCTTTGGATATAAACGCATGTAGCGCATCAAATGATTTCGGCGAGACGATTTATAGAAGGCTGTTTAATATAGGCGATAATTATGCAAAGGACGAGAAGGATATTGAAAACAAGTCTTATTATAAGACGGGGATACAAATCCTATCGCCATTAGATTTGCGATACAATTTCTTACATATACAAAGAATTATCAATTCGCATATATTGCGCAATAAAGATTTCCGCACTATGCCATCGACCTGTCCATTGTGTGGCTCAACTAAAGTACGCAAAGGAACTGACTATATAGACTGCCACGAATGTGGTCATAGAATATCAATGACCAGCTGTTCAAACTGTAAAGAGGAAAATTTATTGTGGATAAAATATGTGGACGATTCTTTATTGTTAAATGAAAAAACGATTACTGATGCAGTAAAAGAAAAACCGTATTATTTTCAGTTGATGAAATATGAAACAATTATGGGACCTTATGCAGTTTCATCGTTTAGATTCGATGAAGAAGTAACAGGCTGGAAATTGAAAAGTATATGTCCAAAGTGTGGAGTTGTGCTTGGGGAGATAGATAAATAGAATTAATTATATGATTATAAAAATTTTTCTATTTTAATTTACAAACCGGAATAAATATGTTAGGATAATTGTAGTTGAATAGGAAATCATTTAATCCGTCGGTTAACAGAGAGGGTTTGATTTGCAGAGGCAGTCAAACTCTTTTTTATTTTATAAGGGGGGAAGAGATTATATGAATGATCAAGTGTTAAATAAAGAAAGCAAGAATAGGGCAATATTGTATTGCCGTTCATCAAAGGGTGATAACTCAGAGTTGCAAGAGCAAAATGATATACTAGATTGTTATGTCAAAACAAACGGACTTGCGGTAGTTCGTACTTATATGGAGAGTGGAACAATGGGCGCACTCACATATAAAAATTTAAGATTGCAAGCCAAATACCACGAATTTGATGAATTACTTATTATGGAACTCGCTGTGCTTGGCAACTCATCAATAGAAATAACGGAAGAGATAGGCTTTCTTGTTGAGAATGGCACAAAAGTGCTGTCAATCAAAGACGGCGAACTAAATGTTAATACATTGTCTCGTTTATTTAGAAACAGGTTGCGACCTAATAAATAATCAATATGTATCATCAAGGTTAGTGTGGTATATTAGAGAATCATTTAGTTGACTTAATCTTTATATTTAATTATAATATACACATATATAAAGTAAAGTTGATGATAAGATGTTATGATTATTAGAGCTAATGTGCAGACAGAAATGGACATATAAACCAAATAAATACTTAGTGAGCAAAGAAAAATGAAAAAGTGTAAAATTGTAGATTTGTTTTCCGGAGTTGGTGGTTTAACTTTTGGATTTTATTATGACTTAATAAACAAACGTTTTGTTAAAAGAAATAACGTTCAATTTGTGTTTGCAAATGAATTTGCTCCAAAAGCGGCGGCGGCATTTAGGAAAAACTACGGCAGTGATATCCCAATGATTGAGGGTGATATTTGTGCAATCACAGATGAAAAAATTGACGAAATGCTAAAAGGCGAGGAAGTGGATGTGATAATTGGCGGTCCACCTTGTCAATCGTTTAGTACCGTTGGTCAAAGAAAATATGACGATAGAGCAAAATTGTCGCATCAGTACTTAAGATTACTCGAGAAGATTAAACCGAAAATGTTTTTATTTGAAAATGTAAAAGGTATTCTGTCTATGAGAGAAATCTTTTATAAAACTGATAAAAATGGACAAGTTGTCACAAAGGAAGTTATAAAGCATAGAGGAGACAAAGAATTTACTCGATTAGAACCTGTAGTGGATCATTATGGTGATCTTGTAATTGACGTGTTACAACGCAAGTTTAACGATATTGGGTATAAGATTTGTACCAAAACTATGCTAGCAACGGATTTTGGAGTTCCACAAATCAGGGAAAGGGTTTTCATTATAGGCGTAAGAGATGGCTTGAATATAGAGTGGGATTATCCGAAAGGTGACGGTAAGCAAACTATTTCAGTATATCAAGCAATTTCGGATTTGCCGGAGGTTGGCGAAGGGCAAACAATAGAGGAATACGATAAGCCGCCTATGACTGATTATCAAAAACTTATGCGTAGAGATTGCGATAAACTTACAGTGCATTTTTGTGGAACTTATGGGGATAAAATTAGAACTGTAATAGAGAATGTTAATGAAGGTGAGGGAAAGGACGATTTTAATGCCAAAGTTGCTGCTGGATTAATTGATAGTAAATATTACTTGACATCAGGGTATGGAAATACGTATGGGAGACTAGAACGAAATAAGCCATCTACTACAATAACAAACAATTTAGCTACGCCTTCCGGTTTACGATGCATTCATTATGAGCAGGATAGAGCTTTAACGCCAAGAGAAGGCGCTAGAATACAATCTTTTCCGGATTGGTATTATTTCGAAGGAAATAGATCGGACGTTGTAAAACAAGTTGGTAATGCGGTTCCACCATTAATGGCGATTGCGTTTGCGAATAAAATTATCGATCTATTAGTTGATGAAGACTAATAATCGAAGGCAACCTTATAATCAAAATGAGCTGTAAAAAGTTCATTTTTTGTTTTAAAAATCAACTACATTTTTCAAATATTGCAATATATGAAAAACATTTTCAAAATCTTGCAAATTGCTATTGACAATCATGTTTAGATATTGTAATATATACGTAGAATATTTTTAGGAGATTGCAATATATGGAAACTAAACGAGATAAATTTGTTAGAATCGTAGAAAACAGAACCAATAAAATAATCGACATGCTAAGATTATTGGGGAATTGTTCAAATAAAGCAAATTACGATTATACGGAAGCAGATGTTAATAAGATTTTTAACACATTAGAAAAAGAATTAAGAGCGGCTAAAATGAAGTATTTGGCTACAGGCTCTGATGAAGAAAAATTTAAACTGTAACATAAGAGGATTAACTATGGAAATATCGTGGAGATTTCCGCCGTTATCTGGTGGATCTAAACAAGGATATACGAACAATGACATTGAGGGATTTAAAGGCGAAGAATTAATTGATAATCTTGCACGTGAAATTTGTCAAAATTCTTTGGATGCACGCGATGATAAGGCTGAAGGACCAGTTAAGGTTGTTTTTGAATTAAAAACTGTTCCTACCGAAAAGTATGACGTATTTTTAGGATATAAAAAATGTCTTGAAAGATGCCGTGAGTTTTGGTCGGTAGGTGGAGATATTGATGCAAAACTCGGAAGTTTCTTAACTGAAGCTGAAAACACATTGAGAAAGGATAAGGTTAATGTGTTAGTTGCAAGTGATTATAATACAAAAGGACTTTTGGGTAATCATAACCTCAACAACATAAATACTCCATGGGAAGCTTTGACTGGTGCCGATGGTATATCGGTAAAATCCGATGACAATAGTGGAGGTTCTTTTGGTATTGGCAAAAATGCCCCATTTGCTTGTTCTGCATTGAGTATGGTGTTTTATAACACTTATGATGTCAACAAGAATAAAGCGTTTGTAGGCGTAGGACGAGTTGCCACTCTTTTGAATGACGAGGGTAAACCAACGCAAAGAATTGGACGATATCAAAAAAATGATGATGAGAAAGAAGAATGGTTGCCAATTTACGAGGAAGACGATAATAATTTCAGGGATTTGTTTGTAAGAAAAGAACATGGCACAGACGTTATCATTGTTGGCTTTAATGAAACTGACAATTGGCAAGATAATGTAGCAAAAGCTGTAATAAAAAATTTTTTTGTTGCAATTCGCGAAAAAAGACTCGTTGTAGAAATAAAGAATGAAAATCAAAACAAGAAATGTATTGACGATACAAGTGTCGCAGAGTTTATTGAAGAATATTCTAAGAACGATCGTCATTTGGAGATTACTCGCCAATTATTTTCAACTTTTTCTACTCCCGACGATCAAAAGTCAATTGAAATTTTAGGTGAAGAAGATGCAGTTGAAATATATGTTAAAGCTGAAAGTTCTTTTGCAAGGACTATTGCAAATTTCCGCTCTAACGGAATGTTGGTTGGGCAAGGGTCTAAGCGCATGTTTCAGCATTATGCAGCCATAATGATTGTTAGAGGAGAGAAGTTAGGAAAACTATTGAGAGAATGTGAACCTCCGCGTCATAATCGTTGGGATTACAAACTTATCAAGGGAGAGGCGAATAAATCAAAACGCAATGATGCAAAAAAAGCTTTGGATGATCTTTATGAAGAACTTTGGAGAATATTAAAGGCTCAATATGAAAGTCCTGCCGGTGATACGACAGATGCGCCTGGAATGAGTGCATACTTAGCTGATACGGAAGACGGCGCTCTTCCTGAAGATAGCAATGGAAAAGATATTCTTAAAGTAAAAATCAAAATTGGTAAACCTAAAATTAAGAAAAACACAATTATGTCAACAGATGTTCCGGGACGTGAAGATGAAGGAAAAGAAGTGTCTCATAACGGTGGCAATCAAGGATCAAACATGGGACCAATACCAGATGTTATACCTGGTCCTAATCCAGGTCCAGGACCAGGCCCATTGCCAGGTCCGAATCCTGGGCAATCTCCAGATCCCATTGTACAAACTGGAACAAAACCCACACAAAAGGGAGTAGTTGAAGGGAATGGAAATAGAACCATACCAATTAAAGAATTATCGAAGCGCAGAGCATTTCCAGTACAATCAAATATAGGATTATACAAAGCGGTTATATTTCCAGCAAAAGATTACAAACGGCTTTTTGTGGAGTGTGTTGTTGTGGGTGAAGATGGGGAAAAGGAAACTCTTAATATAAATAAATTTTCATATCAAGGTAAGCCTGTAAATTGCAATGGAAAGAAAGCGGGACCAATGATAATAGAAAAAGATAATCCCGCAGAATTTATGATTATATTTGAAAAGAAAGAAAAAATGGGAGTGAAATTAATTCTTTCAGAGGGAGTTTAAAATGAGTTTAAATATTGATTATCCTAACCCGGTGCTTTCTATTGAAGGTGATGATTATAATGACGGATGTTCCTTTGATATTTCTTTTAAGGAAGAAGATATAATCGTTGATGAGAATAATATATGTATAAATGCCAAGTGCGAACTAAAATGCAATGGTTTATCCGAACTTATACGTCAGGGCAAAGCGGCGATTGTCGTTTTAATTTATAGTAGCGCAGCATCTTATAGAAGAGCGTTTGAGTTTAATGCTACTGAATCCGCGGAATTGACAAAGGTTATTAAAATTCCGAAATTTGACGTAAAAAGGAATATTGAGTTCTGTGGATATATTCTTGCCAAAGAAGACATTAAATCATTCCGTTGCGACGGAGAATTTAACGACATATATTTCAGGGAGATATCTTTTACAGTAAGAAAAGCCGATGTGTTGGCTCAAGGTCAGATGAGAACAATTCCTATTGACGACTCTGAGTTAGAAAAGCCAATTTCTTCTATTTTCAGTATAAGAAAAAATACACATTCGGAAGCTGAGATTGAAGCGAATTTTGATATAGATGAAAAAATAGTTGTTTACTTGAGTGAACGATTAAATCAACTTTTTTATGATATCAAGGATTTTAACAATGGGGCTTTACATAGATATCTTAACGGGATTGTCGTATACCCCGTATTGGTGGAAGGTATTGCTAAAATTTATGAGCACTATCAAAATGATGACAGTGGATATTCTGAGAAAAGGTGGTTCAAAGCTATTGAGTATAAATTGCAGGGAATGGGCGTTAATTTGGAAGAAGGATTTGACGATCGTTCATATGTGGAATTAGCTGACAAACTCCTGGGTGGCATCGCATATGATGGTTTGATAAGTATGAAGAACACGATTGATGAAGAAACAAACAATGGTGAATATGTAAATACTGGAGGTGTTGACTAATGTTGTTAGGTTTTTTTACGGAAGACGCATACGATAGACTATTAAGCTCTGTCGATGAGAATAGAGAAAAATATCTATTAACCGATAATTGGGTGCCCACATGTTTTAATAAGGGAGTCGAATGGTATGGTATATCTTCTCAACAAGTGAATAAATTTAGTCCTTATTACTCGATGGCTAAAGATAAAAGTGAAGATGACTTTGTCAATGCCAGAAATTTGTATGAAGCTTTTAAAATTACACCTCTACAAGCAACGAATAAGTACATGTGGGCATATATGTGCCATATGGATGAAGAGTGCCGTAAATATATGAGATATCGTTGGAGCGATAGTAGTCCCGAGCAAAGGTATTTTGTTCCTGGGGATGGTATGATGGGGCTCTATTATTTTAATGGTTTGTCGAGACTTTGGTGGTGGGCTCATTTGACTTATGATCCTAACTGCAAAGATCCTTATCATTTAACAAATATTTTATTTGAAAACCAAATGTTGGGGAAAGATTTACTTGATACGTTAAATAGAGCAAATTTTAAGAGAATGAAAGGAATTCTTTTGGCAATTCAGGACTTTAGAGAAATTATTGGACCGAAAAAAGGTATTAATGACTATTTTAGAAAATGCAAAAAAGAATTGAATCATTATGCTGCGATTAGCAGTTTTGATTATCTTGATTCCGAAGATATAAGAGACATAACGCTTAAAAAACTTATCGAAGTGAGTAAGTAAGCGAAAAAAAAGAATATTTTTTTATTTGATAAATAGACGTATAGGGGAAATTGATGGTAAAAGGTGTGTAGTTATGAGTGATATCTTTTGCAAAGAAAAACGGTCTTCAGTTATGAAGGCCGTTAAAAGTAGAAATACAAAAACGACTGAATTGAGAATGATAACGATTTTTAAAGAGTTACATATTATAGGTTGGCGTAGAACTTATCCGCTGATTGGAAAACCGGATTTTGTATTTCCAAAGAAAAAGGTTGTAGTTTTTGTTGATGGATGTTTTTGGCATGGCCACGATTGTAGGAACGTTACACCTAAAGAGAATTCCGAGTTTTGGGATAGAAAGCGCGATTATAACAAAAAACATGATAAGGATATTACATATTATTTAACTAACAAAGGTTGGAAGGTAATTCGTATTTGGGAATGTGAGTTAAAAAATAAAAATAGAGAGAAGTTAATAGATAAAATTAAAGAACTGATATGATTAAGTAAAATTTCATTTGCAGTTAAATCTTGAAATTAAATGGTAAATATGATATGCTTTAATTATATAGTAATAGTTACGTTGTTTTTTATTGTAGGAACAATAAAATAATAAGGAGACAAAAAATGTATTACAATAATAACAATTGTCCGCAGTTCGCTAGTTGGTCATATAATCCTCAATATATTAATCCGCAAGTTTATATAGATTATCAGGCGCAAATTAGAGCCTATGAACAGCAACAAAGTTTAGAAGTAATGAAGACAGTTAATAAGTTTAGAGAATATTTGGATGCTGCTGAAAAGGTAGACGATATGCATAAACAAGAACTGTTCTTTGCATGTCTTACAGTTGTTGCTGAGAAAATGAATTGGAATAAATAATTATACGAATAATGGAGATAAAATGATGGCAGATAAATCAGAGAAAGATAGAAATGCATCGGCATCTGCTTTTGGGTGGGCATTTCAAGTTGGGGCAGGTATAAAGTTAATGCTTGAGAATGTCAAAGAGTTTACGGCGTTAAAGATGGAAGGAAAAGATGATGATATTGAGATCACTTTGCCGAATGGGAAAATATATGCTCAAGCAAAGTCTGTAACTCAGATGAATCAGCAGAATACTGCAAATGATAATTTGAGAAAGTCATTAGAAACACTCTCTGATGATGTAAAGAAAAATTCTGATTTTGTGCAATTAATTTACATTACTAATATATTAAATCCATTATCAAACTCGAGAGAAATTAGTCCATTTTATTCCAGTTATGATAGTCAATATGATTATTCAAGTTTGCCATTGGAAGACCAGAATAAATTGAAAGATATTGTGGGGAATGATTTCCCGATAGAAAAGTTTCATATTCATGTTCTAAAATTCTTTGGTGAAGGTGATAATAAATTTGCCTCAATCAAAGAAAGTATTAAAGAGTTTTTACAAGATGCTTTAGGTAATACTTCTTATATTGAGCGGCTTTGGAATAAATGGTATACTTTATTCTCACTTAACTGCACAGATAAGCCAAAAGAGGGAATGAGCTTTGCAAAAGAGAAAAAAGAGATAATGTATCCCGTTATAGTTTTAGCAATTGATAATCCTGTGAAATTAGAAGAATTTCAAAAAGTTAGCGACTTTGAAGATTATGATGAAATTGCTTCACAATACACTAAATTGATAACTGCTCGGTGTTGTGAATATGATTTTGTAACTCCGGCACTAGCAGAATATAGCATACAGCGTAGATTATTGAGTTCTGAGGAACGAACTAAATTTAAATACAAATTTGTTATTGATAATTGGGAGAAATATGAAAATGCATTTAGTGAAATTAAAGATAGCGATGTTCGACAAGCTGTCGTAAAATTAACACTATTAACAATGATAAATAGAAACAAAAAAATAGAACAAGTACGAGAGGCGGCGAATTTACAATGAAGATAATAAACTTTAAACTTCGGCACAAACAATCTTTTAATTTTAAGACTGTAATAGATGAGGATAAATCAGTTTTTAATTTCCATAGCAATACTAATTCTACTGGAAAGACTACTTTAATACGTGCTTTTCTATACACGCTAGGATTTAATGTTCCAGACACCGAACTTATTAAATTTAGTGATTTTGAATTTGTTATGAGAATTATAGTTAATGGTTCGGAATTTAATATAGTTCGAAAAGATTCTTTAATAACTATAAATGATGTTGACTATGGCTTGCCAGTAGATGAGTTAGCAATTAGAGCTATGCTCTTTAATATTATGGACCACAATTTGCTCGATAATTTATTAGGTACAATATATTTTGATCAAGAAAAGGGATGGACATTATTAAATAGAGGCACTATTATAGGAATTAATCGTTTTTCAATAGAAGACTTTTTTAGAGGATTAAATGATGATGATAGCGAAGAAAGTCGTATGCTTGAATCAAAATTGAGGGAGATAGATAAGAAAATAGCGCAGTACAAATTTATGGTTAACATTGCGGAGTATCAAGATGCTATTAATATAGAAGTGAATAAAAAAGTAAGTTATGATACTTATGGAGAGACACTTGAAAGGGAGTTGCTTGAGAAGAAACAGAGATTATCTATTGTTGAGGAAGAACTGAAAGAAATTAATGAAATCATTAAAGGCAATAAGGATTTTGTTGATTACATTGAAAAAAAGAAAATATATATTCAAACACTAGATCAAGAGATTATTCAGGTAACTAGGCATAATTTATATAATTATCAGCAGGTATTCGAGTCGAATGAGGCGCGGAAATTTTTACTTGTGTCAGAAAAGAATGCAATAAAACAGCGAATTGCAGAAATAGAATCTACACAAAGAAAACAAATTTCTTTTGAAAATATTCCTAATGTGGAAGAGGACTTGGTTAGACGACTTGCCGATGTTAAAAGAATAGGAACAATAGAGGCCCAATCTTTAGTTGATAAATTGAAAAAAGAAAGAAAGGCTATCAATGAACAATTACTTAAACGGACAAAAGCCTCCAATGATTGGATTGATAAGGCGTATAAAATAATTGAAGGGTATACTTTAGAGCTAGGGCTTTCTCCTGCGTATAAAATAGATATTTTTACGCACAAGTTAAAATCAAAATCAGGTGCAGTACTACATAAAATGGTATTTATGCATAAACTAGTTTATATTAAATTATTAAGTGAGAAAGTTGGATATCCACTTCCAATATTTTGCGATTCACCAAGTGGAAGAGAGATAGAGGATGAGACTATTAGAACTATGTTAACTATCATTAAACGAGATTTTGCTGATCACCAGGTGTTCATAGCTTCTATCAATGATTATCATGAAATATTTGAAGATATTAAAATAATTCCAATGGATGGAACATTATTCAATAAACAATCTTTATTGGACTAATATAAAATTATTGTATAGAAATGACGAGTAAATAGTGCTCGTCATTTTTTTGCACATGGCTTTGTGAAAAAATCTCCAAAGATAGACTTAATTATTGGCTAATTGGGGACTTTTATAGTATGAGCAATTGGGAAATTTTCAAAATGTAAAAAACTTTTTCAAAAACACCCTAACAAAATGCTGATTTTTCTCTTATAAGTGGGGAGAGATATTTTCAGTAGCAAAATATGTTTATCAAAACTTTCGTTCCAGACCGTCAAGTACCCCCTAAATTTTCTCTAATAAGTGGAGGCTTATGTTAACTATGAAAGTAAAACATTGTGAAAAAATTTTCAAAGTTAGCCTTAACTTTTGGCTGTTTTTGAACTTTAATAGTGGTGGATAATAAAATTTTTCGAAAAGATCAAAAAAGTTTTGAAAAAACAGGGTGAGAAAGTATCGATTTTTCTCTTATAAGTGGGAGGTGTTTTTAATTGAGAAAAAATATCTAAAAAAATTTTGCAAAGTATCGTGGACTAAGTGCCTGATTTTCTCTAATAAGTGAATGGTGCAATATAATGCTTTCAAAAAATGTTAAACGAATTTCATTTATGCACCCCGAAAAATCAACAATAAGTGTCCATTAATAGTGAGGGACAAAGTAATTGGGTTAATTAGTGAATAAGGTATGTAGGGAAATAGATGAATAATGAACTAATTGTACGTTCCTAAGAATTACCCAAAATGTCCATAAAGAAAGAGACAGCAAAAGACCCCCAAAAAGAAGAAAATGTAGAGAATAGAGGAGGAGTGAAATGTAGAATATATAAGGCTAAAACTGCCCAAAAGGCGAGCAGGATAAGGAGTAGACTCAATTTGCCGTCACAAGACGATTTCGTCTACTTCAAAAAACTACGGAAGCGGGATACCCGCCTTAGTTCTGGGAGAACCAAAAAAGACATATAAAATGGAGGAAAATAAATGGAAGTATTTAAAGACTATCCCGACGTTGTAAGTGTTGAGCAAGTGTCGGAGATGTTGCACATTGGACAAGTGCTTGCATATAGACTTGTCCGCAGCGGTGAGATTAAATCACGCAAAGTAGGCCGCAGATATATCATCGCAAAGCGAAACGTAATCGAATTTATAAATGAGGAGGCAGCATAATGACTGGAAGATTAGTAGTTAAGAATGGAAGATATTACGTAGTCATATCATATCAAGATTCACAAGGAAAGAATAAACAAAAATGGAAGGCAACGGGTTTGCCTGTGAAAAATAATAAGAGAATAGCCGAAGAGTTGATGCGTGATATTGTTGCGAACTTTGATCCGCAAGTAGAAGAACTTGTCAAGAAGAATGGTACGCGTAAGATTAAAATGCCTAAATCTCGAAAGCCGCAGAATATGTGGCAACCGCAACCTACATACATGATGCAAGGACAACCTATGCTGCAATCGGGTTATATGTATCAAGCGAGACAATATATGGGCGAAGATATGTTGTTTGGCGATTATCTAGCGCAGTGGATTGAGATGGCGAAAACTAATTTGCAGATTAGTACATATTCATCATACAAGGCCAAGATAAAACAAATTGCTCCGTATTTTAATGACAGAGGAATAACTTTGCAAGGCATAAGTCCGATGGACATACAAACATATTATGCATGGCTGATAGATAATGGCAAGAGTGTTCAGTCTTGTACGCACGCTCACGTTATTATTCGGAGAGCATTGGAGATTGCATATAGAACGGATAGGATTCAAGTAAATCCAGCGTCAAAGGTAGAGAAGCCCAAAAGCCCAAAATACGAAGCCAAGTATTATGACTTAAAACAGTTGAAAGTTTTGTTTGAAAAATTGAAAGGAGATAAGTATGAATTGATGTATAAGATGACTGCGTTCTACGGTTTGCGTCGTAGTGAGCTTTGCGGTATGAGGTGGAGTTCGATAGACTTTGATAACAACAAACTCACGCTCAATTCATCTATAGTTCAAGCAAGTGTAAACAACAAAACGGTACTTGTAAAAAAGGACGTGATGAAAAATGCTGCAAGCAAGAGAACAATGCCGTTGATACCCGAAATAAAAGAAGCGTTGCTAAAATTAAAAGCAGAACAAGACAAGAATAAGGCTGAGTTCGGCAAGTATTATAATCAAGAATATATAGACTATGTTTGGGTTGATGAGATAGGAATGATAGTAAATCCTAATACGCTAACTTGTCATTTCCAAAATTTTCTTACGCAGAATGAGTTGCCGAAAATAAGATTCCACGAACTTAGGCACAGTTGCGCAAGTCTCTTGCTTGCGTGCGGTGTGAGTATGAAAGAAATTCAAGAGTGGTTAGGTCATTCGGCTATAAGCACGACGGCAGATATTTATAGCCATTTGAACTATTCGTCAAAACTCAATGTGGCGAATACACTCACTAATGCGTTCGGCGGCGAAATGATGGAGCATGACGAACAAGACCAATATGAAACGAAAGCATTGTTGTCTAACATTTTTAGAGGCGCTGAACACGAACAAGCGCAAGGGAAAGTCCCAGCGCAAGTGCAGACACAAGCACAAGTCAATCCTGAGCCCGTAGAGGCGGCTACGGACGAGATTAAACCTAACGTCAAAGAAATACTTGAAAAGGCTAGTAGAATGAGTCAAGACGAAATTTTGGAAGATTTGGACAATTCTATTGCGGAATATAAGAAAGCCAAAGAAGAAATGGCGAAACTAGGTTTCGATGACTATGACGAGTATCTTGATTATTTGGAATATATGGAAAGGAGAGCAGCAAGGAAAAAAGATTTGGAGATGTAAAGAATTAAAACAAAGTAATTGTCGTTTCTTTTAGATTACTCTTGATATTTTTGTCAAGAGGTGTTAAAATAATCTTGCGACGTCAAATTAAATAAACCTTTTGCAATTCCTAGAAAGTAGGGGTATAGTTTCGCTATACGTGGAAATCTATCTAACATTGGTAGCAATACCTGTTCCAGACTGATTTCCACGGAAAAAGGTTTATTTGGCGTCGCAACCAAAGGGACGGTATTCTACGGTGCCGTTCCGCAAGGGGCGGCATCTTTTTATGTTAAAGTTAGTAAAGTCGAAAAGCGTATGTTTTACAGGTCATAGGAATCAGAAACTTATTTGGGGATTTAATGAGAATGATGAGCGTTGCCTAAAAATGAAGGACAATTTGCGTATTGAAATAGAAAAGGCAATCAATAATGGCTACGAAACTTTTTATAGTGGCATGGCACTAGGTTTTGATTTGATTTGTGTTGAAACGATATTAGAGTTAAAAGAGAAATATAATGATATTAATATTGTTGGAGTATTGCCTTGTAGGACGCAAGATATTAAGTGGCAAGTGCAAGATAGACAACGTTATAGAAAACTGATAAGACAGTTGGATTGTGTCCGTTGTATTTATGATGAATATATCGGCGCAGAATGTATGCTTGAACGGAATAGATTTATGGTAGATAATTCTTCTATGATGATAGCATTATATAGCGGTGCAGCGGGCGGTACGAAATCGACAATAGATTATGCACGCAATAAAGGATTAAAAATAACTATTATTGAGCCATAATACAATACCAGAGGCTATTACTTAAGTTAGGAGATTGTTTATTACTATTTTGCTAGATTGTAATTTCTTAGATCTAATAGCGTATCCAATTCTTCTGTAGTTAAGTTAGATTGGTATAAATCATCTTTAATTTCATTCAACGACTTATGTATGAATTTTTTTAGTTTAATATCGCTGTCCTCAAAACCATAAATATGTCCTTTGATAAATTTAATTAAGTTTTCCTTGTTTTCTACAATAAGACGAATGCCCAAGGATTTATCTCTTTTTACAAGTTTTAATAATCCTAAAGACAAAATGTGGTCATTTCTAAAATATTTAAAATTAAAAATTTTTCCTTTTTTATGAAGGTAAATTGCACTTTCCACAGAAAAGTATAAAATAGCTGGAGTTATTTCTTTAATATCCGCTTCACAAAGAATAATGAGTTTTTTAATTGCTTTACTATCATGATAGAGAACATCTAAAAACTCAAACTCTTGCTCAGTGCCCCAAAGTTCACGCAATTGTATAGCGAGTTTGTTTAAGTTGATTTTATTAGTTGTTTGATAATATTTGTTTTTATCAAATCTATATATTATCTCGAACAATTGAGATATCGATTGCCAATGATATAAAACATTGGATGAGACTTGACTTGCTAATATATTTGCGTCTATAGATTCAGCAAATCTTGCTCTCATAATTTTATCGTTTAGTGATTTCGTAACAATTCTATCAAAAAATGATTGATACCCCCAAAGTTGAAAAAATGTGTGATCATCAATTTGCTGCCAAGTTTCAAACGGATTTTGGTTTAGATAGAGAAGTATTTTATTAATACAAGCGTCCTTAATTTCAATTAAGTTTTTATCGCATGAACTAAAGGTTGCGGCTATGCTAGTTATTGAATAAAGATAATCTAGTGAAATATTTTTTATTTTTAAAGTAAATCCATCTATATCCAAATATTTAGTTACTTTTTTGTTCCACCCATTAAAATTATAGGATAGTCTATCAAAAAAACGAACAAAATAGATTAAATCTTCAGAAGTGGCCGCATTAAACAGTTTTAATATTCTTGAATAATTAATATTATCATGGATTTTTTTAAGAGTAAAATAGTCATCATCTTTCCCCTTATTAATTTGCATATTGAGAAACCCCCCAACGCTTGGCAAATCAATAACTTGACATGAGTTGATTATCTCGATATATTCGTCGATATTATCATTAATGTTCTTACTTTTTAAATAATGTTCGATTTTTTCAATAACGCCAAGAAAATAAGTTTCATTTTTTCTTTCTTGCAATTTATCATAAATTGTTTCTATTTCTTCAGTCGTAAATAGACCTAAATTTTGTCTATTTGTTTTATAATTAACTCCGCCGAATGGCAAATTATTAACTAGCCACAAAAAACCTTGCATGGAATAAGAATTGTTATTAAAATAGTACCAAAATGTTCTATTGGCAAAAGTTTGATTATCAAAGGAATTTGCAATATAACAGTTTAGATAATTGATAGCCGTATGTATATGTGAAAACTTGAATCCTATTTTATTTCTAACAAGTACTTTATCATTGAACACTAATTTTGTTTCAAAGTCGTCGGAAAGTAATTGCGGTGAGATTAATTCATTAATTTTTTCTACAGACAAATAATCATCAGCATTTAAAATTTGATGGATGGCTATAATGGTTAGAATTTCGCTAACTTCGTCTTCTTTGTAAGTTGAAATTTTGTCTTTAATATAATCGGCAGCGCCTCGAATTATGTAGTTGAAATAATATGGACTTTTTTGAAGTCTTGCTCGCGCAATTAAATTTGCATAAGAAATATCTCCAAAATCAGTGCCGAATCTGCGATTAATGGACTTTATGACGGGTATAATCAATTTCGCATTAGTTTTGTAATAATCGTATAAAACATCTACGGCTTGTTTAGCTGTTATTCTTATACCTCGTTCTTGTACATTTGCGGAATCGGTATAGACACATATCAATTTAACATTTTTGTTAACTTTTGTTTTGAGTCTATTTACTAATGATTGATATAGATGAGCATTATCAATAATGTATAAGGCAGGGGAGTTGCTCGGTAATTCTGCTGGATCACCGCCAATATATAAAAATATATCATATCCATTCTTGTAAAATTCGTAAGCAATTTGGAAGGCAGTTAAAGATTTCCCAGAGCCAGATTCTCCTATAATGCTTACGAAGTGAAGTGTATTTACATTAATGTAAGCTTCATTAAAAATTGGTAATTTTGGACAGCTAATTACGCTATTTTGGTTTAATCCTAATCCAGCAATTGCATTTTCTATGCCACATTGATTTGTATAATCAATTTTTTCCCAACAATTTGAGGGAGATTTTTCGGCAGGAAAAGTAGTTAAAGTTAAGTTATGATTACGTTCTTTTACAATTTCCAGCCATTGATTCCGATATTTAATGACTTGACTAGCATTAAGATGCCTGCCGAAACCGCCAGTTATTTGCGTTTGGTTATGACACTCAAGGCATAAAACTGCAAGGTTATTTATGTCGTTATTAGCGGGATTTTCATCAATATGATGAATCTGAGTGGCTTTATAAGCCTCTCGGCATACACAACAAGTGTTATTATGAATAAACATTACCTCATCAGCTATATTTTTGGGAATAGTAACTCTATTTTTCTTAAGCATGAGTAACTCCGTTCTAAAACATGTGATCTAAATATTTGTAAACATTCTATCAAATTTTAAAATTTAAGTCAAGGTTAATTGAAATACCATTCATGCGAGTACAAAATATACATTGGTGTTATTAGTATAATTCCATATGTTTTACTTATAGTTTATTTAATTTATCATATAATTCGAAATTTTCAGTACTGCGAGCATAATATTGGGTATATAGTTGCGCGACATCTTTTGCAATCTTTTTTAGAATATCAATATCATTTATAACAGTATCGACTTTTAGATAATCGCATAGAATTATATAAGTATGATAAATAGTATAATATAACATAAGTGATATTTCAAAATAATGTAGTAGTGGATACTTTGAGCGAACGACACTACCGTGAGTATATCCGTGACACATCTTATACAATGTCTCTATTTCGTCAAAAGTATTTATCTGTTCTTCTTGATCGCATTTTGTTTTTAAGTAGGAGATTATTCCACCTATAGAATATGGTCTAATATTATCTGAATGATAATCGTCTATTGTATCTAGCCAACCGAAATGCAAGAATTCAGACTTGCTCTTATGGTTTTTATTTATGCGATTATTATAAGCATTATTAAATTCAGTTGAATATTTTTGTTCGCAGCAAGATTTTAATAAATCATATTCATTAAATTTCAAGAAATGTTCCACTGTATTTGGGTTATCTAAGAGTATAAGTAATTTTAAATATAATTCGGTAATTCCACGACAGATTGGATAAGCGCAATCGAAGAAATTGCCTTCAAGCAAAGTTAATGCAGCTAACCCCTTGTTAACTATAGCAGCTATCAATGAAATATATACGTTGTCATTGCATTTAGAAAGCAAGTCATTCATTCTAACGCATAAAACAAACAAGTCATAAGGGATAGGATAATAGTTGAAATTTTCTCCACGGCTAACAACTTGCTTTTGGAAGAAAACACTGCCATATTGTCTTAACTTAATATTGGTAATAACATCATTTACTAATGTGTTTTTATAGTCTTCACTTTTCTCTTTTTTTAATCGTTCTTCCTCTGTATTGAAAATTAAGTTTGATCTATGTATACCGACAATATGATGACAAATATCAAAATCTGGTTCTTCAAAGCCGGTTGATACTAATTTCTCATTCGTGATTTGCATATCATAATATCTAAAGATATCAGGACCTAACATTTGTCTGACACTATTTTTTATTGCAGTAAGAAAATTTCCTTTGATTTTCCCACTAAATATGCGACGTAAAGATTTATCATTTTCTCTAATAAAAGAATCCATAGAATTTTGAAATTGAGACATGTTAAACATTTTATTAACTCCTATACCACATCAAGTATAGCACAGTTTAAATGATAACTCAATGCTTTGAGTTAAGATGAGTTTTGCGGATGAAAATGATATAGTGGGGTAGTATTGATACATAAAATGATAAAAGTGAGATGATTTCCATCTCACTTTTATGTTTGCCGACTAGATATTCGTCGGCTAAATGGCAGGATATAGCACTAAACGAATTTTTAGTTATTTACTTTCAGCTCAAAATACTTATCAAACACACCTTTCGTTATGGTATTTATTACGCTATCCATAAAAAGATTTCTATTTGGGATTTTAATTTCATAAATTTCATTTTTGCGTGTGTTCCATAGTATTCCAGTTTCTAGTTTTAACGCAACCATATAGCAAGCGCATTGTAAAAAATCTTCATGAGATAATTCAGATACAAATTTCAACTCATATACTATATTATCTTTTACAACATCTGCTAATCCTTCCGCCGAGAATATAACTTTTTCATTTGTTGCATTTGAGAAATCAATAACGCATGGTACTTGTACTTTTTCATTACTATTCAATAACGACTTTAAGCGTTTTACAATTTGTTGATTTTCCTCTTTACTCACAAATGGCGTTTGGACTTGTTTTCTATATCTATCTTGTTTAGTATCTAATGATACTAAAAACAAAATCTTTTCATCAAGCGAATAATTTTTCACTCTTTTGTTATACAAAAATTTTAAATCGGGATGGATAGAAAAATATTGTTCGATTTCTTTATCAATATCATATTGATTAAAATATACCGCTTCTTGATAAATGCCAATGCAAGGAGAAATGTCTATTAAACCATCGTGATTTTTTATTGCAATTTCAGATTCATCGTTCGAAGATTTTTTATTTATTTGCAGTAAAGAGTAACTACGCTCAACGCTCTCTTTGTATTTGAAATCAAACATGGATGAAATAGCAACATTACTAAAGTTTACATTAGAAATAACTTTTGACGATAGAGTTTCTTCTGAAAGCATAGCTTCCTTTTCATTAACAAAAATAATATGTTCTTTCCCTCTACTTGCGGCAACGCAAAATATATTTCGCAAAATTTCATAAGATTGCTGAGGTTTATCAATTCTAACTCTCCAATAGCTTTCCGTAAAATCGAATACAACACATATTTTTCGTTCCAAGCCTTTACTACTATCATAAGTTGTGAAAATAGCAGAAGTATCTGTCGGCTTGGTTGCGCCGTCAGAATTATTATCTGCAATTGTAGCGTAAACTGTGTATTTATTAAATTTATGCGGATAAAGATACTCCAATTTATTTAAGACATTTGCTAAATTGCCAGTTCTTGCACCAAGACATAGAATATCCTCGGTCTTTTGTTGCGCCAAAAAGTTAACTACCGACTCAACATCCATTTCCTCAACTATACAATTATTATTTACCCCAATAATTTCTTTTTTCCAAATACGACCTAACTTACTTGCAATATTTTCGGAAAGTCTAAAACAAAGAGTAAACTTTAGAGTTAAATGTTCCCCCAAAAAGCCACTAATAAATTTAGGAACATTAAGAGTTGTTTTATCATATATTTTTTGTTCCATATCTCCGACGGCTATGATTTGCATTTTTGGATTTGTGGATTTGATATATTCAAGCATTTCTGCTAGTTCTTGCTCTATATCTTGGTATTCGTCAATTATAAGTACATCATAAATGCGTATAGTTGGTTTTTCTTTATTAAATCTTTGTATCAAGTCGGGAACGCCGGTTTTTATACCTGCATCTTTCAGAGCAGAATATGCAAAACCATGATAATTAGTAACAGTAGTATTTGAACTGCTGATTTTTGATTTTGCATCAATTTTTAATAGTTTATTGTATGTAAGATATAAAATGTTGAGGGTACTGGGCATTTCATCGCATAAATATTGTATCGCAGTAGTTTTTCCGCTACCGATACAAGCATCAACTAAAATATTATTTCCGTTTTTTGCTTCGGAAATAAATAACCTTTGTTCTTGTGATAATTGGATATTGTTTTTATATTTCATATTGTTTGTCCTATGTTAATGAAATTGCGTATAACAATATTCTATCAAAAGTAAATATTTTTTTCAAGTATATGTTGTCCAGATTATTGGACTTTTGCTGCATAACCGCCTTTGAAAAATGATAAAGAAAAAACCTAAAACTTGACACTTAAATAGTGGTTCGTTTTAGGCTTGTTATGGCGGAAGCGGAGGGATTCGAACCCCCGTGGGCTTGCACCCAAATGGTTTTCAAGACCACCTCGTTATGACCACTTCGATACGCTTCCAGATTGATTATTAAGTTTTTTGAAAAAAAATATTTTGTAGATTTTTTTGTGGAATCCTACGTTTGGGCGGTTGCCGTGTAGAATTCTTTGACTGCTTTGGGCTTGTCGATTTGTTGCTAAGGGCAGTTTGCCTATCGACACAAATCTGACGTTTTGGGGAAGTCCTCAAGTTGTCAGCGGTGGCTTGTAGATTGATTTTGAAGGTTTGTCCCTTTGATATCAAATGCCTTTCAAGACCACCTCGTTATGACCACTTCGATACGCTTCCGTATTGGTGGGATAGGGCGTTTGTGGACGCCGTATCCGTATTTGTTTGTATTTGATATTATAGCAGACAGAGGAGTTGCTGTCAAATGATTTTGAGTTGAGGGGGATTAGATATCGTCGTCCTCGTCCTCTTCATCCTCGTCATCGAGGTCGGACGTGTCGACGCCGTCGATGTCGTAGTTGAAATCGTCTTCAAAGTCGTCGTCTTCGGAAACGGTCTCTTCTTCCTCTTCATCCTCTTCTTCGTCCTCATCGCTGACAAATTCGCTGTCGGCAAAGCCGTCAGGGTCATCGAAAGAGTCGTCGTAGATATCGAATTTGTCTTCGGATTCTTCTTGCTCGAGTTCGTCAAAAGAGATAACTTCGACTTCGCTTTGTTCTTCCTCGCGAGTATTTGAATCGCTCTCGAAAGTAGCGTCGTCTTTTTGCTTGCTTCTGCATTCGGCGCACATTCTTTCGCCGTGTTCAATATAATTGACGCCGCAGACAGGACAGAGCATATCCTCGTCTTCGTCTTCAAGCAAAGTAAAGCCTTCGACGCCGAGTTCTGCCTTGCATACGTCGCAATATTCGTCTTCTTCGAGAATCCAGTTGAGTTCGCATCTAGGACACTTAATATATTTTCCCATAATCCCTCCTAGTCAATAGAAAAAGTTATGTATTCAATGTTTAGTATTATATGCATAAAAATAAGATTTGTAAACACTTTTTCTAAAAAAATTTCAAAAAAATTTCAACTGCGAAAAAATCGACAAATCCCTCGCGAGATTTGCCGATTTTCAGGGTGTATTGGGGTTGTAAAAGTCTAAATAGTATTAAGCGCCTTCCATAATCATTTTATCAGCGAGAAGGGCAATGAATTCGCCGTTGGTAGGTTTGTCGTTGGCGGTATAGATTTTAATGCCGAAAATTGTGTTGATGTTTTCTATTTTACCTCTATTCCAAGCGACTTCGATAGCGTGTCTAATCGCTCTTTCGACTTTGGAAGGTGAAGTATCGAACTTGTCCGCGATTGACGGATAGAGTTTTTTGGTGATACTGTTGATAATTTCGGGGCTGTCGATTGCCATTTTGATTGCTTCTCTCAAAAACTGATAACCCTTGATATGCGCAGGAATTCCAACGGAAATAAAGATATTGGCAAGTTTTTCGTCAAGATTGCGTTGAGAGCGTTTGACCGCTTGTTGGATAAGGCGGTCGTCGAGTTCGGCAGGTTTATTGGCTACCGGAAGTCCGCCGAATTCCTTGACGCGGTCTTTGAGCACTTGCATATTTACAGGCTTGACGAGATAATAACTCGCGCCGAGCATAATCGCTTTGTTTATGAAGTTTTCGCCTATAAGTTGCGATGCGATAATAAAGTTGGGTTTCTTTGTCATTTTGCTGTAATCTATATTTGAGAGTACGCCGAAGCCGTCGACCTCGGGCATAATCAAATCAAGAATGACGACGTCGGGATTGTAGGTTTCGATTTTATGTATAGCGTCCAAGCCGTCGCGCGCCGACGCTATAACTTCAACTTCTTCGTCCTCAAAATAACTTTCTTTCACGTTGGCGATAAACTCTTCGCTGTCGTCAATGACCATGAGTTTAATCTTTTTCATACTGTTCCTCCACAAATTTTTTTAAGTATCTACATTTTATTATGTCGCAAATATTCTTTCAATGTAACGGACAATCGAAAATTGCCGTTTTTGAGAAAAAATTGCGAAAATTATTGCAAAGACGATAAAAATTTTGTAGAAAATCGTTTTTACAATTTTTTAAGGTGTGTTATAATGGATTTATGGAAATTAAGGACATACTCAAAAGTATCAGAAAAGCAAGCAAAATCAGTCAAAGCGAGTTGGCGAAACAACTCGGCATAGGTCAAGCGACGATTTGTCAGTGGGAAAGAGGAATTGCAAAACCCACTTGCGACGGAATAATCGCATTGAGCAAGTACTATATGGTGTCGGCAGATTTTCTTTTGGGCATCAATGAAGAGATGCACGGTTCGGAAATAGGCGAGGAGTATTCCGAGCTTATCGGCAGATACGACAACTTAACGCACGAGCAAAAGCGACTTATAATAGATATAATGAAACAAATGAAAGATTTATAATAATTTTGTTGACTTTTGCGGAAGAAGTTGTATAATCTTAGGCGGAGATTGAGATGCAGGAATTCAAGACTACTTTGATAATGGTGGGTATAATGTTGGCTTACGCCGTACCCGGATATATTTTGGTAAAAGTGAAGTTTGTCAAATCGGACAATATCTCGGCTTTTTCCAAAGTGCTCATGTTCGTATGCCAGCCCGCGCTCACTTTGTATTCGTTCAACAAAGCGAATTTTTCCAAAGAGTTGGGTATAAACCTTCTTATATTTTTGGCTATAATAACAATCGCTCAGTTGATTTTTATAGGTATATTTTATCTTATATTCCGTAAGAAACAAAGCGACATAAGATACCGTATCGCGACGATAGCGACAACGCTGTCCAACTGCTCGTTTTTGGGCGTGCCACTCTTGGAAGCAATCTTTCCCGATTCGCCCAACGTAGCGGCTTACTCAATGATGTATTTTCTCTCAATGAGTTTGCTCGGCTGGACGTTGGTATCTACAATCATAACACGCGACAAGAAGTATATAAATATAAAAAAGATTCTTATCAATCCCGCGACGATTTCAATCGCGATTTCATTGCCGTTTTTCTTAACGGGCTTCAAGATAGGCAGCGAGAACGGAGAAGTGTTGGGACAAATCGGCAATATGATTTCCGTGCTTGGCAAAATGACGACGCCTCTTTGTATGTTGGTAATGGGTATGCGACTTGCGACGATTAAAGTCAAAAGTCTGTTTACCAACTGGTTGCAATACGTTTCGGTTGTGATAAATCAATTCATATTCCCGCTTTTCGTATTGGCGATTTTATCAATTTTCAAAGTGGATACGGAACTTAAATGTTGTATGTATATTATGTGTTCGTGTCCCGTCGCGTCGGTAGTGCAGAACTATGCCGAACTTCTCGGCGAAGGTCAAGACGTCGCCGCGAATACGGTGCTGCTCGGCACAATGTCGTCGATTGCGACTTTGCCGATAATGGCGCTTATGCTAAACGTGATTTGAGAAGATTCAGGAAAAATCGTTTTTAGAACAATTCCTTTTTTAATTTTACCGAATCTTGCGGGGTAAGTTTTCTGATTACCCGGCAGGGAACGCCTGCGGCGATTACGCCTTCGGGAATATCTCTCGTGACTACGCTACCGCTTGCGATAACTGAATTTTTGCCTATCGTAACTCCGCCGTTGACTATGACTCCGCTTGCGAGCCAAACTCCGTCTTCGATAGTGATTGGCTTTGCGTATTCAAGGTCGTAAACGCCGTCGGGGTATTGCTGAATGGCTCTCTCGTCGGCAAGCAATGGATGAACGGGAGTTGCAATAGTGACGTTTGCGCCGAACATTACATTGTCGCCGATTGTGACTGGCGCGACGTCGAGAATTACGCTGTTGTAGTTGGCGTAAAAGTTTTCGCCGATTGAAGTGTTGCAACCATAGTCAAAGCGAATATCAGGCTCGAAATAGAAGTCCTTTTTGTGGCTTTTGAGAATCGAGTGGAGTAAGTCGTAGCGTTTTTGCTCTTCGTCTTCGTTTGAGCGGTTGTATTCCACGCACGCTTGTCTTACTTTTCGTCTTAGCGCGACAAGTTCGCTATCCGTAGGGTTGTAAAGTTTTCCTGCGAGCATCTTTTCTCTTTCCGTCATATTTCCACCTCGATAAATGTTGTTTACGAAAACAATCCCGCAGGGATTTGCGAGATTGTCTTTGCATTTTTATTATATCGTTGTAAAGGTATATTGTCAATACGCTTTTTACGCTTCTTTGATTCTTACGACGCCTTGCTTAGCCTGACAAACGGGGCAGGTCTGGAACGCTTCTTTGGACGTGGCTTCGTAACCGCAGTCGGGGCATTTCCAAATTACCGGCGCGTCGGTCTTATAGAGTTTGCCTTCCTTGAAGAGTTTGTAAAGACGGGTAAATTCGTTTTTATGCGCAATCTCGATTTTGATGAGATTTCTGAATAGAGCGGCTATGTCTTTGAAGCCTTCTTGTTCCGCTACTTTTGCGAATTCGGGGTAGAGTTCGTCGGCTTCGACGCCTTCGTCTTCCGCGGCGAATTTAAGATTGCTTTCCAAATCCCACTTTTCTCTGAACGGATAGCCCGCGCAGATTTCGATATTGTCAATAGTCTTCTCGTCAGCGGACTGGATAAAACTATATATCATTCTCGAGTGTGTAAATTCTTGATAAGCGATTTTGTCGATGATATCCGCCAAAGCCTTGTAGCCTTGTTCTCTTGCGCCGTATTCGATAAATTCGTATCTTGTGCGCGCCTGACATTCGCCGGCGAACGCTCTTGCTAGGTTTTTGTAAGTTTGACTGTCTTTTAATTTCATTTTCGTTACCTCCGTGAAGAAGTATTGCCCCAAAAAGTTTTTTATATACTCGATAATTCTGCGTAATTCAACTTAAATCCAACACTTCATTGGATAATGTCGAAAAATATACGATTTGATTGAAAACGTATCAATTTGTCGGGTGGCGTAATTCAATCTTGATTTTGCTATAAAAGCTATGATATACTTAATAAGGATTTAGTTTTTGCAACGACTTTTTGATTGGACGTAATTTGAAATTGAAAAGTTGGTAGGGGGGAAAATGGCAAAAAAGAAACTTTCAATCGGCGAAGAGGAAACGCCGCTTACCGTCGAAAGTATTGACGCGAACAAGAAGCACATTTCAAAATACGAACTTTTTTCTTACGTTATCGGCATAGGCTTCTATTCGATGTTCACGGGTATGATTTTCTCATACCGTTCTGACTATATCAACAACATACTTTTGCTCAGTGAAGCAAATCAAAGTATAATGAACGTTATCACCACTATCATGGGTTTTGTAACGGGCTTTTTCATAATGAGTTTTATTGACAATTTCCACAGCAAGCGAGGAAAGTTCCGTCCGATAGTTTTGGCGTGCACGATACCTATGGCTTTGGTAGGATTTTTAATGTTCTATACGCCGTTCAAAAATGCGAACGCTTGGTACGCAATGATTTATGTCGTGGGAGTCAATATTTTATTCAATACGTTGTTTACTCTTACAGAGACGGCAAATACTACCGCTTTGGTTATGACGCCAAACGAGAGTGAGCGAAACTCGCTCCTATCCCTGTCGAGTTTTTTCTCGTCTATAATGAATTCCGCGCCGCTCGTAATAATCTTGGTGCTCGGATTCTTCTTGATAAAGACTGACGAAGACGGCAATAAGGTCAGCGGCTATTTCAATAAAAACACCATGTATATTATCGCTATGGCGCTATGTTCGGTGCTTTACGCGGTGACGACAATCAATTCTATGCTCAAAGTCAAAGAGCGTGTGCCGTACGTCAAGAAGAAGGAATCGCCAATCAACGGCATGGGTGACGTCGTTAAAAACAAGAATTTCTGGTTCTTGACGCTTTCCAATTCCATTCGCGATATAAGAAAAGTCGGTACGGGCTTCGGTATATTCGTCGCTGGAGCATTGCTTGGCGGTACGGATAAATTCTTGCTCATAGGCTTGCCAACCGGTATCGGTACGGTAGTCAGTATGTTGATAGTGCAAAAGATGATGAAGAAGATCGACGTTATTAAGGTCAACGCAATTTTCAGCGTATATTCTCTCGTCGCCAACGCGCTTGCATTCTTTATTGCTCTCATCTATTTCAAGACGGGTAGCGTAGTATGGCAGGTATTGTTTGTAATAAGTCTATTCTTGATAGGTTTGCAATTCGGCGCGTCGAATATTATTCCCAATATATTCAAGGGAGACGTGCTCAACGAAATCGAGTTGCAGACAGGCGGAAAGAGGTTGGAGCAGACTCTCAATTTCTCGTCAACGATAGTGTCGACTATACTCGGCGTAATCACCGGCGTCCTCACTCCGGTAATCTTGCTTAGAGTATGCGGATATCAACAAGGCTCGGATATTCAGACCGAATCTACGAAAATCAAACTCGTATTCTTCTACACGTTGTTTGCGGGTATATTCTACTGTCTCTCGCTCTTGCCTTTGATTGGTTACAAACTTACCAAAAAGAGAAGAGAAGAAATCAACGCGCAACTTGAAATAATGCGCGCGGAGCGTATAAGCGCTGAAGAGGGCGCAGAAGCGACTGTCGACGGACAGGGCGACACGTCTACGCTTCCTCCGGAAATTTCGGGCGACCCGATTGAGAGAGGTTTTGAAGACGCGGCGGAAAATATTGCGCGTAATATAAACGAGGAAGAGGAAGAAGATAAATTGTAAAAAGCGTAAGAGTTTTTTAGTTGACAAAATCGCCGATATTGCATATAATACTATCGTAATACGGCGATAAACAGTCAAGAGTAACCGTGACGTTCGGCGCAGAGAAAGAGGTCGTCGGCTGAAAGCCTCTTCGAGAAATAACGGCGAAGTGCGGATTGTTTGCCCGCAGGGGAAATACTGCGCGTAGGGGTCGCGTTAAGACCTAAAGAGAGGGACGGTAGATTGCCGTTCAATCAAAGTGGAACCGCGAGTAATCGTCTTTGAAAGACGGTTACTTTTTTTATTATATAGAGGTAAAAATGGGAAAGATTAAAATGGACTTGCAAGCGGCGCTCGAAAAAGACCCCGCGGCAAGAAATAAATTCGAAATATTCTTTACGTACGGCGGATTTAAGGCGTTGTATAGACATCGTTTTGCGCATTGGTTTTACAATCACAAAATGAAGTATTTTGCAAAGCTTATCGCAAGCGGTACGAGGAGAAAGACCGGCATAGACATTCACCCCGCGGCGAAGATTGCAGGCGGAGTATTCATAGACCACGGCGTAGGCGTAGTAATCGGCGAAACCGTTGAAATCGGCGCAAACGTATTGATTTATCAAGGCGTTACGCTCGGCGGAACGGGTAAGGACACGGGCAAGCGTCATCCGACGATTGAGGACAACGTGATGATTTCGGCGGGCGCGAAAGTGCTTGGACCTATCGTAGTCGGTCACGATTCGAAGATTGGCGCGGGAAGCGTCGTACTCAAAGACGTGCCGCCTCATTCGACGGTAGTCGGCGTCCCGGGTAGAGTGGTCAAACTCAACGATATGAGAGTAGACGATATCGACCAAAAACTTCCCGACCCGATACTCGAAGAGTTCGCAAGACTCAATCGAAGAATCGAGAAACTCGAAGAGACGCTCAAAATAAAGTCGTGCAAGTATTCTATCACGCAGGAAAATTCCGTTGACGGAATAGAGGACAACGCAATCGAGCGTGAAATCGTAGAACTTGAAAACAGCATAGACAACAACAAAGAAAATTTGAATAAAAAAGAGCAATAGAAGCGGAGCGAATATGTTGAAAATTTATAATACGTTGACAAGAAAGAAAGAAGAATTCGTACCTCTTAAAGAGGGCAAAGTCACAATGTACAGTTGCGGACCGACTGTGTACTCTTACGCGCACATAGGCAATTTGAGAACGTACATCTTTATGGATATATTCCGTAGGACGTTGAAATACGACGGCTACAAACTCAAAGGCGTAATGAACATCACCGACGTAGGTCACTTGCTTTCCGACGGCGACGAGGGCGAGGACAAAATGGCTAAGGCGGCGAGAGAACAGAAAAAAACGCCGTGGGAAATTGCCGAATTCTATATGAACTATTTCTTCGACGATTTCAAGAAACTTAATATCTCAAAGCCCGAAGTAGTTTGCAGAGCGACCGACCATATACAAGAGATGATAAAGGACGTGCAAACGCTTATCGACAAGGGTTACGCCTACGAGATAGACGACGGAATCTATTACGATATATCCAAATTTCCCGAGTATGGCAAACTCTCTCGATTGAGCCTTGAAGACCAACAAGCGGGCGCAAGAGTAGAGGTCAATTCTCAAAAGCGTCATCCTGCCGATTTCGCGGTATGGAAGAAGGCCGAACCGCAACATATAATGCAATGGCAAAGTCCGTGGGGTATGGGTTATCCCGGTTGGCATATCGAGTGCTCGACTATGAGCAGAAAATATCTTGGTTCTCATTTTGATATTCACACGGGCGGCGTAGACGCTATCCCCGTTCACCATGAGAACGAGATTGCGCAAAACGAAGCTCTCGAGGGCAAGAAGACGGTCAATTACTGGGTACACAGCGAATTTATGCTTGTCAACAACGGCAAGATGTCCAAGTCGCTCGGCAACGTATATAGAATAAGCCAACTTGAAGAAAAGGGCTACAACGCGCTTGATTACAGATATTTCTGTCTCAACGCGCATTATAGAAAGAAACTCAACTTCACTTTCGAGGGTATGGACGGCGCAAAGACTTCTTACGCAAGATTGCTCAATTCACTGTATCAACACAAAGTGGGAAAGAATACAATCGAGCAAGAGAAGTTGGCTGAATACAAAAAGCAGTTCGACGAAGCAGTCAACGACGATTTGAATATACCGCTCGCTTTGGGCGTAGTGTGGACTATGATTAAAGAGCCGAAGAGCAAGGCGATATACGATCTTGCGTTGCAATTCGACAAGGTTTTGGGTCTTGACTTCGACAAGGCGCAACCTTCCAAAGAAGAGCAAGAACAAGTCCCCGAGGAAATTCGCAAAATCGCCGAGGAAAGATACGAGGCGAAAAAGCGCAAGGACTTTGCTTTGGCGGACGAATTGAGAGGGAAGTTGTCTGATTTGGGATATACCGTAATGGACACCAAAGACGGCTACACAATCTCATCGAAAAACTGATAGAAAACAAAAAAGCCTTCGTTGAAGGCTTTTTTCATAATTAAAATTTGCAAAGTACTTCCGTCGGGTCTACGGATATATCTCGAATTTGAAATTTACGGTTTTCTTTCACGGCTTGCAAAAGGTCTTTTTTGAGAACCGTTCTCGCTTCGTCGTATTTGTTCGCCATTTGAAGTACGGCGCGCGTCTTTTCGCTTGAGTTGGGGATTTGTTCTAAGTCTTTGCCGATTAACCTAGAAATAGGATTGTATATCTTTTCGTCGGAGAGTAGAATAGTCGCCACTTTATAATAAAAATCCAAATCAATAGAGGAATTTGTACGGTTGTCGTACGAATTCGGGTTGTTTTGCGAATGCAACATTCTGTTTTTTGCAAGTTTTGCCATAAAATGATAATTAGGGCGAATAGAGGTCGGCATGTGCATAATCTCCTAAGTGGTGTTTTTATGTGGGATTTTTGAATTGAAAATACAATTTTCGTCTTTTGTAGTAACAAGATTAGCACATTTATTTAATGAATTCAAGTGTTTTTAGATAATTTTGTACAAAATTACCAAAATCTCCTACATTTTGTACAAAATTACCAAAATTCGCGTTCAAATGGAATATATATTCTAAATTTTGCCCATTTGAAGTCGATTACAAGTCGTCCACGTCTTGGACGGGGACTTCGTCTTTGTCGAATGACGGCGTACCGGTGTACGCGCCGTTGACGTCGAAGTCACTGGACATTTTTTTGCGTTTGGATTTGAATTCGTCTTTTAATTTTTTCTTTTTCATACAATCACCTCAAATAAAAGAATACTTAAATTATCGACAACAATTGAGTAAGTATGCTCGCTATGTAAAGATTAGATAAAACTTGATGTGGGAGCGAGATTTTTTCTTGATTTTCACTTAAAAAAAGAATAAAATATATTCACTCAATTATTAAGACGTAATTATACGTATATCACACGCTAGTGTTGTAAATCGTATATAATATAAGGCGTGATAGTTGGAGGGGATATGCTTAAACTTACCGATATTAAAAAAGACTACGTGCTAAGCGGCGGGGAGAAAGTACCTGCGCTCAAAGGCATAAATCTCGAATTCAGACAAAGCGAATTCGTATCAATTCTCGGACCGTCGGGTTGCGGAAAGACGACTATGCTCAACATCATAGGCGGTCTTGACAGATACACGTCGGGCGACCTTTCCATTGACGGCATTTCCACTCAGCATTACGCGGACGTAGATTGGGACGCGTACAGAAATATACGTATAGGCTTTATCTTCCAAAGTTACAACCTCATCACTCATATAGATATTTTGACCAACGTCGAGATGTCGCTCTTGCTCGCAGGCGTAAGCAAAGCCGAGAGAAGAGAGAGGGCAATCAAGGCGCTTGAAGAGGTCGGACTTAAAGAGCATATGCACAAAAAGCCAAATCAACTCTCGGGCGGTCAAATGCAAAGAGTGTCTATCGCAAGAGCGCTTATCAACAATCCGAGCATAATTTTGGCGGACGAACCGACTGGCGCGTTGGACAGTACTACAAGCGTGCAGATTATGGAGATACTCAAGGAGATTTCTCACGACAAGTTGATAATAATGGTCACGCACAACCCTGAACTTGCCGAGCAGTATTCCAACCGTATCGTGCGCTTAAAAGACGGCGAAGTCGTCGACGATACCAATCCGTATCATTCTCAACCTGTTGAGGAAGAGGTAGCAAGTTTCCGTACGATAGAGCAAGATAAGGTAGAAGAAGTATGCGAAAATATAGTCGCGGAAGAAATCACTTGCGACGAGGACGGCAAGGGCAAGAAGAAAAAAGTCCGCGCGCAAAAGACTGAGTTCCAAATGCGCAAGGCGAAGAAGGAGAGAAAGGAGAAACTCAACAAGACTTCTATGTCATTCCTATCCGCGATCAAGTTGTCGTTTACCAACCTTATGACTAAGAAAGGCAGGACGTTTATGACGGCGTTTGCAGGCAGTATAGGTATTATCGGCGTCGCGCTCGTGCTAGCGATTTCCAACGGATTTTCGGCATACGTAGACAGAATGCAAAAGACAATGCTTTCGGGCTATCCGATTACTATTACGAGCAATACGATGAGTATGGAAAGTATGATGACGACGTATATGTCCGCGATGTCGGGCTCGTCGGACAAAAAATATCCGGACACTAAGTTCGTCAATTCATACAACCTTGCGACAGTTCTTTCGGAATTGATAAAGCCAAACAATATCAGCGAAGAATACATCGCGTATATTGACGGTAAAAAAGTCGGTTGGCAAGAAAACGGCTACGTCGACAGCGTATATTACAATTACGGTCTTGACTATACAGTCTACAACTCGAAAGGAAAGGACGTGGGCAAGACTACGATGACGGATATGAGCAAAGGCTCTGTCAACTGGCAGGAAATGGTGGGCGATAGAACGTATATAGAAAGCGCGTACGACGTAATCGGCGGAAAATTTCCCGAGGGCGCAACGGAAGTCGCGCTTGTCGTCGACAGTACCAACACAATCCTTTCCACCTATTTCAGCGGTATGGGTTTTGAAAGCAAACTCGACGAGTATATCGGCGTGGACGGATTGGTCGCAAGCGGACAGAAATTCGAAGCCATTATCGGCAATCCCGAAAAAGGTAAAGAGGGCGTAACTTTTATCGTTCCTAATAACAATGCAAGATATTACAAGACAATGGACAATGCCGGCGTAGAATATTTCGAGGAATACGACTACGACCAAATTAAAAACCTAGGCTCAGATGACGGAGTATACAAGTTGTCCGTCGTGGGTATTTTAAGACCAAAGGAAGGTAGCGAGTATACGCCTTTGGGAACGGGTATCGCTTATACGCAAGCGCTTACCGACCTTATGCGTAAAGACGCGCAGGACAGCGAAATAGTCAAATTCCAAAAAGAGCATCCCGACTACAACGTACTCACGGGCGAGCCGTTTTCCGCAAGCAACGATAGCTCGGAAATAAATCCCGACGATATGATGAGCATAATGATGGGCGGAAGCGCAGTAAAGACGTACAATAGCGTTTTGCAGTCTTTGGGCGGAAGCAACGTGCCGACCGCTATCAGTATCTATTCGAGCAACTTCGATAATAAAGAGATTATTATAGGCGACTTAAAAGCGTGGAACACGGAGCATAAGAACAGCCAAATCAAATATACCGACAGCGCGGCGATATTTATCGGAATGATGAATCAAATCATTAGAATAATCACGATTGCGCTAGTATGTTTCTCGTCCGTATCTCTTATTGTATCCTCGATAATGATAGGTATTATCACTTACGTTTCGGTAGTAGAGCGTACCAAAGAAATCGGTATTTTGAGATCGCTCGGCGCAAGGAAAAAAGACGTGTCGAATATCTTCAACGCCGAGACGGTAATCATAGGCTTTACCGCAGGACTTATCGGCGTAATAGTGACGTATATTTTGAGTATTCCTATCAACTTGATTATACAGCACTTTGAAGAGTCGATTACGGGTATATGTGCGCTCAATCCATTGCACGGCGTATTGATGATACTTTTGAGTATCGCGCTTACGTCAATCGCAGGACTGATTCCTGCAAGAATTGCGGCGAAGCGAGATCCGGTAGTCGCCTTGCGAACTGAATAGCGAAACAAAGAAGAAATCCGCCGTATTTCACGGCGGATTTTTGTTACGTCTTATAAAGTTTATTTACAATGTTCTTTGTAGAATTTAAGCAGATAATTATCCGACATACTTGCGATCATATCAATCGCCACACGTTCGGGGTAGTCGCGATTTTCTAGGAAATATTCGTCGACCTTTTGCGCGTTGGCGTATATATGCGGACGGTAGTATTTATCGATAAGTTTTCTGTCTATTTTGAGGTCGGAGTAGACAAGTTCGAAGACGTCGTTGATTATCTTTTGCAAATCGTCTTTTGTGTAGCCGTTTATACTCGATATGGCGTATATTTTCTTATAGTTGTCGCTGAGCAATTTGCAAAGTTCTTGATACACGCAGTCGCTCATCGCTATTTGTCTTTTGCCTATTGAATTGTTGATAATATCCGCGCTGACGTTGCCGATAATCTCGTGATTTAATTTGCCGAGCGGATTGTCGTCGTAAGCGTCGAAACCCACTTGTTTGAGTTTCTCCGCGTCCTGTCTATCCTTTCCGATATATGCGATTACGTCGCAAATACGCACCAAACAACCTTCCAAAGTGCTTGCCATAAGATTGTCGTCGTTGAGTTTTCCTTTATACGCCAAATTCAACTTGTCTTGCAAGTCGTCAAAACTCTTGCAGGAGTTCTCATTGGGCGCGTAGCGTTGCAATACCTTTTCGCCGTTGTGACAGAGCACGCCGTCGACCACTTGCAAGGATATGTCGCTCTTGACGATATTGTTGAGATATCTTGCGCCTTGAACGTGGTGGAAAAATCTATATCCGTATTGCTGTGCTACGTTGTCGAGAAGTTTTTCACCCAAGTGTCCGAAAGGGCAGTGACCCAAATCGTGCGCAAGCGCAATTGCTTCGATAAGGTCGCAGTTGAGAGATAGAGCCGAGCCTATCGTACGCGCCACACGCGAGACGAGTTGCACGTGGTAAGCGCGGGTGGAAATATCGTCGTTGTCTTTAAGAGAAAAGACTTGCGTCTTGCCCGCGTATCTATTGAAAAGAGGTAGATTGATTACCACTTCGCAGTCGCGTATGAACTGTCTTCTGAAAAGCCTCGGCGCATAGTCGTTTTTGCGTATCGAGTCGCCGTCTTTCGTGGCGTATTCAAAGAGCAATTCGTCTCTTTGCTCGAACTTTTCTTTGAGTATTTTCTGCGTGTTCTCGTTCAAATCAATTCTCATTGTTTACCTCAAAATAAATACCCGTCGGAGTTTTCCGACGGGTACATTATACCATAAAAACCAGATTAGGTAAACAACAATTTCTTGATTGCGTGATAATATATCTCGTACATCTTCTTGAATACGTCAATAGACACTCTTTCGTCCTTTTGGTGTATCGTGCTTTCCGAGCCTGGGAAAATCGGTCCGAAAGCCACTCCGCATTTGAGCGCTCTTGCGTAAGTGCCGCCGCCAATCGTGATAGGCGAGAGATTTTCGCCCGTGATTTCGTTGTACGCGCTGAGCAAACTTTGCACAAGACTATTGTCCTTTTCTACGTACAGCGGGTCGTGGAAATTGCGTACCTTAGCGTCCTGCGTGTCGAGCGATTTTTTAAGTCTTTCTAGTATATCTTCTTTTGTATACGTCACGGGGTGGCGGATATCGATTAAAAGACGTATTTTTCCGCTCTTCGTATCGGTGTCGGCGACTCCCACGTTGAAAGTGAGTTTCCCGCTCTTTTCGTCGCAAAGTTTTACGTTCGCTCCGCTACCGTCGTTGTGGCAAAGTCTGTCGCGCAGTACCGTATATTCGCCGCCGAGTTTATCGGACAGGTATTCGAGTATTTTCCACAGCGCGTTGTCGCCCTCGCTCGGCGTGGAAGCGTGCGCAGGTTTGCCGAAAGCAGTGATATAAGTCTTACCGTCTTTGACCTCTATTTGCAAGTCCTTGTCACTCGTTTCGCAGTCAAGTTCGCCGTCTATTACGCAGCTGCACTTTGCCATTACGATATTGACTCTGCTACCGCCGCTCAGCGAAAGCATTTTTGGCGGAGTATCTATGAATATCTCATAGCCGACAAGACCTTTTTCGCAGTTGATGACAGGGAAGTCGCCGTCGGGCGAAAAGCCTTTTTCGGGCATTACGTCCACTTCGTTGTAATGATCTATACACTTCCAACCGCTCTCTTCGTTTCCGCCGAAAATAAAGCGTATTTTGCAGTTGGGTTTATAGCCCTCGTCTAACAGTTGTCCCACCGCGAAAAGACAGCACATCATAGGACCTTTGTCGTCGAGTATGCCTCTGCCGAATATCGTACCGTCCTTGATTTCTCCGAGTGGATTCGCCGTCCAATCGTCGTCGTAAGGCACTACGTCTACGTGACCGAGTATTCCGAAAGTTTCGCCCTCGCCAATATCGCAAGTGCAGTAATAGCCGTCTTCGTTGTTGACGCTCATTCCGAATCCCTTTGCCGTATCGCATACGAAATCAAGGCATTTTGCCACGCCTTCGCCGAACGGGGATGCGGGACAGGGTTCGCCTTGAACGCTGTCAATGGCAATCAGTTGCATAGTCTTTTCGACCATATTTTGAAAAAAATCTTTCATCGAATATTTTCTCCGCAAACTTTTTTGAATTATTGTATAAATATTATACACAATTTGCGAAAAATATGTTATATTATTACTCGAAATACAAGAAAATTTTTTCATAAGGAATTCGTTATGGACAAAGTAAGAACGAGATTTGCGCCCAGCCCCACGGGATTTATGCATATAGGCAATTTGAGGACGTGTCTTTACGCCTATCTTTACGCTAAGAAAAACGACGGCACTTTCGTGCTAAGAATAGAGGATACGGATCAAGAAAGGTACGTAGAAGGCGCGGTCGACGTGATTTACAATACGCTCAAAAAAGCGGGCATCAATCACGACGAAGGTCCGGACAAGGACGGCGGATACGGTCCGTATATTCAAAGCGAACGAAAATCGCTCTATCTCGACTATGCAAAAGAGTTGGTAGACAAGGGCGGAGCGTACTACTGCTTTTGTACGAAAGAAAGACTCGATACGCTCAAAGACGGCAACGGCGTAGCCAAATATGACAAGCACTGTCTTTCGCTTTCCAAAGAAGAGGTCAAGGCAAGACTTGACGCGGGCGAGCCGTACGTCATCAGACAGAATATCCCCGCAAGCGGCGTGAGCGAATACGAAGATATGGTATTCGGACATATCAGCGTACCCAACGAGGATATGGAAGACAACATCTTGATTAAGTCGGACGGAATGCCGACCTATAATTTCGCCAACGTGGTGGACGACCATTTGATGGCAATCAATTACGTAATCAGAGGCGTAGAATATCTCTCTTCCACGCCCAAATACAATCTTATGTACGACGCTTTCGGATGGGAAAGACCGCATTATATGCACCTTTCGCCGATAATGAAGGACGCTCAAAGAAAACTGTCTAAAAGATACGGCGACGCAAATTTCGAGGATTTTCTCGACAAGGGATATTTGCCAAAAGCCATTGTAAATTATATTGCGCTTTTAGGCTGGTCGCCCAAGGGCAATGACGAGAAGTTGTCGATGGAGCAACTTGTCGAGCAGTTCGACGTTGACGGCATATCCAAATCGCCGAGCATTTTCGACGAAGCCAAAATGAGATGGCTCAACGGCGAGTATATCAAAGCGATGAGCGTAGACGAATTCGTCGAAGTCGCAAAGCCGTATTTTGACAAGAGCAAGGTAAAGGACAAATACGACTATCGCGCGCTTGCAAAACTCTTGATTCCAAGAGTGGAAATTTTGAGCGAAATTCCCGAGAAAGTCAACTTCCTCGAAGAGTTCGGCGAGTATGATACGACGATGTTCGAGCACAAGAAGATGAAGATAACAAAGGAAATTGCACTTACCAACTTAAAGGCTATTAAAGACGAATTAAAAGACTTTGAAAATTGGACTGACGAAGCACTTAAAGAAAGACTTTCCGGACTTGCCGAAAAACTTGCTTGCAAGAGCGGACAAGTATTCTTACCTTTGCGTTTAGCGTTGACGGGCGTGGCAAGCACCCCCGGCGGAGCGACGGAAATGGCTGAACTTCTCGGCAAGCAAGAGAGTATGAGAAGATTGGATTTTTCTATTGAATTGCTAAGAAAATAGTATCGCGTATAATTAAATTTTATAAATTCGCGCGAAAAGTCGTTGTTTTTTCTTTACAACTTAAATTTGTTGTGATATTATTCTTATGTATCTTTTCTTAAAAGAGAGGATATTCACCCTTGTTCAAACGTTTAAGTTTGAACCATTAGACCAAAAGGAGGTATAAAATGAACAAGTACGAATTGTTGTATATCGTGAAAAACGATATTTCCGACGAGGCAAAACAAGAAGTAGTTGACAAAATGGAAGCTGTAATAACTTCCAACGGCGGTGTAATAGAAAACACCGACAAGTGGGGTACGAAGAAATTCGCATATCCTATCGACTACAAGACTGAGGGCTATTACGTTTTGGTAAACTTCTCAGCTCCAGCCAACGTTCCGGAAGAAATCAAGAGATTCAACCGTATCACTGACGAACTCGTCAGAAGCATGATTATCAAGAAGTAAGGAGCAAAGAAGTATGAATAAAGTATTTTTGATAGGCAACCTTACGAGAGACCCAGAGTCTGGCACTACGCAAAGCGGAGTTGCATATTGCAGATTTTCTTTGGCAGTCAACCGCAGATTCAGCAGAGAAAACAACGAAGTAGATTATTTCAACGTAGTTTGTTGGAGAGGCTTGGCGGAGAATTGCGCAAAGATTTTGACAAAAGGCAGAAAAGTTTGCGTAAGCGGTTCTATCCAGACGCGTCAATACGACGCTCAGGACGGTTCTAAGCGCACTGCGTTCGATATCGTCGCAGACGAAGTAGAATTCCTTCCATCCGGAGCAAGAACAGACGAGGGAGCACCTCAGGAAACTGAGAAAAGACAATCGGTAAGCAATAGCGGTCTTACCCCTGTCGAAGAAGAATTACCATTCTAATAAGGAGATATGACAATGAGTGAAGAAAAAGTAGTTAAGCGCCCAAACGGCAAAAAGCCGATGTCGCGTAAAAAAGTATGCGTTTTCTGCGTTGATAAAATTGATACGGTAGATTATAAGGATGTGGCAAAACTTCGCAAGTACGTTACCGAAAAGGGCAAAATCGTTCCAAGAAGAATGAGCGGCGTATGCGCAAAGCACCAAAGAGTAGTCACCGAAGCAATCAAGAGAGCAAGAGAAATGGCTTTGCTTCCTTACGTTGCAGAATAATTGACGAATTAAACAACAACGATACTAAGACCCTTTTCGCTTGAAAAGGGTCTTTTTCTATGTTTAATCATATATTGCCTTGTTTATCTAAGATTCAAGATCTAGTAATTCATAATTGAAGTATTCATCGTTAAGAAACTCACTTACGCTCATATTAAATCCGTGAGCCAACATTATAATAGTCTTTAAGGTGATACCTTTGGTACGTCTTTGCATTATGCTTTTAATAGTTGGATAAGGAATGCCGCTAATTTCTGCTAATGCGTATTGTGTTTGAATCGGTCCATTTAATAATTGATTTATACGGCATACTATTGCTTCGTTAATAGTTTTCGGTGTTTCCATAAATTTATCTCCCATATAATTAGTTTAAGTCACTATTGAATAAAAAATAGGATGATACATTATTCTTTTGGTTGACACATCATCCCAAATATGGTATATTGACAATGATAGGATGATACATAATCCCACATTTATACTATAAGGAGGTATGAGTTATGCTTAGAATTACGAAAGTCGTTGGTCAGTCTACTGCTAATATGTCCGGTTGCGGCAAGCAGAGTGACTATTCTTGTGGCATTAGCGCAAAAATGGGCTGATGCTGAAAACGTTTCAAGTTTTCAATGATGAAGCCGTTGGGCGGATTTTTTTGCCCGACGGTTTTTCTTATGAAAATACATTTTCATTGCATATTTCCCCCTTTCACGGACGGGCGATTGCCGTGAGAAGGGGAGATTTTGACTGGATTTCCGTTAAAGGAGGGGGCTGGAATTATGGCGGTCCTCATGTCTATCTTTCTCAAAAGGACGAAGAATTAATATTTGGACTATATCCGTCTATGTCGGCGGAAAGAGAACTTGCTGTCAGTCGCGCAATCGAGGATTTTTCCGATGATTTTCCTAAGGTGTTATACTACAAACGGCTTTCGGATTATGATTTACCGAGAAAGTACTGTTGTTTAACTGACGTTAAATTCAAAAATGGAACAGCCGTTGATCCGTGCCTATTGTATACGCAGGTCAAATGTCCATGTCGTGTGGCTGATTTAATGTACTTTACTGACGAGAAAAAGCGGATTGCCGTTGAACAATGCTGTCGTTATTGGGGAATTTCGTCTGAAACGTATTTGCAAAAGTTTATACAAACGCTTGCGTTGCGCGTTGCTACGTTGCATAAGCACGCTTTCATTAATGACACGCTTGATTACGGCAACGTGACGCTTCTCGCTGAAGTCATAGATTACGAATGGGTTACAGCCCACGGAATAAAGTTATTTGACGGTACGTACGGCTTAGAAATCAGAGAAGAACGCAAGGAAAAAGAATTGTTATATGGCGCAGAAGTCTGTTTGCAACTTGCAGCGCTTTTGCAACGGGAATACAATCTATTTGACATATATAAGGAGTTTATAGACTCTTACGCTACCGTCAATCCGGATTTTGTTAATCAAAGCGTTGACGTTCAAAAAATGCTTAGGAGAGAAGAATTTATAATATGAAATACAATAATCACAAAATAATAGTTCCAAAATGGATATCGTGCCATACCTACCTGTTTGGGAGCGAAGACAGTCGTACGTATATCTCCAACGAAAAACGACATGAATACGTACTTTTAGAGGGGTTGGCAAGCGATATGTGGAAATTGTTGCTTGATAATATAGAGTATACGGAATTTGAGGCGTGGGCGCAAAAGAATGGCGTTGCAGATCAAGTAAAAGGATTTTTAGACGAGCTTGCGCAGCAAGAACTAATTGTATTTTTACAGGACGGCGAAACTTATAGGCAAGAAGCGTTGTTTGAGCCGCTTGACGATGATGCGAGAGGGGACACAGAGGCTGCGTTTATTGAGGAAATGCAAACTTGGATTTATCAGAAAAAGTTTATGTTTTCTCTCTTTTTTGAACTGACATATCGTTGCAACTTGAAGTGCGTACATTGCTACAATCCTAAGGATATGGCGAATATCGAACTTGACTTTGCGCAATGCAAAAAGGCGATTGACGACGCTTACGAGGCAGGCTGTTTTCGCATAACGTTTTCGGGCGGTGAAGCCACTTTACACAGTCATTTTCTAGAACTTGTTGAATATGCAAGAAACAAGCATATTTCAGTAGAAATATTTACAAATGGGCAGTTGCTTTCAAGTAATGAGAATTTGTATCGCGCCGTATTGGAACAATATCCTTACCGAATAGGCATCAGCCTTTATAGCACTGACAGTAAAACGCACGAACGGGTGACTTGCGTTAAGGGATCGTTTGATAAGACTATGTCATTAATTTATCGCTTGCGAGAGGATAACGTAAACGTGCAGATTAAGAACTTCTTGCTCAATTTTAACTGCTTTGACTGTATTAAAGTTAAAAATATGGCGAAGAAGATTAGCGCGACGTCGATTGCCGACATATCATTGATCCCAACAATCGAGGGAGACAAAAAGACGTTGCAGTATGCATTGGATGAGGAATCGCTGTTTAAGTTGTACATTGATCCCGAATCTCCACTTGCCATCAGCAAAGATTTTGTTCCGGTTGATTATAAGGCGAGGGAAAACGATTCTCCTTGCTTGGGCGGATTTACGGGGCTGTGTGTCAGTCCGAAAGGAGAAGTGGTAATTTGTGTTTCTATGCCATATTCAGTTGGCAGTTTGAATAAAAATTCAGTAAAAGAGATTTGGCAGGCGGCTATGGAGAAAGTTCAGTCAAGCAAACTGTATCAATGGCAACAACTTTGCGTAGCGGATTATAGCGAATGTTATAAGGAAGAATATTGTAAATTCTGCAGTTTTTGCCCCGGTATGGGATATCTCGAAAACGGCTTTATGAAAAAATCTAATGTGCTATGCTTGCAGGCAAAAACTAAAATGAAGGCGTATAATTATTTGAAAGAAAATGGCTGATAAATAAAGTGCGTTAGTAAAGTTTATCGACGTGAAAACAAGGTCTTTTTGTTATTTATTGATTTATGAGTTCGTCATTGAGGGCTTTAAGCGCATTGACGTCTACTTTGACTACTTGGCGGTCATATGTGACTATACCGTTTATTTCGTCCTGCACGTCGCTGACTTGCGTGTATATGGATGCGCAAAGACCGTCCGCTTTAGCGGGTATTATCTCGTTTGTCCACAATTTTTCAAGCGCTTCGTCAAGAGATTTTTGGTCATTAAAATTCTCATATCCAAAGACTTTTTCAAGTTGCGAATGTTCTTGGATATTCATAGAGTATCCGCCGAATTCCGTCAAAGCAACGGGACGTTTTTCATTGCGCGGTATCTTCAAATTGGGGATATATCTGTGAATGCTTTTTATATCTCCGCCGTGATCCGCCCAACCGCTTGCGTGGTCTACTAGGCGCGTGTTGTCGAGACTCTTTAGATATTGACTCACTTTGATGGAATCGAATTGCCCCCAGCCTTCGTTGAAAGGCGTCCACAGCGCAATGCTGGGGCAGTTGTAGAGCTGCGCTACAATTTCGTCCATTTCCTTGTAATAGAGCTGCTTTCCGATTTCGTCATCTCGACCGTAAAAGCCGTAGTGGTTGTCCTTTACTCTCTTCCTTATGTAGGCGAGCAAAAGCATAGCGGCTTTACTTTTATCTTTACCGCCGTTGATAAAGTCTTGCCATACTATCATACCGAGTCTGTCGCAGTGGTAATACCAGCGCATAGGTTCGACTTTTATATGTTTACGCAAAGTATTGAATCCGCAAGCTTTTGCAAGTTTGATGTCGTATATCAGCGCCTCGTCGCTTGGGGCTGTATAAAGTCCGTCCGACCAATATCCTTGGTCGAGCATACCGCTCATAAAATAAGGTTTGTTGTTGAGCATAAAGCACGGCTTGCCGTCTTGGCGTTTTCCGATTGAGAACTTACGCATTGCAAAATAACTGTGCACTTTGTCCTCTCCGCACACCGCGTCGAAGAAATATAAATACGGATCTTCAGGAGACCATTCGCGCGGTTCGGGAATAGGAACATGCGCAACGCCGTTTTCAGTGGGATATCTCTTGCCGTTGAGGACAATATTAGATTCGCATGGGACGTTGGTATTCACCGTGATACTGACGAATTTTTCATCGAGATTAGGAGTGATTTTGAGGGATTTGATATACGTCTTTGGCGTGTATTCTATCCATACGCTTTGCCATATTCCGGACGTGGGGGTATACCATATTCCGCCGTGTTCCATCTTCTGTTTGCCCCTGCTTATCGGCTGGCTGTCGGAAGGGTCAACGACGAAAACTTCGAGAATATTTTTCTCTTTGAGAAACTCGCTTACGTCCCACTCGAAGGCGGTATATCCGCCTATATGACTCCCCACAAGATTGCCGTTGAGCAAAACTTTGCACTCATAGTCAACTGCGCCGAAGTGCAAAATTGCCGTTTTATCTTTTTCGTGTAGAGGAAAACTGCGACGGTAGATCAACACTTCGTCGGGTTGGAGAAAACCGTTTGTCAATCGAGATTTATCTATTCCGGAGAGAAGACACTCGGGTGAGAACGGCACTCTTATAACGCCGTCGAACAATCCGTCGGCGGAACTGTCTAAATTACCTTTTATAATTTTGTATTGCCACGAGCCGTCAAGAGAGTGATAACTTTTACGGTACATCTGAGGACGCGGGTAAGCAGTCGTATCTACTTTATTCGACCAAGGAGTTTTCAAATCGTTCATAAAGACCTCTTAACAACGCTGATTTAATATATTATATCACGGCTACAAAACCTTTGCAATAGTTGTAGATACATATATAGATTGCGTTTTATTTTGTTATAACATAAAAATTTCGTCAAATTTTCAAAAGCATCTTTTATTTGTTTTTTTAATGTGATATAATTAAGACAATAAAAGTTTGAAGACCTGTTTGGGTTTTCGAAAAAAATATATGGGGGACAATTATTATGAGAATTGAAATAATTGCGAAAAATTACAAACTGACTGACCATTTGAAAGACATCATCAACCAAAAGATGGAAAAGTTTTCGAGGTACTTTGAGGACGACGCCCTTGCGAAAATCTTCTTAAAAGAGACGGGCGGAAAGGACAAATACGTAATGGAAATTACGATATTCTTTGGAAATAATATGGTAAGAAGCGAAGTCGCGTCGGAAAATATGTTCAACAATATAGATATTGCGTTGCCGAAAATCGAAGGACAGATTAGAAAGCACCGCACGAAACTCGGTAAACTCAGAAAGAGCGCGCTTGACGAGGGAAGTATGTATCCGCAAGCCGAGCAGAATAAGATGGAGATTATTCGTACGAAGTCTATGTCGCTCAAAAAGATTGATTTGCAAGAGGCTGTCGAGGAGATGGAACTCGTAGACCACGACTTCTTTATCTTCCTCAACGACAAGACGGGCAAGGTCAACGTTCTCTATAAGAGAAAAGCGGGCAACTTGGGTTGTATCGAACTTGACTATTAAGCAGAATTTATTCTAATTTGATTAGGTCGACGGCGGTTGCCGTCGACTTTTTGTATGTTTTGCGCATTAAAATATGCGTTTTATATAATAATTATTTTATATTTAATTGTCATTTTATATTTTTTGTAGTAAAATTATCTTGAATATGTCTATTTTGTTGCAAGGAGAGAAGATGAGAAAGACAAGACTTATAATTGTCATAGCGATAGTTGCGGTGATTTTCAGCGTATGCCTTACGGCATGCACGAAAAGCCAAAACCAAATCGAAACTCAAGATTTCGTAGTATCGCGCTTCGGCGACGGTATTGAAATTCTTGAATCTCACGTCGCTCCGACGACTGCGCAGGAGTATAAAGACCAACGCAGAGTGCGCGCAAAGATTAACGTAGACGCAAGATTGAGCGGATATCACATCACGGGTATCTATTTGCCAGCAGGCGAGTCTTTGACAATCGAGGTATCTAATACGATTGTTCAATCGGGATACAGCGTGCTTGTCAACAATTTCACTTCGGGTATTAGAGTGACGCGAAGAATTTCCAACGTAAGAACAACGATTAGATCTACCGACGCGCCATTGGGCGGAATAGTCGAAATCTTGGTGGACAGAACCAGCGAGGCGGTCAGCTCATTTAACATGACTATAGAAGGCGGTATCGTAATTCCGTATTACAGACTCGGTCGCGACGACGTAAAGCAAATTGAGAGCGGCGGCGGACATTACGCTATTTTGGACTGCGTCAACACAAGATTTTACGTCCCTACCGATATTCTTTACAATGAAGACAAAGAGTGCGTGATAAGAGACGATATGTACAAATCCTTGTCTTGGTGGCAATCGGCAGTGTCTTTCTTCAACAATACTTTGGAAATTCCAAGCAATAGCAACGAATACACTTCAAGCGTGGTGTTCGGCAATTTCGATGAATTGAAATATGACGAAGATAGAAAAGCCGTGGTCGCGGACAAGTCCCATTTTGAAAGTTTTCTCAAATATGACAGACTTATCAAAGGCGAGGCGTGGGATTTGCTCTATGCAATAAGCGCGCATAAGGTCAGCGTATCCGAGAACTTTTCCTCTTCTGCTGCGGAAACTATGATAGAGGATATCCTTTGCAGTATAGACAACGTCGTAATGACGCACTTTGACGTCGCTATCGAAAGCGATTGGAAATGGCTCGTCAATCCGTACACTTGTCTTGAACGCACGTTGCAACTTCTCGAAGAAGGTCGCGACTTGTATAGCGACAGAGATTTGATGAGAGCGTTTTTTATCAATATAATGCATTCTTTCGGTCTTGATAAGACTATAAACATAATTATCGCTTACGGCAAAGCGTTGTCGGATGATACCGCCAATACTTCCAACGATATGTTGGCGCTCAACATCAGCGAAGAGTTGGGAGCTGATATGAGCATGTATTGCGAGAAATTCGGACTTATGCTTTCCGATGATGCGAAGAAGAAGATGGCGGGAAATTTGGCTTATATACCCGTTCAGACAAAGTTTACCGTCGGCAATAGCGAAGCGTACAGTATGGGATATACCGTACCTATGGGCGAGACTGCTACTTTTGATTTCGCAAACAATATCGTGACGTTGGCTGACGAAGAGTGGACTATCGTCGGTTTGGACGGCGACAGCAGACTTTGGTCGGAAGAAGAGGGCGTATATTACTATACTCCGAGTTCGGACAAGTTGACGGATGATTTCTATTTGAATTTGCGCAACGGAGAAAACAGCGCGGTACTGTATGGAAAAATAAATGCGAAAATCACCGTTGCGACTTATAAAATTTACGAGGACTGGAAGTTTGACAACACGTCGACCGCTTTGGACGAGGCTGTGGCGTCGTATCAAAAGAGAACGCCCGATTACGTCGGAAGTATTGACTTTGCGGGCGTAAGAAGACGTACCGATATAGAACCTGACCCAAGCGTATACGTATTGACGGTTGCGGAAGGTTGCATTAACGTGCCAAAGAGCGGAAAGTATAGAATATATTTGAGCAATCACGGTATTTGTCGCGTTGAATTCGGCATACAAAAATATATGAATACCGTGTTCAACAGTACGATTCCCGTACATGATTTCACGCGTTATCAGTCTTACGATATAGTTTTGGAAGAGGACAAGATTTATGAATACAAACTCTATCTTCTTTCCACGAAGGGCGAATGCGACGCAAAGCTGGGCATAAGATACGTTCAGGACGAAGACGTCGAAGATAGAAACGATTACGGCTTACAAGCCGAAATAATCGACGAAGATTATTTGATATACAGAGGACTTAAAACAAGCGATATAGTCGAGTTTGAACCGCCAGTAATTTATCCTATGGGATACGGTTTTAAAGACGAATTCTATCAGACTCACGAATTGAAAGCCGAAAACTTTATATCCTATCCTACCGCTGTGGCGACAAGAGATATCGAGTACGCTATTGACTCGCTCTCGACAGGTAGTTATTACAGCGCGAGAAATAGTTCGAATAACTTTGAATTCGTGCTTGACTTGAAGAAGTCTTTGCGTCTTGAATACGTGCTACTCAACGTAAGGAACGAAACTTTGGGCAAAACGGTAGAGATATACGTATCAGATGACGAAACTTTTGCTACTCAAACCAAAATAGAAATCAGAGCGCGTAGAGACGGCGAACTCAGAAGCGGAGACAACAAATTAGAGTCGGGCGACAACTATTTCCTTTTCAACAGCGTGACAGACAGATACGTCAAAATTATTATTTCTGACGAAAATAGCTTTGCTTGTCACATCAACGATTTGAGAATAGGTCAGTTCTTTGAAGAGAGCAGAATCGTGCCGAATACATCGTCAATGCTCGCGTATATTGGCGGTTGGTCGAACGTAACCGAATACGTCAGCGTAAACGGAAGTATAAGCGAAAGCGTCAATACCAATTCGATATTCTCCTTTACCGCAAAGGCAAGACAAATCTGTCTTTACGGCGTAAAGGATGCGAAGTACGGCAAGATGGAAATCTACATTGACGGAAAGTACACCACTACGATTGATTTGTACAGCGAAACTACTGCGACGGATCAGTTGTTGTTTGCAATAGACTTCGATACGTCTATGGAACACTCAATAAAGGCAATGCCGGCAAGCAAAGAAGACGTCATCAACTTTGACTATATATCATATATTCCTGTAGAAGACGAAGAAATTCAGTCGGTCACGGGCGTATTGTATTACGCGCTCATTATTCCGGGCGTAATATTCATTGTTCTTATAGGAGCGGCAATCGCAGATTACAGAGAAAAACGTCGTAGACGCGGATATTAAAATTATAGTGGGGGAAATACGTTGAAATACTGGTGGCTATCTTTAATAATAGCGTTTATTTGCGCTACGTCGATTTTTTTGACCGTGCGTATGCGCAACAACCGTAAAATAGCGTTGAAAGTTCTTTTCGCCGTATCGACAGTGCTTTTGTCATACAAGATTTGCGAATTTATCTATTATCGAATTGCGGGAATACCGAAATATCCCGTCGAGTTTTCTCACATATCTTATTTCATCGTAGGCGTGGCAGTCTGCTTCGGCGTCAAGCAAATGCGTCCGTTTGCAGGCATATGCTCATTGCTTTCGGGTATAGGTTATATCGTTACGGCGATTTTTTCGCCCGACACTTTCGTCAACAACTCGGACAGCGTGTATTACATAGTTTTGGGCGTAGTTCAGCACGAATTACTCTTTTTCACGGGTTGTTTGCTTCTCTTTGATATAGACAAGTATTCAATCAAAAATATATGGGTACCTATCGTGGGAATAGCGATTATGGTCTTGTTTTCCATTATGGTATACAACAGAATTATCTATCCCGATTACGACGAGAGAGATGAGATGATAATTTATCATATAGTCACGGGTATGATTTTGAGTTACGTCATGCCTGCCGAAAAGATAACTATGGCTTTGAGAGTAATTACCGCTCTCGGCATAGGACTTTTGGCAATCGGATTGCTTTGCGCGTTCTATTTCGTCAACAAAAAGTATTACGAGCGCAAAGAGCGCAAGGGTATTGAAATCGAGGGCAAAGACTTGGAGATGGGCGTCTTTTATTGGATAGGGCAGAAGATAAAAAAAGACCAAGAAAAAAAGCTTAACGGCTAGTGTGTTTTATAATGTAAAATTTAGATAAGGTTATAGATTTTTAGATATTGTATGTGATATACTTTCAAAAAGAGGTATCAAATGAACTACAATGAATTTTCCAACGGCACGAAGATTATAGATTCAAAAAATTCGATTGAGGAATTGCCTACGATTTTGTTGGGTCTCAACGCTTCGCGCATTTTGCTTGTAAGCGACGCTCAATCGAGCGATTGCGGATATATTGAAAAGATTAAAAAATCAGTGGAAAAACAATCGAGACTTTCAATCGGCGCGGTATACTTGGGCAATGACTTGACGGACGGCGACGAAATACTCAAAGACCTCTATTTCGTCTTTATGTCCAACAACTGCGATTCGATCGTCGTTATAGGCAACGGCAAGTTGATTGACTATACAAAAGCGCTCAAACTCATGATTGCCACGCAAGTAAAAGACTTCAAAAAATTCTACTCGTCGTCTATGGAAGCGAGAGAAATCATATACACGCCCTTCGTCGCAATTCCCGCTCAATTCGGTTCGGGCAACGAAACCAATTCCACAGCGGTAATTTTCGACAAAGAAAAGGGAATTAGTCGAAATATAATCGACGGCTTGCTTTCGCCGGACTACTGTCTTGTGGACGGGGAACTTATCGCGACTATGGACAAGAAAAGGTCGGCTTACGGAGTGCTGGAAATTTTCGCTAGAGCGGTAGACGGATTTACCGTGACGGGCGCTACGCCTCCGCCGACAGAGCCGTTCGCAAAAAAGATTTACGACAACTATATCGAATTACAGACGTCGGCAATCAGCGACGGATTTTGCAAAGTTGCGCTCACGGGATTGAAAAACAAGGCGTTGAGTCTGCTTGAAGAACCTACGGTCGAGAGATGTCGCAAGATGGAAATAAGAGGCGCGTATCTTTCCAAGGGCACGGACAGCAGCGGTCTTGGATTGATACAGTGCGCGGCGCAGGCTATCGCCGACGTCAAAGGCGTGGAATATTACGTCGCTTTGCCAAAGGCGATAAAAGCGGCATTCGATTACAACAAAGACGCGTGCAAGGAAAAATACGCGCGCTGTCTGCTTGCATTCATAGGTTGGCAGATATATTCGGAATGTAAGCAAGAGGAAAGGCATACGCAATTTATCAAGTTGTCGCTCGACTTTATAGATTTATTAGACAGGATGTATTTCAACTCTAAGGAAATCCAATTGAGCGACGAAGAAAAGCAAGCGGTTGTCAGCGCAATGGCCTTCAACGTCAACGTGCTCAACAACCCCAGAAAATTCAACTCGGCAGTATTCAAGACGTTGCTTTGAGGTAGTGGACTATGGAATATAATTTTGAAAGAGATATAAAATTCGTCGTAGGCGAAAAGGCGTTGAGACGTTCGGTCAAGGAAATCAACAACCTTGGCGCAAGACGCGTATTGCTTATATGCGACGAGATGAGCGATAGAGTGGGACAGCTCAAAGATATGTTAAGACAGTTCAACAAAGAAGTCAACGTCGTCGAACAACTCAAACGATTTGGCGATATTGCCACCGTCGAGGACTGCGAGAAGACTTTGCGCGCCTATAAGGCAAGCGAGTGCGATTCCATTATCGTACTTGGCAAGAAAAGCGCAGTCGCCGTTGCAAAAGCCGTCAAGATTATGCTCAAAGACGGAATATCGCTTATTTCCAACTACCGCAACTTTACCGTCAACAATATATCGTCCGTCAGAGTTCCGCTTATTGTCGTACCGACCAACCTTTCGTCTGGCGTGGAAGCGAGCAATTTCGTGCGTATTTACGACGTTGAACACAACGATATTTTCGAGTTCAACACTTCGTTTGCGCAGACTAATTTGATAGTAATAGACCCAATTATGACGGATACTATGCCGCCAAAGTCAATCGCCACGTCGGGATTGCACGCTTTGGCTATGGCTATAATGAGTTTGACGTCCGAAAGCGAAAATACGCCGCTGCAAGAGGTATACGCCGTTACTTCGATAAAGATGTTGACGGAAAATCTCAAGAAGTGTATTTTGCAAAACGGTATAAAGAGTTTTAGATTCAGAGTATTGTTCGCATCCATTTTGGCGGGTTACGCTTATTGGCAAAAGCCTAAGGATATTTTGTCCGAACTTTCCGACAGAATGAGCGATAGATACAGAGCCAACTACGGCAATATATTTATGATATTGTTTTTGAATTACATTTCAATGAGAAAATGGAATCCCGATTTGGACGTAGACAATATCATCAATCTTTTGGGCGACAACGTCTATTTGATACTCAAAAGCGCAAAAGAGGGTAACAACGCTATTGCCGAATCGGTAAAGAATTATTACAAGAGATTGAAGAATTACGTCGACTACGTTGACAACCTCAGCGATTTGGGCGTAAAGAGAGAAGATTTGGTAGATATCGCTTCTTCGGTAATCAGTATGCATACTGACGAGAGCGAAGAGTATACGTTCAGCTTTATTATGGAATTGCTGGAAACGTCATTCCTTCCGCCTGACGTTGAAGAAAGCGAGAATAAACAAGACGAGCCGAAAGAGCCTACGATTGTCAAAGGCGTCGTAGAGGAAAGCGACACGAAGGAAAACAATGGACAGCAAGCGTAATTATCAGAAAGAACTCGATAATTTGATTGCTTCCTTGGACGGCAAAAAGCCTAGATTGCTTTTGCACGCTTGTTGCGCGCCTTGCAGTAGTTATTGCTTGGAATATCTCAAAGATTATTTTGATATAACGCTATTTTTTTACAATCCCAATATTACCGACAAAGAGGAATTTGACAAGAGATACGCCGAACTTCGAAGGCTTGTCAAAGAGATGAATTTGGGGATTGATATAATTTGCCCGACGTATTGCAAAGAAGATTTTTCAAGCAAAGTAAAGGGCTATGAAGATTGTCCCGAAGGGGGCGATAGATGTCCGATATGTTACGCGCTAAGACTTGCAAAAGCATGCGATTATGCAGAAGAAAAGGGATATGATTATTATTGTTCCACGCTCTCTATCAGCCCTTACAAGAATTGCGAGAAACTCAATACGATAGGGGAAGCGCTTGCAAAGGGCAAGAAAGTAAAGCATCTTCCCAACGATTTCAAGAAAAAGGGCGGATACGCCCGTTCCGTAGAACTGTCCAAGGAATACAACTTATACCGCCAAAATTATTGCGGTTGCGAATTCAGTAAATTGCAAAGAGAAAATTCTATTTAATCAGCGTTTCGTCCTTACGGCAAAGCTCAAACTTTCAATATCTTCGTTACTTCCGCCGACTACCAAAATGTCGTCTTCTTTTAGCACGGTGTCGCCGTACGGGGTGGTAATCAATTCGTCGTTTGCGCGGATGATAATCAAGACGTTGACTGCGTATTGATTTCTAAGAGCAAGTTCGCCGAGGTTTTTGTTGACCCATTTGTCGGAGATATTTATTTCGGCTATCGAATAGCCCGACACGATTTCCATGTGGTTTTGAATATTCGGATTGACAAGCATAGTCGCGACTTTGGTCGCCATTGCCGCTTCGGGGTAGATAACGTCGTTTACGCCGATTTTGGAAAGCACTTTGCCATGTTTTTCATTGTGCGCTTTTGCAATTATGTTGGGTACGCCCATTTCCTTGCAAGTGAGGGCGGTAATTATCGAGGCTTGCATATTGCTGCCGATAGCGATAATTACGGTGTCGAAACTCTCAATTCCCAATGATTTGAGCGTGCTTTCTTCGGACACGTCTGCGACGATTGAGTGCGTGCAGAAACTCGACACTTCGTTGATTTTTTCTTCGTTGGTGTCTACCGCCAATACTTCGTAGCCGTAGTTGTAGAGCGCTTTGGTGATTTCCATACCGAATCTGCCCAAGCCGAGTACGGCGAATTGCTGTTTTTTATAGTGTTTGAATTTTTTCATATTTTTTCTCCTTGTATCGGGGTAGTTATACGTTTATATTTGCCTCGGGGTATTTTATTTTCGTGCTATTCTTTCTTGATTTCGCAAAGGACATAAAGAACGTAAACGCGCCTATACGTCCGAGGTACATATCGATTATTATTACCAACTTACTGACAGTCGACAGCGACGACGTGATGCCCAAAGACATACCGCAAGTCGAGTACGCGCCGACCTGTTCGAAAATCAGTTGAGGGAAAGTCGTCTCGGATCTGTTGTTTTCTGCAATGAATATAATAAGCGAACTTATAGAAAGTACTATCATTGCGAGCATTAAAGAACTTATCGCTTTTGCCAAAGTATGAGAGCCAATCGCCCTTTTGTCGACGACGTACTCTTTCTTTTCTTGCAAAGTAGCGACGACGTGCGCGAAGAGTATATATATTGTCGTCACCTTAATACCGCCGCCGGTCGAGCCGGGCGCTGCGCCGATGAACATCAAAAGCATAGATACAGTCTTCGATAAATCAGTCGTCTTTATTATGTCAAAACTCGTAAAGCCTACCGAGCGGCAAGCCACCGATTGGAAGTAGCAGTTGACCCATTGAGTAAAGAGGGGCATATTGCCGATTGTCGCGGGATTTTTGCGCTCTGCAATCCAGAATAAAAACGCTCCGCCGAAAGTGAGTATCAAGGTCATCACAATGACTATTTTAGTATGCAAAGACCATTTGGAAAAACGCTTGTGTTCGGATATATCCACAAGCACGATAAATCCAAGACCGCCCACGCCTGTCAATAGCGCGATAGTGACGAGAATCAGATAGTTGTTGCTGAACGCTGCGAGAGAATTTCCCGTTACGCTTACGACGTCAATACCTGCGTTGCAAAAAGCCGATATGCTGTGGAATATGCCGTACCAAAGCGCAATGCCGAAAGAATATCCCGATATGCAAAAACCTATCGTGAGGAATATTGAACCCAAAAATTCCATTCCGAACGCCAAAAGCACGATTTTGATTGCGATATTTTTGAGTTTTTCCACGCTCGTTGTCTGGGACATATCCTCGCTCATACTCAATCTTCTCTTCAAAGAGAGTTTGCGTCCCAACATCGAATAGAAAAACGAGGTAAAGGTCATGAAGCCTATTCCGCCGATTTGAACTAGAAAAAGAATTACGATTTGTCCGAATACAGAGAAAGTAGCCGCAGTCGGCGCGACCGTCATACCAACCACGCAAGTTGCGGCGGTTGCGGTAAAAAACGCGTCCATAAATCCAATGCTCTTTCCGCTTTTGGAAGCAAAGGGGAGCATAAGTAGAAGCGTACCGATAAGTATGAGAACAAAAGAACTCAACAACAAAATTCTTGCCGTTGTGAAGTTTTTGAATATTTTATTTTTCTGAGTGCGAGACAGTATCGACTCGCCCAAACGTATTTGGTCTCTCATATCTTTTGAATTTTTTCAATACTTAATTATTATATATCAATTCAGTATTTTTTGCAATACTTTTGATATTATTGAAGAAGTAAGAGACGTTTTTAATTCAAAGTATAGAGCAAATAGCAAATATTTACAGTGGAATTTTTAGAAAATGGGTTGCTTTTTGGGGGAGCGGATAATATTATATAAATATTATATGTACAAAATAAATTCTAAGTGGTATAATAATTTCGGGTGAGTTATGTCCAAGAGAGAAAGGGAAATTAAAAAACTCGATATAGAAAGAGACGAAAAAGCCATTAAAAAGAAGCGAAAACTAAGGACGGCAGGTAGAATTGTCGCTTTGGTTGTCGTATTGGCTTTTGTCGGCGTTCTCGTCGGAATCAACGTGAGCGTTTACAAGGCTGCCGAGCGCGTATGGGACGAAAATATAGGAATTGAAGCGGGAGTACCTTTCAAAGACGTATTTACTATTTTCAAGGGCGTGAAAAAAGCCGACGAAAAAGCCATTGTCACCAACGCTTACGGCGAAGAGGATTTGACGGGTTTTTATTCCAACGTCAAAAACAAAATGTTCCTTGACGAGAGCTTTGATTTGGACGTAATGAAAATTCTAGGAAAGGTCATGGGGTCTGACTCGTCCACGGGCGAGCAGGGCGGCGAAGTCGTCATGAGCAGTAGAGGCACTTACGGCTATGACTACGTCTACGTATACACCTACGCCGACGGCGCGGTCGTTGAAAGCGACGAGCCTTTGAGCGACGAAGAGTTGGGAATCGAAGGAGAGGACAATACGCAAGAACCGCCTGCGGGCGAGACGGGTACGGGAAATTCCGCTTTCGACGATTTGCTGGGCGAAATCAAGTTTGATTTCTCGTCGCTTGCCGATTATCAAGGCGGAAGAAATATTCTCGAACTTTCCGACAAACAACTTGCCGCTTTTATCAACGACGCGCTTAGCGGTCTTGGGCAAGTCATTCCGTCAATGGAAGAATTGGAAAAGACTTTGGGCTGTCATTTTAACGACGTAATTAAAATTAAGCAAATTATCATATCGAGCGAAGTCGATAAGCCTGAAAGCGTAAGTTTAAAGATTACTTTGGATCTCAAACTCAAGTCATTGGTTTCGGGTATAGTGGACTCGGGCAAATTGCCGCCTATTATCAAAAGTCTGATGCCCGAAGATATTTTCGCGTCAGTCACGGTATATCCGTGCGATAGGACGCGCGCAATTCAAGCGTCAATCAACAATATGAGCGAGGTCAACGTAGACAAGGTAATTCGAATCGCCGACGTGGTACTCAAAAAGACCGGTTCGAATACGTCTATTTCGCAAATGCTCGTCGACGTCAATTCAAAAGTCGTTGATATGACTCAAAACGCGCAAAATATAATTCCGCTGTCTTTCGTCAACTCGGGAAGCGTCAATATCTATCCTATCGAAACGCTTATGAAGATGATGAATATCACCGTGAGCGAAGAAGCTTTCTTGACAATGATTAGGGATATCAAACTCCCGAACGCGCAGTCGCTCGGTTATGACGTATACACTAAGGAAATCAAAGAAAGGGATACGAGAACGTTTATCGGCGAAGTGAGCGCAAAATACGGAATAGACAATTCCGACGGCAAGATAGGCGAGAAAAACACAATCTCCGACGTAATGAACTTCGCTCAAGGAGAAAATATCCTCAACAGTATCAATCTCAAATCGATAGATTACTCGGGCGAGTACGTAGAGAACAACGTAAAAGTAGGAGCGAGTTATCAGGCGCTTTCCAATATGCTCTCCTCTTACGTCAACGAGCAGGGAATGCTCGGCACTATCAAAGCGCAAATCGTCAATATGTCGTCGATTAAGGACGGAGAATTGAGTCTGGACATAGAAGTTGACGTCGCGCAAATGTTGGGAATAAGCGGAGACAGTACGATGTCGCAGCTTATAAAACAGCTTATTCCGCAGAGCGTCTTCGCTACCGCTACAATCACTCTTGACAACTCACAATCTACAAGCGTATCAATCAACAAAAAAGGCGCGGAGAATTCTCAAAAGCACTTGCAGACTTTGACGGCTATCGCGACGACTTTTGGCATGAACGTAGCCTCGCTCAGTTATGAATCCATTTGTTCGCAAGTGGACAGCGGTATTAAGCAAGGTTTGGCAAAGGTCAAGGAACAGATAGGTTACGACATCAAGTTCGAAAGAGATAAAGCGTATTTGCCAAGTTTGTACGAGGTCATAAGTTCGACGTCGATTATCAACGGCGATTTGCAAGAAGGCGAACATTATTTCACGCCGCAGGAATTGAGAAATATGCTCAAGAGTCTTTATACATTCTCTTACGACGAAGCAAACGACAATTTCACGCCGACTGACAATATGGACGGCTTTATAGAGCAGTTGTACGAAAAATACTTCATTAGCGATACCTACAAAGCGGAATTGCAAGCGGCTTCGAGCAACAACAATTTCCTTCAAGTGATGACGAATATCGGCGGAGATAACTTTATGTCCAAAATCAGACTTGACGATTTTACGGACGGTGACGGCAAAGTTGTCGCAGGCTTGAAGTCAAGTCAAAACGTGACGGAAAAGGCGGGGTTAGGCGATGTAGAATTTTATCAGTTAATTAAAGATAAATTCAATCCAAGGTTCACGTTGGAAGAGACGGCGTATTTGATAGAATCGCAAGTCAACTTTGCGCAAACAATCACGTTTATGAAAGACGTGCATACCGTCTACGCCAACAATTACTCGACGCAAGGCGACGACTATTTAGAGTTGATGATAAAGGGTAAGGGCGATGTAAGCAACGCCAATGCGACCTCGCTTCTTCCCGAATATCTCTATATCACAATCAAGATAGATTTGGGACAGGTAAGGGACGGCGCGCGTACCGATATGCAAGTGTTCCAAATGGACGTAAACAAGTTGAATTACGACAGGGAATTAGGGGATGGCGATAAGAACAATTTGCAGGATTTGCAACTTCTTCTTATGCTTATCGACAGAGTAAACGCCAAGGCTACGACTACGCCGACAACGCCTGACCCCGAAAATCCAATTCCGCCCGAACCGAGCGAACCGCAACCCGAACCAACTCCTGCAAAGACCACTTCAATAGATAGCATAATAGCCAATATCGAAGAAAAACTCAACGGCAAAAAGAACGAAGAAGGACAAATCGTAGAAACGGGCTTTAAGGACAGAATTCACAACAACGTCTTTACCGTAGCCTTTATCGACAACAAAGGCTTTATGTTGGAGCAGACGGTATACGATATTGCGCTCAATTCTATCTACAACGAAGACGCTAGAATTAAGAATACAAACAGCGATAAGCCGAGCGAGGTGGATTTCCGCAATGCAGTCTGCAAAATCAATAATATGCCGGATAGCGTAGAAATCAACAACGTCACCGTTTCTTTGAATGGAAGCAACAAGAAAGACGCCGCCAATGCAGTTGACGAAATCAATGAAAAATACGCTCTCAGCGATAGCAACAAACTCAACGTAAACAATCTCACCGGCGTACTTGTCGACATCGGCAACAAGGCGGAGAATTATTCTACCGCTATCGACGGCAACAAACTCACTTCGGATTTTGCCGACGGCAGTAAGAAAACTTTGGATAATCTCAGACCTCAAATAGAAGAGGGCGAGCTGCTCAGTTTCCTTGAAGAAAGCGTGACGATTACCGCGCAAGGATATGAAGACACGCAAATGCTCGGTTTGTATATCGTAGGCGATAAGGAAATGACGATTGTATACAAGAGCAAAATCAAGACGTCTGACAGCAATTACGCTCCGTTGTTGCCGAGCGACGTGGCAATGATTGTTACGACCGACTTGACAAAATTGACGGGCGAAGATGTCTGCACGCGCATCGTATTCAACGACCTTAGCGAGAGCGAGGCAAACGCGATAGACGTCGTAAGAAATAAAATTAATCCGAGCGGTACGGGAACGCCAACTGGTTCCGCTAATCTTAAAGAGGCAAATCAAAGCTGTTCGGACAACGTAAAGAAATCGATGAAGCCATTGACCGACAATATGAATTTGACGTTCAAAAGAGAAAACGACAAAGGCGTAATGGAAATGGACGGCATTTACGAAATCGCTTCTGCGAAAGTCAACGAAAAAGATAACGCCGGTAAAATTACCGCGCAAGGACTAAAAGACACTCTCGAAGCGCTCTTTGCAGGACTTGATTTGCAAGGCTATACGGGCGCGTCAAAGGATATTACTTGGTCGGGAATCGATTCTCAGGAAAAATCTTACAACGTACTCGTTTCGACAAGCGGAGTAAAAGGAATTATCGGCGACGGCAATATCTCGCACAAGATAGATATAAACTCGCTCAAATCAAGTCTTGGTATGGCAAGCGCGTCAAGCGGCAACGCTTTGCAACTTTCGCAGTCCGCGCTTATCGCCAAAGGCAATTCAAGTTTTGATATGTTGAGGAATTCGCTCGGCGGAAGATTGTCAAATAGCAAAGACTACTTGTTACTCACGCTTTCCGCGGATGTGCAAGCGGCGATTGGCTCGAAACTGTCAATCTTGCCGGAGAGAATGTATATCACGGTATATATGGATATTGACAACGTAGCGGGCGGAACAAATATCGTATACAACAACTTGACCGACGGGCAGATGAGTACGCTTGCTAGTCTTATGAACGCAAACGCGGACGGAGCGTCGGGCTTTACCGACAGCGGCAATATCGTCAATGTTGTACGACAGCTTAACGATACCGAGATTATAAGCGCAGGTAGCAACAAGGTTACGCTCGGTATGCTCTTTGAGGCAAAGAAGGGCAATGGCGGCGCGGCGAATTTGATACCGATTGCCGAGGCGGGCAAGGACGAAAACGTCGTCGTCGGCGTGGGCGCGTTGAGTTTCCAAATAGGTTAAAAATAAGAAATAAAGTCATTCAAAAGGAGTAATCAAATGAAAAAACATTACGACACGTTGGAGATAGGTCATATCTCTTTGGACTACAATATCGATTATCTCGATCACCAAATCATCGAAGTGGGCGGAGCGGTAATATACTCTTCGGCTTCGGCTTACGCAGGCGGTTACAAAGTCGGCGTCGTGACGAAAGTTGCGCCCGAGGACAAGGATAGATTGAATACCTTCGTTATAGATAAAGAAGACGTCTTCTATATCCCGAGCAAGGAGTCTACTTCTATTCGCAACAAATACCACACTGCGGACAAGGAGCGCCGTACTTGCACTTGCATAGGTCAAGGCGATTCATTTACTTTGGCGGACATTCCCGACGTAGATTGCGACGTCTATCACTTCGCAGGGCTTATCTACGGCGACTTCGACGGACAACTTATGAAGGACTTGTCCAAGAAAGGCAAGATCGCTGTCGACGTTCAAGCCTTGCTTCGTCACGCAAACAGACAGACGGGCGAGATGTATTTCGAGGACTGGAAAGACAAGAAAGAGATTTTGCCTTACATAGATTATTTGAAGACGGACACAGCGGAAGCGGAAATACTTACGGGGCAGACGGATAGATTCGTCGCGGCAAAGATGTTGCGCGAATGGGGCGCGAAAGAGGTCGTAATCACCAATTCCGCCGAAGTGCTTGCCTACGACGGAAAAGAGATGTACACCTGCCCGATTAAAGCGAGAAATCTCTCGGGAAGAAGCGGTAGAGGCGACACGACTTTTGCGGCGTACATTACGGAAAGACAAAGAGAGAGTATGGCAAAATCGTTGCTTTGGGCGACGGCTACCGTATCTACGAAAATGGAAGCGCCGGGACCGTACAAAGGCAAGAGAGAGGATATCAACGAATACATCAAATTGATGTACGGCGAGAACTATCAGCCAAAGAGAGTAGAATAAATTTTAAGGAGAGATTATGCATTACAATTACAGAACGAGCGGAGTTTGCTCGCAAAATATATCGTTTGACGTCGAAGACGGCGTGGTCAAAAACGTCAAGTACGTCGGAGGTTGCAACGGCAATCTTCAAGGTATCGGAAGACTTGTCGACGGAATGAAAGTCGAGGACGTAATCGCGAAATTAGAGGGCGTGAAGTGCGGATTCAGAACCACGTCCTGTCCCGACCAACTCGCAAAAGCGCTCAAAGAAGCGACGAAAAACTAAAAATATTACCGCGATTATAAATCTTGGTATTGACAAAAATCGACATTTTTATTATAATGGATGAAGAAAATGCCGATATGAAATGTGATAAGGAGAAAACCGTGGAAGATATAAGATTGAGTTTCGAGGACAGAATAAAATCAATGGACGCTGACGTGCAGAAGTATTACGCTATGCTCAACCGACATTTACTGTCTTTCGAGAAAATAAAAAGCAGACTTAGCAACAGATGCGACAGTTATAGACTAAGTAGAGAGTTGTTGAGCAAAATCGCTATAGGCGGAAAGACCTTGAAGATTTATTTGGCAATAGATGCCAACAGAGAGGATATTTTGGCAAAGAAACTTCATTTCAGAGACGTTTCGTCTACGCCTTCATATAAAGAAGTGCCTGCAATGATTCCCGTAAAGTCGGAGATTTGCGTGAAAAAAGTCTGCGACGTCATAGATATTATGATGTCGGAAAAAGGCATAGCGAAAAAGAAATAGTAAAAGTATACTCAAAAAAAGACGCCTTGATTTAAGGCGTCTTTTTTATAGACCGTTGTTCTCGTCTTTGAGCGACATACGCATATTATTTAGGTCTATATCTCTCATCTTTACTCTTTGATTGGAAATCTTTTGTTTTTTGAGTTGTTTTAACTTCTTCTTGTTCATAATTCACCTCTACAAAGTTAGTTTGCGACTATATAAAATTTATATACGTTGACTTTTTAAGTATTGTGCTTTACAATTATAATTATGAAAGTAGGAGATAAATTCGAGGTTGAAATAACTTCCGTCGGTATGGACGGAGAGGGCGTCGCGCGAGTAGACGGGATTGTGGTTTTCATTCCCAAAACGCTGCTCGGCGAGCGAGTGTTGATAGAAATAACTCAGACGAAAAAATCTTTCGCGTTTGCAAAAGTAATTAAGTTGTTGACGGCAAGCGAAGACAGAGTGGAGCCAATTTGTCCGCTATGCTATAAGTGCGGAGGTTGCGAGATGCTGCATATTTCCTACAAGCAGCAGTTGGCAATAAAGAGGAACAATGTAAAGACTTGTATTGATAGAGAATGCAATATAGATTTTCCGGTTGATAAGACCGTCGCAAGTCCCGATATTTATCATTATCGCAACAAAGTTCAATTACCTATTTCAAGACAGAACGGAAAAGCCGTGGGCGGTTATTTTGCGCCGAATACGCATAGGGTAGTACCATCCAGTATTCGCTCGGAAGAGGGAAAATGCGTACTCAATAGCGAGGGAATTCAAGGTATAATAGATATTTTCCTCGAATGGCTTGACGAAAAGAATATATCCACTTATGACGAGAAGTCGCACAGCGGACTTGTCAGACATCTCGTCGTCAGAAAGGTAGGCGAGAAATTTGCCGTATGCGTGGTCGTCAACGGCGACAGTCTGTCCAGTTACAATACGCTTGTCGACAAGATGAAAATTGCGGGATATGATTTTTCGCTTAGCATATCGCTCAATAAGAAACGCACCAACGTCATTATGGGAGATAAGACGGTAAACTTATTCGGCGACAAAGCGGTCGCAGGCGAGGCGCTGGGCGTGAAATTCGAAGCGTCTTTGCTGTCATTTATGCAAATCAACGACAAGGTACGCGATTTGATTTACTCGCGAGTGGGAGAGATAATAAAAGACAGCGGAATTTCCAACGTAATCGACGCGTACAGCGGTATAGGCATAATGAGCAATATATTTGCTAAATACGCGGACAAAGTGTACGCAATAGAGATTGTCGAAGAGGCGGTGAAAGACAGTATTGCACTTGCCAAAGCCAACGGCAACGAGAGCAAAATCACGTCGATTTTAGGCGACTGCGCGAGAGAACTTCCACCGCTCATTGCCACACTCGACAAGTCAATCGTCGTACTCGACCCACCGCGCAAAGGTTGCGATTTGAGCGTGTTGGACAGCCTTTTGCAAGCAGAACCTACCAAGATAATATATATTTCCTGTAATCCCGCGACGCTTGCCCGCGACATCAAACGCTTGCTTTGCGATTACGAAATCCAATCAATCACGCCGTACGATATGTTCCCCAACACCAAATGGGTCGAGACTTTGGCAGTCCTTGAGCGCAAGTAGACGGCGTAAAATTGGCATTGACATAAAGCGTAAATTCAATTAAAATAATATTGTATCAAATAGATAAGAACATATAAATAATAAGAGAGGAGATAAATATGTTAGGCAATTTCAGTTATTCAAATCCGACAAAACTCTATTTCGGCAAGGACGCGCTTGACGGACTTAACGAGGAACTTCCCAAGTACGGCAAAAACGTCTTGCTGGTTTACGGCGGCGGCTCTATTAAGAAAAACGGAATATACGATAAAGTAATCAAGATTTTGAAAGACAACAATAAAGTGGTTTTTGAGGATGCGGGCGTTATGCCAAATCCCACGTCCGACAAACTCAACGAGGGTATTGAGAGAGCAAAGAAGGCTAAGGCGGATTTGATACTTGCGGTTGGAGGCGGTTCGGTATGCGACTACGCGAAAGCGGTGTCCGTATCGGTAAACTGCAACGACGACGCGTGGGATAAATATTATATCCGTTTCGAGGACGTCACTTGCGATATAATACCTGTTGGATGCGTATTGACAATGGTCGGCACGGGAAGCGAGATGAACGGAGGTTCGGTCATCACCAATCACGAGCAAAAACTCAAAATCGGTCACGTCTTTGGCGACAAGGTGTTTCCGAAATTTTCCGTGCTCAATCCTGAGTTCACTTTGACTTTGCCGAAATATCAAATGGTATCGGGTATCTACGACATAATGTCGCATATCTTAGAGCAGTATTTTTCGGGCGAGGATGACAACACGAGCGACTATATTGCCGAAGGACTGTTGCGTTCGCTCATACACAGCGCAAATATCGCGGTAGAAAATCCGAGCGATTACGAGGCGAGAAGCAATATTATGTGGACTGCGACTTGGGCGCTTAACACACTTATCGCGCAAGGCAAGTCCACCGATTGGATGGTACACATGCTCGGTCAGTCTGTCGGAGCATACACAGACGCGACGCACGGCATGACGCTTTCCGCCGTATCTATGCCATACTATCGCTATATCTTGCCGTACGGAATGGCAAAGTTTGCTCGTTACGCCGTCAACGTATGGGGCGTAAATCCCGATGGCAAGAGCCAAGAGCAAGTAGCAAACGAAGGTTTGGACGCAATGGAAAAATGGATGAGAAAGATTGGACTTGTAATGAACTTGACAGATCTCGGAGTGAAAGAAGATATGATTGAGGGAATAGTCAAAGGCACGTTCGTAATGGACGGCGGATACAAAGTATTGAACGCCGACGAGATACGTCAAATCATCATAAAAAGTTGTTAAAAATTTAACAGCCGTCAAAATGCAAATTGCTATTGACGGCTGTCATTTTATTATTATATAATAGTAGCATAAAGGCATAAGGGGAAATTTAATGAAGTTCAACAATTTAAAAAAGTTTTGGAATGAGCCGCCAAGCGGTAGATTCCTTAATTTCAAAGAAATCTTGCAGTTTGGCGTATCAAGTCTCGGCATTAGTTTTATTGCAAACTTAGTATCTATTTACGTTACCGTAAGTCAAATACCGCTTCTTTACAATTTGGGTGACAGCGGTACTTTGCACGCTACGATAATGTATTTGATAGCCAGTGTGCTTGCTCTAATAATTACGCCGTTATATGGAAGAATGATACAGCGCACAAAGACCAAATTCGGAAGATACAAGCCATATATACTTTTCTTGGCTCCCGTTGTGGCTATTTTGGGCGCGGCGGCGGTTTGGTCTCCGCAAAATCTTACTGAATCTCAGAGAATAATTTACGTATATATGATTTGTACCCCAACATTGTTCATGTGGAACTTGTGGTACAATACGTTCAATTTGTTCCCCGGTGTAATTACGCCAAATCAGCAAGAGCGCGCGGATATATGGGCTCCGATAGGACTTGTAATCGGCTTTGCTCCAACGATAATGAACGCGCTAAAGGGCGTTTTCGTCAAATGGGGCGGAAACGGCGACGTAGGCGCTGCAAGAATTTATGGGATATTCTGTTCGGTAGTCGGTATTGCCCTCACGATTGCGCTTATCGGCGTAAAGGAAAGAGTATTCGTCACCGAAGAAGAGAATAAGAAAGAAAAAGTATCTACGATGGAAGGCTTGAAGATGATTGTCAAGAACAAACCTCTTATGATACTTACGCTTGCTCTTTGCTTAGGCTGTCTGAGAAATATGATAGACTTGAGCTGGGAGATAATTGCCAGAGTTAAGTACGCTACGGATATGGCGTCCGCTGCGGCTTTATTCGGCGGTCTGTCTTTGGTAGTTGGCTTTGCGGCAACCCCGAATATGATATTGCTTCCGTGGCTTACAAGAAAGTTCAACAATCGCACGATATTGGTTTTTTGGCAGGCGTGCAATCTTAGCGCCAACTTGGTGTGCGCTTTGATTGGTTTGCAGCATTTCCCGCAGGGTAGTTGGTCTCCGTACGTCATTACAATTATAAGATTTATATCTTTGTTTAATGCGCTCGGAAGTCTTCAACCTTTGATTTTGTCGGAAATCGGCGACTTGCAACAAGCAAAAAGTGGATATAGACTCGAAGGATTTATTCAGACGTTTGCTTATCAATTGCCGTTGGTCGTATCTCAAATTGCGGCTTTTGTGCCTGCTATAATTCAAAAGAATATGCACTTTAACCCATATAATTATCAAGTCACGCCGGACAAGATTGTCGCGACGGCAGAAGAAATTGCGATTGCGGAAAGTTACGGCAACGTCGCGCTGTGGATATCGGCGGCGTCAAGTGCGCTAATGTTGATATGTTTGATTTTCTATAATTTCGATAAGAAGAAACACGCAGAGGTAGTCGCTCAACTCAAAGCTACGGCTGTCAATGCCAACGAGATTGCGCAAGAAGAGGGTACTTTGCATATTCTCGGTAATGCAACGGACAATGATGAAGACGAAAACTTCAAAGACTTAGAAACGTCAAGCGAAGAGGCTAATGGAGAGAATACTGACGGCGCAGAAGAAAAAGTTGATTCGCTTGAAAAGACGGATAATAATTCGTTAATGGAAGATTAAAACCGTCACTATTTCGGACTATCCACGTTACTTCTTCACTATTCACTATTACTTATTACTTTCCAAAATCGACAAGTGAAAAGTGAAGAGGAAATAAGTAAAAAGTAAATCGACAAGACTTTGAAAAGTCTTGTCGATTTTGGTCTGAGTGACTGGACTTGTAAGGAGCGATAGCGACGGTCTAGCGAACGAAAGTGAGCGTCACTATTTCGGACTATCCAGTTATGAAGACAAAAGGTAATTCCGCCACTTTTGGGAAAAGAAAACAGAGAGAATTTTTCTCTCTGTTCTTTTTCCACTTTTAGGCAGGAATTACCTTAATGGTCTGAGTGACTGGACTTGAACCAGCGGCCTCTTGCCCCCCAGACAAGCGCGCTACCAAACTGCGCCACACCCAGATATTTTTGATATCTGCCGATATTATAGCACAATTATTTGAGCATATCAATAATTTATCAAAAGTTTTCTCATAAATATTTTGTTGTAAGAAGGCTATTGATATGAGGAATAAGTTATGGTATACTTATTGTAATGGCGGTAAAGATAAAGGATTTTTTCGAGAAAATATGTCTTGAAATTTTCGTGGACAAATACAATTGCATAGTTTGCGACGAAGAGTTGCGCGAGAAGTCGCGTTACGGGTTATGCGAGAATTGTCTAAAAGATATGACTTTTCTCAAAGACGATATATGCAAAAAGTGCGGTAGGCTGCAATACAATGAAGCCGATTACTGTCTGACGTGCAAAGAACATTTGCGTAATTTCGACAGCGCAAGGTCTTGCGTGGTCTACGGCGACAAGGCGAAAGAGATAGTGAGAGGATTGAAGTTCGGTCGGCGCAAGTATTTGGCAAAGTACGTTTCGAATTTCCTAATCGAGAGGTATGAGGAATGTTATGCGGATAAGAATATTGACTTTATCATTCCCGTACCGATTATGAAGAAGAGGAAAGAAGAGCGAGGTTACAATCAAGCGGAAGCGATAGCCAAAAAGTTGGGCGAGCATTACAATTTGCCGATTAGGACGGACGTCGTAGAGAAGATAAAGCAAAACGACGAGCAAGCCAAATTGTCCGGCAAGGCTAGAGAGGAAAACGTAATCGGCGTCTATAAAGTCGTCGATTTTAAAGAGGTAAAAGACAAGACGGTATTGATAGTAGACGACGTAATTACTACCGGCAGTACGGCAAGCGAGTTGGCGAAGATACTCATCAAAGCCAAAGCAAAGAACGTATACGTGCTTACTTTCGCAAGTACGAGATATAAAATAACGGGCGAAAGCCTTGAAGACGATAAGGTGGAAGAATGAAGACAAGATGGTACAAAGACGCGGTAATTTATCAGATTTATCCTCGTAGCTTTTGCGACGGCAACGGCGACGGAATCGGAGATATCAAGGGCATAATTTCCAAACTTGATTATATCAAGAGCCTAGGAGTAGACGCGGTGTGGCTTTCTCCTGTGTATAAGTCGCCCAACGACGACAACGGATATGACATAAGCGATTATAGAGATATAATGGACGAGTTCGGCACGCTCGACGAGTGGAAAGAGATGTTGGACGGCATGCACGAGAGGGGCATCAAATTGATAATGGATTTGGTAGTCAATCACACGTCCGACGAACACGCATGGTTTGTCGAGAGCAGGAACAAAGACAGCGAGTATCGCGACTATTATATTTGGCGCAAGGGCAGAGGAAAGAACGGCAAGAAACCGCCCAACAACTGGACGTCTAATTTCGTTGGCCCTGCGTGGGAATACGACAAAGAAAGCGGAGAGTGGTATTTGCATTTGTTTTCTAAAAAGCAACCCGATCTCAACTGGGAAAATCCCAAAGTCAGACAGGAAGTCGCCGATATTTGCAACTATTGGTTCGACCTCGGCGTAGACGGCTTCCGTTGCGACGTAATCACTTATATATCCAAAGAAAAGGGCTTGCCCAACGGCAAAGTCAAATTCCCGATTATCGGTCAGGAAAAGTATACGGTCGGTCCGCGTTATCACGAGTATATGCACGAACTCAATCAAAGAAGTTTTTCCAAATACGATTCAATGACGGTCGGCGAGTCGATAGGTATCACGCCCGACAACGCAGGCGAAGCGATTGACGAGAGGGTGGAGGAACTTGATACGGTATTCAGTTTCGACCACATGGGCGTGGACTTTGCTATGGACGTACTGCCAAGAAAATTCAATCTTGCAAAATACAAAAAGGTCTTGAATAGATGGCAACAACTTCCCAAGACGTGTCAGCCCACGATATTTTTGGAAAATCACGACCAACCTAGATGTCTGCCTAGATTTGTAGGCGACTATAAGGATAAACGCGAACTTGCAGGTATGGCGCTCGCTACGTCTATGCTTTTTATGAGAGCCACGCCGTATATCTATCAAGGTCAGGAAATCGGCATGACCAACTGCAACTTCAAAGAAGAGGACTATCTCGATATAATGGCGACGAGAGTATTTTCGCTGATTAAGAAGTATTTTCCAATTCTTATGCCGTACGCAAGAAAAGTAATGCTCAAAAGAGCGAGAGACCACGCGCGTACGCCTATGCAGTGGACTGACGGAGAAAACGCGGGCTTTTCTACCGCGAAACCATGGATGCTCGTCAATCCCAATTATACGCAAATCAACGTAGCGGACAATGAAAATAGAGAGGATAGTTTGCTCAATTTCTACCGCAAGGCGATAGCGTACAGAAAGGGGAAGGACGTGATAATACACGGCGAATTCTCGCTCGTCTATCCAAAGGACAAAAATATCTTCGCATACGTGAGAGAGTATCAAGGCAAAAGACTTTTCGTGCTTGTCAATTACAAGAACAAAGCAGTCAAATTCAAGATGCCAAAAGACTTGACCTTCACAAAAGCGACTCTTGCGCTTAGCAATTATCCCGATTCTTGTTCCTCTCCGCAAACGACGACGTTGAGAGAATACGAAGCGGTAGTATACGAGTTGGAATAAAAGTCACTTATTCGCCTCTCAACGGCATATAATTGATTGTGGGGCGAAGAGTATCGACAATAAAATTTGTAAAATTGCGAGAAAAATACTTGACAATCGCTCTTTTATACCTTAATATAAATATGCTAAACAGCAATAAGCCCTTATAGCTCAGTCGGTAGAGCATGCGGCTGTTAACCGCAGTGTCATAGGTTCGAGTCCTATTGAGGGCGCCAAAAAGCGACAAATTGTTTTTGCAATTTGTCGCTTTTTACTTATTCACTTTCTTTCTTTAATAATTTCAAGTCTTATAATACTTATCTAACATTTTAGATATTAATTGCTGTATAATATTATCATAAAATTGAAAGGACGGAAGATATAAATGATAACATACGCTCAAATACAAAACAAACTTGTAAAAGCAATCGAACAAAGCGAATTTACAAAAACGGAGATTGCAAAAGAAATCGGAATTAAAGAAACCGCGCTAGACAAATATCTATACGGAAATACTAAGCCACCTGTTTATATATTTGCTAATCTTTGTAAACTTTTAAATCTTGATGCAAATGATATTCTATGCGTAGCAACGTATAAGGAAAATAAAAAGTACCGTCAAATTTGACAGTTCCAATAGAATAACCCAAGTCCAAAGGCGGTTAGAGGGTCAATTTATGTGCCTTAATAGTTTTGGGTTTAGAGAATTATCGATTACCATCTTACTCTCGCTACAAAATATTCGTGCACTAAATGCAAATACTCTTACACCGCCAAAACCCTCATACCAATAAAATGCCGTCAGACTTATCTATTCAACTTCTCATTTAGTTCACGCATTAAATTGATATCCACTTTGACGACTTGTCTATCATAGGTCACAATGCCGTTGGTTTCGTCTTGAACGTCGGAGAGTTGAGTATATATAGAGGCGCAAAGACCTTGCTCTTTGGCGGGTATGATTTCTTTTTGCCACAAGTTGGTAATTGCGTTCATCAACTTATCTTTGCTCTTGTATATTGCGTAGCCGAAAGTCTTTTTGGAGTAGGTATGACCTTTTAGCGATAGACTGTAACCGCCGAACTCGGTGAGTATGACCGGACGCTTTTCCTTTTTGGGCATTCTAAATGGTACGAAATATTTGTGAATACTTCTGTATTCGCCACCTTGGTCGCTCCAACCGCTTGCATGGTCAATAAGTCTTGTGTTGTCAAGCGAGCGTAGATATTCGCAAGTTTTGAGACTGTCGAACTGTCCCCAACCTTCGTTGAAAGGCGTCCAAAGCGCGATACAAGGGCAGTTGTAAAGCCCCGCGACGACCTCATCCATTTCTTGATAATACAGTCGTCTGCCTTGCTCGTCTTTTCGCGCGTAAAATCCGTAATTGTCGTCCTTGATTTTAATACCGATATTTGGCAAGATGAGTATTGCCGATTTCTTATATTTCCCGCCTCCGTTGACAAAGTCTTGCCATACGATCATACCAAGTCTGTCGCAGTGGTAATACCAACGCATGGGCTCGACTTTGATATGTTTTCTCAGCGTGTTGAAACCGCAATCTTTTGCAAGTTGAATGTCGTATATAAGCGCCTCGTCGCTCGGGGCGGTGTAAAGTCCGTCCGCCCAATAGCCTTGATCGAGTAGACCCGTCATAAAGTAAGGTTGATTGTTGAGCATAAAACACGGCTTGCCGTCCTCTCGTTTGCCGACGGAGAATTTGCGCATTGCAAAATAACTGTCAACGACGTCCTCGCCGCATGCAACTTTGAAGTAATACAAATGCGGATTTTCGGGCGTCCACGCGATGGGATTGTCGAGAGTTATCTCCACCTCGCCGTCGGTTGATGAATATTGCTTGCCGTCTTCGGTAATTATCGTGAAGTCTTTGCTATTATCGTTGATAACGGCGCAAATACATACTTTTGAATTGTCATAGTCGGGCGTGATTTTCAGCGACTTGATATATCTTTTTGGCAGATATTCAAGCCACACGCTTTGCCAAATTCCCGAGGTGGGAGTATACCAAATTCCGCCGTGCTTTGTCTTTTGCTTGCCACGGCTAATATGTTGAGTATCCGTAGGGTCGACTACGCATACTACAATCTCGTTTTTCTCTTGCAAATAGGGAGTGATATCTATCTCGAAAGACGTATATCCGCCGATATGTCCGCCGACTTCTTGATTGTTGATATAGACCTTGCATTCATAGTCCACCGCGCCGAAATGCAAAAGGGCGATTTTATCCTCTTCAAGCCTCGTAAAAGTCTTCTTGTATATCAATACTTCGTCGGGCAACGTCGTACGTTTTACGCCAGATAAATCGCTTTCGGGGGAGTAGGGCACTCGTATTTTTAAGTCGCAATCAACGCCGTCGATTGAAGTAGATAAATTTCCTTTGATAAATGCGCAGTTCCATTCGCCGTCGAGAGATTGCCAATTTTCTCTTTGCATCTGCGGACGTGGATATTCGCTTTTGATTTCACTCATAATTTCACCTCATTTCAATTATACCCGAAAAGGCAAACCGATTGCAATAGCAATATAGCTACAAACGCAAAATTTGCATTAAAAAAGACGGCCCGAAGACCGTCTTTTGTTTTGTCTTTAAGGCTTATTGACCAACTATGGAACTAAAGAATTCCATTACTTCCGTAAGAGTCATATCCTTTACGTCTTTGTAATCGGCCAAATCTTCAGGCAACGAAGAATCGATTTCGTCGCACTTTTCGATAGAAGAAGAAAGAGTCATCGATCTTGAAGATTCGTATTTAGCCTCTTCGTCTTTTTCGGATAAAGAGTAAGTCGTTTCCAACTTCACGCCTTGGAAAGCACCGTCTTTATCGGTAACGATAATAACAGAGCATTCTCCGGAGAAAGTTGCTTTATCACTAGAAGAACCAAAGAGGTCGGTCATCATTTCGTCGTTGAAAACATATTTAACGCGATTGTATTTTCCGCTGTTGTCAATATATGCTTTGAAGTCGCCGTATTCCTTAACTATTTCGTCGTAAGGCATTTCGCAGATGATTTCGCCTATATAATCAAGAGCAAGAGAGGTGAAATCTGTCATTTCCGTCAAGCTATCTTTGATAGTTTTGCCAAATGTGCCGAGATCGTCTGTGAATTTAACTTTGAGCGCGCTTTCACCGTAGCTGATGCTGGTATACAAAACGCTATCTTTTGTATAAGTGCCAACTTTTGCGGTTTCAGTCTTGCCATCAGCCGACATTGTGCTTGTGCCGGTTACAGCCATAGCGCTACCGTCGAAAAGCAAGGCGCCTTCTGATTTTATGTCGGACGAAATTTCTCTCTTAGTGCCGTCGTTGGTACTGCTAGAAGAATTCGTTGCGCTGTAAGAAAGTTTCATACCTTTCCAACCTTTGACAGCAAAACTGTCTTCTTCGGATGCGGTAGCGAGTTCTTCGGAATCGCTTCCCATAGCACTTGCAGCAGACTTCCAAGTGGACGCCGCTTCTTCTTTGCTGGCTTCTTTTGTAAAGTTGCCATCAAACATTGATTTAGAATTGTTGCATGCAGCCAAAGAGCAAGCAAGTACTACGACAAGTACAAGCGCCACTACTGCAACGAGTTTCTTTTTCATAAGAATACCTCCAAAAAATTAAATTTATTTTATGTTATTATATTACTACTGTGAATATCGACGTGTCAAGAGGTATTGCGAATATTGTCGACTTAAGAAAATATAATCAATCAAAAAAGCAAGACTTTACAAAAATCTCCGCTTGAAAAAACGGAGATTTTTGTTGTGAAAAGGTTATTATAATAAATCAGGGTGTAAATCGTTCTCCCTTTGACAATTATATTATACACACTTAATTACGAATTGTCAACACTTAATTTCGAAAATTGTATAAATTTGTCGATGGGGGTACAAACATGGATAGACAGGTCTTCAACAGCAATCTCAAAAGAATAATGCGAGAAAACAATCTCACGCAAAAACAGCTTTCCGAATATACGGGCATTCCCGCGTCTTCGATAGCGTCGTGGTTTGGCAAGCAATCGTCGTCGCCGAGTATCGAGGCGGTGAACAAGATTGCCGATTATCTCAACGTGACTATCGATTATTTGATAGGCAGGGAGAGCGAGGACGGTAGAATCATTATAGAGGAGAGGGAATACTTGACAAATTCCGAAAGAGAGTTATTGGCAAAGTATCGCCAACTTTCTCTTAAAAAACAATCTATGGTCTTGGGTTACGTCAGCGCGCTTAGCGACAATTAAGATTCAGGCTCTTCGAATTCGTCGTAATCANCGTATTCTTCGTCGATAGTGCTCAATATTGGATCGGTTTCTAAATTGAGAAGAGAATTGTCGTCTTGCATATTTTCGCTTTTCTTTCCTACAAAAAATTATATAGTAAATTCGCCGTTTGTATCAATTATCNAATTCGGTTTATATAATAAAACGAATACCTTGAAAATACTATATAGATAGAGGGAGGATAGATTATGAAATATCTGGGCTATTACAACGGCGAGTACGGCGAACTCGAAAATATGAAAATTCCTATGAACGACAGAGTGTGCTTTTTCGGCGACGGCGTGTATGACGCTACCTATTCGAGAAAGTACAATATCTTTGCTCTTGACGAGCATATCGACAGATTTTTCAACAGCGCAAAATCGCTTGACATCAATCTCGATTTCGATAAAAAATACCTTGCGAATCTGCTCAAAGATTTGGTCAAAAAATGCGACGACGGCAATCTTTTCGTATACTGGCAAGCGACGAGGGGTACGCAAATCAGAAATCACGCTTTCGGCGAGAATATCAAGGCTAATTTGTGGGTAGTTCTCAAACCTTGCGATATCGTCGATATGAGCAAGAAGATTAGCGTAGTTACGCAAAAAGANACGAGATTTTTGCATTGCAACGTCAAGACGCTCAATCTTATCCCCACGGTAATGGCTTCGCAAAGAGCGCTCAAAGAGGGCGTATACGAGACGGTATTTCACCGCGATGGCAGAGTGACNGAATGCGCGCACAGCAACGTACATATTCTCAAAGACGGAAGACTGATTACGCCTCCTGCCGACAATCTTATTCTTGCAGGCGTGGCGAGAGCGCATTTGATGGCNATGTGCGAGAAGATGGGTATTATCGTCGAGGTAAGACCNTTNAANNTNAAAGAGATGTTGAAAGCCGACGAGATNATCGTCACAAGCGCGGGNTCGCTTTGTNTGCANGTGGGCGAGGTCGACGGCAAAGAAGTGGGCGGTAAGNCNGAAGATTTGATAAAAAGACTTCAATCGGCTTTGCTTGAAGAATTTATATCCGCGACGGANGGCGACAATGATTGATANGACTATGCGCTCTTATTGCCTTATAGATTGNGACGCTTTGAGACACAACGTAAAGACAATCAGATCCAAGTTGGCAAGCGGTGAAAAACTCATGTGCGTGGTGAAGGCGAACGCTTACGGACACGGCGCGGTAGAAGTGGCGAAAGCGTGCGAAAATCTAGCGGATTATTTCGGCGTCGCGACGGCTGACGAGGGAGCGCAATTGAGAGAAAACGGCATTTCTCTCCCNATACTGATTTTGGGCAATACGCCNCCNTGCGATTATCAAAAACTTATTGACTACGATTTGCAAGCGACGGTCTTTTCAACTCAATGCGCGATGCTCCTGAATAGTTTTTGCAAAGAGAAAAACGTCAAGGCAAAAGTCCATATCGCCGTCGATAGCGGTATGGGCAGGATAGGTTTTTTANCCGANGAAAAAGACTTGGCAAGACAAGTGTCTTTCTTAGAAAACTTATCCGTCGAGGGGATTTTTACGCACTTTGCTTGCGCCGACGAAGAGGGCAATAATTATAGCGAATTGCAAAAAGAAAGATTTGACGACTTTCTCGATTATTTGAAAAAATCTAATATTGAAATTCCGCTTGCGCACGCTTGCAACAGCGCGGGTATTTTGCAGGGCAAAGGGCAGTATTCTATGTCGAGAGCGGGTATTGCGCTTTACGGACTAGACCCATCGTCGAGCGCGGGCGGTTCGCCTTCGTTGATACCTGCGCTTAGTTGGCATACGAGCGTAGCGCATATCAAGAAGTTGAAAAAGGGCGAGGGCGTGAGTTACGGGCGGACGTACGTTGCAAAAGAAGAGAGAATAATCGCCACTTTGCCGATAGGATACGCTGACGGCTATCCTAGAGTACTCTCCGGCAAGTTTTANGTTCTTATCAAAGGCAAGCGCGCTCCTATTATNGGTCGAATCTGTATGGANCAAATGATGGTCGACGTNAGCGATATTGACGGGGTAAGTCTATACGACGACGTAGCGCTTATCGGCNAGCAAGACGGCGAAATAATTTCGGCGGAGCAAATCGCAAAGCGCGCCGANACAATCAACTACGAAATAGTCTGCTCTATATCTCAAAGGGTCAAGAGAATTTATACGGATAGCTCGGCAATTTATTTGCGATAGCGTTGCATTTTGATACGTGAAATGCTATAATTAAACGGACAAGCAATCTTNTTAAGGAAGAGCAATGGAAAGGGAAAACGGACAAAACATAATAGAGATAAGTCATCTTTACAAATCCTTTAAGGACGTGAAAGCGGTCGTTGATTTGAGTTTNTGCGTCAAGAAAGGNGAATTGTTTGCATTCCTNGGTATAAACGGCGCAGGCAAAAGCACNACGATTTCAATAATTTGCGATAGGCTAAAAAAGGATAGCGGAAGCGTGAAGATAAACGGCGNGGAGTTGGAATCGCAAGGNCTTTCGGTAAAGAAAGATTTGGGAGTNGTGTTNCAAAACTGCGCGCTTGACAAAGCGTTGAGCGTAAAGGATAATTTGCAAAGCAGAGCCGCGCTTTACGGCATTACGGGAGAAGCGTTTGNAAAGCGAATTGAAGAGTTGGACGCGCTTTTGGATATATCGTCCTTACTCAANCGCCCNCTTGGAAAACTCTCGGGCGGGCAGCGCAGAAGAGTGGATATTGCGAGAGCGTTGTTGCATCATCCCAANATACTCATTTTGGACGAGCCTACCACTGGACTTGACCCGCAGACGAGAAAGACGCTTTGGCAGGTCATATCAAGTCTTAGAGAAAAAGACGGCTTGACGGTATTTTTGACGACGCACTATATGGAAGAGGCGGCGGAAGCCGATTACGTCGTAATTATAGACAGCGGTCATATCGTCGCCGAAGGTACGCCCTTAGAACTTAAAAACAGATACACTGGCGATTTCGTTACGATTTACGGGACTGACGAAGAAAAAGTCAAGTCTTTGGGGCTTGAATACGAAAAGGTTGCGGACGGCTACCGCATAGGCTTGTCCGACACGAAGAAAGCGACTGAATTGATTGTGCGCTATCCCGAAGTTTTCGAAGACTACGAAGTCGTCAAAGGCAAGATGGACGACGTATTCCTTTCCGTGACAGGCAAAAAATTGACGGGAGGAGAGCAAAATGAATAAGTTCTTGGCGTTGACAAAGAGAAATATCAAGTTGTTTTTCAAAGATAAAGGAATGTTCTTCGCATCGCTGATTACTCCTATAATCTTGCTCGTGCTTTACGCGACGTTCCTCAGCAGAGTATACAAGGAAAGTTTTCTTTCGGGTTTCCCCGAAGGTATGCCGGTGGATGACAAACTTGTCAACGGCTTTGTAGGCGGAGAATTGTTGTCCGCGCTCTTGGCGGTATGCTGTATCACAGTCGCATTCTCGTCGAACATGGTAATGGTACAGGATAAGGCAAAGGGAAGTATTCACGACTTTTTGATTGCGCCTGTCGACAAGTCCGCCTTAGCGCTTTCGTATTACGTAGCGACGCTCATATCCACGCTCTTGATATGTTTTATCGCATTGATACTCGGTATGATTTATCTCGCTTGCGTGGGTTGGTACATGAGCGCAGGCGACGTATTCTTGGTAATACTCGACGTCATTTTACTCTCGCTTTTCGGCACGGCTTTGTCGTCGATAATCAATAATTTCTTATCCTCGCAAGGACAAATGTCTGCGGTAGGCACAATTGTCAGCGCAGGATACGGATTTATTTGCGGAGCGTATATGCCTATCTCGCAGTATGGAAAAGGACTTCAAAATTTCCTTTCCTTCTTACCCGGGACTTACGGCACTTCGCTTATACGCAATCATTCGTTAAACGGCGTGTACAGAGAATTGACGGATATGGGCGTTCCGTCTGATATTTTAGATAAAATCAAAGATTCTCTTGATTGCAATCTTTACTTTTTCGACAACAAAGTGTCGGTAGGCGGAATGTTTTGGATATTGATTATTTCCATCGTCGTTTTGGTAGCAATCTTTATCCTGCTCAATATTAAATTCAAAAAACGTAAAATACAAACAAAATAAATTTACCCACGGAGGAAATTATGAATAGAAAGAGAATGTTTATATTTATTGCTATAGTGGTCGCGATATCGTGCGTATTTGCATTTGGCGCGTGTTCTGCGCCCAATTCCATTTCCGCAACAATATCAAAAGACAATATGGGCGTGGAAATTGCCGACACTATGTACGGACTTTTTCTTGAAGACATTTCCTTTGCGGGCGACGGCGGTTTGATTTCCAACCTAGTCAACAACGGAAGCTTTGAGTATGACGCAAAGCAGACTGCATATTGGAATTTGACGGGCAGCGATATTCAAGTAAGCGATGAAGGCGGAATGAACGATAACAATAAATCGTTTTTGAGAATTAACGCGGACGGCGAAGTCTTGCTCGAAAATTTGGGCTTTGTGGAATTCTACGACACTTTGACAAAGAACTACAACCAAGAGAAAATGAACACTGCGGATATGGGCTTCCATAAGGACGTGAAATACGACCTTTCGCTCTACGTTCGCAAGAACGGATTCGATGGTAAGATGTTCGCGCAGTTGAAGTCGACTTCGAATACCGAGAAAGTAGAGTTAGATTTATCGGGGGCAAACGTAGGCGAGTGGACGAAATTAGAAACTGTGTTGACGTCCAACGCTACCGAAGACGGAAGTCTTGTAATTGCGATTGAGGGCAACGGCGCGCTTGACGTTGACTTCGTGTCTTTGATACCTGGGGATTCCTACGGTTACGACAAAGATGAGTGGAAGTACGTCAGTCTAAGACAAGACCTCTACGACGCGCTTGACAATCTTTCGCCTGCGTTTATCAGATTCCCGGGCGGATGTCTTGCCGAAGGCGATACTTTCGCTCATCTTTTCGATTGGAAAAAGACAATCGGACCGCTTGAAGAGCGCGAACAATATCACAACATTTGGCGCGAGGATGAGAACGGAAGATATTACAACAACACGTTCGCTCTCGGCTATCACGAGTATTTCCAACTTTGCGAGGATTTGGGCGCAAAGCCGTTGCCTATTCTCAACGTNGGNATGATATGTCAATTTCAAATGAAGGACAATCAAAAGACTTACAACCAAANGTCNAAAGACTATAAAAACGGNAAGATAACCCANCAGCAGTGGGAGGAATATCTTGACAAATTTGCTCTCAAACCCGGTACGCCAGAGTTTNAAGNGTATNCGCAAGACATNTTCGACCTTATCGAATACGCAAACGGAACCGACCNTNNCAACGAATGGGTACAAAAGCGTATCGCNAACGGTCANNCCGANCCNTTCAATATNGANTACATAGGACTTGGCAACGAGAACTGGGGAGAACTCTATTGGCGCAACTTNGACGCNCTTTACAACGCGGTNAAAGAGTACTGCAAANATCACGGCTATGAAAATATCCAAATNATCTCTTCCGCNTCNTATCANTTCAGCGGAGAGCGTTACGACGATTCGTGGCGAGTTATCAACGAAAAGTATACCGATACGCTCGTTGACGAGCACTATTATACTTCTCAAAACAAACTTTTCAAAAACAACGACAGATACGACAAATANGAGCGNACGGGCGCNACGGTNTTTGTCGGCGAGTANGCGGCAAGCGCGTGGGGNATNGGCAAGTATTGGACGCAAAACAATATGTGGTCGGCAATCGAAGAAGCGGGTTATTTGACNTCNTTGGAACGCAACGGCGANTTGGTCAAAATGGCGTCTTACGCGCCGACGTTCGCGAAGATAGACGCNCAGTGTTGGAATATCAANATGATATGGTTCGATTCTCAAAATATCGTNCTNACGCCCAACTATTTCAATCAAATGCTTTTCGCAAATAATACGGGTAGCAGATACATCGATTCCGGTATCGACGCAAAGGGAATNTACACGTCCACTTCGGTAGACGAGGAAGAGCAAGTAATCTACGTTAAACTCGTCAACGTCAATAAGAAAGATATAAAGATTTCTCTTGATTTCGACGGTTTTGGAAATCTCAACGCAAGTTCTATGCAATATATGAGCGGAGTCAGAGCGGCGTGCAACGACTTGGAGTCTACTACGGTNATTCCGTATCAAGTAGNTTGCGAAATTTCGGGNAGTAACGTCNNNACNACAATCAACGGCGAAAGTATCAACGTGATTAGAATTTACTACGGNGANAACGACGGNTCGAACGCGTACAANTTGCCCGANCTTCCNGCAAATATGCATCAAGAAGTGACGGAGTATACTAANTTCTTCGTAGTGCCCGAACTTGCGGTAGTTTGGGGNNTAANNGCNGTTGTCGTACTTATTGCNGNAGCGGTAACCGTACTNGTNGTATTGCTCAAAAAGAGAGCGAAGAAATCGCATAANGAGGAGCANAATATTTGATAGCGTTACTGTATTTTTTCATCGCATTGATTTGCACGTTTGCAGGCGCTATCACAGGTATGGGCGGAGGAGTAGTCATCAAGCCCGTACTTGATTTGCTTGGACATTTCGACAGCGCGTCAATAGGCGCGTTGTCGTCNCTTACGGTGCTTGCAATGTCGGTGACGACGTTCGCAAGACAAGTGGGCAAGAAAAGACAAACGTCAATAATCAAACTCATCGTCTTGGGCGTATCGTCCGCGGGCGGCGGAGTGCTTGGACAGTATTTGTTNGATTTGATGACGAAAGGCTTTTCNGGCGCATATATCAAAGTAATTCAAAATTCANTATTGCTNTTTTTGATAGTCTTTATNTTCATCTATATGCTTATCCGCAANAAGGTNAAGACTCTTCATCTCAACAATATCTTTTTCTACGTATTGGTAGGCGCGATATTGGGCGTNCTGTCATCNTTCTTGGGAATAGGCGGAGGACCGCTCAACGTCGCGATATTGATACTNTTGTTNTCAATGGAATTAAAAGAAGCGACTTTCGCGTCTATCGTGACGATAATGTTCGCNCAGATAGCAAAGGCGATTACGATATTGGCAAGCGGAGGNTTNGGCTCTTACGATTTGTCTATGCTCCCGTATATGGCTATCGCNGGAGTNCTCGGCGGNCTTATAGGAAGTTTNGTCGCAAAGAAGTTGTCGGATAAATTCACTGCCGTNGCTTTCAANNTNATGCAGTTGGCGGTAATGGCNATNTGTATNGTCAATATCTCGACCAACGCTATTGCGCTTTGATTGTTTTGCTTGACAAAGGTATTGTTTTATTTTTGAAAATATGATAGAATAAATTTATAGACAAGTTTAATTTTCGGGGGATTTATTTAATGAACGTCGTCTTATATTTCAGCGACCAACAACGCTTCGACACGATAAACGAGGAAGTCACGCCCAACATTGACGCAATGGCGGANGATAGCATNTTCTTTGAAAACGTATTTACCTGNCAGCCCGTATGCGGACCGGCGAGAGCGTGCATACAAACGGGCGTTTACGCTACTCANAACAACTGTTATATCAACGGCATTTCAATGGATAAAGACGANNCNGATACGCTTGCAAAAGTGTTGAACCGCAACGGCTACAATACCTCTTATATCGGCAAATGGCACTTAGCGTCCGACACTATGGGATTTAAGTCTCACNNCAACGTCCAAAAAAAGGCGATACCGCTTGAGCTTCGCGGCGGTTACGACGACTATTGGTTGGCGGCGGACTGTCTTGAATTCACTTCCGACGTAGACGGCGGNTATATGTTCGACAAAGAGGGAAATCAAGTGAANTTNAAAGGCGTGAGAAGCGATTGTATCAACGACTTTGCAGTGAANTATATAGACGGCTATTCGGATGANAAACCTTTCTTTCTTATGATTTCGCAATTAGAGCCTCANCATCAAAACGGCGCTCATACATTCCAATGCGCGGACGGTGATGACGAGCAATTCAANGNNTATCCTTATCCCGAAGACCTTGTNGGGTTGAGGGGCGATTATAAGGCGGAATACGCGCATTATCTTGCGTGTTGCAAACGACTGGACAAGAACTTTGCCGACCTTATCGCAAAGATAAAAGAAAAAGGNATTTGGGANGATACGGTAATAATCTATACTTCCGACCACGGCTGTCATTTCAAGACGAGGAATTTCGAATACAAGCGGAGCGCGCACCACGCAAGCTCGCACATTCCTTTCATAATGACGGGCGGCGGACTTGCNAAACTTGANTCTNCAAAAGGCTACGTCGGAAAACGNTTTGGNGGNTTCGTAAGTCTTTTGGATCTNACGTCGACGATATTGGATATAGCGGGCGCGCAAATTCCCGAGCATTATCAAAGCAAGAGCGTATTNAAGATGTTGGAGAGNGGCNAAGGGCGCGACCATATATTTATGCAGATAAGCGAATCTCAACTCGGTCGCGCAATAATCACCGACAAATATACTTACAGCGTGAAAAGACCGCTTTCTATGGGATTGGAAAANGCAAANAGCAAAATCTATAAAGAGGCTCTTTTGTACGACAANACCTTNGATTCGGCGCAACACAANAATNTNATAAAAGANAAGGCGTATAANGAAGTCAAAAAAGAACTTAAAAAGATATTGATTGAAGATATAAAAGAGATAGAGAAGATAGATNCGAAAATTTTCTGATAGGTTAGATTATTCCTTGCAATCTTCGATTACCAGCATATCGCAATCGAGCGTTTCGACAAAGTCGTCTTGACGGAATTTCGTGTTGTGAAAATTGACGAAGTTTTTGTAATGTTGATTGAGCAGTACGGGATTNGGCGCGTCAAGTTCGTGACAAATATCTCTCAGCCACAATTCGTAGTTGCCTTCCGAGAGAGGGAGCGGAGATACGTAAATCATATCTTTCGCGATTTTGTCGTCTTTCATAAGTCTTGCCCAAATTTTCATATATAAAGCATATACCGCGCCTATGTATTGTGTCAAGTAAACTCCGCGCCTTGCGATAAATTGTCAATTTGTTGCCCAACAATAAGGCAAAACTATTGACAAGAGGGGAATAAATTTATTAAAATGTTAAAGTAAACGCAAAGGGGGAGCGTCAGATGATATCGGAAGCGGTTATAAAGAGATTGCCACGTTATTATAGGTTTATCAAGCAACTTGCCGACGGCGGAGTCGAACGCGTTTCTTCCACCAAAATCGCAAGCGCGCTGAGCATTACCGCATCNCAAGTGCGACAAGACCTTTGCAATTTCGGCGGTTTCGGTCAACAGGGCTACGGCTATGACGTGGGCAAGTTGAAGACTGAACTTGCCGCTATCTTAGGACTTGACAAGGTCTACGATATGATTATCGTCGGCGCGGGCAATATAGGCAGAGCGCTNGCAGGCTACAAGGGATTNAAGGACGACGGCTTTTACGTCAGAGCGTTGTTCGATATAGACCCGAGATGTTCGTCTATCAACGGTATCAAGGTCTACGATATGGATTTCTTGAAGAGTTATCTTCAACANAATCAAGTGGANATAGCGGTTATCGCGACGCAAAAGGATTCGGCAAAGAGCGTAGCNGACGCGCTTATCGCGGGCGGAGTGAAGAGCATTTGGAATTTTGCTCCCGTCGAGTTGGAAGTGCCCGANGGNATTACGCTNGAAAATATNTCTATGAGCGAAAGCCTTTACGTGCTGAGTTATAGAAGCAAAAACAGGAAAAATTAAATTTTACGACATAAATGCCCATTGAGGGTCAGGAGGATATATGGCAAAGAAAGAATACGTTTTGACAAAAGAAGGATATGACAATCTTGTTAAGAAACTTGATCATCTTATCAACGTAGAGAGAAAGGAAGCAAGCGAAAAGATTAAGCAAGCGAGAGAGTTCGGCGACTTGTCCGAAAACGCNGAATACGANGCNGCTAAGGACTATCAGGCTCACGTAGAGTCGGAAATCATCAGCGTTCAAGACCAAATCGACAACGCGGTNATTATNGAGGACGTTGACGGCAAGCAAAACGTCGTAATCGCAGGTTGCAAGGTNAAGATTTACGACTATTCNGATAAAGAAGAGTANGAATACACNATAGTNGGTACGACCGAAGCGTCTATTCTCGAAAACAAAATCAGCAACGAATCGCCTTTGGCAAAGGCTCTCCTCAATCAAAAGAAGGGCGCGGAAGTCACCGTNGATTTGGGCGACGACAGCTACAAGGTAAAGATACTTTCTATCAACTGATTTTAACNAGTCNAATCAAGAGGGCGACCTTAATGGGTCGCCTTTATAATATGAGGCGGTATGGATAGGATATTGTACGACACGATACGGAATATGAACGATAAGTGCAAAGCGAGGTTTTGTATGCCTGCTCACGCGGGNNTAGGGACGTCGNATTCTATCTATGNGAGCGCNAAATTCGACTGGACGGAAGTNCCNGAACTTGACAATCTTTTGCAANGNGAAAANACNATTGCCTTNTGCGAAGAGGCTATCGCTCAAAGNATGGGGTANGCAAGCGCGCTNATGCTCACGCAAGGCAGNACTTGCGGTATGCATATTGCGGTATGCGTATGCAAAGACAAANGCAAGACGCTNGTCGCNGTGGGCGGTATGCACAAGTCTTTTTTCTCGGCGTGCAGACTTTACGGCGNNNAAGTNGTANGNGTNNACAGNCCGTCGGAGTTNGNCAANCTTGATANNTCAATGNAAATAGGCGGNGTNTTTATCACAAGCCCCGATTATTTCGGCAACTGTCAGGATTTGAAATCCGTACGCAAANTCGCCGACAAATNGGGCGCATATCTAGTCGTCGACGAGGCGCACGCTTCGCATTTTGCATACAGCAAATTNCTTCCCGCCAACGCNANCGCCTACGCGGATATTTCGCTTATGAGTATGCACAAGACTTTNCCNGTCTACGGCGGAGGAGCNATAGTTTGTCTAAAAGACAAANCNNNGNGNNNAGATTGCGANAGATACAGAGCGATGATNCATTCNACGTCGCCCAACTACTTNGTNATGGCGAGTATGGACTACGCAAATTCGTATATGAGCGAAAACGGCGAAAAGGACTACGCGAAAGTAAAGGNAAGTATAGAAGAATTTTCGCAAGTACTCAAAGTNGGCGAAGTNGTNANGAACGACGATTTTTCAAGNCTNGTCATTAAGATTGACGGCAAGGACGCGTATTCGGNATTGCTCGAATTGGCAAAGCGAGGAGTATACGTCGAAATGGCGCAAGANGATTTGNTNGTGTGNATNGTNACNCCGTTCAACTGCGATTTATTGCCTATCCTTGCNAANGAATTGAATAATATGCAATTCNATGNCNTNGNCGAAGAAGAGNAAGTNCNGCGTATTGCGCGNNCAGNANANGCNAATNNGCAAGGAGANNTCGAGTACGTAGATATTGAGGATTGCGCGGGAAGAATAAGCGCGGANGACGTCGGAGTGTATCCGCCGGGAATACCTGCCGTGTTGAAAGGTGAAATAATTGACGAAAGCGTAGCCGAGTATCTAAAAAAATACCGCAACAGACTCTTTGGACTTGCTAGCGGACGTATAGGTGTGATAAAATAGAAAAGTAGGAGAATTTATGAAAGGCAAGTTTATCACTTTTGAAGGCGGAGAAGGAGTGGGCAAGACCACTCAACTCAGAATGATAAAAGANTACCTCACGCAAAGAGGCGTCGACGCGGTGTTTTTGAGAGAGCCGGGCGGCAACGCTATTTCTGAGAAAATACGCGNGATAATTCTCGACAGAGCCAATTCCGCTATGACGGGTACGTGCGAAGCGATGTTGTACAGCGCGGCGAGAGCGCAGTTGTGCGAAGAGGTGATACGACCTGCTCTTGAAGAGGGCAAACTCGTCGTCTGCGATAGATTTATAGATTCCACTTTNGCATATCAAGGCGTAGCGAGAGGACTTGGCGTGGATAAAATCGANACGCTCAACAAACTTGCTTGCGGTGAAATNATGCCCGATTTGACNNTATTTCTCGACTTAGAGCCTACGCTCGCTTTCCAAAGAAAGGGCGGAGCGGACGTAGACGATAGATTGGAACAAGAGGGTATGGACTTTCACGTCAAAGTGTANGAAGGNTACAAACTTGCTTGCGAGAAANACAGCGATAGAATCGTCGATATAGATTGCTCGTCGTCCGCGCAAGTTACTCACGAAAGGATAGTAAAAGCGCTCGTTGAAAGAGGAATTTTAGATAGATGATAAAGTATGACGAGTTGCTAAGAAATACCAAGGTCTATAAAGCTTTGGAGAGTGATATACTCGAAGGAAGGCTCAATCATTGTTATATGATTATGAGCGAGGACGCGTTGGCGGTGGACGGTTTATGCACGTTGTTTGCGCAAAGGATTCTTTGCAAAGAGGGCGGATGCGGCAACTGTATATCATGCAACAAAGTCGAAGACGGCAATCACGAAAGCGTATACGAGCCGAAAAATCTCAAAGCNGANGGCATAAGAGAGTTCGTCGATAAAGTNTATATNACGGCGGACGGCGACGTCAAAGTCATGATTATCCGTCAACTTGACAAAGTAGACGTCAAGGTACAGAACTTTTTGCTTAAAAGCCTTGAAGAGCCTGTCGAGGGCGTAGTATTCGTGCTCGGCGNGCAAAGACAGACGGCGGTGNTNGANACGATAAAGTCGCGTAGCAAGAAACTTGCCGTTGCGCCATTTTCAAAAGCCGAGTTGAACGGATANTTTTCAAGNACGTTNAGAGGATATTCAAAGGCGGTCGTAAACGAAGCGGTGGATTGCTGTCTNGGAAGTCTTTCGAGGTGCGACGAACTTCTTGANGACGAAGACTTTTCGGGAGATATGAGCGACGTAATATTTTTGCTCAAAGGACTGACTTCGACCAAAGTCAATCTCAGAATGCAAAAGCGTATGGATATAAAGGACGGCAAACTTGTCAAATATCTTGATATAATGCAGCTTATATGCGGAGTTTTGCTCAAAAAAAAGACGGGCGTGGAGATAGACGGATTNGAGAAAGTCAATACGCTGATTGATACTTTCAACGTGCCTATGCTTGTCAATTTCAACGAACTTATCGTGAATGCAAAACAAAAAGTCGAGAGTTATTGCAAAGACGAAAACGTGCTCGACAATTTATTTATCAAACTTTTGGAGGTAAAATACCTATGCCGATGATAGTAGGCGTGAAATTCGGGGGAACGGGTAAACAGTATTCTTTCGACCCGTTGAATATAGAATTCAAAGAAGGAGACGGCGTTATCGTAGAAACGGTGCGCGGACTTGAATTTGCTCGCATTACGCAATCCAATACTTTCGTCCCTGACGAGGAGTTGAAAAATCNGCTCAAGCCTGTTGTGAGAAAGGCGACGGGAGAGGACGAAGCGAGAGCAAAAGAGAACGAAGAGAAAAAGGAAGGCGCGTTGAAGTTGTGCCAAAAGTTTATCGANAAGCACGATTTGAAGATGAAACTCGTCGACGCCGAATACACTTTCGACAGATCAAAAATNGTATTTTCATTCACCGCCGACGGCAGAGTGGATTTCAGAGAACTCGTCAAGGATTTGGCGGGCAAAATGAGAATGCGTATCGAACTTCGCCAAATCTACGAAAGAGACGATATAAAGATACGCGGCGCAATGGGTATGTGCGGAAGGCAGTGCTGTTGTATNACGCACTTGGGCGANTATGAAAAGGCNACTGTCAAGATGGCCAAAAACCAAAATCTTTCCCTCAATCCGACAAAGGTAAGCGGTATGTGCGGAAAACTTATGTGCTGTCTTAAATANGAAAACGACTTNTACGTNGACGTCAACAAGCGACTTCCCAAAGTAGGCTCTACCGTNAGAGTNGCCGAAGGCGAGGGAAGAGTGGACGAGACGGACGCGCTCAAAGAGAGAATAAAAGTCACTATAGAAAAGGACGGCGGAGTGGAACAAAAGTATTACAACGTCGGGGAATTCGAAATTGTNTGCGGAGCAAANGGCTGTCCTAAAAACGGCTTTGCCCACGACGAGGTTGACGAAAAGGAACTTGAAAAACTCGAAGATTGATTNTATTGGAGTTCTTTTTCTCATACTTGTCGCATAAAGAATAACGTAAGCGAAAATTTTGTCGCAAAATCAATAAAAAGAGGATATTTATTTTAATTTGCTCTTTACAAAACAAAGCGGGTATGTTAGAATAATTATAGCACTTAAAACAAAAAAAGGAGATTTACGTTATGGCATATTGTATAGGTGACGATTGCATCAAATGTGGCGCTTGCGCAGAGGGTTGCCCCGTCAGCGCTATTTCCGAAGGCGACGACAAGTACGTTATCGATCCGGATATTTGCATCAGNTGCGGTTCTTGCGCGGCAGGATGTCCGGTAAGCACAATTTCGGAAGAGTAATAATCACTTGAATTGCATCGCTTAAAATTTTCCGTTTACAGTACGTAAGCGGGAAATTTTTTTATTCAAATACTTCAATTTTCTATATCGCAATGTTTTATAGTTGACGAAAAATNTTTATATTGTTATAATTATGAATAAGCATATACTACAAGAGGAAATTTTGCGAGGTAAGTATGACTAATTTGGCAGATGAAAGAATACACGTTTGCTATTGCGGAAACGAAAAGGTTTTTCCGCTGATCTTACTCAGCGCGATTTCTATCGCAAAGTATACTACCGCGCCCGTGTCGCTTTATCTTGTGACGGCCAATCTCACGCGTATAAATGAAAAATTTATCGCGGTAGATAATTCGAGGGCGGAAATTCTTACTGCCGCATTACAAAAGGGCAATCCGCAAAGCGAAGCGAAAATCATCGANGCGACCGANNTTTACGAAAGCGTGTTGGGCGGGGGTAAAAACGAGAAGTCGAAGTATACGCCTTATACGTTATTAAGACTTATATTGCCAAAACTTAAACTAAACGACAGAATCATATATTTAGATGCGGATACGATGTGCTGCTCCGATTTATACGAGTTTTGGAAGATAGATATTTCNGACTATGAATTTGCAGCCGTGCGAGACCATATGGGACAGTATTTTATCAGAAGAAATTATATAAATGCCGGCGTTATGTATCTTAATATAGACGAGATTGATAAAACTGGACTTTTCGATAGAGGGATTGCAAAAGTAAAAAACAAGAGACTGTTTTTCTCCGATCAGACGGTCATCAATAAGTACGGGAAGAAAGTTTTGAGATTGCCTAGAAAATTCAACGAACAACGCAAGGCNACCGAAGGCGAAACCGTGGTCAAACACTTTTGTCAAGGAATAAAGTGGGTGCCTTTCCACGTCTACAACATCAAGCAGTCGGAAAGACAAAAAGTGCGCGAAAAACTGGGCATTGACTTCTTTGAAGATATATATAAAGAATACGACGAATTGCAAGCAAAATACGAATTCTAAAGGGGAGTAGTATGAACGATATAAATTACGCGGTAATTATTGAAAATCTTACTAAATCGTACGGCGAAGTCAAAGCCGTCAACGATATCTCTTTTCGCGTGGAGCGCGGTTCGTTGTTTGCGTTCTTGGGTATCAACGGCGCGGGAAAAAGCACGACGATAAATATCATCTGTTCGATACTCAAAAAGGACGGCGGAAAGATATACGTCAACGGCTACGACCTTGACACTCAATCGTCGTTTATTCGCAACGANATTGGCATAGTATTCCAGACGAGCGTACTCGATATGGGACTTACCGTAAAACAGAATTTGGATATAAGAGCGTCGTTCTATTCNATGTCAAAAGAAGAGAAGAAAAAGACCGTGGATTCTATTGTCGAACTATTGGATTTGCAGCCTATTCTCAATAGACCCGTAAAGAATTTGAGCGGCGGACAAATGCGACGCGTAGACATTGCAAGGGCAATGGTACACCGTCCCAAATTGCTCATATTGGACGAGCCTACTACGGGACTCGACCCAAAGACCCGTCTAAACGTATGGTCGCTTATCGACAAGATAAGAATGGAAACGGGAATGACGGTATTTTTGACTACGCATTATCTCGAAGAGGCTGAAAAGGCGACGGACGTCGTAATAATGGACAAGGGAAATATCATTGCGCGCGGTACGCCCAACGAGCTTAANAATCTATATTCGAGCGACAACGTGATTTGCTATCGNTNNCGCGANGAGAANTTNGANGAGAAGTTGAANAAAGACGGCGTAANNTTTTCTTACGACGANGAACATTTGGCNTATAAAATCGCNATTCGCAATACCGTNGANGCGAAAAAAATACTCGCAAAATACGACGAGTATTTGCAAGATATAGANATAATAAAAGGTACTATGGACGACGTATTCCTCAACGTCACCGGACAAAAGGAAATTATNCANGAAGGGGGCAACGATGACGAAGAATAATGCGAAAAACGTCGATATATTTTTCCAGCTGACAAAGAGACATTTGTTGGTATTTTTCGGCAATAAAGTCAGGGTAATGTATACCTTGCTTGTTCCCGTAATAATTTTCGTCGTGTATATTTTTTTCCTTCGCGATTTGGAAATGCTGACGATTCAAAACGAGTTGATAAAAATGGGCATTGCCGACGACGCCAAAATGTGGCACTATTGTCAGACTTTGGTAGATTCGTGGATGATAAGCGGTATAATCGGACTATCGACAATTACCGTNGCNTTGCAGGCGAATACGATNATCGTCGAGGACAAGCAGAACGGAGTGAATAGAGATTTCGCGTCCTCGCCGATACACAAAAACGTGCTCATATCGAGTTACTTTTTCTACAACTTTATAGTCACTGCGTTGGTATGTTTCGTATTCTTTTTGATATGTCTTATCTATTTGGCGGTAATGGGCGAATTCCTCATTACGTTTGCCAACGTTATGACGGTATTTGCCGTAATGCTATATTCGACCGTATCGGCTACGCTTATGACGGTATTCGTATGTTCCTTCGTTAAGACGGAAGGCACAATGATGAGTATAGTCGCAGTATTTTCGACGGCAGTCGGATTTTTGATAGGCGCGTATATGCCTCTCGGCATGTTGCCCGTTTGGGTGCAGGGCATTTGCGGTTTTATCCCCGGAACGTATTCGTGCGCGTTGCTTCGCTATGGCTTTATGGCAACTCCGCTAAACGAACTCACCTCTTACGTCACCGGAGTATTGCAAATAGAGAACGCGGAAGAATTGATTGCTACTATGACGAGCAACTTCGGATACAATCTCAATTTCTTCGGTACGACAGTTTCGGCGCAGTTCCAGTCTTTGGCGATTGCGATATTCATAATAGTATTTTTGGCGTTGAATATCGGCGTAGGCAACAATCTCGCCACTGTCTTGGGTATGGGCAAGAAAAGAAAGAAAAAGAAGAATACAGGCAAATAATAAAATCAAAGTCCGCTAGAGATGGCGGACTTATTTTTTGAACGTAAATTTATTAGCTTGGCAAAAAATATTTTCATTTCTCTTTTATTTTATAATATTTTATGCTAAGATATAAGAGTATAAGTATACGGAGGTCAAATGAAAAGAGATTTTTTGGCAATGGCGGACGTGAGCAAAGAGCAACTCGAAGAATTGCTTAATCGCGCCGACTTTATGAAAAAGAGTATACAAGGCGGCAAAAAGGATTTAGATTTGCTCAAAGGCAAAAACGTAATCACGCTGTTTTATGAAAATTCCACCCGCACAAGATGTTCGTTTGAATCGGCGGCGAAGTATCTCGGCGCAAGCGCGATTGGCATTACCACGAGCGGTTCGAGCGTGCAAAAGGGCGAGAGCCTTATAGACACCGCCGTTACGCTCGACAAAATGATGGCGGACGTAATTATCATAAGACACTCTGTTGCGGGCGCGGCGAATATCATCGCAAAGCATACGAAGGCGAGCGTAATCAACGCGGGCGACGGAATGCACGCGCATCCTACGCAAGCGCTTTTGGATATGTACACGATGAGAGAAAAGTTCGGCTTTCTCAAAGGACTTGAAGTGGCAATCATAGGCGACGTCAAACATTCGAGAGTCGCTCAAAGCAATATCGTGGGACTTAGCAAAATGGGAGCGAAAGTCAAGGTTTTCGCGCCGAATACGCTTATGCCTAAGGGAATAGAAAATCAACCTTGCAAGGTATGCAAGAACGTAGACGAAGCCTTCAAGGGAAGCGACGTAATAATGGGTCTCAGAATTCAGTTGGAACGTCAGCAAAAAGGACTTTTCCCGAGCGTTGAAGAATACAATCGCTTTTACGGAGTGACGGCTGAGAGATTGAAGACGTGCAACAAAGGCGTGATAGTCATGCACCCCGGACCTGCCAACAGAGGAATAGAGATTGATTGCGACGTACTCGACTCGCAAATTTGTTATAAAGACGAGCAAGTCACCAACGGCGTGGCGACAAGAATGGCGCTACTCGAATGGGTGAGCGTAGAGCAAAAGAGAAAATAGAAAGGAGATATATATGGCTTTACTTATCAAAAACGCATTAGTAAACGGCAAAAAGACTGACGTAGCGATAGAGGGCAATAGAATCAGCAAAATCGGCAAGGATATCAAAGGCGACTTTGAAGAGATTATCAACGCCGAAGGCTTGACTGCTTTGCCGGCATTTATAGATATGCATACGCACCTCAGAGAACCGGGATTCGAATACAAAGAGGACATTGCAAGCGGAAGCGCGGCGGCTGTCGCCGGAGGATATTCCGTGGTATGCTGTATGCCCAACACAAAACCCGTCACGGACAATAAATACATCGTCAGCTATATCGTCAACAGAGCCAAAGAAGTGGATTTGGCAAAGGTATATCCGATTGGCGCGATTACCGTCGGACTTAAAGGCGAAACAATGGCGGAAATGGGTAGCATGAAAGAGGCGGGCGCAATCGCAATGAGCGACGACGGACAACCTGTCGCTACCGCTCAAATGATGCGACTTGCTTTGGAATACGCAAAAGACTACGACTTGCTCTTGTGCAGTCACTGCGAAGAAAAGTCGCTTATCAACGGCGGCGTAGTCAACGAAGGCGAGAACGCGACCAAAGCGGGATTGAAAGGCATACCGAGCAGCGCGGAAGACATTATGATAGCAAGGGATATTATCCTTGCCGAAATGCTCGACACCAAAGTGCATATTTGCCACGTAAGCACGGCAAGCGGAGTGCAGTTGATAAGAGAGGCGAAAGCAAGAGGAGTCAAAGTGTCTTGCGAGACCTGTCCGCACTACATTGCGGGGACAGATGAACTTATCTTAGATTACAATACCGCAAGCAAGGTCAATCCGCCTCTTCGCACTGAAAAAGACAGACAGGCGATATTGAAGGGTATTGCCGACGGCACGATAGACGTAATCGCGACCGATCACGCGCCTCATCACTTCGAAGATAAGGTAGTCGACTTCTCGCTCGCCGCAAACGGAATAAGCGGACTTGAAAGCGCGTTCGCTTTGAGTTACACGTATCTCGTCGATAGCGGAGTTATTACGCTTGACAAACTTATCGAACTCATGAGCAAGCGACCTGCGAAACTCTTGGGCATCGAGAGTGGAAATATCGTCGAGGGCGGACTTGCCGACATTACTTTGGTAGACCTTGACAAGGAATATAAAATTGACGCAAAGACGTTCAAGTCGAAGGGAAAGAACACTCCGTTTGACGGCTGGAAGGTCAAAGGCAAAGTAGTAAAGACGATAGTCGAAGGCAAAGTAAAATATTCGGTATAAAGGAGAGATAAAATGATAATCGACAGACTTATTGATAAAATTAAACTTACCGACAATCCGTCGGTCATAGGACTTGACACCTGCATAGATTATTTGCCCGACGATATGAAGGCAAAGTGCGTTACGCTCGACGAGTGCGCAAAGCAAATTAAGAAATTCAACTTTGATTTGATTGACACGCTCAAAGACGTAATACCTGCCGTCAAAGTTCAGGTGGCGTACTACGAAATGTACGGAGTAGAGGGTATGACGGCTTTTAGAGATACGATAAAGTACGCGAGAGAAAACGGACTTTTCGTCATTGCCGACATCAAGCGCAACGACATTGGCTCGACCGCTAGCGCATACAGCAAGGCGTATATCGGAAAGACTACTCTTGCCGACGGCTCGAAGGTAACGCCGTTCGAGAGCGATTTTATCACAATCAACGGATATTTGGGCAGCGACGGCATACTTCCGTTCGTAGCCGATTGCAAGGAAAACGACAAGGGCGCGTTCGTGCTCGTCAAGACTTCCAACCCATCGGGCGGAGAGTTGCAAGACAGGACTATGGATAACGGCAATACGCTTTACGACAATATGGCGTCGCTCGTAGATGGTTGGGGCAAGGAACTGGTAGGCAAATACGGATACAGCAGTATAGGCGGCGTAGTAGGCGCAACTCACATGGAGCAAGCCAAGTTGATACGCAAGGCGCATCCCAATATGTTTTTCCTCATCCCGGGCTACGGCGCGCAAGGCGGCAAGGCGGAGGATTTGGCAGTTTGCTTTGAGAACGGTATCGGCGGTATAGTTAATTCGTCGAGAGGTATTCTTTGCGCTTACAAGAAGGACGCGTACAGAGGACTTGACTACAAGCAAGCGGCATTGAAAGCAAGCATAGATATGCAAAAAGACATCACGAGATGTATTAAATAATTCGAGGTATAAGAATGAGCGAATTGAAAGACAGAGTTGGCGAAATATTGCTCAACGAGCGCGTGGCGAAAGACATATACAAAATGGTAATCGCCTTTGAAGATTTACCGCAAAAGATAAAAGGCGGTCAGTTTGCGCACGTAAAACTCAACGACAAAAGCCATTTATTGCGCAGACCTTTCTGTATATGCAATTACGATAGAGAAAAGAATACTATCACAATTTGCTACGCTGTTGTGGGCGAAGGCACTAAGGTGTTGTCAACGTACAAGACGGGCGAGAAGATAAAAGTAATATTGCCTCTCGGCAACGGTTTCGTGCCCGACAAATCGGCAAAGAAAATAGTACTTCTCGGCGGAGGTATGGGAAGCGCGGTGTTGCCCGCTATACCTACGAGCAATCCCGAGTACGAGTATTATACCTATCTGGGCTTTGCAAACAAAGACAAGGTAGTACTTGAAGAGGATATGGCGAAAGTATCCAAGCAAATCATAGTCGCGACGGACGACGGCAGTTACGGCAAAAAAGGTTTCGTCACGAATATACTTGCGGAAGATATGGAAAAAATCAAGCCTGACGTAGTATTTTGTTGCGGTCCCGAGGTGATGTATAAGGCCTTGAAAAAAGCGTTACAGGGATTTGACGTTCCAATTATCGTGTCGCTTGAAGCGAGAATGGGATGCGGTATCGGCGCGTGTCTTGTGTGCAACTGCAAGGTCATGAGAAAGGGCGTTGAACAGTACGCGAGAGTATGCGTCGACGGACCCGTATTCTCACTCGACGAGGTGGTATTATGAGTAATTTGAAAGTCAATATTGCAGGCGTGGAATTCAAAAATCCGATTATTACCGCGAGCGGTACGTTCGGATTTGGAAGAGAATACGATAGATTTTACAACATTGAAGAGTTGGGCGGTATCTGCACGAAAGGACTGACGATAAAGCCAAGACAGGGCAATCCCTATCCGAGAATTGCAGAAAGTTACGGCGGTATGCTCAACAGCGTCGGTCTGCAAAATCCGGGAGTCGACCACTATCTTCAAACGGACGATTTGCTCTTGGCAAAGCGCGACGTAGTGGTAATCGCCAACGTTGCGGGCAGTACGCTTGAAGACTATATAGCGATTGCCGAGAAGATGAGTGACAGCAAAGCCGATATGATAGAACTCAATATTTCTTGTCCCAACGTCAAAGAGGGCGGAATGGCTTTCGGAGTATTGCCGTCAAACGTTGAGAAGGTGACTTCGGCTGTCAAGAAAGCGTGCAAGAATAAGCCTATTATCACCAAGCTTTCCCCCAACGTGTCCTGTATTGCGGACAACGCAAGAGCGGCGGAGCAAGGCGGAGCGGACGCAATTTCGCTCATCAACACGCTATCGGGTATGGCGGTCAATTACAAGACGCGCAAGCCCATACTTTTCAACAACAACGGCGGCGTCAGCGGAGCATGCGTAAAGCCCGTCGCGCTGAAAATGGTGTGGGATTGCTTCAACGCAGTCAAAATTCCTATAATCGGACTCGGAGGTATAACGAGTTATACAGACGTGCTTGAATTTATGATTTGCGGAGCGGCAGCCGTGCAAATCGGCACGCACAACTTTACCGAGCCTTGCGGAGCGAGAGATATCGCTAGGGATTTGGCAAAGTACGTAGAAGAGAATAATATCGACGTAAACGATTTAGTCGGTACGCTTATTTTGAACAAATAATCTAAGATAAATTTTTGGAGGTATAAATATGTTGACACAAGAGCAAGCATTGAATTGCTACAAGCAGACGGGAGCGATTTTGAAAGGTCATTTCAAGCTCACTTCGGGCAGACATAGCGACACGTATATGCAAAGCGCAAAACTCTTTATAGACACAAAGCAAAGCGAAATCGTATGCAAGGCTTTGGCAGAAAAACTCGCGGGCGAAAAGATTGATTTGGTAGTTTCTCCTGCGGTTGGCGGAATACTTATGGGCTACGAGGTCGCAAGACAACTCGGCGTACCCAATATCTTTGCCGAGAGAGAGAACGGCGAAATGACTTTGCGCAGAGGCTTTAGCGTCGAAAAGGGCGCAAAAGTCGTAGTAGTCGAAGACGTTGTTACCACGGGTGGTTCGGTCAAAGAAGTGGTAAAACTCGTTCAAGGTTTGGGCGCGGAAGTAGTAGCAGTCGCGTCGCTTGTCGATAGAAGCAACGGAGCGGTTGATTTCGGCGTGAAGTACGTCAACCTCATCAGTATGGAAGTCGTATCCTACGACCCTGAGGAGTGTCCTCTTTGCAAAGAGGGAAAGATTGAACTCGTTAAACCCGGTTCAAGACAAATTTTCAAGAAGTAATATGAGCGCGGAGTATATCCAAAGATTAGAAAGGGCGTACGCGTCGTTGACGGGAAAAGTGAACTTTTCGCCCGATATTTTGCTTGTGCTCGGAAGCGGACTCGGCGATATTGCAAGCGAAATGCAAGTCGTCGCAAGCGTTGACTACAAGGACGTCGACGGTATGCCGATAAGCACCGTGGACGGTCACAAAGGTCGATTCGTCTTTGGATATATACGAGGCGCGATGGTCGTGGTAATGCAAGGTAGATTGCACTACTACGAGGGATATGCTCCCGAAGAGTGCGTCATGCCTATACGCATTGCCGCTTTGATGGGCGCAAAGGTCATGTTTTTGACCAACGCGTCGGGGGGAATAACCTATCCCGAAATAGGCGATTTGATGAGAATTACCGACCATATTTCGCTAGTTCCATCACCTCTTAGAGGGGAGAACTATCCACGACTTGGCAAGCGTTTTCCCGATATGACAAAACCGTACGACGAGGAGTTGGGCGAGATAGTCGACAACGTCGCAAAGGACTTGAATATAGACCTCAAAAAAGGCGTGTATATTCAGACGCAAGGACCTAATTTCGAGACGGCGAGCGAAATAAGAATGGCGAAAATGCTCGGCGCGGACGCGGTCGGTATGTCAAGCGCAATCGAGGTAATCGCCGCAAGACACGCGGGGATGAGAGTTGTCGGTTTGGCTTGCATAGTTAATCCCGCTTGCGGAATTACCGACGCGACTCTTGACAACGTGGACGAGGGCGAGGCGATTGCCAAATCAAGCGAAAAAATACGCGCTCTCGTATTTGATAGCATAGAGCGAATAAAGGAAGTATTGTAGCGTATGATGATAAGAATTTATAATGCGAAAATTCTTACGCCGGACGGAATTATCGACGGCGGCGAGTTGTGGATAGAGAATGGCAAAATCAAATTTGTCAGTCAGGTATCTCCGCTCATTTTGTTGCCGTGGGATAGGGAAATCAACGCAAACGGCAATTTGCTTATGCCGTCGTTTAAGAACGCGCACGCTCATTCGCCTATGGTATTTTTACGTTCATACGCAGACGACACTACGCTCGACGAGTGGCTATTCAAACAAGTATTTCCAAGAGAGGCGAAACTCACGCCCGACGATTGCTATTATTTGACTAAACTCGCAATTTTGGAATACCTTTCTAGCGGTATTTCCGTCGCAAGCGATATGTACTTCCATTTGGAAAGTATTGCCGACGCGTGCGTTGATTGCGGATTTAGAAACGTAATATTGGAAGGCATCACCGAGAGCAACAAATCGGGGCTTTACGACAAGTTGCAATGGGGTATAAACAATCTCGACGGCAAAGGCGGACTTATCGAATACAGGCTCGGTCTACACGCAGAATATACCAATAGCGAAGAGTGTATCAAGATGCTTGCGGGCTTTGCCAAAGAAAATAAAATGCCCGTGTATACGCACTTGTGCGAGACGGCGAAAGAAGCCAAAGAGTGCGTGCAAAGACACGGCAAGAGCGCAGGCGAATATCTTTCCGACTTAGGCTTGTTCGACTACGGCGGAGTTGTCTATCACTTTGTACATCCCACGGATAAGGATATTAAATCGCTCAAAGAAAGGGGCGTCAGCGTAGTCACATGCCCTGCAAGCAATCTAAAACTTGCAAGCGGTATCGCTCCGCTCAAGCGCTATCTTGACGAAGGCTTCAACGTGGCTATAGGCACGGACGGAGCGGCGAGCAACAACGCTTTGGATATGTTCAGAGAAATGTACCTCGCTACGGGATTGCAAAAAGGGACTTTGGGCGACCCAACGGTGCTTTCGGGCGAAAGCGTACTCGATATGGCTACGACAAACGGCGCGAAGGCAATGGGACTTGACGGATTCGAAGGATTGAAAGTAGGCGAGAATGCGGATATGATATTGATCGATTTGCATCAACCGAATATGCAACCGCTCAATAATATCGTCAAAAACGTGGTATTTGCAGGAAGTAAGTCCAACGTGCTTATGACAATCGTCGCAGGCAAAATACTCTACGAAAAGGGCGAGTATTTCGTAGGCGAAGACGTAGATAGAATTTACTCGAAATGTCAGCAAATTGCCGATAGAATTTTGGAGAGATAGATGAAACTGAGTTTTAAGGCGAAACGCAATATCGGACTTATCGTCTTGACTGTAGCGGTAATAGTCGCAATCATACTCACAATCGTTCTTGTACAAAAGTACGGCGACGACGAGAAACCTGTCAAGGGAGCGATTGGGCAGACGGTATCCACTTCTCAGGCAGACGTATGCGTCAATAGTATGAGAGTATCGCAATTCGTGGGCGAGGTTGAGGCAAAAGACGGCAAGTGCTTTTTGCTCGTGAAAGTTGATGTAAAGGCCAACAAAAAGTTGAAGGTGTCGAGTTGCGACTTTGTCGTAGAAGGAGCAAACAACGTCACCGACGGTTACTCGGGCAAAAACGGACACGCTTTTTATGCCGAATTAGTAGAGTATTCTCTCAAAAAGGGCGAGAGCGTGGACTATTCTCTCATATTCGAAGTGGAGAAAGATAGGATTGAGAGTTATTTTCTTTACGCTTTTGGGGCGAAGATAGATCTCGGCGGAACAGTAAAGCCAATTGTTGAGCGGACGAAATGCCCACCAATCTATGCGGTTGTGACAGACTTATGATTTAGCGTATCGTGTCGAATGGGACTCAACAAATATAAAGATTATATAATATAATAGAGAGGAATTGGAATGTTACAAGTAAACGACGTGTTTTTACAATTTGGCGGAAGAAAGCTTTTTGAGGACGTAAACCTAAAATTTACGGACAACAACTGCTATGGAATTATCGGCGCAAACGGCGCGGGTAAGTCCACGTTTTTGAAAATTCTTTCGGGAGATTTAGAGCCGACGAGAGGCAGCGTCAGCGTAGGAAAAAATCAAAGAATCAGCGTGCTTAATCAGAACCAAAACGACTTCGACGACTGCACCGTTATGCGTACAGTGCTTATGGGGCACAAGAGATTGGTAGAGATTATGGATAAGAAAGACGCGCTCTACTCAAAACCCGACTTCAGCGAAGAGGACGGCAATCTTGCCGCGGAACTGGAAACTGAGTTTTCCGAACTCGGCGGATGGGAAGCGGAAAGCGAGGCGGCGGCGCTTCTCAACGAACTCAAATTCGGCGAGGAATATCACGACAAACTTATGGGCGAGTTGGACGGTAAGCAAAAGGTAAAAATACTTCTTGCGCAAGCGCTTTTCGGCAATCCCGATATACTCATACTCGACGAGCCGACCAACAACCTTGACGCAAAGTCGATAATGTGGCTTGAAAACTTCTTGCTCGATTTCAAGAACACGATTATTATCGTATCGCACAACAGACACTTCCTCAACAAGGTATGTACGCACATTTGCGACGTAGACTACGGACATATCAATATGTACGTCGGCAACTACGACTTTTGGTATGAGACCAACCAACTTCTCGCAAAGCAAGCGAGAGAGGCGAATAAGAAAGCCGAGGCGAGAGCGAAAGAACTTCAAGAGTTTATCGCAAGATTTTCCGCCAACGCAAGCAAGTCGCGTCAAGCCACTTCGAGAAAGAAAGAACTTGAAAAACTTACTCTTGAAGACATCAAGCCTTCTATGCGTAAATATCCGTATATCAACTTTGAGTTCGAGCAGGAACTTGGCAAGGATATTTTGACGGTCGAGGGATTGACGAAAAAAGGATTTTTCGAGGACGTCACATTTACCATTCAAAAGGGCGAAAAGGTGGCTTTTCTTTCCGACAAGTCTATCAATATATCAATGCTATTCGATATACTTATGGGATTGGAGAAAGCCGACGGCGGTACGTTCAAGTGGGGCAAGACGGTCAAGACGTGTTACGTTCCGCAGAATTTCGACGACTTCTTCGACGGCGTTCAGCTTTCGCTCGTCGAGTGGATAAATCAATACGCGGTCAAAGACCACACCGAAAGTTACCTTAGAGGTTGGCTTGGCAGAATGTTGTTCTCGGGCGAAGAGGCCAAGAAAAAAGCCTGCGTGCTCAGCGGTGGCGAAAAGGTACGTTGTATGATGGCGAGAGCAATGTTGCAAGGCGGTAATTTCGTCATCTTGGACGAACCTACCAACCACCTTGATTTGGAAGCGATTACTGCGCTCAATAAGGGAATGATAAACTTCAAAGGCGGACTCTTCTTCGCCTCGCACGATCAGGAACTTATGCAGACTGTCGCGGACAGAATAATTGAAATCAACGGAACTAAGACCTTTGATAAACTGACTACTTATGAAGAATATTTGGAGATGACGGAGTAAAGACTATGGATAATTTTGATGAAAAGATTTTGAAAGTTTTGCGCGACGACAGCAGATTTACGGCTGCGCAAATCGCGCGTATGGTAGGACTTGACGAAAGCGACGTTGCAAGTCGTATCAAGGCAATGGAAGCAAGCGGAGTTATCGCCAAATACACCGCGCTTTGCAATACCGAGAAACTCAACGAAGACGTAGTGACCGCGCTTATCGAAGTAAAGGTCACGCCGCAGATGAGCAGCGGTTTTGACGTAATCGCAAAGACTATTTATCAGTTTGACGAAGTAAAAGCCGTATACCTTATGAGCGGAGCATACGACCTTTGCATTACGGTTGAAGGCAAAAATTTGAGAGAGGTGTCCCGATTCGTATCCGAAAAACTCTCGACTATGAGAGATATCGTATCGACCGCTACGCATTTCATACTCAAAAAGTATAAGACAGAGGGTGTGATTTTGGACGACGGCGACGGAGAAGAAAAGCGACAAGTGATATTATGAACTACGACAAATATTTGAGTAAAATCGTGACGGAAATTCCGCCGTCCGGAATAAGAAAGTTTTTCGACGTTGCCGACAAGTACAAAGACGTGATTTCGCTCGGCGTGGGCGAACCTGACTTTGACACGCCTTGGTGCGCTCGCGAGGCGGGCATCAAGAGCGTGCAAAAGGGTATTACGCAGTACACAAGCAACAGCGGTTTGCCCGCTTTGAGAGAGCAAGTCGCAAAGTATCTCAAAGAAAGATTTGACGTCGAGTACGACCCGATGAGCGAGATATTCATCACCGTCGGCGCAAGCGAGGCGATATATCTTGCTTTGAGAGCGATTATCAACGACGGCGACGAAGTTATCGTACCCGAACCGAGTTACGTATCTTATATGCCGAGCGTAGCCATTTGCGGCGGCAAGGCCGTGCCTGCGAAGTGCTACGTCGAGGACGAATTCCGCCTGACGGCAACCAACTTAGAAAAAGTAATCACCGATAAGACCAAGGCGCTAATCTTGCCGTACCCCAACAATCCGACGGGCGCGATAATGACGAGAGAGAATTTGCAAGAGATTGCCAAGGTGGTGAAAAAACACGACTTGTTGGTGCTCAGCGACGAGATTTATTGCGAACTTACCTACGGCGGAGAAAGACACACATGTTTTGCGGAAATCGACGGTATGAAAGAACGTACGGTGCTTATCAACGGTTTCAGCAAGGCGTTTGCAATGACAGGCTGGAGAGTAGGTTACGCTTGCGCGCCGGGCGCTATCTTTAAGCAAATGCTGAAAATACATCAGTACATAATAATGTGCGCGTCCACCAACGCTCAATACGCGGCTATCGGCGCGCTCAAAGGCGGTTTTGAAGACAATTTCTCCGAGATGAGGAAAATGGTCGACGAGTACGACATAAGAAGAAGATTCTTGGTATCTAGGCTCAACGCTATGGGCTTGACTTGTTTTGAGCCAAAAGGCGCGTTCTACGTCTTCCCGTGCGTCAAATCGACGGGTATGAACGGCGACGAATTTGCCAACAGACTTCTCGAAGAAGGAAAGGTGGCGGTCGTCCCGGGCGACGCGTTCGGCGAAAGCGGAAAAGACTTTATACGTATCAGTTACGCGTACTCGCTAAACAAACTTCAAAAAGCAATGGATAGAATAGAGGAGTTTGTGTCGAAGTACAAGAAATAGGGAACAGTGAGGAAATGATGGATATCCTTTGGACTAAGGCAAGCATGTTGAGGCTATTCACAGATAAAATAATAAACGACGAAAATAAAATTTATACAAAGGAGTAAAAACTATGCGTAACAAAAAACTTATTTTTGCAATAACATTTATACTAACAGTGTCCACATTTCTATGCATGTTCGTAGGTTGCAACATAGGGACAAAACCTGCAGAGATTTTGACGTCGTTTTATAATAGCGAGACAAAACCGAAAGTCCAAACAGTTGAGTTGACAAATTTGGAAGGCTTTGATATTCAAAGAATTTACGGAGACGTGGTAACGGCCAAGAAGAGAGGCGAATCTGTTTATATGCTGTGCAATATTGCACAAAATAAAATGATAATAAAAACCAACAACGAGTTTACTGAGGTAATAGACGGAGTTTTTTCGACTTATAAAGAAGTTGACGGTGAAAAAATATATTATTTTTGCGATAAATTAGGCGTTATCAAAGAGGATGTAAAACAAGAAGATTATATAAAGTTAGGTTCGCAAATTGTTTTTTCAGACGGTACGGTAGTTATGTCAACCAAGTTGGGCGTTAAGACTTTGGAGATGACGCTTGAAAACGTTATGGATATGGCTAATTATTCAAATGCGGTAATTTGTGAAAACGACGATTTCATTATTCTCAATAATTCCTCAGACAACTTCTTGATTTACGATAATGACGGCAACTTTAAGTATTCGATGAAACTCTCGGCCGTTGTCAACGCTTCGATAGACGACGAAGTTCATATGACTAATCTAGGACAGGGCAAAGTCGCAATTCAAGTAATAAGAGAATTGACAGAAGTTGAAGCGAAAAGCGGTTTTGATTTTATTGTGGAAGGTAAATATTACGATTTGTTTACATATATTTACGATTTAGAGAGCAGAGAATTGAAAGAGGTAGTATTCAATAATGTTATTAATGGCCAATATACAAACGCAATAATGTCAAAGGATGACAAACATGCGCTCCTTTATGTATACGATATATCGACAAAACATTTTTCTTCTGATGTCAATATTATCGTTACAGATATTGGATTAAAAGAAAAAGTAAATCTAAATGACTTTGTAAACGGCGCTACGTCTTTTTCAATTATAGATGAATCAACTTTTGCAATCTCAGACAGTACTATGACGTACGTATTCAACCAAAAAGGAGAATTGATAAACAATTATAGTAACGACGTATCAGTAAATAATTCCGGATTGATAAACGTAGGAAAAAATTATTATGATTTGAAAGGTAATAAATTAATTACGTTGGAAGATGAATGGACTTTAATCGATGCTACAAGTGATGGTTTGTTTTATTACATTTCAGAGGATAATAGTGCAACATTTTTTAGAGTATGGGATACAAAGGGATTGCAATTGACTTCATATAACTTAGATGCATACAAATTTGGTAAGATTGAGGTTGAGGGCGAAATGCTTTGCTTTACTATAAGTGGCAAAGATGATGCATTTATTATTTACAGTAGTTATGATGGAAAGGCAATTTCCAACAAGAAATACGTAAGTGCAAGCGCAGTGAGAAGTGGAAATAGTGATTATTACATAATCACCGCCGTTGACACTGCGGGAAATATCGTTTATTACTCAAATAGGGTTGGAATTAAATAATCAAGAAAATACAAACTTTAAAAGGGGGAGAGTAATCGCTCCCCTTTTTTATTTTATCGCTTCCAATCTCCAAATTTTAATACTAATAAGCGTATTTTTTGAAAAATTTACGCAAAAACGGTCAAATATAGTGATATATTACAAATATGTATGATATAAGATAGAAATTCAATTGGCAAATCTTAACTTATTAAAGTTTTTGAAAAATTTTTGAAAATTATTGTTAAAAACTGTTGACAAAGTTTTTTGTCGGTGCTATATTATGTGTGTAAATAAGATTTACACATCAATTAGCTCATAATTTTCCCCCTTATCATATAATAGAAGGTCGGTGTTCGCAAGGATATCGGCTTTCTATTTTTATATAATAATCAAAAACCGACGAATTTCTTCGTCGGCTTTTTTGATTGAGGAGAAATATGATTACATTGAAGAATAATGATATTTCTCCGCGTTAATTGCGTTATCGCGAGATGAGGGGGTAATTAGTTATTTTTACTACCGCAACCGCAACAGTTTCCGCAACCTTTCGTTTGAGACTTAGAGCTACCCGAAGTCTTGCTTCTTTGTGAAGTAGACGAGGCGCTACCTTGTGACTTACTGTTTCTTGTCATAATCTCCTCCTGTATTTTGCAACCTGGTGGTTACATTGGTATTATGTGACGGAGAAAATATTTTATACATAAAAATTTAATTAAGTTACCGACTGCGTATAGCAACGCACCTTCTGCCTGATCATCGAGACGACACTCAGGGTCACGTACGAGAAGTACGCTCACCGTTCGGTCGCTCCCCGCTAAGACAAAATCTGCATTACTCTCCGCACTCGCCACAGGCTTTTTTTCAAACGGATAAAAAATAAGAATTTCAAAAGCCTTGTTAGCATTGCTAGCATGACTTTATTGTAAATATAAAAAGATACAAATAATTATAAGTTCCAATAGAATAACAAAAGTCCAAATACTCGTACACCGCCCAAACCCTCATAACAATAAAATGCCGAAGGCTATCCATATATTTAACTCATAAGTTCTGAGAACACTCAGTTGCAATATTTAGCACGTTTGCATTCTGTTCATAAATTTGCGGTAGATAGTCGATAAGTTGCGCGTACGCGACGTTCTCGTCGCCGACTTCGATTGTAAGTCCGAGTTTTTGGAAAGTGGCGACGTACCAATCTTTATATCCGCCTACGCTATTGTAGGAATTGAGCAGGGGATAGCCAGTCGAATCGGAAATCCTTTGGGCGCATTCTACGCCGTTGTCTATACAGCCGAAGCCTTTGTAAATTACGTTGCCTTTGGCATGGTAACTCAACGTAACGGACGGCTTAACTCTTTCGGTAAGGCTTCTTAGGGACATAATCTCATATTCGGAAAAAGGATGCTCGCCAATATAGTTGGCAGGATAGGGGTACGTGACGTTTTGCGCGCCTTCGCCCCAACGCGCGTTGAAGTTGACGTTCAAGTCTACCGCCCTTGCGTTGGCTTTCCACAAAGAGAAATCTTCGCTACCGCCGTTGACGTCTTTTAAGAAGTCTTTTAGGCTTTGCTCAGGTATACTGCTCAGTCCTTGTTGGACGAGTAGTACGCCGTCTATATTGACCATAGGCACGCACCATACGCCGTAAGAGCCGTTGTAGTTTTTCATCATCTCAATGACGAGGGGAGTAGTCACCCATTCCCTTGCGTGAATCGACGCGTGAAGTAGCGTCTGTCCGCCGTTTTTCGAGCCTTTGAATATACACGGTATCGGTCTTCCCAACAGCGTATATCCTATATCGAAAATTTCCGCGCCTTGCTCCTCTAAGATTTCCAAATCGCTTTGAAGTTCGTTTAATCCATACATATTGCAAGATATTCGCAAAAAAATCAAATTGTTACTTTTGCTATTGTTGGCAAATCTTTGACTGTATGTTAAAATATATCTATGGAAGAGAGAGATAAGGTCAAGTTTATGCGACTTGCTTTGCGCGAGGCGGAAAAGGCGAGAGCCGAGGACGAAGTTCCCGTCGGCGCGGTAATCGTCAAAGACGGCAAGGTAATCGCTAGAGCTTACAATCGCAAGGAAAAGAAGAATTGCAGCAACTATCACGCGGAGATTGTCGCGATAGAAAAGGCTTGCAAAAAGATAGGCGATTGGCGACTCAACGAGTGCGATATTTTCGTGACATTAGAGCCTTGCGCAATGTGCTCCGGCGCGTTGATAAACGCAAGAATAGGCAATATTTATTTTGGGGCGTACGACGCGAAAGCGGGCTGTTGTTCTACTCTCTACAATCTTCCGACGGACGTTAGATTCAATCATAGACCTAAGGTCGTCGAGGGCGGCGTATTGCAAGAAGAGTGCGCGAATATCCTAAGCGAATATTTTAAGACCAAAAGACAACAAAAGAAATAAAACAGCGAGGTAGATTATGCTTATAGTGGGGTTGGGTAATCCCGGGAAAAAATACGAAGACACAATCCACAATATGGGATTTATGACCGTGGATAAGTTGCTGGACAAGATAGGCGGCGCTCTTGACAAAAAGGGGGGCGACGCTTTGTATTGCGTGCAGTATATCGGCGGACAAAAGCATATTATCGCAAAACCTCAAACGTATATGAACCTATCGGGAGTGAGCGTAAAACAACTTGCTAATTCCAACAAAATCGATTTTTCGCAAACCTTGATTATTTACGACGATATCGACTTGCCTCTTGGCAATGTCAGAGTACGCAAAGAAGGCTCGGGCGGGAGTCACAACGGTATGAAAAATATCGTCGCGGAATGCGGTACGACCGCTATTGCAAGAGTGCGTATCGGCGTGGGCGACGAGCGCGGAAACAGAGAACTCAAAGACTACGTTCTCTCAAAAGTGGGCAAGGAAAAACACGCGGTGCTCGACAAAGTTTTCGATAAAGTCGCCGACGGCGTTTGGCAGTATATGATAGACGGCGATATTGATTCGCTTATGCGAAAACTCAACGGAAAATTGGTGTGATATTATAACATATAAAATTGGCTATGAACGTAAAGGAGTTGTTAAAACTCAATACATTGGGAGGTGAATTCGCCAACCTTTACCGCGCGGTAGAGGAGGGGCGCGACTGCGCTGTCTTTTCGGTCGGCGAGGGCGAGAAGATTCATATCGCATCCCAGCTAAATAAGTTCGTATTATTCGTAGCAAAAGACTCGTTTAGAGCAAATACGCTTTTCAATAGATTAAAAGATTTTTACGGCGACAGGGTGGGATTTTTGCCCGCCAACGAAGAGTTGCTATTGCACCGCAAGACTTACCATAAAAGCATTATCGCGCAAAGAATTGATACGCTTTACGAATTGGCGAACGGAAGATTGCAATGCCTTGTCGTTTCGCCTCAGACGCTTACTCAGTTTTTACCTCGAAAAGAGGCTTTGAACGGTAGCGTAATCAATATCAAAAAAGACGATACGCTCGATATGTATTCGCTTATCGACAAACTTGCGACTATGGGATATATCCGCGAAGAAGCGGTCGAGGAAAAGAATACTTTTTCCGTCGCTGGCGACATAGTCAGTATTTTCCCATCGCAGTTGGATATGCCTTTGCGAATATCCTTTTTCGACGACGTAGTCGAGAGCATAAAGGAATTCAGTCCCGATACGCTTATGACGGTGCGAGAGGTGGACAGCGCGCAGATTATGCCCGACAACGACTTGCTCTTTTCTCAAAAGATTATCGAGGGCGGTATGGACAGGGCGAGAAAAGCCGTTGACAGACTTCCGAGCAATATTGCGGAAGCGAGTGAAAATACCTATTCCGCGCTTGCGATTTCGTCGGTATGTTCTCAACAAATGCAATGGCTGATACCTTTCGTAAGAGAGAGTATGTATACCGTATTCGATTATTTGGACGAAAACGCTGTCGTAGTACTCGACGAGCCCGCGTCCGTCGCCGAGCAAATTGACTTGTATATCAAAGAGCATATCGGCAGAGTAAAGCAACTTTCCGAGACGGGCGAAGCGCTCAAAGAGCATACGAAATCGTTGTTATCTTACGACGAAGTAATGACAAGGCTGGGCAAGTTGCAAAAGGTCGGATTTTCCTATTTGGCTTCGACGAACCCGATATTCTCGCCGAACGCTGTGTTCAACATCAACTGCGTTACGCTGAGCAATTACACTATCCACTACGACGCGCTTATCAACGACCTAAAAGCCTTTGACAAATCGGGCTACACGACGTTGATATGCATGGGCGACGAGCAGTCGGGGCGCAGTCTTAGAAGCAACCTTATTAGCGAAGAAGTAGGTTGCTCGTACGTCGAGGATATCCAAGAAAGGAAAGCGGGTATTTTCATACTTCCTATAGAAATTTCCAAAGGCTTCGCCTATCCCAAAGCCAAAATCGCGGTGCTTGGCAGAGAGGACGTCACAAGGACGGGTACTAGAAAAAATTCTCATATTGATAGCAAAAAGACGAGAGTATTCACAATGCCCAAAGTCGGCGATTACGTCGTACACGAAGTGCACGGAATAGGCAAGTGTTTGGGCACTAAGTATATTCAAATGGGTAGCGTAAATTCCGAATACGTCGTCGTCGAATACAAGAATTCCGAATTGCTCTACGTCCCTACCGATAAACTCGATAGATTGAGCCGATACAACGGAAGCGACAAAGAGCCGCGCTTATCGGCGATTGGCGGAAAGGAATTCGACAAGGTAAAGCAAAGCGTCAAAGCCTCGATAAAAGCAATGGCGGTCGATTTGCTTGAACTCTATTCCCAAAGACAAAACAAGCAAGGTTACAAGTATTCTGAAGACGACTACTTGCAAAAGGAATTCGAAGACGCGTTCCCTTACGAGCCGACAGACGACCAAAATACGGCGGTTGCGGATATCAAATCGGATATGCAAAGAGGTATGATAATGGACAGGCTTCTTTGCGGAGACGTAGGCTACGGAAAGACGGAAGTTGCCTTGCGGGCGATATTCAAGACGATTTGCCACAACAAGCAAGCGGTAATCCTGTGTCCTACCACGATTTTGGCAAGACAGCACTACAACACTGCTAAAGAGCGGTTTAAGGAATTCGGCATACAAATTGAATTGATAAGCAGATTGCAGACTCAAAAGCAGATAGACGAGTCAATCAATAGACTTGCGACGGGAACGTCCTTGTTTGCGGTAGGTACGCATAGATTGCTATCGTCCGACGTGCAGTTCCACGATTTGGGACTTATCGTACTTGACGAGGAACAGCGCTTTGGCGTTGAGCATAAGGAAAAGCTTAAAGTCATCAAGAAAAACGTCAACGTCTTGACTATGTCGGCCACGCCGATTCCAAGGACGTTGAATATGGCTATGACGGGCATAAGGGATATAAGCGTGTTGGAAACGCCGCCGAGCAACAGACTGCCCGTGCAGACTTACGTTTGCGAACTCAGCGACGGACTTATCATCGACGCGGTGACGCGAGAACTCGCAAGAGGCGGTCAAGTGTATATCCTATACAATAGGGTCAACGGCATAGAGAATTTTGCCGAGAAGGTCAAGGCTCTCGTACCCGACGCAAAAGTCGACTTCGCTCACGGTAGAATGAGCGCGGAAACGCTTGAAGACAAGATAGGCAGATTTTACGACAAAGAATACGACGTGCTCGTCAGCACGACGATTATAGAGAACGGCATTGACATACCCGACGCGAATACGCTCATTATTTGCGAGGCAAACAGGCTTGGACTTTCGCAAATGTACCAGTTGAGAGGAAGAGTGGGCAGAAGCAACAGAATTGCGTATACCTACTTTACCGTCAATCCCGACTGTATGCTTACCGGCGACGCGAGCAAGCGACTTGCGGCGATTTTGGATTATACGGAATTGGGCAGCGGATTTAAAATAGCCATGCGCGACTTGGAGATTAGAGGCGCGGGAAATATTTTGGGTAAGGAACAGCACGGGCATATCGAAAAAGTAGGTTACGATATGTACTGCAAGTTGCTCAAAGAAACCGTCGACGAATTGCAGGGCATATCCGAAAAGCAGGCGAGCGAGGTCAAACTCGTCCTCAACTTCGGCGCATATATAGACAAAGAATATATCCCCGACGAAGATATGCGTATGAGGCTGTATCGCAACGCGCTCGATTTGGACACGCAAGAGGAGTTGGACAAACTTACGCGGAGCGTGGTCGAGGCGTACGGCAAAATGCCGAGCGAAACGCAAAACCTCTTTGAGTTGGGATTGATACGCAACCTTGCGAGCAAGATAGGCGTCAAGCAAATCGATATAAATCCAAAAATGACTTATCTCACTTTTGCCGACGGCGATTGCTTTAAGAACAAGGCTGTTATGTACGCGGTGAGCGAGGCGGGAGATGAGGTCAATTTGACGTGCGAAGAATGTCCAAAACTTCATTTTGCCTGCAAATTCCGTCCTGTGAGGGAAAAATTGGCTGCCGTGAAGGGATTTTTGCTCAAATGCGAAAAAACTTTTGGCTAAAAGTGTTTACAACCCAACGTTGATTGTGTATAATAGATTATGCATAATATTATTTATTATTATAATTATAATATATCGCTTTTAAGGAGTAGTATATGAAAAAGAAAATTATTGCCCTCGTATTGTTGGTAGCGTTGGTAGCCGCTTTGTTGACGGGATGCTCGCTTTTCGAGACGGATACAAACAGAGATTATCATCAAGTGCTTGCGACGGTGAGTTACGACACGGGCAACGGTGTTATTAGCAACGTAGTTTATAAGGGAGAAGTAATGACTTACGTCAACAGATATGGCGCGACTTACGTTAGCCAACTCGGCTGGTCTGCAGAGCAAGTCGTAGAATATTTCTACAACTCTTTGACGAGACAAAAGTTGTTGGCGCTTTACGCTCAAGACTATTTGTATAAGAACAAACTTGTAGCGTCCGATTTCGACAGCAGATTTGCTTCGCTCGACGCTTGGAATTCTTATAAGTCCGAAAATCCGATTGACGCTTACAGAGCGTTTATGTCGGTTGACGAGTTCAGATATTGCGTAGAACAGACCAACGATTCGTTCCACGACGCATGGCAAAGCTACGTTGACGAAGAGAAGAAGAACAACGACAAAAACAGCGGCTCGAGCGAGGAAGATAAGGACGACGATGACGATGAAGAAATCGATTATCTTACTGCCCGTTCCCAAATTACCGCCGGCGAAGATGAAGAGAGCGACGAGTACGTAAAGAACGACGCTATAAATACCGACGCTGACGTCGTTAAATATTTCGCGGACAAGTACGAGGTAGCAATCGACAACTCAAACGTGTCCAACGCTTATTTCTTCAATTACATTAACAACGTAATTAAAAAGGATATTGCGGACAAGGCTACTTACGACGCTGAGAGAACGGCTCTCAAATCCGTAAGAGACAACAGTCTCGGTGAAATTCTCGACTACGATTATTTCTTGCTTCAACAAATGACGAATTATATCGTAGACAAATATACCGACCACGTCGGCACGACGATTAACGATACCGAAATCAGAGAGAACGCAAAGGTAAGATACAACAAGCAAGTTGAAATCGACCTTAAGGCGTACGTAAAGAGCGAAGATTTTTCCACGGCAGCAAGCGGAGGTACTTTCACTTACGCAGCGCCCAACAAAGAGAATATCTTAGTAAAGAGCATTTTGCTTTCCTTTACCGACGAGCAAAGCGACGCGCTTACGCTTTTGAAAACTTTGTATCCTGACAACGACGATTTGGTTAAGGCTTACAGAGCGGCTATTGCAACGGGCGTAGTAGACGAGAATGATAAAGAGATGCTTGAACTTTATACGAAGTTGGGTATCAACGTCAACGTATCCAATCCCGATTACGACGCCGATGAGGACGAACTCAAAGACGCTTACACCGACGCGACTATCGAGGACGTCGAAAATGCTTACGCTAATCCCGCAGTAAGTTATTTGACAGTGCTTTACGCAATGGCGGAAGATATTCAAAACAAAGTTAATAGAGCAACGACAGCGGCAGAGAATATGACCACTCTTGAGCAACATCTCGTAAAAGAATACGCTTCTAAGCAAGCGTTCAACGATTGGATAAATCTTGTAAACGACGACGGCGGTATGTTCAGCAACGATTATTACAGCGTAACGCCCGAAGGCGAATCGACAAGTTATGTTGCAGAGTACACCGTCTTAGCGAGAGAGTTGGGAAAAGTAGGCGTTGGCGCAATGACTATCAATGATTATGATAGCGAAGACGAAGGTAAGGAATACAGCGTAGCGTACGAAGGCAGCACGGCTGTTCTCAAAGCGGCAAACGGCGCATATACGATCTACAAGAAAGAGGCTACTTCTTCCGTAGGCGAAGACGAGGACGAACTTGCTACCGATATTTACACGATGGAAACGGCAAGCGGCGCGACAATATCTTTCATTATCAATGATTACGGAATTCATATCGTTATGGTCACCGAGCTTCCTATCGACCCTAATAAGGGCGCTATAACCGAGCAAAACGTGCCGACCGAAGATGAAGACGGCAACGCAATTGAGCAGACCATGTACGTCAAAGGTAGCGATTACGTTTACAGCTATACTGTAGAAATCACGTACGCTAAGGACGAAGAAGGTAATGAAGACAAGACGAAGATTGAATCAATCAAAGTTGANGTNACCACNATNGAAGANAATTATNTNGAAACCGTTAAGGACGAACTTAGCCTTGACGTAACGTCCGTACAACANTCNAATTTGTTCGCNGACGANGATTTCGCGAAGAAAGCGGATAANGTCTTNAAACAAATTATGAAGAGCATCAAGTAATATCAATATGAAAGAGCAAGCGNTACGCTTGCTCTNCTTATTTATATATAATATAATTATATCATTAATTTGTTGCAAGCAGATGCGTAGTCGGCGACGTATTTGTATGTATACAAGAATCTTTAATTTAATAGACGTAGGTTGCGCGGCGAAAGTATGCGCATTAAACGGGGAATCCGGTGAGANTCCGGANCTGTACCGCAACGGTAAGCGAGTAAAATCGATAAGTCCGAATGCCAGACCTATGGAGATTAAAGTCGTTTGGTTCGAGTTAAACTAAACGTGCTAGGGACACGTTTGCTATTGACGTGTCTCAATTTTTTAGATTAAAGGAGAAACTAATGAAAAGGAAAGCAATNAGCGTCTTATTGACGCTACTCATTATCGCGGTAATCGTGACGGGGCTTGTAGGNTGTAAAGACCCAANNCCAGANNCGGAATACTGCGTAGTCACTGTTGTCGATTGTGGCGTCGAAACTATGTTTTCGGTCGAGAAGGGAACTACAATCACNTTGGAAGATAAACAAAGAAACGGTTATGAATTTCTAGGTTATTACAAGGAAAACGAAAAAGTCGACAGTTCGTTTACTGTAATNGAAGACGTTACGCTTGAAACTCGCTATCAGTATGGAACTCTNGCGGAAAATCTAATCAATGCTCTTAAAATTTATCTGAATTCACAGACATTCGAAAGTTCTGTGGCAAAAGCAAATTCAGCGGCTGCATGGCTGCCATTGAGTTATTTAAGATACGTTGAAGGCGATTTCTATACAAATACTAACGCTATCACGTTCAAAAAATATATCAATATGATAAACGGACTGATTGACGAAGGAGAGATAAAGGACGTAAAATGGCCTACTTCCGAAGCAAGCGCGCAAGGCTGGTACGGCATTATTGATTTTCTTTATACGTATTCNATNTCNATAAACAGTTATAAAGANTATTTACAAGGGAAAGGGCTCACNGACAATACGGCCGACGTATATNTNAAAGCCATAAGCAATTATCTCGAAAAAGTCGATTNTTGGCTTGCCAACAGCAGTGTAGTTTACGATATTTTAGGNGATCAAGTTACTCAAGCCAATCTTTANTATCAGGGTTATAATAGATGGAATANNTTTTCGTATAGTTCATACTTCAATTCAAGTACGGGGCAATACNTGATGGGGCAGGAAAGAACNAGNCGTCTTTTGGAGTGCGTAGCGCAGGCGACCGGTTCTAATGAAGGACACGAACAGTTTTTGAGCGAGTATGCAAAATTGGAAGAAAAGCATTTGGCNATTCAAGCGGAAATNGCTCGTATTAAACCCGAAGTGGATAGNCTTACNGCTAGNTACAACGAACTTAACGCTCNGTATAACGAGCTNAGTAAACAGATAAGAGAGNTGGAAGANGGAGATGAGAAAACGCAACTTATCGCGCAACGCAATAGCGTTNGTCANGAAAGGAGCGCTGTTGTCCAAGAGAGGACTGCGGTTAGGGCTACTCAAACTCAACTTGAAAACGAATTTAGAGATTTTGGCAAGCAGGCAGATTTCATGACCAAGTTCAAAGGCTTTATGCCCGTAACTCAGGTTGCTTTTGGAATGTCAACTACGGCGTATATCGCTATTATCAAAGCCAACTTATCTCTTGACGCGCAAATATCGTATACCGACTCTACTTTTATCNCAAGATACGAAAAAGACGACGANGGCAANTTTGTCAAAGTTGGAGGCACGCCCAACTGGGTTGGACCGACGGGCGGACCGATAGCGGCGTCACTGTATAGAGAAAAAGAGGAATATGACGTAAATTTTGAAAAGAGTATGCAAGGTTATTTCCCATTTTCCGACGGTTGGAATCAACCTTTGGACGAAATGATAAATCTTGACCGTCTGGGTAAATATTATAATCATACGCTGGGCACCAACGCAAACGTTACTCCGCAATGGGGATTGCTTACCGGATATATGCACGGCATAGATATGGAAAACTACGATGTTGCTCAGCCGATTGAGGGCGAGCCTACGAGATACAACGTCATTTCACTGTGGCGAGATAATCTTAAAGTCGACGAAGACGGTAATTTTGTAATAGAGGGCAACTTGGATATGGCGGTCGCTATAGCGTATCTTGCCTATATCAACGGAGTGGAAGCGCCGTCGCCTTTGGGGGNGTTCAACTCGGCGGATAAAGTTATTTCTATTCTTTAAGGAGAGGGTTTATGAGAAGACGATTAAGATTTATTGCGCTATTCTTNACGGTCATCATATTTACGGTTGTTTTGTCAGGTTGCGGCGATAAGACGGCGCAAGATCCGCAAGCNCATGAAGGCTGTTANTTTACGCTTGAATTGCGACAACCGGGAATTGATACCGAGANAGAACATTGGGACTCATATTCTCACTCGACTTTGGACGGCGAAATAATAATGTCGTGGGAAATTCCTATGTACGGCAATACCGTATATGAAAGCGTGGTCAAATTCTTTGAAGANCGCGACGACAGCATAACGTTTAGAAAGACGCAACATAAATTTCAGATGTTCCACGAGTATATCAACGAAGACGGTGAAGTTTGGAATTTAGAGACCGTTTACGTTGCTGCAGACGGCGAATATGCTATGACCGCAAACTACCAAGAGATATTGGGANAAGACGGCATTGCAGGCACGGACGACGATTTGAAAATTTTGACGCTGGTCTACAAAGGCTGGTTGTATTAAAAGGAGGCATNTTTATGCAAAACTATTTATCGATAAACAAGGCTGANCGCCTTGCAAAGACAAAAGGACTTAAAGGCTGGGNNGCAACGTTTGCGATACTCGCTCTTATGTGCGTAGATCAGTTCGTACTCGACATACCTTTCGCCAACGTAGTATTTCCNATTTTGATNATTTGCGCTGCGACTATGAGNNCNGCAAAAAATATTGTNTTAGTATTCCTATATTCCGTAATNTTCGAGTTGAGTTGTATTGCTTGGATGCCATCCGAACTTGTGCGAGTAAAGTGGTGGTTGTTGGAAGTGTGGATNGGTTATATGATGCCTTTTGCAGTATACAAAGNNTTCAATTTNAAGCACANGAACAAAAGTGTTTTGTCATATTCGGCNATGGCGGCTTTTTCCGAATTGATTTATTTTTGGGTATCGGTAGTNGCTACCGTTTTGATTTGGAAAGTCGATCCNATGGCGTATATTTTAAGCGATCTGCCTTATCAACTTCTCGGTTGTNTAGCNACGTTTGCGTGCGCNTTGCCAGTATCNGCAGTTTATAANTGGACTATGGGCGAACTNAACTTGTTGCCTAGACTAAGAGCAAAAGTATTTGCATCGACCTTGCANAATATTGATGGGATGCATAGGGANTTATAGCCGAACGTTAAAAGCATAATAACTTATATCGGTTACTTCGCCGACAGAATACCGATATTGTATTGNNATCAATNGCAACGGCAAAAGCCGTTGCTTTTTGCGTTGTCAAACTTATTGCAAATAACGTNATTTTCGTGATATAATATCAGCGAGAAAAAATCTATTTAAAATTGCGAGATAGATATTATGGACTGTAAAGAAACCACAAAGAAAGAAAACTTGATTTATAAAGGCAGAATNNTGAGNCTNTACAACGACGANGTCGTCCTCGCCGACGGTAGCGAAAGCATGAGGGAATACGTTCACCACAANGGCGGTAGNAGCGTCCTTGCCGTCGATAAAGAGGGGTATGNGTATCTAGTCGAGCAATTCAGATATCCATACCGCGAAATGATACTTGAAATACCGGCAGGCAAAGTAGAAAAAGNCGAGAGCGCNTACGATTGCGCGATAAGGGAACTCAAAGAGGAAGTCGGAGTTATCGCTCGCAGTCTTANCGATTTGGGCGTGATATATCCTACGCCCGCGTATACAGACGAGCCATTGCGTATATTTCTTGCCACGGACTTTGANGTAGGNGAAAACAGTCTTGACGAGCATGAATTGCTCAACGTCAAGAGAATTAAATTCGATGACGCTCTTAAAATGGTCGAACGCAATGAAATAAGAGATTCAAAGACGGTAATCGCTATNTTGCGNTACGCCGTACAATTCAAATAAAAAAGGAAGTTCNATTCGAACTTCCTTTTTNNTTATTACTTCATAAATTTTTTAATCAACTTTTGATATGATTCCTTGAACGGCTGATAGCGCATAGGCAAATCTATCTTCGTGCTTTTGTCCACGATGCTTTTGTAATGAGAGAACGTATCAAAGCCCGCTTTGCCGTGATATACGCCGATACCGCTGTCCTTAAATCCGCCGAAAGGCAGATAATGCGAAGCGATGTGAATTACGACGTCGTTNACGCAGCCNCCGCCGTAGCTGACTTCACTCGTAAATCTTTTAATACGCTTTTTATCGTTTGAGAATATGTACATCGCAAGGGGAACGGAATTACTGGAAATATGCGAAAGCACCTCTTCGTCCTTCTCGTACGTCATTATAGGCAATACAGGCCCGAAAATTTCCTCTTGCATTACAGCGTCTTCGCAGGTGACGTTGTCGAGTACGGTCGGCTCGATTTTTAATCTCTCAGCGTCGACGTTCCCGCCGTGAACTACTTTGTCCTTATCTATAAGACCGACAACTCTATTGAAATGCTTTTCATTTATTATCTTGCCGTATTTTGGATTCTCAAGGGGCGAAGTCGAGAACTGCGCGTCGATTTGCTTTTTGATTTCCGCGATAAGTCTGTCGTGTACCGACTTATGGCAGAAGATGTAGTCGGGAGCAACGCACGTTTGACCGTGATTGAGGAATTTGCCCCAGACGATACGTTTTGCGGCAAGCGGGATATTAGCCGTCTCGTCGACGATACATGGGGATTTTCCGCCTAGTTCAAGCGAAACGGGCGTAAAGTTTCTAGCCGCGCAATTGTAGACGATTTTGCCTACTTTCTTACTTCCGGTAAAGAAGATATAATCGAATTTTTGGTCGAGTAATTCCGTAATTACCGCTGAGTGACCGCATATCACGTCGATATATCCTTTCTCGAATACGCTTTCAAGCACTTTTATAATTGCCGTATTGACGTTGGGCGAATACGCGCTTAATTTCAAAATTACCGTGTTGCCCGCGGCTATTGCCTCAATGAGCGGATTCATCGAGAGCAAGAACGGATAGTTCCATGGATTCATTATCAATACCGTGCCGTAAGGGCAGGGCATGCGATAACTCTTCGAAGGATACTGCGTAATCGGAGTCTTTATTCTTTCAGGCTTGACGTACTTTTTCAAATTCTTTATTAAATGTGAAAGTTCGCTTAATACAAGTCCTGTTTCGGTCATATAACTTTCTTCTTCGGACTTTCCAAGGTCAAGTCTCAATCCCTCGTGCAATTCGCTCAAATTGCTCTTGATTGCCGAGTGGAGAGCCTTCAGGTGTTGAAGTCTAAAATTTAAATCCAAAGTTTTATTAGTTTTGAAAAAATCGTTATGTTTTTCTATTATATTAGTAATCTCACTCATTTTACCACCCAGTTCTTGTCATTTATTACAACAATTATATAATAAACGTTGATTTTCGGTCAAGTGTAATTTTGGGATAATTAAAAAAGGCTTCCGAATTGTAGTCCGAAAGCCTTGATTTTATCGTAATTTAATTATTACTTTTTCTTGTTTTTGTTTACGAAAACGTTGTTTTCAGCGGTTTCTGCCTTAACAGGGTTGACGCCTTTCCACTTCTCGATGAGATTGCCGTTCTCGTCAAATCTGTGCGGATAGCAAGCCTTAGCGGTCATTACGATACCGTCTTCGATTGTGCCGCCGCCGTCATAGCCGAGTTCGTCATAGTGCAAGTATTCTTGTACCTTCTCAACGTCGTCTTCGTAGTAGAGGTCTTTGGATTGAATATCTTTCATCAAGTAGTTGTAATTCAAACCGCTATCTTGATTAGCCTTCTTCAAGTTCTTAATAACGGTCATCTTTACGCCGAGAGTTGCAATTCCTGCGCCTACGCCGCAATATCTCTTCTTGCAACCGATGGTTTCCATGATGAGGTTGATCATATCCTTAAACTTCCAGTCTTTGTTACCGATAGGAAGTCTATCGCCGTGTTGAGCGTAGTAAGCAGCTGCAACTACCGATTCAGCAATACCGTTTACGTGAATCATATTCGTACCGCCCTTCGGGAAGAAGATAGCCGGCATACCTGCAAATCTGTCAAGGAATACTTCTTTCCAGAGCGGGGTACGACCTGGCATGCTACCGAAGATGTAAGGCAATTCGAGAACGACTACGTCCATACCGCCGTTTTCTTGACCGCCGCCGACTTTGATAAGAGCTTCGCCCTGCTCAACTCTAACTTTGATATACGGATGTCTTTCAGCGAGGTGGCTTTCAGGCCATCTTCTGTCGAAGTAAGCAAAGTAGGAGTTGAGAAGAATAGCCTTCTTTACGCCTGCTTCCTTAGCAGCTTCGAATACAGGGATAACTTTGTCTACAAGATAAGTGTGGAAGAAGTCATAACCCGATACGCCCTTAGGAGTATGCATTCTGTCGTCAGGACCAACTGCGTATACGAGAGTATCGTATCCGTCGAACATCTTTACGAGTTCTTCTTTCGTAACTGTCGGAGAATCGTCACCGGGTCTGAGATTGAAGAGTCTGCCGTAGTTTACGTCGATTTCCTTCGGCCACCAATCAGCGGAAAGGGTAAGTTCGCCTTGAAGAGCGAGCACGCCTACCTTAGCGCCTTGTCTGATAAATTCCTTTGCGGAGTAGAATCCGAGAAAACCCGTACCGCCGCAAATGAATACGTTTTTGAATTCATGCTTTTGTTGGGATGCACCCTGTTGATATCTTTCCATTATATATACACCTCTTAAATTATTACTGAATTATTATTTCTTTTTTAATTCTTTTTCTTTCTCGATTATATCCATATAGCAATCGGCAGGGAAGAAGTTGTTTTCTTCTTTGTCATGCGTGTCGTACCATACTTGCGCGAAGAAAGGAATATGCTTGGACAATTCGTCAAAGTTCCAAGGAGCAGGGGTACAGCATTCAGGACACCAGTGACCTGCTTTGATAATTGTGAACGGGGAAGACTCGAATACGTGACCGTTGTGGCATTGCCATTTAATCTTCTTGTAAAGGTTGCCCTTTTCCATCGTTTCGCTGACAACTTTACCGCCTCTGTATTCTGCAGCCTGCTTCATATCTTCGATATCGAGTTCGCTCGTCGGCTTGCTTTCGTCATAACCGTGGCTGAGCAAATATTTCTTAGCGTTGTTGATATCTCTTCTTTCTTGATAATCAACCACTTGACCGTTTTCGTCAACGATTTGATTCTTGCAGAAGAGAGGATATTTAGACCAGTCGGTACCGATTTCTTCGAATCTTTCTCTAGAACCGTAGAATGCTTTTATACGTCCGTCTATGCCGTTGTTGTACCAGAACATAGGGGAGTTGGAATTTTTGAAAAGTTTTTGAATAGTAACTTTGCTAAGGAAGCTCTTTGGCAAAATTGCGCCGAACTTAAAGTACCAGTTGAGTTTTGCCATATTCTTCCAGAAGTCCGTCCAAGTTTCCGTACGGAAGTGGAGGTAATCTTCAAGTACGTCGGAATCATAGTACCAGAAGCAGTGGAAGTTTCTATCTGCGCACCAGTTCGGTTTGAAGAACTGTTCAGGTTTAGCGCCCATAAGTTGGAAACCTACTGCGAGAGTTTCGTATCCGGTTACACGGCAGGTTTCGCCGTTGCCGATATTGTAAATATTCTGCCAGAACTCTGCCGGGAGAGTGCCTTCGGAGTCGTATTCAACCAAGTGTTGAAGCGCAAGTCCGCTGTCTCTTGCGGTAGCCCACTCGATAGGTACGTTCCAGCAGGTGTGGAACATAAGACCGTCCGCCATATTATTCTTAAAGAGATTGTCGTGCAATACGCCCGATTGTCTCAATACTACCCAGTTGGGGAGTTCAGCTTCAAGCAAATATCTTTCAGCTCTAAGTTTCGTGATTGCGTAGAAGTCGTATACGCTAGGAACGAGCGGATCGCCTACGCGTCCCCAAGGATGCTTCCAAGTACGGTTACCGTATTCAGCGACCGTGCCGATATGAACGTATTTGATTTCGTTCGCTCTCGGGCTTGCCTTAATAGCGTCGATGAGGTTCTTAGCTCCGTAGTAGTTTGTTCTTTCAGCGCCCTGCGGATTGTGGTCGGAGATAGGCGGAATGATAGCCGCGCAGTGCAATACGTAATCGCTCATAGCAATTACCTTATCGCAATCTTCTCTATTGGAGATATCGCCGAACATAATTTCCAACTTGCCGCCGGTTTTCTTTTTAGCGTAGAATTTCAAGAGTTTTTCTCTCAATTTCTCGTTAGAGCTCTTTTTTCTCAATAGAATTACACAATTAAATTTACCGGTGCCCATTACGCACTTCAAAACTTGGCTACCCATAGAGCCGGAAGCGCCTGTAATGAGAACAGTTTTCTTATCTGACATTTCAAAATCCTCCAAAATCATTGTAGTGATTATCACACCATAACAAGTATAGCATAGAGTTTTCTTATTTGTAAATATAAAAAATCAAATTTTTTCGTTTATTTTGCATTAAATTTATATACATATTACACAAATTTGTCGAGTTTAGCGCAGAAGGAAGGGTAATAGTATTACTTGAACATTGTTCAAATAACTAAAACGCTGTTTTTCGACTTTGACGAAATTAAAACCTCGTGTCGAAAGACGTCTTTTTATATAATATATTGATAAAATAATATATAAAATAGTTGAGAAGATTATCGTCTAAAAATCATGAAAAATTTGCGTAATTTGCGTAAAAAATTTTTGTAAAAAAATCAAAAAAACAGTTGACACTATTATTTTAGTGTGGTAAGATGTATAGGCTTTCAAAAATAATTGGAAGCGACAGCACCTTAAAAACTAAACAGAAGGTTGAGATAGAGAATAAGCGAATAAAGAAAATTTGTAAAAAACTATTTCAAACTTGAAGCAAAGTGTACAAATTAAAACACAAAAAGCA
>JAAVHS010000014.1 GCA_014799575.1 Clostridiales bacterium | reverse complement strand
ATGTTATGATATATATGTCTAATTATCGCGAATTTTGACTTCTCAGTGTCGAAATTCTTCGGTCAGGAAATGTATACTTTATTTGGAATTTTTTGACATATAATGTACTTTAGTTATAATTTTCGACTTTTTTTGCAAAAAAAGAAAAAGTCCCCCGTACTTAATGTACGATGGGACTTTTTGTTGTACTGATTTGGCGGAAAAGATACCGCTTTACTTTTGTATAGATCCGCTATTTGGCGTACTTAAACTCAACTACCATTTCGGTGAACGCGATTACGTCTGCTTTGAGCACCAATGAGGTGTCGACGTTGTTGTTCTTGGTGTAGTAAGCGAGAATATTTTCGTTGTAGATTTCAAGCGAATTTATTCTGTTCTTACCTTTGCTGTAAAGCACGGTCAAACGGTCATTGTTCATTCCGTAGACGTTATCCCAGTTGTAAGAGATATCGTCGCCGTAATTAGACCAATACTTCTTGTCGCTTGCGTCGTTGAGTTCTCTCGTGATAGGCAATCCGTTTTCGCCGAATACGCTACGCGACTCAATTCTCATAAAGTGCGTATAGATTCTGAAATTGTCGCTTGCGGCAATGCCGTTCTCGCGGATAGTCTCCTTATCGGTATTCATCTTGATAATAGCAATCGGGTCAAGGAACATATTGAGTTCTCCGCTCGCTACGCCGTTCTCGACTTTATATTCAAGTTCCTTTTCTATCTCGAACTTTTCTCTATACTTCTTCTTGCCGATATTAGCGATATAGTTGGACCTCTTGGTTTCTTTGAAGACGGTCGTCTTGACGGCGTAATTTTCGAGCGACTTAAAGTCTACGTCGAAAGCCATAAAGTAAACGTATTGGTCGGTGGAATTCTTGACGGTATATTTCTCATCGTCGTTTCTACCCGCTTCTTTTACAGGCCAACCCGCCTCTTCCTTGCTACCTCTTTTTATAGGACTTTCGAAAATGCTTCCGACAGTGGAGATAAGTTCTTCCTCTTTATTTTCTTTCTTGTCATAGACCTTTTTGGTCTCAGTCTTGTAATATGTCATTGCGAGTACGAAACTCGAAGTCCAAGCCTTTGAGAATACTTCGTCTGTCAAAGTGGAAAGCGTGTCGGTCGCCGTCTCGACGTCCTTTGCGTTCTCTTCATAATAGGCGATTTCTTTCTCTGCCGCGCTTTTGCAACCCACGAACGTAGAACAAAGCGCTACGATAATAAGCATAATTGACGCAATAGCGAAAATCTTCTTTTTCATTATTCTTTGCCCTCCTCTTCAACGATTGCCCTAGCAGTCGCTTGCTCTTCGGCAAGTTCCTGTTCATACTCTTTTTCAGCGACTACAGAATATACGTCGGTTTCGCCTTTGACTTCGGCGTCGACGATACCCTCTAATTTCTTTGCGTCTTCAAGACGTTTTACCGCAAGTCTTCCTTGAATTTCAGCCATCTTCTTACCGCTCAATTTATAGAACAAAATCGGTACGATAGAGATAAGGTTGAGAATAGCAGGTATAATCGTGTAGATTGCGAAGATACCGAACTTGGAGAAATCGGATTGTACAGGTTTGTGGTCGTTGAGGAATGGCAAAGCCTGCGAGAAACCGAAGAATACAAGCAAGTAACTCATCGTATAGTCTTTAAGACCCGACGATACTTTTGAACGAAGGCTCATAAGCGAGAAGGTAATACCCTCGCATCTGTCGCCCGTCTTGTCTTCCCAGTAGTCAAGCGTATCGGTTGCCATAAGGTGCGGAATTACGTTGAGAATACCGACAGGTATCATCGCGATAAACATAAGTCCTGCGATAAGCCACCATTGCGTACCGCCTATGATATATATGAAGAATATCAAAGCGAGCGCAGCCGAATGCCAGAACGTCGCGAATATAAACAACTTCTTGCTGTCCATCAACTTACGGAGTTTCGGCGCTATCATCATACCTATCATTGACGCAACCGCGCCCGGTAGAGAGAATATGATTTGCAATGAACCTTTGCAGAATATGTACGATACGACGTAGATAATCATTGCCGATACGAAGTTTCTGAAGAACGTAAGTAAGTTGGAAAGAATCAACAACATAAATTGTTTGTTCCTAAACAAATACTTGAAGCCTTCAAGTACGCTTGGCGTACGGTCAGTCGGCTCTAATCTCTCTTTTACGAACTTTGCGCCGAGTACCATGAATATCGGTCCTAAGATGCCGATAATCAAAGCCATCAACATATATGAATTCGTGTAGTTGTCGTTGGTGATAAGCAAGAACAAAGTCAAAAGCACGAGAGCGGACTGCTCGCCTACGCTACCCAAAATACGGCTTATGGAAATAATCTTTGCTCTTTCGTCAGTGTTGGGGGAAGCAACCGCAGGCAAGCCGTTGAGCGGAACGCCTACCGCCGTACCCATAACGCTGTAAAGCAAATATGTAATCCACATGAACGCGATTTTTCCGCCTGAACCCATTGACGCGTAAATGCTTGGCATAAACATCAATATCGTAAGTACGCCCCAAGGAATTGCCGCGCCGAATAGATACGGACGCATTTTGCCCCATTTTGTTCTCGTGCGGTCAACGATAACGCCCATTATCGGGTCGTTGAGACCGTCGAAAATTTTTGATACCAAAAACATAGTTCCTACCGCTGCGGCGTTAATGCCTACACAAACGGTATAGAAGTAAAGCAGATAACCTTGAACAAGACCCGTTACCGCGCTCGACGCAAACTGCGCAAGCGAGAAGAAGATGTAGTCTTTCTTCTTCAAGTACTTCTTTTTGGCAAGTTCTTCGTCTGCCATTTGATTAGTCGACGGCTCTTCCGCAATTGGCATTACGCCGTCAACTGCTTGAACGTTTTCTTCCACTCAAAAACCTCCCCTTTTGCATCTTCTGCAAATCTCATATATTTTATATTATATCAAACAATTTATTATATTTCAATACTTAATTAAATACAATAAATGTAAAATATTCGACAGATTACTTTTCCAACTTCTTCGTAAAGAAGTCTCCGTCAGGATAACTCAATACGAACGCGCCCGTACTGCTCCACGCTTGCAACATCGAGCCGTCGGGATGAACCGGGCTGAAAAACTCTATCGGAGTGTAGTTGCCCTTTTCAACGTTGTACTCAAACCATCTCGTAAGCGGATAGGCGTAGTCCATGCCTTTCATAAGTTTTGCGTAAGCGTATACGCACGAAAGATACGGCCAATCTCCGCCGTTGTGATAGTAATATGGCAACGAGGATTTTTGCACAATATCTTTGGTATTCTTGTAGAAAGGATATACCGACAGCGTGCCAAAGTCGCCTGCGCCTTGCTCTTTGTTGTTCTTGCTCTCCAAAAGCGCTTGCATATTATCCAACATTCTCTTCGCTCTTTGCTCGTCGGTCAAGCCGAATAGCACCATTACGACAGTGTCGATTGAGAGATTGTCTTCGACGAAATTGTCGCTCTTGTAGTTGACGAACCAACCTTTTTCTTCGTCCCACAACAAGTCGTTGATAGACTTAACTACCTTTTCGTATTTATCCGCGTACGCCTTGGACTTCGCCTCGTCGTTTAGACATACCTTGTAAATCTCGCTCATTGCGAAGAGCGCTCTTGCGTACAAAGCCTCGTCGTAAGTGACGTAGGTAGAACGGAATACGTTGTCGCACCAATCGCGTCTGTTGTACTCTCCGCCCTTGACCAAAAGTCCGCTTTCGTCGGTCTCTTTCATAAGTCTTTGCAACACGAGGTTTGCGCTGTTGATTACTCTGCCCGCTTTGACCTTCTCTTGAAGTATCGAGAAGTCTTTGGTATGTACCAAATAATCGTAAAGCATGAGCACGAAGAATGACGGCGAATCGTAATGGTCGCCCCAATAATTTTTGAAATTAAACTTGACGGCTGACGGACACTCGCCTTTTTTGCTTATGCCGTTGGCAAGCGTGATAATCTCGTTGCGTACCAAATCGGGACGAACGGGCAACACGCTGAGCACTGTCCAGTATGCGTCGCGGTAATAAGTTCTTGCAGGGAATTGATATACGATACCTGCCAAAAAGCCCTTGAATTTGCCGAGTTCCTTGTAGTTGGAAAGCGACGCGTTGAGAAGCGATTTGTAATAAGCGTTCAAGAAATCGCCTTGAATCGGCGCGGGACATTTAAGTGAACTTGCGTAAACGTCGCAGTCAGACAGCGCGTTGTCGAAATTCTTTAAAGTGCGTTTGACGTCGCAGAAAGTAAAGTCGCCTCTAGTGCCTGCGCTGATGACGTATCTGAAAGCCTTGGTCTCGCCTTTGGCAATTTTCCCGCCGAAAGCAAATTGATTGTAACAACCTCTTTCGTGCTCCAATCCTATCGCCTTGCAATTCACAGCGACGTCGATATAGAAATCGCCCATTACGTCGCCTTTGATATAGGTCATTCCGTCGAGGTCGAAGACGCCTCTCTTATTTTTTTTCAAAAGTCCGCCGATAATTTTGGATATATTGCCCACCGAAAGTCTGTTGGCAAGAAGTTGTTGAACGTACGACTCGAAGTTTATACCGAAGTTGGTCGTCAAGTCAAAGTCGATATCGCAATCGAGAGCGCTCACCTTGTTTTCTACATAAATGCAATTCGACTTGGTGTCAAGGAATTGCGTGATGGTAATCTCCGCTCCCTTTTCTTTGAAAGTCGTAATTTGCTTTTTGCCGAGCATCTCCACGCGCTTATCGCTCATATACTCGATTGGCACGCCGTTGATAGTGTACTGCGGATAGAAAGCTGAAAATACGGAAAACTTGTTCATTACCGCATATTTGGATATACCGCCTCTTCCGTCGAATTGAGCCGTGATAAGATTGTTGGCTACGTCAAAGCAAACTTTTTTGTGGAACTTCTCAGCGACGATAATTTCGCCGCCTGCGCCATATTTATAAGACATAATTTTCACCCTTTATAAAATTTATTTTACGCTGTTCGTTTTTTCTTCTTCAATCTTCTTTTGAAGTTCGTCATAATAGAGATCTTCAAAGTCGGCTTCTTGCGGGCTTACCGTTCTGCCAAGCCAAGCCGAAAGATGTATTGCATTCGAGAAGGTCAAGCCGTTGAGTCCTTCTTCGTAATTGCCGATGAGTTTTTTCTCCTTGCCGAGAAGCACGTTGGAGAAATTGCGGATTACGTTGATGTGCTGTCCTTTGTCGACAAGCAAGCCTTTCAAGAATTCGTGAGGCATAAACTTAACCTTAATCGTCTTGTTCTTAGGCTTGCCCATAAAGACGGTGTTGGTCTTGGAAAACTCGGGTTCTAAGGTTTCGAGTTTTGTAAATTCAAGTTTCATAGTAAAGTCTGCGCTACCCGAAATCACAATTTTACCGCCGTCGCCGGAAATCTCAAGTCTGTTCGTGCCGGGGGCTTCGTGAGTTGACGTGATGAATACGCCCGTTGCTCCGTTCTCGAAAGTACAGGTTGCGGTAACGTCGTTTTCTACGTTGATTTGTCTGCCGACCGTTCTTGCGATTGCGTTTACGCTCGTAATCTTGCTACCTGCAAGCCAAGTGAACAAGTCGAGTTGGTGCGGGTCTTGATTTATAAGTACGCCGCCGCCTTCGCCTGCCCAAGTGCCGCGCCATCCGCCTTGCGAATAGTACGCTTGAGGTCTGTACCAGTTGGTGATTATCCAAACGATTCTTTTGAGATTGCCAAGTTGTCCCGACTCGATTATCTCCTTTGCTTTCTTGTAAATCTTGCTCGTACGTTGGTTGTACAAAAGTCCGAATTTAAGTTCGGGTCTTTCGCTCTTTGCGTACTCGGCTACTTCTCTGACAGCCTTAGTATATACGCCTGCCGGCTTATCGCTCAAAGCGTGAATATTCATCTCCAAAGCCTTCTTTGCAATCACCGGGTGCGCGTAGTGAGGAGTGTCGATAATTACAGCGTCGATAAGTCCGCTTGCGAACATGTCCTCGTAATTCTCGAATACCTTGACTTTGTCGCCGAACTTTCCTTTCGCCCACTGCCTTCTGTCCTCGGCAATGTCGCATACAGCGCTCAATACGCCGTTCTTATCCATACCTGCAAAGAGTTGTCCTGCATATCTGCTACCTTGTTTACCGATACCTACGATACCGTATCTAATCTTCTTGTCTGCCATAATTAAGCCTCCTTTTCCGCTTCTTCAATCATTTCTTTAAGTCCGTAATACTGCCAATCCATCATCTGACGTCTTGTGACGGGCTCTGTGTGTGAAAGTCCTTTCGCCGCGTCGATTTCGTGGAAGACGTTACGCCATTTGTTCATATGCTCGATAGTCACGCCGAAGAGCAACCAACCGAAGTAGTGGAAACTCTTCTTGTGGTCAGCGTACTTGCCCGTGTGAGGTTCAAGCGTCATAAAGCCGTCGTACCCTCTCTTGACAAGGTCTTTTATCATATTCTTGTAATCGCCAATACCCATTCCGACGGGAACTTCGACTTTGTACTTCGAGCAGTCTTTGATGTGGTAATATACCGTAATGTCTTTGAGCTGTTGATAAGCCGACGGAACGTCAACTCCGCACTGAACGTAGTTGGACGCGTCAAAGCAAAGCTGGAATTGCGGATCGTTGATTTCGTTGTAGAGTTTGATTACTCTCTCGGGAGTGTCCGCCCAAATTCTCTTTTCGTTCTCGTGCAAAAGCACAACGTCGCTTCCCTTTACGATTTCAAGGAAGCCTTTTATTCTCTTGACTACTTGCGGTAGGTCTTTTTCGTAATTGCCGCTGAGTCCTCTGAACGAGAACATACGGATATACTTGCAATCCATAAGTTTGCATATCTTGACGAGCTCGGCAAGTTTCTTGCACTGCGCCGCGTACTTCTCGTCGTCGTAAAGTCCGATTTTGCCTATCGGCGAACCAATCGATGAAAACTTCACGCCGTATTCGTCGAGCATTGGCTTTACGTCTTTTTCGAATTCCTCCAAAGTAAAGTCCGCGATATTCTTTCCGTTGATTTTTCTCGGGCAAAGATAACTTTCCCCATAGGCTTTTATCGTCTCGAGTTGGGTCTTCAAATCCCCGCTAACTTCGTCGTAAAATCCCGATATTTTGATGTTTGACATAACTCCCTCCGATTGTCTTTTTATCGTTGTCGCATTGCTGCGTAATTATCTCTTTTCTTCTTCAATCTTTTGATTGAGCATTTCCGCGTACGCGTCCTTGTCAAGCGGCAAGTCGACGGGCTTATTGAGCCACGAGGACATATTCATTGCGTTGATAAGCGTCAAGCCGTTGATGCCCTCTTCCATACGCGCAAGCAATACGCTCTTGTCGCCGCATTCCATTGCCCTGACAAAGTTTTTGATTATCCTAGACTGCTGTCCGTAGATGCCGTCGTATATCATTCGCATCAAGCCGTAAGATAGAGATTTCTTCTTGCTCTTCTTATCCTGCTTGTTGCCGTAATCGCGCTTTGCTCTCGCGTTGATTTCGCTTTCGGCGTAATCGTTGAGCCAATAATACATCTTGAATTTTTCTATGACTATCTTACCCTTGTCGCCTGCGATTTCAAGTCGATTAGTTCCCGGTACTTCGTGAGTGGACGCGGTGAACACGCACTCGAAGTCCTTGTATGAGAGAACCGCCGTCACGTCGTTTTCAGTCGTGATATTCCTGCCCACCGTCTTGCAAGTTGCGGAAATCCTTTCGGGCATACCGATAAGCCATTGCAATATATCCAACTGATGTACGCACTGATTTATCAGCGTGCCGCCGCCTTCGCCCGACCAGCTTGCGCGCCATCCGCCCATATCGTAATAGAACTGAGTGCGATACCAGTCTGTAACAATGAAATTCACTCTCTGAATTTTGCCTATCTTGCCCTCGGCAATGAGCGCTTTCGCCTTTGCGTACATTCTATTCGTGCGCTGATTGAACATCATTGCGCCGATTACTTTGTCGTTGTCCTTCAAGACGTCTACTATCTCTTCCGCCTCTTTGGTAGTCACGCTGATAGGTTTTTCCAAAAGCGTATGTATTCCTCGCTTTACGCACTCTTTTGCAATAGCGATATGCGATTTGTGGGGAGTGGCTATTATCACGCCGTCAAGTTTTTCTTTATCGAGCATTTGGATATAGTCCTCGTATCTCGACACCTTGTACTTAGCGCAAAAGCCGTCCAAAACTTGCTTGTCAACGTCGCATACGGCAACCAACTTCCCGCCTTTAACGACGCCTTTTGCAAGGTTGCGCGCGTGCCTAGAACCCATTCTTCCTATTCCGATAACGGCAAGTCTTTTCATTTCTTTCCCCTTTATATCAATTATCCCTCTACGATTTCTCTGACTGTGAGCGGTTTGTTGGTCGTGATATTTCCGTCGATTTTCTTTGCGTACTTTCTCATTACTTCCTCGTCGTCAATAGTGAATACGCTCAACTTCAAATCGTACTTCTTGCACTCTTCCAAGAACTCGTCGTTGATTTTCGTATACTTCAAATTCAAGCCTGCAAAGTGCGGATTGTTGTAACTCGTCAATTTCTCTTTGAGCGTCTTGACGTTTGCCGTAACGTACTTGATACCCATAGAGTTGAACCAAGCCTCTCCGCAATCGATATACTTGCTATCTTCAAGTTTAACACATCCTGTGAAAATGAGCAAGTCCTCCATTCCGACTTCTTTTGCGAGCGCGATTACTTCGGCGATAATCCCTTTTTGTTTGAGGTCGCAATTTATCTTCACGCGCTTTTCTTTGGCTACCTCGAAAGCGTATCGCAAAGTCAATTTCTTCTTGCAAGAAATAGCAGGTAAATGCGAAAGATAAAGCAATTTTCCTCTCTTCCAAATATCCACTTCTATTGCGTCAGACTTGTACTCGTCTATTCTGTCGAAATAGGCTTGCGTATTTCTTCCCGTACCCATTGCTCCGCCGTGCGCAGTTATCATATTCAATTCTCCTTGATATATATAGGACTTGTGATAAAGACGTCGGATTGAATTCCTTGCACAATTCCTCTGCCTTCGAATCGCAAATATCCTTGATTTCTTATTTCTATTTTATGCGTTATCGTTTCGCCGTCCGAGCAGTCGAATTGCAACTCCTCTTGGACGCCCGAACATACCGCCACTTTTTGCAATACGCTCTCGAAAGGATAGTCCTTTTGTCTTTGACATTTTATCGTAAGCGTATATCTTCCCGTCTCCACGCTATCGCCTATACCGAATGACCTTACCCCGTCAGATAAACTCAATTCGACTGCGTAGCCCATGGTGATATAAGTCCTGCCGTCCTCTACGGCTTTCATTACGCTTTCTTGCGAAAGTTTGCCGTCTATTCCCAAATAGGTATACGCGAAACTCGGTCCGCCTTCGTCGGGCGAATGCCAGTCGTAGCCGTATAGCGCGCAAAGCTTATATCCCTTGTCAAGCAGGCTTATCCACTCGCGTTTTGCCAAAAGGTCGGTAGCCGACACGTTGGGATTGTAATGCGACCATACCTCGTAAGACGTGAGGTAATCCCAATTCGTGATAGGCAAATTATTGTGACATCCCGCGCAGAGCGGCGAGCCCAATCTCTTTGGGTGGGCAAGCGTGACGATGTCTCCGCGCTCTCTCGCCCTGACTATGCAAGCGTTGATATTTTTGGGCGTGATATCAAGCCAATTCACGTCGCTGTTTCCGCCGATGACGGTCATGTGTCCCCAAAAGGTCGTCCACTCTATTCCGCCTAATACGACAAGTCCGTATTTCTCGCCGTACTTCTTCGTCTCTTCGACGTTGCTGATTGTATTGTGGTCGGTAAGACAAATGGCTTTGTAGCCTCGCCTTATCGCGTTTTGTACCAACTCTTCGGGTTGCATATCCCCGTCGGAAGCCACGGTGTGGCAGTGCATTTCCACTCTTTGCCAACTCAATTTGCCGTCCGCGCTATCATTTGTCGCCACGTCGTTGCCGTAACTCTGCTTTGGGGCAATCTCGGGATACTCGTCGTATCCTTTGACTTCGACTATTACGTCTATATAATCCGTTGCTATACTATTGACGCTCGCTATCAAACTCCACTTCCCGCCGAGAGGCTTCGTCTTGATAAAGCCGTTGGACGAATAGACCTCGCTGACAACGTGCGTTTGGTCGGGCCTATGTCTATGCTCCGTACCCAACACCTTTTCGCAATCCTCAAGCGACCACGCGATATGGTTGGACAGCGGAACGCATCTGCGTTTGTCCTCATACGAGAGAGGTTTCGCCACGTCTTGCGCGCTCAATCCCTCGTCGATAAGTCTGATGCATTTTTCCTCGTCGTACTCATACTTCGGCGAATAGGCGGTACGTACAGTCACACACTTCAAGCCTTGCGGAACTTCAAAAGATACTCTGATATGAGTCTTGTTGTCCTTTGGCAGTATTCGTATTGTCGAAGAAAATATATCCATATTCTATTCCCTTATGTCGGGTATCTCGCTCATATTTACCGTTCTGCCGCCCTCGTGACGGGATATCTCCGCAGCGGTAACGATTCTGTGACTTTCTATAGTGTCTTTTATCCAAGTGTATTGCATACTCGGGTCGGAATTGTTGGTCAACATACCCACCGTCGCCTTTACTATTCCTTGGTCGCCGCCAAAGTGTCCTTTGATGACCGGAATAATATTGACGATAATTTTCTTTTCCTTTTGACCGAATAGTTTAAGTCTAATCACGCTGCCTCTATCGTCGGCAATCAAGATACCTTTGCTACCTCTTATTTCCGTATGTCTATGGTCTTGCTCGTTGAAAGCGTTTGCCGTGAAAGAAATTCTCACGCCGTTTTCCATTTCCATATTTACCGTCTGGCAGTCTACTACGTCGTTGTCGCAAGCGAATACGCATCTTGCCCAACGCTTTGCTTTTTCGTCAGTCTTCAAAGCGTGTAGAACGTCCTTTTTCTTTGACGAAGTACAGAAAGCGTACGTTCCCCAAAGGAATTTTTTCTTGCCTCTGCCGATAAATTTCTTTCTGCCGAGATATTGATGCTCTACCTCGAAATTACACGTCATTCTATGAGGACAGTCAAAGCAGTTTGCCGTTGCGCCCTCGGGCTTATGCTCTTTGTTGAAATAAGAGAGCGAACCGTAGGAACTCAAACTCTTGCATTTGCTTCCCGTGAACCAATACATCAAATCCATATCGTGACAGCACTTTGCAAGCAACATCGGCGAAGTCTCTTGCTCGCTTCTCCAGTTGCCTCTGACGTACGAGTGACAGAAATGCCAATAAGACACGTTCTCGTCGTGCTTGATAAGTTGAATATCGCCGATTACGCCTGCGTCCAACATCTGCTTTATTCTTCTATAATAATTCGCGTATCTAAGCACGTGGCAGACGAGCACCTTGCAACCTTGCTTTCTCGCGAATTCTTCGATTTCCAAACATTCTTCGATATTCGGCGAAAGAGGTTTTTCCACAAGTATGTCATATCCCAATTCGAGCGCTTTCATAGCGTGCGCGTAGTGGTCTCTGTCCTGCGTCGCTATAAGCATACAGTCGGCTATCTTTCCCAACGCGAAAAAGTCCTTTTCGTCGGTAAAGCACTTATCGTCGGGGACTTTCCAAAGCCCCTTAATCTTGTCAATCTTTTCTTGATATTTATCGCATACCGCGACAATTTGCACGTCGTCTCTCTTTGCGAAATGCGTGCCGTAATTCTTTCCTCTGCTACCTAATCCGATAACTGCAATTTTCAACATAATTCTTTCCCCTAATATATTTATTTATTATAGATGAGATTCCTCGACTTCGCTTGGAATGACATCATCAAATCCGCTTTCACAAAGTATGTGGCGAGTGCGGAGAGTGGTTTAGATTTACATATTCGCTTGAACAACGCCTCACGAAAGACCGCAGAGAGTGGTGTGGATTTCGTTTTAGCTAGGGCGAGCGGTGGCGTCAAGTGTACTTGCCGTACATGTCGTCACCCCGAGACCCGACGATCAAGCGAAAGGCGCGCCGCTATATGCGGTCTGCCTATTATACCCCTGAGTATGCGGAAAACCCCCCATCAATAGGAATCACCACGCCCGTGACAAATCCCGACTTGTCGTCGTCGGAGAGCCACATTACCGTGCCAATCAATTCTTCAGCCTCGCCGAATCTTCTCATAGGCGTGCCTGCGAGTATCTTTTGCGTCCTTGCCGTAGGCTTGCCGTCTTTATCGAAGAGCATACCTCTGTTTTGGTTGGTCACGAAAAATCCGGGGGCTATTGCGTTTACTCTTATGCCCTCGCCTGCGAAGTGTACCGCAAGCCATTGCGTAAAGTTGGACACGCTCGCTTTTGCGCCCGAATACGCAGGAATTTTCGTCAACGGTCTGAATGCGTTCATACTCGTGATATTGATTACGATTCCGCCTCGACCCAACATATCTTTTGCAAAGACCTGCGTTGTCAAAAAGGTCGTCAAGAAGTTGAGTTTGAACACGTAATCTACGTCGCTTTCATTCAAATCAAAGAATGAAATTTTATCGCTGTCGTCTACGTCGGCTTGATTGAAATATTCGCTCGTAGTAGTACCCTTCGGGTGATTACCGCCTGCGCCGTTGACGAGAATATCGCACGCGCCCAAGTCCTTGCAAATTGACTTTCTTACTTCTTCCATTGCCTCTTTTTCAAGACAGTTCACCGCATAGGCTTTCGCTATTCCACCGTCCTTTGCTATCTCGTCGGCCACGACTTGCAAATTCTCAAGACGTCTGCCCAAAAGAGCGACCTTTGCGCCCTCTTTTGCGTACGCCTTTGCTATCGTGGAACAAAGCACTCCGCCTGCGCCGGTAATTACTACTACTTTATCTTTCATATTTTCCTCCGAGCCTTAAATCAAGTTCTTGCATCAATCTTGCTATCGATTTTCACGTTAAGTTCGTCTAGCCAACACGCTCGTAACTCTGCTACGAGCGCAACGCCTATCCTTCTTATCATAAAAATCGCTTACACAATCTTGAATGCGTCACTTAATTATCGTCTCTTATTTCTTTTTATTTTTTATTTATTTTATATCAATTTATTTTACATCAAATCCGCTTAACCAAAGTTTGTAACGAATGCGGAGAGTGATGCAGATTTTGTCTTAGCAAGAGCGACCGAGTGGTGAGCGTACTTTGTGTACGTGACCTGCTGTCGTCTCGTAGATCAGGCAAAAGGTGCGTTGCTATACGCATTCGGTTGCCTACTTGACTCTTACTAGTTACCCTTTTCGACAGCTTCAATAATACCTTGCAAATACATCGCGCCTAAAGCCCTATCGTAAAGTCCGTAACCGCCTCTGCCGGTTTCGCCCCAAATCATTCTGCCATGGTCGGGACGGACGTATCCGTCAAAGCCGTCGTCGTGCAAAGCCTTGATAATAGCGTACATATCAAGACTGCCTTCGCTCGAAAGATGACCGCTCTCTTCAAAGCAGTGGTCGCCCGTAATCTTGATATTTCTCAAATGTACGAACGGCATTCTGCCTTTGCAAGTATGTATCATCTTGACTAGGTCGTTGGTCGGAGCTACGCCGAGCGAACCCGTGCAAAACGTTACGCCGTTGGACGGAGAATCGACGATTGAAAGAAATCTTTTGAGATTTTCCTCGCAAGTGATTACTCTCGGAAGTCCGAATATTCCCCACGGTGGGTCGTCGGGATGTATCGCCATCTTGACGCCGCACTCCTCAGCGACAGGTATTACTTCTTTGAGGAAGACCGTCATATTTTCCCAAAGTTTTTCTTCGTCAATATCCTTGTATTGATTGAGCAAATCTTTGAGTCCTTCTTTGGTATAACTCGCATCCCAACCGGGCAAAGAAAGTTCGCTCGTCAAAGGATTGAGATTGAGTACGGTTTGGTGATCGTACGCCAAAGCGTTGGAGCCGTCAGCCAAAGGTTGAGCAAGGTTGCTTCTAAGCCAGTCGAACACGGGCATAAAGTTGTAGCAAATGCACTTTACCCCCGCTTTGCCAAGCCTTCTTACGTTCTCTTTATAATTCTCGATAAGTCGCTTTGCGTTGGCGTTGCCGAGTTTTATATCTTCGTGAACGGGTACGCTCTCGACCACCTCGAAAGTCAAGCCCGCGTCCTCGATTTGTTTCTTCATAGCGGCAATGGATTCATTGCTCCACACCTCGCCTACGGGCGTATCGTATATCGCCGATACGATACCGACTACGCTTGGAATTTGTCTTATCTGTTCGAGCGTAATTTTATCGTCTTTGCCGTACCAACGGAAAGTCATCTTAAAACTCATCTATTTGCCCTCCACGATTTTTTTCGCATTGCCGTAGCAAAGCGCTTTCGCCACTTCGATTGCATAAATATCGTCGTCGCTCTGCATAAGAGAACCTAAAAAGTCGCATACGATTTGTCTGTAATAATCGTGCCTTGTNTAGGATAGGAAACTTCTGCTGTCAGTAAGCATACCTACAAGCGAGTTGATATGGCTGAGTTCCGAAAGCGTATTGAGCGTATCGTACATACCTCTCTTGTGGTCGCAGAACCACCAACTTATACCGAGCACGACGTCCTTGAACGCTCCGCACATTGTCACGAGCGGATAGTACATCGTCGGATTGAGCGTATATACGATAGTCTTNGGCAGACCGCCCTCGCTGTTCATAATATTGATTATATTTTTAATATAGGACACGTCGAAAGCGTCGCCTACGCAGTCAAAGCCCGAATCTCTTCCGCATCTNTCAAACATAACGCTGTTGGAGTTGCGAGTTACGGCAAGGTGAAGTTGCATCACCATACCTCTTTGGGCGTACGCTTTTCCCAAAAATACGTACAAATATCCCCAAAGTCCGTCGAAGTCNTCGTCGTCCACTTTCTTGCCCGCAAGAAGTCTNACGAAAGTCTTGTNGGCTTCTTCAAAANGCGCNACNNNCTTTGGAAANCCTTGCACGCCTACGTCGGAGAATTTGCAACCTCTNTCGACGAAATAGTCCATTCTTGCAAGGACTGCTTTTTGCANACTTGCAAGATCGGTTATNTTGATACCGCTTGCGCTAGAAAGTTTCGCGATATAATCGNCGTAGCCNTTATCTCTTGCAAGCACGATATTGTCTACTCTGAATGACGGCGCGACTTTTGCNTTCAAAAGTCCTTGCTCGGCGATAAGCGCGTGATACTTCAAATCGTCGCAAGGGTCGTCCGTCGTCGCGATATACTCGACGTTCGCCATCTCAATGAGTTTTCTCGGCGAGAGTTTTTTCTCTTCTATTACCTTGTTGGCTTTATCCCAAATCTCNCTCGCGGTCTTTTCGTTGAGAGGAGTGGTAATGCCAAAGAAGAATTGCANTTCGAGCGCAACCCAGTCTTTTATCGGGTTGCCGTAAGCGTAACCGACCGCTTTGGAAAACTGCATAAACTTTTCCTTGTAATCGGCGTCGCCCGTGATATACTTTTCNTCAATGCCGAACGCTCTCATCAGTCGCCACTTATAGTGGTCGCCCGCAAGCCACATTTCGCCGATATTACCAAAAGGCAAATCTTCGTAAATCTCTTTGGGCGAGAGATGACAGTGATAATCGATTATTGGCAAATCCTTTACTTCGTCGTAAATCTTCTTTGCGTATTTGGTGTTGAGCAAATTGACTACTTTATCTTTGCACTCTGCCACTTCCGTCACCTCCGGCGAGTTTATTTACTTCGTCGACGCTGACGATATTGAAATCGCCCTCGACGGTATGTTTAAGACAGGACGAAGCGACTGCAAACTCAATCGTCTTTTGTCCGCCCAAGTTNTTGCGAAGTCCGTAGATAAGACCTGCGCCGAAGCTGTCGCCCCCGCCCACTCTGTCTACGATATCAATCATATATTTTTTGGATTTGTATACGTTCTTGCCGTCCATAAGCAAAGCCGACCAACCGTTGCAAGACGCCGAAATGGACTCGCGCAACGTGAACGCGACGTACTTNATATTCGGGAACTTTGCCATCAACTGCTTGCCTATGCTCTCATAGCCCGCTACGGAAAGCACGCCCGCGTTGATGTCNGTATTCTCCGCCTCGATTGAAAATACGTCTTTGCTGTCCTCTTCGTTGGAGATAAGCACGTCGACGTAACCTACGAGTTTGCTCATTACNTTGCAAGCCTTTTCTCTNGNCCAAAGTTTCTTACGGTAATTGAGGTCGCAAGACACNGTAATGCCCTTGCGCTTTGCCTCNACGAGAATCTTTTCCATTACGATAGCCATATTGTCGGAAATTGCGGGAGTGATGCCCGTCCAGTGCAACCACTCNACGCCGTCCAACATTGCAGGGATNTCAAANTCGTTTTCGCCAACGGTNGCGATAGAACTTCCCGCTCTGTCNTANATNACGTTGCTACCTCTTTGCGAACATCCCTTTTCGCANAAGTAAATNCCNATTCTGTCTCCGCCTCTGACAATCTTTGAGGTGTCNACNCCCCAACCGCGCAATTCCTTTACGCACTTGTCCGCAATAGCGTTGTTNGGCAACTTNGTNGCNAAAGCCACGTCCTCGCCGAACTGCGCCAANGATACCGCAACGTTCGCTTCGCCTCCGCCGAATACTATATCAAAACTTTCCGCTTGCATAAAGCGCTTGTATCCGCTCGGTTGCAAACGCATCATAATTTCGCCGACAGTAACNACCTTNGCCATTATTTTCTACCTCCGATAATNGCCTTTACCTTTTCAACGAAAGCCTTGCACGTGCTTTCTACTTTATCGTAATTGCCGTCGTTNGCGTCCTTNGTCAAGAACGAACCTGCGCCGACTGCGTACGCTCCCGCTTTGAACCACTCNTCNACGTTGTCGTTGCTCACGCCGCCCGTAGGCATAATNTTGGCTTGCGGAAAAGGTCCTTTGAGCGCTTTAAGTCCGGCAGGCTTGGCAATATCGCCNGGGAACATTTTGAGAATGTCCACGCCGTATTCCATAGCCGTCTGCGCTTCTGTCGGGGTCATAATACCGCTCATCATAGGTATACCGTAGCGGTTGCACATCTTNATAGTNTCNACGTTGAGCGACGGGGANACGATAAACTTCGCNCCTGCGAGCATAGCGATTCTTGCCGTCTCGGGGTCAAGTACAGTGCCTGCGCCGATTACCATATCAGTNCCTGCGTACTTCTCGCTGAGTTTTGAAATGATTTCATCAGCTCTCGGTACGGTAAAAGTGACTTCGATAATCTTAATTCCGCCTTTATAACAAGCGTCGACTGTCTTGATTGCTTGCTCTACGCTTTTGCCTCTGATTACGACGACTACGCCTTCTTGCTTGATAGCTTGATAAATTCTATATTTTTCCATAAAACTCCTCAAATGCATAATTTTTTAGAATTACAATTTTATTATAATATAGACTGATAAAAAAAACAATACTCTTTTTGTTGAAAAATTATGGACAAAATGGTATTGATAGTGTATAATGGCTTTACTATTAAACGCAAAAGAAANGGAATTCGGAGGAAAATATGCCAATTATCAATTACATCGGAAAAAATATGAAGACTTATGACGTTAAACAGCATAAGCACAATTATTGGGAGATAATCTACTGCACCAACGGCTCGGGCAGAATCGTCTTTGAAAATTCAAGACCGCTCGAATATTCGCAATACGAAATGGTGGTAATTCCCCCAAATACTTTGCACAGCAACACTTCCCACAGCGGNTTNAGAAATATACATATGACGGTAGCAGGCTGGTCGCCTACGTTCAAGAACGCAATCGTAGTCAAGGACAACCAACAAAGAGATTTGTACACNACNATGAATATGTGTTTCCGTCACTTCTCCGCTACGCAAAGTTGTTCGTCCAACATAATAATGGCGTTTACCGACCTTATACTCGGCTTTATATCTCAATTCGACGGCACTATGCAACAAAGCCACCATATCGAGATTATTTCCAACGCTATTATCGAGAACTTCTCCGACGCNAACTTCAATATCGATTCCATNTACGACGAATTCGANNTNTCCAANGACTACGTCAGACGTCAGTTCATCAAAGAAAAAGGNATCTCGCCTTTGCAATTCCTCAACACCACCCGTATCAATGCGGCGCAAAAACTTTTGCTTTCGAGAAATATCAACGGTCTNAAAATCTANGAGATTGCNGAAAGATGCGGNTTCACCGACCAACTCTANTTTTCNAGAGTATTCAAAAAGATTGTCGGCGTAAGCCCGAAAGTGTACGTCGGCGAACCGACCAACGATACGTANAANGTGTNATAATTATCGNACATAGCAAAAGAGCAAGCGTAATGCTTGCTCTTTTTTTACCTCATCACTATTCACTATTACTATTTCTTTCTCATAGANTTNTGTTCTTTGAGGTATTCGTTGTANCGTTCGATTTGGTCTTCCCTNAGGTCAATCATTTCTTTTGCGGTANNNANNGCNTGATTGTCGCCGACAATAAGTTCNGTTTCTTTGACTTTNACTTTCGTGCCGTCGCTCGTTGCGTTNTTGCGAATATCTTTCATATACTCGTCTTCCATTTTGAACATTGCGACGGTCGTGTTTTTCTTAATCGTCAACTTGACAAGCGGATTGACNGTAGATTGTCCAAGNACCGTGAAATANGTCGACTTCTTCTCTTTGCANTTGTCTTTGCTCATTGCGTAGGCTTTGAGCGTATCGAAAATCTTCTTTTGCGTNGCCGAAAGTTTAGCGTACGCCTCGTCAAGCGTAAGTCTTTGCGCGGNNGCTTTCGCNTTTGGNGNNGGTTTCTCAANCGGCATAGGAACNACTTTCTCTACCTCGACGATTTTCTTCTCAACGGGNACTTCTTTGACCGCTTCNTTTTCGACTATCTTCTCGACAACTTTCTCGTTGGGNTTNTCGACAAGTTTTTCCATTATCGACCTTTGTCCTTCGATAAGGCTCTTGATTATCTCTTCGTTGCCGTTTGTCGGCATTGGCATAGGCATTACCTTTACCGTCTTTTCCTCATCTTTCTCGGACAATTTGCGCATTAACATTTCTTGNCCTTCAATGAGTTTTTTGAGCAACTCCTCGCTTACGGCAGTTGCCGCGACTTCCTTNTCNGCNTCTTTNTCGGNNTCTTGNTGCTTNGCGAGTTTCTCNANCAACTTNTCTATNACGTCCTCGTTTACCGTATCTTTCGGTTGCTCGACAAGTCTTTGCATAAGCATTTCCTGTCCTTGCGCAAGNTTGCGGATAATCTCTTGGTTTTGNNCNGTAAGNTCTCTTATCNTTTCNTCNTTNTCTTNNGTAAGTTGTCTNATNCGCTCTTCATTCTGCGCGTTTTGCTCGATGAGTTGTTGAATGATTTCGTCGTTGTATGACGCTTCTTGCGGCAAATACTGAGTTACGTTGGGCAACATATTGTTCATAGTATCCGCTACTATTCCGCGTATGTCTTCTAAGGCAAATTGAGGTTGTTGAGTATATACAAAGCCTTGCGCTCCCATACCCATTCCGCCGTTCATCTTGGGCTGTCCGCCCATCATACGCATATACATCATCTCTTCTTTGTTGCGCGAATAATCTTCTTTTGCGTCGTCCAAAGCGCGTAAAGATTTCTTGTATCCGCTCTTTTCCAATAGCATAAAGATGAACGCTAAGACCGCCACTCCCATAAGTATGCAAGCGATTATCGTCCAGTTGGTCATTGTTATTCCAAACAGTCCTACCGCGTATGCGCTATACTTGCTGTCTATAAGTCGCTTGTTCTCTTTCTTCTTGCTAGCGTAGCCTAAGCCTTTTGCCATAAACGCAACTATCAAGATTATGCTTATTGCGCTGGCGATTACTTGCCACCACTGTTTGAGAGCCTCGGTTACCTTGCTGAAATCAAAACCGCTTCCGGGCGCAGGATTTTCGGGGTCGCTTGGGTCTTGTCCGTCTCCGCCGGTAACTCCGCCAAGAGAGCCACCGCTGTTTCCTGCCGTTAACGTAAACGACTCTTGCTCAGTTTCCGCGCTATCGTTGGGCGTTGCCTGTCCGTCTTCGGTCACGAACTCATAGTTCTTCGCGTTGTCACCCAAGAATATAGCCTTGACCTTATAACTCTTTCCTATCTCCAACGTTGCTCCGTCTTCAAGTTGGTTGCCTTCTTCGTCGTAGTATAAGTAGCCGACTATCGCTTTCAACGTATCGTCCAAGCCCGAGAGTACCGGGATATTATTATCTCCGTTTACCCACTTAGCCACTATCTTCGCTTTTGCTATTTCAAAGTCAAATTCTTCATCTCCGCTTTTTATTCTATAATTATTTTGGTCAGCAGCAGGCAATGACAATTCGACAATGTACTTTCCTGTATCGCAAGGCAATTCGCCTGCTGACAATGGAAAGTCTTTGGTATTTCCCTTGTAATAGGTCTTTAGCAAATCGCTTACGTTATAGTTGCCAGTTGTGACGACGAACTCTCCGCCCTTGCCTTGTCCGTCGTAAGTGTATTCGTTCTTGCTCAAAGCAATCTCAATTTCCGCTTGCTCTATCTCAAACTCTATTTCTTCGATTACCATTTCGTATTCACTCGCATCGTCGGGATCTCTAAAACTGAACGCTACGACGTACTTTCCCGCGTCCTTTGGCGCTCCGTCAGTCAACAACGTTCTCGTTCCGTCGCTTGCAATCGAATAGTATTCGTCTAATACCACATTGGGACTTATCGGCGAACTTCCTTGTTTTATCTGCCATCCGTCGCCGAACTTTTGTCCGTCGTACGTGTGATTCCTTTGCGTCATCTCGATAAATATTTCCGTCTTGGTCGAACCGACGGTAAAGTCTTTGGCTTGCGTAGCCGACGTTATGTAATAACTACTTCCCCACATCGCGCTATCAAATATTGCAACCGCATAATACGTATCGGCCTGTCCCGCCACTACCTCAATATCGTCCAAAGTCCTAGGTTGAACCGTAGGATTGCCGTTGTTGTATTCGGCAAGAGTATAATACTCATATCCGCTTATATACATCTTGAAATCATTCTTGACTTGCGCGTACTTAAACTTCCTTCCATTGCTGTCAGTGTAAATATCTACTGCTTCCCATTCCAAATCAAGCGGTCCAACGCATATTTCCCACGGCAAAGTCCAAGGCAAGTCGCTTCCGCTTCCGTTGTAGATATAAGTAGTACCGTTTCCGCCAACAGTCGGCGTATGGTAATTCTTGTTCATATCAGGGTCTGTAATCGTAATAGCCGTTACAACCGCATTATATGCTTTACTTACGCTTTTTCCCTGATTGCTCGACGATAAATACGTCGCTTCAAGTCCTGCGGGCAATATTAAACTTACCGTCTGAGTCTTGTTGTTGAATGGCAAGGGATTTGTATAATCCCAAGCGACGGACGACAAATCCAATTTGGCTTTGTTTATTCTCCATTTGAGCGTAAACGTGTCCTTGCCCTGCGGTATGACTACGCCGCTGACGCCACTTTTCACTTTTATTGTGAACGTAGCGGTATAATCGCCTGCGTCGGTCTCTTGAACTCCCGAAAGCGTATAATCAAGCGTGTTGATATCATTTCCCAAAGTTTGATTTAGGTCTACGTCCAAAAAATACGCTTGCTTATTGTCTTTATCGTAATCTACATTGAATACTCCTTGACTGTCCAAATCGCTTGCGACTATATCTCTATACGTTCCGCCGGTTAAAGTCTGATGAGCGTATCGCCAATGTATATCTGCGTCCGTAAGACTTATCTGCTTGTTACCTACGCTAAAATTCACCTTGTTTTGCGCACTCATCTTATAGTTGTTGTTTGCCGCAACTCCGCTCTTCAATTCAAGTACGTACTGATAAGTTTGTGTAGCCGCAGGCAAAGTAGAAGGTATAGTTACCGTCACTTTCTTATCCGTCGAAGACGTAACGGGTATATCGCTACCGTTGATAGGATTCGTAGTACCGTCAGGCGCAATATACGACGCTATAAATTGAAGTTTGCCTATATCTTCGTCACAGCAATCTATATCCAAAACGTAGGTAGCGGAAGTATACGCTGACGTACTCCATATTTGCGAAGTTTGTATATTCAAAGTCTTTTGCTCTATAGTTATGTCAAAATACTTACTCGACGAATTTGTCGGAGTTTCGTCCCATTCCATAAATTTGGTATCAAGCAAATCGACTCTTACGCTATACGCCGTTGCACTCGCATTTTTCGCCACTATTGCCCAATTGCCTGCGTTTGTCTGCCCTGCGGGTATTTGTGCAAAACTACAACCCGCCGACGGCGTTACTGTCATATATGTAGCGTCGTAATGTTCTACTTCAAAATACTGATCTGCACCGTTATAGGGTCGTGTCAATAATCCCTTTATGTTAAAAGGCGCAACGTGATATTTTAAGTAGTAGGTAAACGTCATTGTACTTGCGCTACTACCGTCCGACCAATATTTTCCCGACTGAGGCGTTACTTCAACTGTATACTCGCCTACCGTTTGGGCATTGAATGTAAGTACTCCGCTGTTGACTGTATACGCCGGATTTGTAAGAGTAATTGCGTTGCCGTTCATATCTTTTGCAGTAATGGTTATATTCACTTGGCTATCGTCGACTCTTTCCAACTCAAA
>JAAVHS010000013.1 GCA_014799575.1 Clostridiales bacterium | reverse complement strand
TTCCTTTTTGTCAAGACTTGCCATAACCTGCATATCTTCTTCCGAAAGAGTAAAATCAAACACGTTGAAGTTTTGTTCCATTCTTTCGATATGCACCGATTTTGGAATAACGACTATACCGCGCTGCAACTCCCAACGAAGTATAACTTGCGCAACCGACTTATTGTATTTTTTCCCGATTGCCACAATCGTTTCGTTTGTGAACAGTCCTCCGCGTCCTTCGCCGAACGGCGCCCACGCTTCGATTTGAATACCGTATTTCTCCATCCATTTCTGTGCTTCGATTTGTTGATTGTGCGGGTGCGTTTCAACTTGATTTACCATAGGCTTAATTCTCGCAAAGGAAGCAAGGTCTATCATTCTGTCGGGATAGAAGTTCGATATGCCGATTGCTCTGATTCTGCCTTCCGCATACATATCTTCGAGCGCACGCCAAGCTCCGTAATAATCTCCGAACGGCTGATGAAGAAGTACAAGGTCTATATAATCTACTTTTAATTTTTGCATTGACTCAAAAACAGATTTCTTGGTCTGTTCGTAGCCGTAATGCTCAATCCAAACTTTCGTGGTTATAAATATTTCTTCGCGGGGAATGCCCGATTTCTTTATTGCATTACCGACTTCTTCTTCGTTAAAGTAGCTCTGCGCCGTGTCGATATGACGATAACCCACTTTGAGCGCATCGAGAACGCATCTCTCGCATTCGTCTTTCGATACCTGATACACGCCGTATCCGAGCTGCGGCATTTTAACGCCGTTAGTTAAAGTTACGTATTCCATTGATAATTCCTCCAAACTATTTGTTTACAATAATAGTTTAACACATACCCTGTCAAAAGGGAATTGCAAGTTTGTTTACTGTATGAACTAAAAGTATATACAAAAAGACAGACCGTTTTATTCGGTCTGCCTTTAATTTATCTGTATTTTATTGTAGTGAAATCTTTTTCATTGCCCCGATAAAGTCTTTAACTTGTTTGGACGGCGTAGGCGAATAAAGTATTCCGAACGGAATGCGATATTCCCAATCGGCCGGAACGATTTTCAACAGTGGATGCACGTCCTCCCAACCTTCTACTGTGATAATAGGAACGTTCTCTTGTACTGCTCTGTTATAAGCATTGAGATTGAACATTTCAAATTCTTCAATCGTTACACCGCTTGCCGTTAAATCTTCTCGAAGCTCGTCTATGTACTCGTTCCAATTTTTACGGATAAGCAATACTTTTTGCCCTTTCAGATCCGCAAGTTCTATTTTGTGTTTACTGCATAGCGGATTTGTTACGGGAATTGCAAACAGTAGCTGTTTATCGTATAAATGCGCCGCCTGACACCCACGCTCTTTCAAAAAGTTGTCATCGTACAGTCCTGCAACTATGTCGATATGCTTGCCGAGATTTTTGAGTATCTCCACCGAATTTATAGGCGTGTTTTCAAACGGGATCAATTCGATTTTTAAGTATGGATTGAACTTCTGTATTTCCGCCCATACGTCAAGTAAAAACTTGGCTGGCGTCATTATAGAAGTGCCGATACGGATTGACTGTACCTTGTCCTTATTGTCAATCTCTCTCGCCTTTTCGATTGCCCTGTCCGAATAGTCAATAATATACTTGGCGTCTTGCAAAAAACTCTTGCCGGCTTCGGTAAGTTGTAAACCGTGATTTGTGCGGTCAAATAAAGTTATGCCAAGCCGTTCTTCCAAAGTGTTTATTTGCTTCATAACGGCGGGCGGTGTGATAAATAATGCGTCCGCAGCTTTTGTAAAACTGCCGTTCTCAACCACCGAAATGAATGTTGTCAGTTGGGAATTATACATACTTTACCTCCTGCACAATAGCATTTAATTTTGGTTTTTACTATTATAGCAAAAAACGAACAGAAAATCAAGTTTATCTATACTGCATAAGAAAACGGAAGTCCAATGTCTCGAACTTCCGTATTCTTAACTCGCCTTTTAGGATGTATTCTGATTAAAATTTAGCTTATAGTAAATTCCCTATGGAACACACCCTTAAGGGGCAGTTTTTTATTTCAATACTTTTGATAAAAAGTCTTTTAGACGCTCGTTTTGGGGGCTGTTGAACAACATAAGTGGCGTGTTTTCTTCGACGATTTCTCCGCCGTCAAGGAATAGTACCCTATTGGCGACTTCTTTTGCGAAATTCATCTCGTGCGTGACGAAAACCATCGTCATACCCTCGTCGGCAAGTTCCTTTATCAAGGAAAGCACCTCGCCTACCATTTCGGGATCGAGCGCAGAGGTCGGTTCGTCAAACAACATGACTTCGGGGTCCATTACGAGCGCTCTTGCGATTGCTACCCTTTGCTTCTGACCGCCCGAAAGTTTTGACGGATATTCGTCTTTCTTGTCCAAAAGACCTATCCTTTCCAAGAGTTTCAACGCCTTTTCAGTGGCTTTCTTCCTGCTTTTGAGATTAAGTTCCACAGGCGCAAGAATCATATTCTCCAATATCGTAAGGTTGTTGAACAAATTGAAGTGCTGGAATACCATTCCCACGCGCTGTCTTGCCTTGTTGATATTGACGTTGTGAATCTTGTCGTAGGCGTCGATAATCTTTTTGGTATCTTTGCCTTCGTGTCTTTTGAGTTTGTCCTCTAATTTGATTTCTCTAATGACTTTTTCAGATATCTCTTGCAATTTTTCTGCAGGCACTTGCGCTTGCAAATCATCAAGATTAGCCTTTTGCTTAGGAGGCAAATTGAGAGCTTCCTTCAAGGCAACCATTAAGAGTTTCTTATACGTTTTACTGCTCTTTATCAACTTTTTGTGAAGATATGGGTCGATGTTGGAGATAAGTTTGTCTTCAAGCCATACTTCGCCGAAAGTAGGCTCTTCGAGCAAATTCATACATCTGAGCAACGTACTTTTACCGCTGCCCGACGGTCCTATGATAGCCACTTTCTCGCCTCTTTTGATTTCGCAAGAAATTCCGCCGAGGACTTTCGTCTTGCCAAAATATTTATATATATTCTTGACGCCGATAATCGTATCTTGATTGTTTTCTATATCGCTGTCGTTAACGAAATAAAGAGGTTTGTTGACGTCGATAGTGACCGAGTCTTTTTTCTTTTTACGCTTTTTCTTGCTTTCGGTCTTTACTAAGTCTTTTTTGTCCGACTTCTTTTCAGCCTTTTTCTCGCTCTTCTTTTCTACCATTAAATCGCTTTTGGCTTCGGTCTTCATCTTGCTCACGTCTTTTTCTTCGAGATTTTCTATCTCTTGCTTATTTTCTTTCACTTGCGCGCAACCTCCTTTCCAAAAGTCTTATACATATCGTAATTAAAAATACTATTACCAAATAGCACAACGCAAGCGCCAAATACGTGATCAAGTATTCGTATGAACTTGACGCAATATCTTGGAATGCTTTTGTCAAATCAGTTATCGCAATAAACGATACTACCGACGTTTCTTTGACAAGCGCGATAAATTCGTTGCCGAGCGTTGGGAAAATATTTTTGACCGCTTGTGGAAGCACTATGTTCGTCATCGTCTTGTAATATCCCAAGCCCAGCGCTCTACCCGCTTCCATTTGTCCTTTATCTACAGAAAGTATACCGCTTCTCATTATCTCGCTGACGTATGCTCCGCTGTTCATACCGAAGGCGACGATAGCGACGACCAAGCTTGGCACGCCGCTAAGTCCTATCAATGGGAATAGCACGTAAAACATTATCAAAAGTTGAACGACCATAGGCGTACCGCGGAAAAGCGCGACGTATACGTCAGTCAATCTTGAAAACATTTTGTTGTACCATCTCTTCTGCGGAACAACCTTCGTAACGGCAAGCAAGGTACCAATAATGATACCTATGACAAGACCAGCTACGGCTATTATGGCAGTATCGCGCAAACCTGCCAATACTTTCAAATAGCCTTTATTGGTAATTAATTGCTCTACAAGTGAGTTCCACCCTGTTACAAGATCGAACTGTCCTTTTGTGTCCATAATTTATTTTTTCAGTGAGTTGAGTATAGCCTCAACGTCCTCCCTTGATTTACAATCATCAAAAGTCGTATCGTCCGCCATGCAAATGATTACTTGCGTAGCGTCGTAATACCCTACAGTAAAATTAACGTTCTTTGCGCGCTCTTCACTCCAAGTCAACGCTGCAGCGCCTATATGAGCCGAGCCCAAGTTGACGTTGTTGATAATAGCGTCGAAATTCATATTTTTGATTACGAGCTGATAATTATAAGCCTCGCAGAACATTTGCATTACTTCAAGATCGTAGCCCGCATAGAAATTGCCCTCAATGTATTCAAATGGCGGGAAATTTGCGGCCGTAGCGACTATCAAAGCGTTTTCAGCATTTTCATCGCCGGAAACGATCATCTTAGGTTCTACAACGCCAGTTATGTAAGCGATTTGCAAATCTTTGAGTTTTTGCTCGTTGTTTGTCATAAACTCATTGAGTTGCAATCTCAAATCGTCGCGTCCTTTATTGACTGCAAAGCCGTAGAATTCGTCGGTGAGAGGTATGTCAATTACCTTAACTTTATCCTTATACTTATCTTGCGATGCGATTGTCTTAGCCGGAGCGATATCTGTGATCACGTACTCAATTCTTCCCGCAATCATATTCTCAACCGCTAATGCGGCGTCAGTATAACCCATACCTTTTATATTTATAAGTTCATCAGTATAGAACTGACCTGTCGTTCCTGATTGGTAACCGACTTTAACTCTGTTGTCACAGCCTGCAAAAGCCATAACGCTGACACTGATTATTGCGACTACTAAGAGCGCAATCAACACTTTTTTCTTCATATTGTACATCCTTTTATATTTTTCTATTTATATTTTATCACTTACCTACGCGTATTGGCAACTAATTTTATGCATAAAATTTTATAAATTTTCATTTTTTACGCAAAATATTCATATTTTTGCATAAATATAAATAATTAGTCGATTATATTATATAAATATACATAATCGCGTATATTTTGGCAGATATTGTATGTATATATAAATATTTATACAATATATATAATAAGAGTTACGTTTAGGTTAAACTCTAGACAAAAAATGATTCAATAAAAATTTCAAGTCCGATAATTATTAGTATAACGCCGCCGACTATGGACGCCTTGTTTTTGAGCAAAGAGCCGAATTTTCTTCCGACAAAGAAGGCGATAAAAGTCAACGCCACCGTAATTACCCCGATAATCGAAAATGAAATCAATGCGTAACTTATCCCCTCTTCGATATACAATACGCCCACGCTCAATGCGTCAATCGAAGTGGCAACCGCCTGCAAAAGCACTTCCGTGGACTTGATTTTCTTTTCTTGAATTTCTTCTACTCCCTTCTTCTTTTCCTTGACGCTTTCGATTATCGTCTTGATACCAATTATGCTTAACAATACCAACGCAATTATAGGAATGAACGCCGACAAAAAACTTTCCATTAGCGTACCGATACCGAAGCCGATAAGCGGCATTGCAAACTGAAATACGCCAAACGTCAACGCTATGAGAAAAGCCTTGAGAATCTTCATATTCTTCTCTACCATAGCGTTGGTCATAGATACGCAAGTCGCGTCCATTGCAAGACCAAATCCCAAAGCAACCGCGTGCAGCATTTCACCCTCCAAATAAAAAAAGTATAGCCTCTTTCGCTATACCCACTTTGACAGACTCAACGTATAGCAAAAAGCCAACACGAGTCTCGTCATTTAATTCAAGCCAGATATCTCTATCAGTATGTTGACTTGCCACGCTATTGCGCCGACTACTCCCTCTAATGTTTTTATTATATGCTAATTTTAAGGGTTTGTCAACAATAGAGAGTATAAAGATATTGTACTTAATTATTATTTCTTGAGCGTCCTGTTTGTCTCATAAAGGTTGCATCCCCTGTTTTCGGCCAATTATCCATAGTTTCTTGCGATACTGTCGGAGCATATTTGAAATCTATGCACGTTTTATTTTCACCAAAACAATTACCATTCCTATTTTCAATACAATCTAAACATGTATATTGACTAATCTTATCCATAATACATCTCCGTTAATATATTTTCCCTTGATAATTGCAACCACAAGCATCACATATATGACACTTAAACCAACCGCATCTTGGACATTTTCTATCTGTTCTTGAATCTAATAACGTGGCACATCCAAAACATTTTTTGATCTCATTCCAAAAATACTCTTTTCGAGGAAATGTTTCCGGTTCCAACTTGAGATCTATTTTACATAGCAAACAAAACTCGTCCACCGATTCAACATGATTTATTTCACATCTTTTACATTTATAGTATTTTTTAGTCTCCATCTTGATTAAATTATACTAGACAAATTATCTAGTGTCAAGACATTTTATCTAGTATATATTAAAATCAATCTATGGATAAATTGTTTTGTAAGAATCTAAAAGACGTTCGTAAACTTTGTCAGTTGACACAAAAAGATGTGGCAAATCAACTAGGCGTGGTCGAAAGTTGCTATGCAAATTGGGAACAAGGTCGAACCGAACCCAATATAGATATGTTACGAAAATTAAGCAAAATATTCAATGTCAGTATTGACGAATTGATAAACAGTATTTTATGATAATATTATAATTTAATTTAGATTCAACTCTAAGAATAAAACATTCTCATTAACCTTTATTACTATCGATCAAATAATTTATAAACGCACTACATGAAACTAGCATAAATTTAGCTTCAGCGAAAGTACTATCTTTTCCCCCTATATCTCCAGCATGCCTTATGCCATTTGCATCAGATGTATATCCATACAACTTGTCGAATGCACTTTTGAGCGACGGGTGCATTATCAGTCCATTTTTCTCTAACTTCTTTAATGCATCACCTAATGTGCTTTTGTTACCTACAATTATTGAACACATGCTTTCTACTGCAATAATACTTTCTTTGATTACATTTTCGTAATCTTGAATTTCTTTATTAGAAAAAATCTCAATAGCCTTATTTATATGATTATTAACCTTATCATACTTTGTATTTGAGGCTGATTGAATAGAATCTTGCTCTTCTTTGTTTATTATAGGACAAATGCTATTACTTATTAATCTGTATGCAGACCTATTTCTCTCGAGCTTGAAATTTATCTCTGTACTATAAGACTTATCTTTCAATTTATTATCTATATATTCTACTAGATCATAAACTCTATACCATTCTAGATTTTTATAAAATTTTTCTATTTGTTCTTTTATATAACCCAATCTCCAAGACCTCATATTACCTATTGGCTTAAACATAAAATTTTCATATAAATCAATAATTAATGAATTGTTTACACATGAGCCCAAACTTGATGTCGAATATGTATCATCAGACATATAGCTGTATACTCTGTCAAAATAAAACTTTTGAATTGTATTCCATAAATCAATCCTAAGTTTTTGGTCAATATCATCCTGTTGAAGTATGTCATCACTTTTCTTTAAGTATCTATCAGAAAACATAATTATTTATCCTATTATAAAACATATTGATTAGCTTAAATAAAATTATCATACTTTTTCATAATAAAAGTACTTATGTTAATAATATATCATAAAATTCAATTAAAATCAAGAATCTTTTATTTTATTGCACTTAATTCGTGCGGAGCTAAACACGTATAACTATTTTGGACTATCTCGCACTAATGTAAAAGACTTGCTTCCGCAAGTCTTTTCGTGGTCGGAGTGGCGGGATTCGAACCCACGGCCTCTTGGTCCCGAACCAAGCGCGCTACCAAACTGCGCTACACCCCGAATTTTAGTTGTTACCGTCTGTGGTGCTGCTGACCGGACTTGTAAGGAACGAAGTGACGGTCTAGCGAGCATTTTGCGAGCGTCACTATTTCGAACTATCCCGACCGCTCACCCTAAGACAAATTTGCTAAGTTTTAAGATGCAAAAACGGTAATTTCGTTGCCTTTTTTGCGTCTTAATTTGACTGGCAATATTTGTCGTCTGTGGTGCTGCTGACCGGACTTGAACCGGTACGAAGTCGCCTTCGAGGGATTTTAAGTCCCTTGTGTCTGCCTATTCCACCACAGCAGCGTAATATTATTAAAAATGCTCTTGCCGATTATGCAAGAGCGTTTCTGGAGGCACCACCCAGATTTGAACTGGGGATGAAGCTTTTGCAGAGCTCTGCCTTACCACTTGGCTATGGTGCCATCTCCATTTAATTATATGCCACAAATAGCAAAAGTGTGCTTGGAGCGGGAGACGAGATTCGAACTCGCGACGTTCACCTTGGCAAGGTGACGCTCTACCACTGAGCCACTCCCGCATATCTGGTGGAAGTTATAGGGCTCGAACCTATGACCCTCTGCTTGTAAGGCAGATGCTCTCCCAACTGAGCTAAACTTCCATATAAACTGCTTATATATAATATCAAAAAAAATATTGTTTGTAAAGAGTTTTTTTGCACTTTTTTTATTTTATCTTATTATAGAAAAAGACACGCAATCCGCGTGTCTCTTCTTATTTTGTCGATTGTTAAGTTTTTACGGCGAGACTATTCCGTCTCTTCTGTTGACGCTTGCGCTATTCCCCAATTGATACCCTTGATATCCGCATCGCAAGAGTCGTCCCAACCGCTCGGCTTTGATGCGTGCGCAGTTTCAACTGTCAAGTTTTTACATCCCGAGAACGCGTTCGCGCCCACAGTCGTTATGCTCGCCGGAACGTAAAGCGTCTTGAGCGCAGTATTTCCGCTCAATGCCTCTTCGCCGATTTCGGTTACGTTATAGACCTTGCCGTCCACTTCAATAGTAGTCGGTATGCTATACGACGTTACGTGAGCCATTCCCGCGCTACTGTAACCCGCCAAGTAAGCCGTACCGTTGCTACGCAAAATGTACAAGAAATTCGTCTTGGTGAGCGTTCCTGTTGCGACGTCGGTATATCTGCTGTCTACTTCCCAATAGGTCGGCAACGTTTGCGTACCGAATATCATACCTGCAATCTTGGAAACATCCAAATCGGTAATATCGGTCATATTTACTCTTGCGTTCCAATAAGCCCCGCGCGTAGGTTTGCTAGTCGGAAGCAACGGCTTCGACCTTGCAATATAGATTGTTGCGCTCGAGCCTGCGAAACAGAAAGCGCCAAACTTTTCTATTGCGGCAGGTACGAAGACTTCTTCGAGCGCGCTCGTACCCGTAAACGCGTAATCTCCGATTTCCTTGACCCCGCTTGGCAACGTAATAGATTTGAGGGTCTTGTTCATATAGAAGACTTTCTTGCCTATCTTTTCCAAGCCACTAGGTAGTTTGACGTTGGATACGTTTCCAAGCGATACCAAACTTGCCTCAAAGAGAGAATCTCCAAGTTCCGTTACTGTATAATTTATCATAACGTTTGCGTCTTCAGGCGACCTATATTCTACTGTATCAGGCATCTCGATTGTTCCGACAAGGCTGAGCGAACCGCCGTTGAATTCCGCCGCGATAGCCGAACCGTCATTCTTGAAGATGTAGGTAAATTTGCCTACTTCATCCATACCGATAACTCCCCAATAAAGTTTTCTCTCGCCTTCGTCTCCGCTACGGTTGCTATTCCAATTTACGTTCCAACCGCTTGGCAAATCGTTTTCTACGCCTAATGCTTTTGGACGCTCTCTTTGAATATAGAGATTTACAGTAATACCGCTGAAAGCATACTTCTTGACTGACGAAATCGTAGATGGGATAAATACGCTACCGAGATTCGCGCATCCTGAGAATGCAGAATTAGCAATGGTCGTAATGCTATACGTCTTTTCTGTAGTATTGATTGTATATATCTCTCTTTCTTGTTTCGTATGTTCGTCAACGTGCGTTACTTTCTCAAACGACGGATTTTGATAACCCAAAGTCGACTGAATATACGCTCTGGCGGCGTTGTTGTTGACGAATTTGCTTATAATAGCAGTATTGCCACCGCCTATCAACATATATCTATAATCGCCCTGAGTAACTACGTTTTCTACGTTGTTGGTAACAACTCTGCTGTCATTAGTGCCCGGCCAAGCGTTGTTATTATTCCAGTACGGGTTCCAACCGTAAGGGTAATCAAGACCCGCCCCGTTTACGGCTTCCGTATAGATATCCAATTCTTTAATATCTTTGAAAATATACGCTTCTACGTCCGAGTAGCAATTCGGTATATAGATACTTTCCATTACTTTGTTATTCGCAAAGGCTTCAGACGCTACTTTTGCCATTGGCAAGCCTTTGATTACTCTCGGAAGAATAACTTCGGCAAGCTCGCCCTCATAGCCGGTGACGACGCCCGCCGTCTTTCTATTTGGCCATGTTCCGATAGTTCCTTGTTCATATTTAAGTCCGGAAATTACCGTATTGCCGAAGAGCATCATAATGCCGTCGACAAATTCGGTGTCTTGATTGAACATCGTCGTGCAATCGGGGTCGCGATACCATGCGTCGAAATCATATCCNTCNCGNTCGTATNATTNNATCAATCTTTTCTTCNTAATACAATTCCGTNGTGGANATCAATTCGTATACCGACAAGTCAAAGAACGTAACTCTGTACTTTCTTCTGAGATCGTCGTATTGCGCGTANACTGCNGTATCTCCNAATACGTGGTCTACGTCGCTATAATAGTTATCGTCCTCGCCCGCTCCCCATCTAGCGAACTTGTATTCAAATCCTACCGTCCACTTGCTCTGAGGTATTTCAGGCTTGTTTTGCACGCCCTTGTTGTACTCTACTTCTTCACTGTAATATTCNGCGTACTGTACGGTATCGTCCGTGCTGACGTCGTAATAGTANNTNACCAAATACTTTCTCCATNCCCAAGAATATTCCGCCTCAACTTTGATATCGGACGTGATATTCGTCAANTCNCCGCTCCAATTAACGAACGTATATACTTGCGACTGCGTCATATCTCTCGTGACTATCGGAGCTAAAGACGTTACGTCGCTNCCGTACTTAACCTTGATTTTAGCGACTTCGATTTTCGTTCCCAAAATCTGCTCGTTGATAAACGTAACGAAGTATTCTCTAATCGTTCTCAAATAGATTGCGGNGTAGACGATTTGCTCGCCCACCAACGTATCTTCATTGACCTGNGTATTTTCCACGTCGATTCCNACAAAATTATTCTCATCGTAATCCTCGTCGTCGAAGTCTACGAACTGACCTTCTTTGAAGTTGCCGTCCGAAATACCCCAGCCCAAAGCCAAGTATTCAAACTTCGGCGTGCTTGCCATACCCGAAATATTCGGTCTTGTCGGGCAATATCCGTAACCGACTTCTTGCTCGCTTACGGTAATTCCGTTAATGACAAATTTGACGAGATATTTTCTTAGCGTCTCCGCCCATCTTGCAGTGATAGTAGTGTCTTGATAGATATAGCCCAAATCGCCCATCCAACCCAAGAATGAGAAGTGGTTGGCCANTGTGGATTCTCTANTCGTCTCCGTNGGCTCTTGACCTAAGAGGTTTGTGCCGTAAGGTACGTTTTCCATCACTACCGTTCTATTCTCGTAGCCGTANTCAAACGTGACCGTATAGGTGCGAATCTTCTCGCTGTATTGCGCGCGGACGGCTATCGTCTCCGTGACGTAATCCAACTTCTCTTCGTTCGACCAACCGATGAATTCATACTCAAACTGCGGATTGGATTCTCTATGCGGTATCTTCGTACCCTTGTAGGTAGAAGTCTCGCCCGTCTCAACTCTTTCAGTGTAAAGAATTTCTCCGTTCCATTCTTCATAGGTTATTTCAAAGGTCTGCGACTGCTTGTTGAAGACAGCGTTTACCCTAGTGTCGGCTTGAATATTGTCNAAAGACTTATCCCAATTCAAGAAAGTATAAGAAAATCCGTCATCGGCGTTCTTAACAACTTTNGTCGGCGCAACTGCGCTTTCGCCATAGTTCACAAACGACGATTTGATACAGTCTTTTACGTCGTCGCTATCTTCGCTTATCCAGAAACTTACTTCGTATTGTTGNATTTGCTTATCGTATACGGCTTTGATTACCATATCCGACTGAATGTTCTTATAAAGTTCGTTTTCCCAACCGATAAATCTATANTTAAACTGAGCGGTGTCGGTCATTTCAAGATTGCTTGTCGGAGCGGACACGCTCTTTCCGTAGGTGTTGTAGTATTTTTCCTCTTTGCTATAGTTGTCGCCGTATTTGAAAGTAACGCAATACAAACGGTCGCTTTCATCAAATTTGGCGTAAACCGACATATTTGANCTGACGGCTTTCAACTTNGCNTCAGCGGACTGCTCGCCCATGTACCAACCTTTGTAAGTATAGTCGTACATTGCAGAAGATTCCTTAGTCGGATTGTCATAAGGATAAATTGCCTCTTCTCCCGACTCGACTTGGGTTGTATAGAGCAANNCNCCGTTCCANTCNTAATATTTTACTTCAAACGTCTGCGACTGCTTGTCGAAGNCCGCATAGATATTNGTCACGCCGGTNACTTTATCGGAAGTAATCTTCCAACCCTTAAAGGTATANATAAAGCCGTCGTCGGGCATAACNGGTTCACTNGTCGGNNCAATCTCGCTTATAATCGTTCCGTAAGGTTCGTTTGTCGTCTGCACGCGCTTATCGCCCGCCCAGAAACTTACCTCGTATATTTGCAATTGCTCTTCGTAAATNGCGTTGACAACCATATCCGACGTAACGTTCTTATACGTTTGGTTGTCGTTCTCGTTCTTCCAANNTNNGAATANGTATCTATANTGNGCGGTNNCTTTCTTTTGCGTGTCAATCTTATCAGCCAAAGAAGTTGCGTCAGTACCGTAACTTACATCCTCGATTTTAGTACTTCCGTCGCCATATTTGAAGGTAACTTTGTACCATATCAAAGACTTTTCATAATGCGCCGTAAGGTTGATATCGGAAGTGACGTTGGTCGCATTTCCGTCCCAACCTGTGAATTTGTAAGTATATTTTTCGTCGGAATAATCGGTAAGAGTTCTGCTCGTGTTAGCGTTTTCTCCGTACTTGACTTTGTCTGTACGAATAAGTTTATCGTTTTGGTCATAATATCTTACGTCAAAATATCTATAATCCGAAGTGTACTTTGGAATAGCGTAATATGCAGCCTTAGTGAGGTCGCTCATATCGCATTCCCAAGTCTCAAAAGTGTAAGAATATTTTTTGTCGCTGTATTGATATGTAGGGGTGAATAAATTCCAATTTATATTGTCTGCTTGGGAACGCTCGTACTGCTCTGCTCCCAAGATAGCGTTGTTGTAATCGTAATACGTTATTATAAAAGTCTGCTCAATCGGGGCCCATTTAGCGTAAACGTTGACGTTGCCGCTTTCGGTATACTTTTCAATATCTTCGGGCTCGACTTTCTGCGTCCAAACGTCCTTATCAAGATACCAGCCCATAAATACGTAGCCTTCTTTGGTCGGCTGGTTCTTCGTCATATAATCTCTCGCTTCCGCTGACGGTAGCGTAGCGTACGCGGTGTCGTCAACGTCGATAAAAGTTACGTTGTTCTCCTTAAACTCGCACGCCACAAATACCGATATTGCCATTGCAAGTATCAGCATCGTCAAAATAATTCTAGTGACTACTTTCTTCATAAATCCCTCTACCTCAATATAAATATATTTATATTTATAAAATTTGTCCTATCTATAATAACGTCATTATAACAATTTGTCAATTCCGACAAAAAATTATTTTTTGTCGGATAACTTTTATTCATATTCGTTATAATATATAACCAAACTCACTCAAAGATTGTTAAATTTTTAACCGGTAGAAAGTGCTTGAGCGCAAGCAAAATGATATAAAAAACAATATAAAACAAAGTCACAAAAGAGCAAGACGTACGCTTGCTCTTTTATCCGTTACTTATTCACTTTTCACTATTACCTTTTACTTAATGCCTATGGCGAGTGCGGAGAGTGCTAATAGATATCCTCTTACTTCTTCTTGAAAGAGCGTTGCTCTTTCAAATAGTCATTGTATCTTTCGATTTGATCTTCCCTTAAATCAATCATATCCTTAGCGGTAGCCAACGCCTGATTGTCCCCTACTACGACTTCCGTCTCTTTGACCTTGACTTTCGTGCCGTCACTGCTTGCGCCGCGACGAATGTCTTTCATATATTCGTCTTCCATTTTGAAGAGCGCAACCGTCGTATTCTTCTTTATCGTCAATTTGATTAACGGATTGACCGTAGACTGTCCAAGTACAGTGAAGTACGTCGACTTCTTTTCCTTGCACTTATCTTTGCTCAAAGCGTAGTTTTTCAGCGTATCGAAAATCTTCTTTTGCGTAGCCGAGAGTTTAGCGTAAGCCTCGTCAAGGGTAAGTCTTGGCGCGGGCGTTTTTGTAGCCTTCGCAGGTTTCTCAACCGACATAGGAACGACTTTCTCTACTTCGACGATTTTCTCTACGGGTACTTCCACCTTGACTTCCTTCTCCACTATCTTTTCGACGGGTACGGGGACGTACTTCTCGGTTGATTTCTCGGCAGTCTTTGTCGCTAGGTCTATCATCTTTTCCATCAATCTTTCGCTTGGTTGTGACATATACGGCATTACGACTTGTTTGTCATTGTTCCTGCTTGCCATCTCCATCATTTGTCGCATCAACATTTCTTGATTGCGCATCAGCATTTCGATTTTTTCGTCTTTGCTATCCTTTTCCACCGTCTTGGTTGTAGTTGCGTTGATTAAAGACTGCACTTCTTGTCGTATAGTCTCTTTCAATTCTTCTATCGTCTTTTCATCTACGACAGCCGACGCGACTTCCTTTTCCGCTTCTTTCTCTTCGACCTGTTGCTTAGCGAGTTTCTCGACCAACTTCTCGATTACCTCTTCGTTGACGGTATCTTTAGGTTGTTCGGAAAGCCTTTGCATAAGTATTTCCTGTCCTTGCGCAAGATTGCGGATAATCTCCTGGTTTTGCTCCGTAAGTTCTCTTATCCTTTCCTCGTTCTCTTGAGTAAGTTGTCTAATTCGCTCTTCGTTTTGCGCGTTTTGCTCGACGAGTTGTTGAACAAGTTCGTCATTGCTAGATGCTTGTTGAGGTAAGTATTGCGTCACGGTAGGCAACATATTCGACATCGCCTCGTTTATCATTCCGCGCATATCTTCAATCGCAAATTGAGGTTGTTGGTATACTACGCCTGCTTGTCCGCTCATATTCATTCCGCCGTTAGCGTAGCGCATATAATTCGCCTCTTCGCGGTTGCGGGTATATTCTTCTTTCGCCTCTTCCATTTCTTCCAACGCTTTATTGTACGCTCTCTTTTGCAATAGCATAAAGATAAACGCCAGTACCGCCACACCTGCTAGTATGCAAGCGATTACCGTCCAAGTCGTGTATGGCAAGTTGAATAGACCTACACCGCCGACTGCGTAGTATGCCGTGCTGTATTTCTTCTCTATAGTCTTCTTCGCCTTCTTTTTCTTGCCCGCATAGCCAATGCCCTTGCTCATAAATATGATAGTAAGCAATATGCTGACGATACTGAGAATAGGTTGCCAGTACTCTTTTAGGAATCCGACTATATCAAACGTCGGTGTCGGTTGAGGCTCGCTAGGCGTAGGCTCTTCTCCGTTTCCTATTCCTACGTTACTTCCGCTACTGCTTGTCGTCAGCGTAAACTCTTTTTCAAGATTTTCGGCTTCGGCTACATTTCCCAATATTACCTGTCCGCCTTCAGTCACAAATTCATAATTGCTAGCGTTATCGCCTACAAGTATAGCCTTTACCTTGTAACTTTTTCCTACTTCCAAAGTTGCGCCATCTTCAAGTTGATTGCCTTCTTCGTCAAAATAGATATAGCCTACTATTGTCTTGGTTGTTTCGTCAAGGTTGGAAATTACGGGGATATTCTCACTAGTATTCCATACCGCTTTAATCCTTATCTTCTCTATCTCAAATTCCGCTTGATTGCTAGCATTTTCTATCTCGTAGTTGACTGCTACGACATCTTTTAGCGAGTATACTACAACGTACGTTCTTGCATTTGTAGGCAATTCGTCCACAAGCCTATTTTCCGTCAATACGCTGTCTTTGTAATAGGTTATAATTATATTGTCTTTATCGAAATCAACTCCGCTAACCTTTTCTTTTACGCTAAACTCTACTTCGTGCGTTTGTCCGTCGTAAGTAATCTTGTCAGTGTTTGTAGTAACCGTCAAGACTACTTTGCGTATGGTCAAGTCAAAGCGTGAAGTTTCTAGGTCGTAGTTCTTTGCCAACTCGTCGCTTAAACTTAATACTGCGTAATAGTCGCCTGCATTTTCAGGTTTCGTATTATCGGCTAATGGCTCGTCATTTGCTTTGTTATAATACTTTATTACAATATCATCCAAGGTCAAACCGCCCGACGTGACGTCTAGGTCTAGTCCTTGCTCGGCTTTGTTGTAGTACAAATCCGTTGCGGTATTATTGTCGATTGTTACCGTAACTTTGTTTATCTCAAAGTTGATTGTAGTCCTTAGCAACTTGTATTCGTCCAAATCGTCCGCCAACGCTATTACCAACTTGTAACTTCCGCTATCCGTCGGCTCATTGTCAAGTTCTACTTCTTGTCCATCTACGTATTGGTAATACGTCAAGACTAAGTCATTGTTTACGCTCAACGATCCTTTCTTTACGCTTATTCTCAACTCGTCTTTGCCGTGCGCGTTGCCGTCGTACAAGAATTCGTATTTATCGTCCTTGAACGTAACTACTACGTCTATCTTGTCCGAACCTAAACTAAATCTCTTTGCTTCTCCGCCTGCGATTTCCAAATTGTTTACCAAATTTGCGTCGGATATCTCCGCTACCGCCCAGTACCACGCTAGCGTCGGTGGGTCTGGCACTTCGAATTCGTTCAACTCAATATTATTATTCCAGTTGCTTGCCAAGTAATCTGCTTCCGTATAATACTTGTACGTAACGCTATCCTTATATTCTCCGCTTACTACGTAATATGCAAAGTCTACTCCATTCTTATCCTTTGCCAACATTGACGGCTCGTCTTCCCAAGTCAAAGTAATCTGCTTTGGATTTATCTTCCATTGATAGTCCCATAAAAAACTTCCGTCATACGTATTAGTTGTATTCTTAATTGGCGTTTGGTAGTTGGTATCCGTGTTGGTTAAACTTGCCGTCGCTGTGTGCGTACCTGCATCCATTGTCTTGTACGTTCCAATTAACGTCGCTTTCAACCCCGTATAATCGGTCGGTATTGTCAAAACAACTTCGTGATTACGTCCGTCATACTCCGTTCTAGTACTGTCTTTTCTCGACCATACTAATCTGGATAAATCGTACTTAGCAGGTTTTATTTTCCACTCCAACTCAAACGTAGTCGTTCCTTTCAACTCTATTGAATTGTTTAGCGTCTCTATCTTAAATTCAATCTTATACGTACCCGCGCCTATATTTGCGTTTATCTCTTTTTTGCTTCCTGTCAACGATGTTGTTATTGTCGGATATACGTTGCTATCCGCATACTTCGTATCTACCGAGAAGGTATACTCTGCCTTGTTGTAGTCTACTACAAATACTCCGAGTTCATCAAACGTTCCGGTTGTAGCGTCTACCGTCTGATTTACACCGCCTGCAATATTACTGTTGGTATACTGCCATACTATGTCTGCCGCGCTTATCTCTATACTTTCTTTCTCTACTTCAAATGCGTGCGAGAACGTCAAAGTATAGTTCTTAGACAATGCGTTGGAAGAATCAAGTTTAAGGATATATTTGTAGTCGTCCGTCGTTCCAGAATCCGTCACGGACGGCAAAGTAATCGTAATTTGAGTATTGTCCGAATTCAACATAGGCTGATCGCTTACGCTAATCTCATTGCCCGATTTGTACGTATAATATCCCAAGAAATCTAATTTGCCAACATCATTAGCGCATATACCTGCGCAAGTAAGCGTATACGTAGTGTCGCCCTTTCTTACGCTTGTCTTCCACGCTCCGCTTGGCGTTATAGTCAATGTTTTAGGCTTTACTGTAACGGATATATTCGTTCGGTTTTCCGTTCCGTCGTTGTCAGTCCACTCCATTAAATTCTTATCTACAAGTTCTATCCTTGTAGAATACGTCTTTGCATCCTTGACTTTTATACAGTAGTCTCCGCTACTATTCTGTTCTAAGTCGTCAGTATTGTTGACTGTTACTTTCACTAAATCTTCGTCGTAATACCTCAACGGTAAGTACTGATAATCTCCGCTGTATATTACGTTGTCCGGATTTGCTACGTTTAATTCCAATGGCGTGACGTGGTATTTCAGTTTGTAGGCATACGTCTTTGCGGCTGTACTTTTGTCGCTCCAGTAATACCCGTCTTTTTGCGTTATTTTGACTGTATACTCGCCTACGATGCTAGGCGTAAATGACAATACTCCGTCTGAAACATTGTAATTAGGAATATCATCTTCGTCGATTGTCACTCCGTTTACTCCCGTTGCGGTTATCTCAATATCCATAACGTCGTCAAAAACTTTGTCTAATTCAAAAGTTGTGTCACCGCTAGCGTGATACTTCTTTACGTCGCCTTTCGTCTGCGGCGTTGGTATAGTGGACGATTCTTCTGCCGCGGTCAAGTCTAAATTGAATGCAGGACGAACACCCATATTACCTGTGGCAATTCCAGTACTAACAAGTGTAGTACTAGTTGTAGAAGACGATCCGACAAAATTATTTACGTCTGTTTTTGCCCACCACAAATTACCGTTGGATTCTAGAAAAAATAATTCTCTAGTGTTTGTCCAAACACCGGAACGTAACCAAGCGATTTTATTTGCGCTAACAGCGCGTTGAGTAGAATCCAAACCCCAAAGCCCTCCGTCAGCGAGAAAATCACGAGAACTATTTTTGAATTTATTTAATCCAACTTCGGCAAGACTTGGAAGCCATAGTTTATCACTGCCCCAATCAAAATATCCGGTTTTATCTTGAATAGACGCAGAAACTGTATGAACCTTGGTTGACGAAACCTTGTTGAGAGAAGAATCATTTATGCTAGAATACCAAACGAATGCGTTGCTTGCGGCGCTTTGATTATCAGATATTGCGTCATATGTATTTTCATTCTGTTGATATGCCACTTGATTTGGAGCAACGATAAAATTATAAATACTGTTGGCTTTCGTACTATCTGTATAAATGCTGAAAGGATATGTAGTATATAACGAGCTCTTTTGAGAAGTTGTAAGAGAAACTTTATTGCTTCCAGTCGTCGTATACTGCGTAGTGCCATTTAGGAGTCCAGCCCTTACGTAACTCGAACTGTACATAGTAGCAGGATAATCCACGGATGAATTATTGGTGCTCGGTTGATATTCGTTCCAAACGCTAGTATACTCTACGTCTTTTAACATCAACGTAAGTATAACGTGCGAATCGGTCGAAGTAGTCAAGGCTGTAACTATCCATTCTTTGTTGTCAATCTTGACGACAATATTTTGACCGCCGTTGGCATTTCTTATATCTTCCGAGTTCATACCGCTGTGTATCGATTTTACTGAAGATGACGAATAAGTCGACTTCGCCGCCTTCGCTTTGCTCTCAACGTTGGCAAAAGTAGCGTTTGTCTTTCCTATCAATTTTTCATATAATTCTTGCAATGCATCGCCATTGAATATCGTTGAGCCGACTTTATTGTCTGTTCGACCTGAATGCAATAAATCTTGCGTAATAAAATATGCAGATGACGAATTAATCACTGCGGCGTTTGTATCCGATTGATAATTTCCTATTGTTGCGCAACAAAGCGCCAAGCACAGTATCAAAACTACGCTCAACAATGTTATTGATATACGTTGTATTCTCTTTCGTGAGACCATTTTTACCTCGTTTTTACCCGATTTTTTGTCTAGTCAGGAAAAGTATACTTTTCCTGACTTAAACTACTTGAATATAAAATTATTGTGTGTTATGATATTTATGTCTAACTATCACGAATTTTGACATTACAGTGTCGAAATTCTTCGGTCAGGAAATGTATACTTTTCTTGGAATTTTTTGACATATAATGTATTTTAGTTATATTTTTCGACAAATTTTGCTATCAATACACTAATGTAAAGGAAAAATAAGGATAAAATAACAAAAGTCAAAAGACGTAAAGATTGAAAATCGCATAAAAAAAGAGAAGTCCGTTTAGACTTCTCTTTTACTTGTAACCGGCGACGACCTACTCTCCCGGGTCGTGTCCAACCAAGTACCATCAGCGCTGAAGGGCTTAACTTCTGTGTTCGGAATGAGAACAGGTGGATCCCCTTCGCCATTGTCACCGGAATGGTTGAATGTCCTCTTGCACACTCACAACTGCACAGTAAAGTCTTTCCAAGTATCAATCAAAGCTCTTTTCTCTTGACCTGCATATAGTCTTAAAAGACTACGAACAAGCCTTCGACCTATTAGTATCGGTAAACTCAACGCATTACTGCGCTTACATACCCGACCTATCAACCTTGTAGTCTTCAAGGGGTCTTATACCATTAAGGTGGGATATCTTATCTTGAGGTGGGTTTCACGCTTAGATGCCTTCAGCGTTTATCCCGTCCAAACTTCGCTACCCAGCTGTGCCACTGGCGTGACAACTGGTGCACAATAGGTTTGTCCATCCCGGTCCTCTCGTACTAGGGACAGCGCCTCTCAAATATCCTACGCCCACGATGGATAGGGACCGAACTGTCTCACGACGTTCTGAACCCAGCTCGCGTGCCACTTTAATCGGCGAACAGCCGAACCCTTGGGACCGACTCCAG
>JAAVHS010000012.1 GCA_014799575.1 Clostridiales bacterium | reverse complement strand
GCTATTTTTAGAAAGCACTCTCCATTTTATAGCCGTGCCTGAGTTACTTCCAAAATAAATATATTCCTTTTGTTCGCCTTCAATTAAATCGGAAAAACTACCGTTAAGAAATAGTGCAGACGGCGTATGTACGCCCAAAGTCGCTGCTGATACAAAATTTTCGTTGCTTTTATTTGGTGCATAAAAGGTCATTGCGCTTGCCAAAAGCATACACACAATAATCAATATTGACAGCGCAATATACCCCTTTAATTTCCTTTTTCGTATATCCATTTTACACCTCGATTTTACCGTTTTTAGGCTTAGTCAGGAAAAGTATACATTTCCTGACTGAAATGACTTGAATAAAAAATTATGATATGTTATGATATACATGTCTAATTATCGCGAATTTTGGCTTCTCAGTGTCGAAATTCTTCGGTCAGGAAATGTATACTTTTATTGGAAGATTTTGACTTTTTTTGAATATTTTCTAAATTTTTCGACAAAATTTGCAAAAATTGATATAAAAAGAGCAAGCGTCTTGCTTGCTCTTTTCAATACTTCTTCGTTTTCACTATTACTTGTTACTTTAATTCCTACACTATACTACTTGTAATCGTTTCTCCCGTTTGCGCCGATTGGTACATCATCCAATAACCTCTTCCGCCTTTCTCTATCTCCATCCACTGTCTGCAATTCTCGTCGCTTTGCGGAGGATTGCTTCCGTCTTTATCGGGTACGCCGTAGCAAATGATGTTGGGGGTTTCGTCGCTGTAAATTATACCCACCACGTAATATCCGTCGTCGCCCAAAGATACTCGCACCCATTTGCTGTCGGGAATAAGCAAGGCGAGTTCTTCGTCGGAATCGTTCTTTTCAAAGAGTTCTTGCATATTCTCTTCTATCTTTTTATAGAATGGGGTTTGAGGTTCGTTCTTTGCGACTTTCGTCTTTTTCTTTGTCTCCACCGTATTCTCTACCGCAATTGTCTGCTCCTCGGCGATAGGCTCAACCGCTACTTCTTGCATCTCAACGGTATTGCTTTCCTCGACAGTTTCCTTTTCATTTTCCATTGGCGCATCTGCGACGACCTCTTCGACCTCTACGCTTTTTTCAAAACTTTGCTCTACCGCTCCGCTCTTGATTGCGAAATACTTGTGTATATCGTTTAGGATAGTATTTGGCGAAAATCTGCCTTTATTGCTACCCAAACTTACGATAGCGCCGTCATGCAAAACGACAATTTGAATATTCTTGTTGAGGTCGTAGACAGCGTTGAAACGCTTTTCTCCCTCGAAAAGGTCTCCGCAATACACGACGTCGTCTCCGCACTTGATGCAAATCACTCCGCTGCTCATACCTAAGATGCGCGCAAAACAACTTGTCCTTCCTGCAAAGTTCTCAAATTTGACAATTCCCGAACAATTACTCTTGCCGTATTCCGTCATAATGACGATTTTCTTTAAGATAACCATAAAAATACCTCCATACACGATAATGTATGAAGGCAGACAGTGATTTATGACTATTCAATATTGATAAAATTATAATAATATTTTACTGAGCGCAATGAACTGCTCTATATCGAGAGTTTCGCCTCTTGCTCTAACATCTATATTCAAATCCGTCAACGCCTTTTCCACACTCTCGCGACTAAGTCCAAGTCCGCTCATAAGGTTGTTGACAAGGGTCTTTCTGCGCATAGCGAAAGCCGACTTGATTACCTTTTTCACGCTCTTTTTGTCAACGCTAGAGTACGTGTCGTCAAGGTCGATACGCACGATACAGCTATCCACGTTGGGCTGCGGCGTGAACATATATCTAGGCACTTCTCGCATTATTTTGGCTTTGCCTTCGAGCGCAATCGAAAGAGTGATTACCCCATAATCTCCGCTATCGGCGCAAGACGTCAATCTCTTGCCCACTTCTTTTTGTATCATTACGGTAATACTCTTCGGCTTGTTTTCCCTTTCCAAAAAGCGCATTATTATAGGAGTGGTAATGTAATAAGGCAAATTGGCCACTACCTTGTAATCTTTCCCGCCTATAATAGCGTCAAGTTCTTGCTCGTCGACCTTTTGCACGTCTTTGAATACGACTTCGACTTTGTCGTCAAGTCCTTGCAAGGTCTGCCCCAAAATGGGAACTAAGTTTCTGTCTATTTCAAAAGCAATCGTCTTCTTTGCGACCTTTGCAATCTCTCTCGTCAGCGTTCCCGCGCCCGCGCCAATCTCAACGACGACGTCGTCGCTTTGAATTCCGCTGTCCTTTACCATTGCCTGCAACAAATTCGTGTCGGTAATGAAGTTCTGTCCAAACTGCTTATTAAACCTAAATTTGTGGTCTTGTAATACTTGTTTGATATCGCTCATATTAAATTAAAGCAACGCCCTTACTCGCAATTTTGCGCCGACGCTCCTTGCAATTTCTTTGGCTTTTTCAATCTCTTCTTCGCCTATCACGTCTACTACGCTCAACACGACGTTGCCCCCTGCATTGACGCACTTCTTCGCAAAGTCGAGCATTATGTCGAACGCTCTTTCGCCGTACGCGCTGTGGCATATCTTGTCGTACTTCACCTTGTCGGTAGCGTTGAGAGATATATTGATTGTGTCGATACTCTTGACGATTCTATCGCTAATATCTTCGCCCAAAATCTCGTTGGCTTGACCATTGGTATTTATTCTCGTCTTTGCGCCTTTGGAATGAACGTAATCGGCAATCTTCTCAATAGCGTCAAATCTATACGTCGGCTCGCCGTAACCGCAGAACACCACTTCGCCATATTTCGACAAATCGTAATCTTTCTCCAAAATTGCGATTACCTCGTCTGCGGTCGGCTCGGACTTTATCCACAAATCTCCGTAGATAGGTTTGTCGTAATACCTCACGCAAAATTCGCAACGATTGGAACAACGGTTGGTAAGGTTGATATAGATATTTTGGTCTACTGTATATACGTAAGTTTCGTTCATACTCTGCCTCTATTTGTTGTATTTAGAAAAAAGCCTTTTGGTATTTTTGCTTGTGATTTCGATTATTTGCTCTCTCGCAAGGTTTTTCACGCTTGCTATTTTATCGACGACGTGGTTGATATACTTCGGTTCGTTGGCTTGACCTCTGAAAGGTACGGGCGTCATATACGGACTGTCCGTCTCCACCAACAACCTATCTTCGGGTATCGCCGTAATTACGTCGTCTTTCTTTGCGTTCTTGAATGTAATCGCTCCGCCTAGCGCGTAGTAGCAATCGAATTTATTGAACTGCTTTATCATCTCCGCGCTTGACGAATAGCAATGCAACAACACTCCTGAATTGAGTTTATCCCGCTCGCTCGTGAGTATATCCAAAGCGTCTTTGTACGCGTCTCGGATATGCAACACTATCGGCAATTCAACCTCGCTTGCCAACTCGATTTGCCTTGCGAAGACCTCTTTTTGAATCTCTCTCGGCGATAGGTCGTAGTAATAATCAAGACCTATTTCACCGATAGCAATCACTTTGTCAAGACTTGCCGAGCGTCTGTAATATTCTATACTTTCTTCGTTGAAGTTCTTCGCGTCGTGCGGATGAGTGCCGACTATCGCAAAAATCTGCTCGTACTTTTCGCTCAATTTGACCGCGTTTTGCGAACTTGGCAAATCGTATCCCACCTCGAATACGCTCTCAATTCCTTGCTCTTTCAATCCTTGGGCGATTTCGTCTACTCTTCCCGACAGTCTTTCGTCATAAAGATGAGCGTGCGAATCGATTATCATCTTACTTCGCTTCCCGACTTCATACTCTTTTCGGGAGCAATCAATGCGAGGTTGCCCTCTTCGTCGCTTGCGCAAAGCACCATACCTTGCGACTCGATACCTCTCAATTTGACGGGTTTAAGATTTGTCACGACAATGACTTGCTTGCCAATCATCTCTTCGGGCGTGTAGTATTTTGCAATACCGCTGACGATAGTGCGCGGTTGACCTTCGCCGAGGTCAATTTTACTGCAAAGCAATTTGTCGGCTTTTTCCACCTTTTGACACTCTACCACCTTGCCCACTTTGAGCGCGATTTTTGCAAAATCGTCAATCGTGATTTCCTGTATATCCACTACGTTTTCCACTTTCTTTTCTTCCTTTTTATTTTTCTCAGCGAGTTTCTTCTGCTCGTCAAGGATTGCGTCCATTACTTTGAGTTCCTTATCGATATCTATTCTTTGGAATAGTTGTTCGCCCTTGTCGACCTTTCTTCCCGATATATCCGCGCCAAACTTTTCAAGCGACGCAAATGCCGTCAACTCGCCTTCCTCGATACCGAGTTTCTTGAATATCTTCGCAGGGGTCTGCGTAAGGAAGGGTTGAAGTATTACCGCCGACATTCTTATCGTTTCGCACAAATTGTAAAGCACGGTTTTGAGTCTTGTCTTGCCCTCTTCGCTCTTCGCAAGAATCCAAGGCGCACACTCGTCGATATACTTGTTGGCTCTTTGGATAACCTTGAAAATACACTCCAACGCTTCGGGAACGTACATCTTATCCATACTTGCCGTGACCGACGGATACATCTCTTCAGCCATTGCTTTGAGCGATTTGTCGACTTCCTCTTCCTTTTCAGGCTTTGGAATAATTCCGTCGAAATATTGCGCCACCATTGCCGTAACTCTCGACACTAGGTTGCCCAAATCGTTGGCAAGGTCGCTGTTGCGAAGTTTGAGGAAAATCTCGTTGGTGAAATTGCCGTCCTGTCCGAATGGAACTTCCCTCAACATATAGTAACGCAAAGCGTCTACGCCGTATCTTTCGCAAAGAATAAACGGGTCGACAATGTTGCCTTTGGACTTGCTCATTTTATCGTTGTTGAACATCAACCAACCGTGACCGTATACTTTCTTTGGCAACGGCAAATCAAGAGCCATAAGTATCGCAGGCCAAATTATCGAGTGGAAACGGATAATTTCCTTGCCCATCATGTGTACGTCAGCCGGCCAATACTTTTTGAAAAGGCTGTCGTCCTCGCCCTCGTATCCCAACGCGGTGATGTAATTGACAAGCGCGTCAATCCATACGTAAACCACGTGCTTTGGGTCGAATGGAACTTTTACGCCCCAATCGAACGACGTACGCGACACGCACAAATCTTGCAGACCCGGACGAATGAAATTGTTGAGCATTTCGTTCTGTCTTGTCGTAGGTTGCAAAAATTCTTTGTCTTCTTCAATGAGTTTTTCAATACGCTTTTGGTATTTGCTAAGACGGAAGAAATAACTCTCTTCTTTCGTCAAATCCACGCTTCTTCCGCAGTCGGGACATTTGCCGTCGACAAGTTGGGTCTTCGTCCAAAAAGCCTCGCACGGGGTGCAATACCAGCCCTCGTATTCGCTCTTGTAGATATCCCCTTTGTCGTAGAGTTTTTTGAAAATCTTCTGCACTGCTTTCTCGTGCTCTTCGTCCGTCGTACGGATAAATTTGTCGTAGGATATGTCAAGAAGTTCCCACAACTTTTTAAGTTCCCCGACTACGCCGTCAATATAGGTCTTGACCTCGGTGTTTGCCGCGGCCGCAACCTTTTGAATTTTCTGTCCGTGCTCGTCCGTACCCGTAAGATAAAATACGTCGTAGCCCTGCATCCTCTTGTATCTCGCAAGCGCGTCGCAGATTATCGTCGTATAACACGTGCCGATATGCCACTTTCCGCTCGGATAATAAATCGGTGTAGTAATGTAAAACTTCTCTTTCATATTCGCTCCCAAGTAGGATATCCCTAAATACAAGCAAATCGTTGCTTGCAATGGTATTATACTATATCATTGTCCAAAAGTAAACAAAAAAAGATTTATATAAATAGTTCGTCGCAATAAATTGAAATCATGTAGTCCAAACTATTTAGCAGCCAATCCCTCAAATATTCTACCTGACCTTGCCAAGTCTTAATTGCAACCATCTCAGGGGAATTAGGCGAAACGTATACGCCGAGAATATTCCATCTTTGGAAGTTGCGTTCCATAGACTGAGAGCACCCCTCAACGGATTCGACACATTGAGAAATAGTATCAACAATCACGTCTTTATAAGAATTTAACGTACTATAAACAAGTTCTTGGAATTCTTGAATTTTAAGAAGATAAGCAAACCATATGTTATTTTCCTTTGCCCATAGGCAATCATACTCCCATGAACCATGGTCTTGATATAAAGTATCGTTAAAATCGCAGTTGCCACTACTTATATCAAAATCCCAAATAGGACCGCAATACAATTTACCGCCGGCATCTTTGTACATATAGAAACTACTTTGACCTACGTCCTTATTGTTGAATAATTCGTTTACAATATAAGCTTCGGCAAAAGAATCGACGTCAATTAAATTTTTAACGCTATTGTAATTTCCGCTTGCTATTGTTCGCAAACAAGTGTCCACATAATTCTTTATGAAGTATACAAAATCGGTATAATCTATACTCAGATCGGCAAAATCGTCGTTATCCGGACTCTTTACTGCATAATACTTTTCATGCGAAAAGCCATAGGCTCTATCTCCGTAATCATAATCGTCTAAATAAAAATAATCATAATCCAAAGTTCCTTCGCTAGGAGCTCTGCCGTCCAATTCAATCAAATAACCCGTATCTAGCAAAGCGTTTCCATCCAAATCAGTAATATCTTCGCTGATGTCTACTCTGTTTTTGCCAGTTTGAACTTGTTCGCATACCAAATACACTCCGTCATATTGCCCATTCAAATATAACTCTACCATTTGAATTGTAGTCGTTGTGTCTACCAAACTATCAAATTGAGCACCGATGGAATAAGCAAAATAATTCCTAGCCAAACTTGGGTCGCAATAATTGGCAATCAACGTCCATGACTTTGCTTTTCCATTTCCAAATAAATCTACTTTTGAGTTGAATTTCAATCTATATGGTTTCTTTGCCATTTGCCACGTACTGTTACCTCTTCCGCGGATTCCCGCTTTCACTTCTTCAAAACAATATTCTTGCTCTGCATTGCGTACTGATACGTTGCAAGAGACATAGTTTTCTTTATCCAAAATTTGAGCGTTGTTCTCAGTATTGATTACTATTACCGGCAAATTCAGATAATCCATTTCTATTTCCGTTTCAACTTTAACGTTCAACTCGCTTGTAATATTAGTAATTCTATACGTATTATTTCTTTCCTATCGCATTCGGCTCTAATATATATTCATATCCGTCGTCAGACTCAATAGAAATATTTATTTCACTGAATTTGTATCCAAGCGGAGCGATGACCTCAAAATTGACCTCGCCTTGTCCGCCATTAGTAAGTTTGCCCGTTTCGCCCTCGCGAGCATAAGCAATCGTCGAATTCTTACCTTTTTCGGAATAATTCTGTGTATCAAAAATTAAAAGCGTAATTCCTTCGCTAAGTTCAAATTTGACCTTATATGAAAAATAATCGCCTACCGTAACGCTGTATCCGCAATCGCATTTCATCAACTTATCGACGCTATCGTCGATATTTCCACCGTCTAAATTGTGATTTTCCAAATTACTTGTTCCGCACGTACTGCATGCGTTTTTATGCTTGTCTTTGTCATATACAGTTGTTTCCCAACTGTGATTACCGGTCGCAGCTAAAGTTTCTTTCTTAATCTCTTCGCATTCTTCACATGAATAGACAATTTCACCTGCCATAGCGCAAGTCGGCGGAGTAACCGTACCGTTATCCCACTTGTGCTCATGCTCGTCGCCGTCGTTATTGCAAGCCGTCAACGCAAATGCAAACGACAAACATAGTATCAATACTATGCTTACCATTATTATCGATATGCAATTGCGTCTATCTCTTGTATTCATTTCTACTCCCCGGTTTACCAATCTTCGTGTCTATCGATTTTAATATCGGTATAAAACTCTTTATATTTGCGTTTGAAGGCTTCGCTTTCGCTCTCGTACTTTTGCGAGGCGAGCAAATCCTCTTCCTCATACATTCCTTCGCAGTCCTCGTCGTACATTTGAGCGAGTTTCATTTTTTCGTAATTATTCATCAGTTGAGATTCGTCCTTTTCTTTAATTCGTCTAGGGCGTTGTAACCCAATCTTTTGAGACGGTAATTCCTCGTTGCTACCTCTACGATTACCGCGACGTTTCTACCCGCAAGCACAGGTACGTTGATTTGCGGAAGCGATACGCCTAAGATTTCGCACGCATTGTCCATAGAACCCAATCTGTCGTATTCTTCTAGGCTTGTAATCTTATCGAGATGTATCACAAGATTTATATACTCGCTTTCCAATACTGCTCCGACTCCGTACATACTGCGCACGTCAATGATACCAAGTCCGCGCACTTCGATGAAGTCCTTTATCTTTTCGGGAGCTTTTCCGACGAGTTCGTTTCTCACCCTCTTTACGACGACTGCGTCGTCTGCGATAATACGGTGACCTCTGTTGATAAGTTCTATCGCAGTCTCGCTCTTACCCAAACCGCTTGAACCCGTCAAGAGTACGCCCACGCCGTTGATGTCGAGCAGCGATCCGTGCACCATTTCGGTAGGCGCAAGCAAGTTGTCGAGATAGTTGCCGACTTCGTGCATAAGCCACGTCGTCGTCATTTGCGAACTCAATACGGGGATCTTGTTCTTTTTCGCAAAGTCCATTTCCATTTGCGAAGGCAAAATTCCTCTCGTATAAATTACGCAAGGTATTCTCTTTTCATAAAGTCTTGCGACGGCTTCTTTTTTTGCCTCGTCTTGCAATGACGCAAGATAGTAGTATTCGGCGTTGCCTACGACCTGCACTCGACTGCTTCCGAAATAATCGTCAAAGCCTGCGAAGAGCAATCCCGGTCTATTTACAAGCACGGATTTGAAAGTAATACCATCGTCGGAATTACCCAACAAAATTTGCAAATCGCACTCTTTGCAAAAGTCGCCGAGTTTTACTTTCGCCTCTATTTCCTCGCCTGTTTCTTCATATTTATTCATCGTCTTCTCCGTTCAAACAAAATTTATAGATGACTTTAGCCACGCCGTCGTTGTCGTTCGTATCCGCGATATAGTCCGCAGATTGTTTGACAAGCGGCATTGCGTTGCCCATAGCCACGCCTAGACCCGCCGCCTCTATCATAGCGATATCGTTCTCGCTGTCGCCCATTGCGATTGTATCTTCAATGGGGATGCCGTATCTTTCGCAAAGCCAACTTATAGCCAAGCCTTTATTGATTCCTTTAGTGATAATCTCAACTATGCAGACGTGCGAGCGCATAAACGCAAGATTTGGGAAATCTTCTTTGCCCTTTGTCACAAAGGCGTCGCACAACTCGCTTTGCATGAGTACGATAACTTTGACTGGCTTGTCTTTGCAATTAGCAACGTATTCGGAAAGAGGAACGCCAGTCGTCTTGTAAGATATGTTGCAAATCTTGACGAATTCTTCGACGTAATCAGTCTTTTTTTGCGTATGACAAGTATCGTTTATGTACACAAGCGGAACGTAGTCATCGCCCATAGCCTCTACGTATTTAAGCGCCCTTATTGCCTCTTCCCTATTGAAATACTGACCGAAAATTTGTTCTTTAGTCTTGATATCGTAAATGCCCGCGCCTTGATAGACTATGACTTCTTTGTCAAGGTTAAGTTCCAAGACTTTGGGATAAATCGCGGAAAAAAGCCTTCCCGTCGACACGACAAATTTGCCGCCTGCCTCGACGTATTTTCTTATTGCATCTTTGTTGGTCTGCGATATAGTATGATCGTCTCTGTAAATCGTACCGTCAAAATCGCAAAAAATCGCTTTGTACTTCATATTTTTATCTTATATTATCTTTTGAAAAAAGTAAAGTATTTTGTCGTTTGTGATTACCATTTACTCTTCATTGCCGTGAAAATGAGAGAAAATATTTTCCGCCGTCCGCCTATCGATTCCTTTGACAAGCATCAAATCGTCGACAGACGCGTTTTTGATATTTTCCAAATTCTTGAAAGAGTCGAAAAGCGACTTAACTCTCTTTTCTCCCACTCCCTCGATAGCAAGCAGCTTGCTATGTGTCTGACGTTTTTGCCTCAATTCTCTGTGGAAAGTGATTGCAAATCTATGCGCCTCGTCTCTTATCCTTTGCAATACTTTGAGCGCGTAACTGTTGCGCGGTAAAATTACGGGCTGCGAATTGAACGGCAAGAATACTTCCTCTTCTCTTTTTGCAAGACCGATTACGGAAATGTTGTCAAAGCCTTTGCTTTGCAATATCTCCACAACGCTGCTCAACTGTCCTTTACCGCCGTCTATTACGAGCAAGTCTGGAATAGAGCCGAAACTCTCGTCTTCTCTTTTGGCAAGTTCGTCAAGCCGTCTTGTCAACGCCTCTTGCAATCCTGCGAAGTCGTCGTTACCGAGCGCATACTTCATCTTGAATTTTCTGTAATGCGCCTTGTCGGGCGCGCCGTTCCTAAACACGACCATGGACGCTACCTTGTCAGTTCCTTGCACGTGCGATATATCGTAACATTCCATACGAATAGGAAGTTTTGGCAGTTTGAGGTACTCTTGCAATTGCATTATTGCGCCGAGCGTCATATTGTCTTCTCTCTCTTTGAGCGACAGCGATTTCTCAAGATAATCGGTAGCGTTGTTTAGAGCCATATCGGCAAGCTGTCTGCGTACGCCTTGATGCGGTAGTATAATATTGACTTTGCTTCCCTTCTTTTGCGTGAGGTATTCTCCAAGTAGTTCCGCCTCGTCTACCGCGCTTGCGACTACGATTTCATTCGCGACGTAATTGACGTTGTCGTAATAGGCAAGAATAAAATTCGATAGAGTAATTTCGTCGTTGAGCGCAAGGTCGTTGACCGTTTGCTTATCCGAGCCGACGAGTTTTCCGCCCCTTACAAACAACACGCTCACGACGGTATTGAGGCCGTTGGATGCAATCGCAAAGATATCCAAATCAAGGTCCTTTGGCAATGCAGTAACCTGCCGTCTGACAAGTTTATCGAGAATTTCAAGTTTTTTACGATAAAATATTGCAAGTTCGAAATCCTCGTTCTCCGCCGCGGTCTGCATTTTGTTTTGCAGTAGCGAATATATCTTTTTATCGTTTCCGGAAAGGAAGGAAATTACTTCCTCTATCTGCTTTGCATATTCTTCTTTACTGCAACGTTTATCGCAGGGAGCCAAGCATCTATTGATATGATAGTTAAGACACGGTCGGTGGATTTTGGGAAGTTTTGAAAAATCATGATTGCAAGAACGCAAGCAAAACGCGCTTTCTACGAGTTCGAGAATATCCTTGCTAGTGATGCCTTGCATATACGGTCCGAAGTATTTTGCTCCGTCGTTTTTGAGCTTGCGCACCACCTCGACGCGAGGAAAGTCTTGTTTAAGATTTATCTTTACAAACGGATACGACTTGTCGTCTTTGAGCAAGATATTGTAAGGCGGTTTGTGCTTTTTGATAAGATTGTTTTCAAGTACCAACGCTTCGATTTCGTTGGAAGTAATTATATACTCGAAGTCTGCAATATGCGACACTAAGCGGATTGTCTTTTCCGTCTTGTTTGCGGAATTGGAAAAATATTGGCTTACGCGTTTTTTCAAAGACCTAGCTTTGCCGACGTATAATATCTGTCCGCTTTGCGATTTCATTATATAGACGCCGCTTTGAAGTGGCAGGTCCTTGAGTTTTTCCTTGATTTTATCCATAGTCGTTTGCTTAATATAATTATATCATTATATTAGGAAATTAACAAGTCAATTCGCCTTACTCTTAGACCGCGCTTTCCACGCCGAGCGTAAGCGTCTTTTCTACGTTGGGATTGACAATCCTATAAAAGACTATTTTTCCGTATCGACGACAGCCTACGATTTGGTTGTCGCGCAGAATCTTCAATTGATGCGATATGGTAGTCTGATTGAGGTTTAGGATATAACTCAAATCCCCCACGCACAGTTCGAGCGAACACAGCGCGCAAAGTATTTTCAATCTCGTCGCGTCCGCGAAGATAAAAAAGTAATCCGCCGTACCTCTCAAAATTCCGTTGGGCGGAAGGCAATCGCGCACGAATTTTTCCTGCTGTTCGTTTACGGTAAGACACAACATACAATTTTCTCCTTTCCTAAATTATACAATCGTCACACATTCTAATTTTCGGACATATTGTAAATTGATAGGGCTTTTTGACAATAAGGAGGTTTATATGAACAATAATTGTACAAGTCTTTTACTCTTAGTCGCTTTGCTTAGCTACAACAATCGCTCATGCTGCAATTCTTGCGGTTGTAATTCTTGCAACTCTTGCGACAGTTGCAATTCGTGCGGCAACAACTGCGGATGCGGTTGCAATAACAACAATAACGGAACGTTCGGCAACGCCGGTATGCTCTGCTTATTGTTGGCATTCCTCAACGGTCTTAACAACAATAATTCCAATTCCTAAGACCTGCCGCAAAACAGTAAAAGAAAAAAATACGCAATTTGGTTGCGTATTTTTTTATGTACTTTTATGCTATATTCATTTACCGAATCTGCCCGGTTTCTTCGCTGACTTTTTGGTCTGCGGATATTGACCTTCCGAAAGCGAATTTTCGAAATCTTTTAGCAACTTCATTTGCTTTGAGCTTAGTCCCTTCGGCGTCTCTACCTTGACGATGACGTACAAGTCGCCGTACATTTCCTTTTGCAAGACCTTCATACCGTAGCCTTTGAGCCTAATCTTAGTACCAGACTGCGTGCTCTCGGGAATCTTGCACTTGGTCTCGCCCTTCATCGTATCTATGATAATCTCCGCTCCGCAAGCTGCGTCGTAGAATCCTATTGACAAATCATAGTACAAATCGTTGCCCACTCTTTTGAATTTTGGACTGGACGTTACGCCGACAGCCATGACGAGATTACCTCTCGCTCCGCCGTTTCTACCGCAGTGACCTTCGTTGCGAACGGTCATCGTTACGCCGTTGTCAACACCCGCAGGCACGTTGACTTTGACGCTCGATTCTTTGCGAGTAAATCCTGCTCCGCGACAAGTCGAGCATTTTTCTTCAATGACCTTACCTCTACCGCCGCAAGCCGTACAAACGGTCTGTACAACCTGTTGTCCGAAAATGGACTGTTGCGTCTTTTGAACAACGCCGCTACCGCGACAGTATTGACAAGTCTTCACGGAGTTTGCGTCCTTTGCGCCGCTACCGCCGCAAGTCGAACATACTTCTTCGCGGTTGAGTTTCAACACTTTGCTTGCGCCGGTGTACGCTTCTTCAAACGTAAGGTTGACCTTGACGTGAATATCTTCGCCTTGGCGAGGCGCATTCGGAGTTTTCTTTCCGCCGAAACTACCGCCGAAGAATGAGGATAGAATATCCTCGAAACCGCCAAAGCCGCCGCCGTCGCCCGCTCCGCCAAAGCCTTGCGGACCGTCTTCACTTCCGAATTGATCGTAATTGGCGCGTTTTTGTTTGTCGCTCAACACCTCGTAAGCGCGGTTGATTTCCTTACTCTTTACCTCTGCGTCTTTCTTTTCTTTTTCAGACGCGCTCGCAAACTTATCTGGGTGATAAGTCGCCATTAGTTTACGATACGCTCTTTTGATTTCATCATCGGTTGCCGTCTTCGGCACACCCAATATTTCATATAAGTTCTTTGCCATAAAGATTCCTTTGCTTTATTCGCTTTTACCGTTAACCCGAATTTGGGCTAACGGTAATTATTGCAAGTCTTTTACTTTAAAATTTTATTAGTTGTTATCGATAATTATATCGTCGGGATTGATTTCGCCGCCTTCTGCTCCCGCTCCGCCTTGCGCCTCTTGAGCCGCTTGATAGAGTTTTGTGAAAATAGGAGCGTTGGTCTTCGTCATCTCGTCGATAATCGCTCTGATAGCGTCAGCGTCTTCTGCGCTTTCCAAATCGGCTTTTGCCTTAGCAAGAGCGTCTTCAAGAGTCTTCTTGTCTTCTTCCGTCAACTTGTCTGCGCTCTCTTCCAATGCCTTTTCGGTAGCGAAAATCATTTGATCAGCGTCGTTCTTAGCGTCAACTTTGTCTTTACGCTTCTTGTCTTCTTCGGCGTACTTCTCCGCTTCTTTTACAGCGGCGTCGATTTGGTCTTCCGAAAGGTTGGTAGAAGAGGTAATCGTTACGGATTGCTTCTTGCCCGTACCCTTGTCAACGGCGGTTACGTTTACGATACCGTTTGCGTCAATATCGAAAGTAACTTCGATTTGCGGAATGCCTCTCGGTGCCGGTGGAATACCGTCAAGTTGGAATCTTCCGAGTTCTTTATTGTCGTTTGCCATCGATCTCTCGCCTTGAAGTACTCTGATGTCAACGGCAGTCTGATTGTTGGTAGCGGTAGAAAATACTTGAGATTTTGACGTAGGAATAGTCGTGTTTCTCTCGATAAGTTTTGTAAATACGCCGCCCATCGTTTCGATACCGAGTGACAACGGAGTTACGTCGAGAAGTACGACGTCCTTTACTTCGCCTGCAAGTACGCCGCCTTGAATAGCTGCGCCGAGAGCAACGCATTCGTCAGGGTTGATACCCTTGAACGGCTCTTTGCCCGTAACATTTCTTACTGCGTCTACTACTGCCGGTATTCTTGTCGAACCGCCTACGAGGATAATCTTGGAAAGGTCGTTTGCAGTCAACTTAGCGTCTTCCAAAGCCTTTTTGAGCGGCTTCATAGTTCTTGCTACCAAATCGCTCGTCAAAGAGTCGAATTTAGCCTTTGTGAGTTCCATATCCACGTGCTTAGGAACGTTGTCAACCATTGTGATATAAGGAATATTGATGACGGTCTTTGTCATACCCGAAAGTTCGATTTTCGCTTTCTCTGCAGCTTCTTTAATTCTCTGCATAGTAGCGTTGTCTTTGGAGAGGTCAATACCCTCCTTTGCCTTGAAGTCGGATACGATATAATCCATAATCTTCTTGTCGAAATCGTCGCCGCCGAGCATATTGTCGCCGCTCGTTGCAAGTACTTCGAATACGCCGTCTTCGATTTCGAGAATTGATACGTCGAACGTACCGCCGCCGAGGTCGTAAATCAATACTTTTTGACCTTTGCTATTGCCCTTGTCAAGACCGTAAGCAAGCGCTGCAGCCGTAGGCTCGTTGATAATTCTGAGGACTTCCAAACCTGCGATTTTACCCGCGTCTTTGGTAGCCTGTCTTTGAGAGTCGGTAAAGTATGCAGGTACGGTGATTACCGCTTGCGTAACCTTTTCGCCGATATATGCTTCAGCGTCTTGTTTGAGTTTCGTCAAAATCATTGCGCTGATTTCTTGCGGACTGTACGACTTGTCGCCAATCGTAACCTTGTGGTTGCTACCCATATGTCTTTTGATGGACGCAACGGTTCTGTCAGCGTTGGCAACCGCTTGTCTTTTAGCGACCTGACCTACAAGTCTTTCGCCTTCTTTGGTGAAACCTACGACCGAAGGCGTAGTTCTCGAGCCTTCAGGATTTGGAATGACCATTGCCTCGCCACCTTCCATGATGGCTACGCATGAGTTTGTAGTACCCAAGTCGATACCGATAATTTTACTCATATTCTATTTCTCCTTCTTAATTCAATTCTATTTTATTTTATAGCCTTAATAGGCTTGTTTACTATTCTGCTACGACTACCATTGGATGACGGAGAATTTTTCCGTCGCGCTGATAGCCTATTTTTACTACGTCGACAATCTTGCCGGACTGTTCGGGGTCTTCAACCTTTACCACGGTGACTGCCTCGTGCTTGTTGGGGTCGAAAACTTCGCCCACAGGCACCATTTCGGTTACGCCGAATTTGTTTAGCGTGTTCATAAACGCGTTCTTAACCAATTCGATACCCTTTCTTTGTTCTTCGTCCTTTTGAGCGCCGATTGCCATATCCAAATAGTCGATTACGGGAAGAATCTCAACGGCAAAGTCGTTGACGCCGTTCGCGTACATAAAACTTGCGGTCGAAGCGTTACGCTTTTTGAAGTTTTCAAAGTCTGCTTGCAATCTTATGTATTGCGAGTTCAAAGCTTCGTACTTCTCTTCCTCGGGAGTCAACGCTACTTCTTCCTGCTCCTCTTCAATTTCTTCGGGATTGGGTTTGAATTCGAGCACTTCCTCTTCTTCTTCGTGTTTCATCTTGTTTTTATTCATCATATCCTCCCTTTTAATCTTCTAAATTATCAATAAGTTTGCCGAGTTGTTTGAGTACGCTCAACACCTTTTTGTAGTCCATTCTCTCAGGACCGATTACGCCGAGTTGACCGACTTCTTTGCCCTTGACGTGGTATTTTGCGCTTACCAAAGCCATATTNTCAAGACCTTCGCCGTCCTCNGCGCCTATCTTTATCGAAAACTCAATGTCGCCGTCGTCCTTCATAAGACTTTTGAGTTTATCCTTTCTGCCGACTATCGTCATAAAGTTCTTGATATTATCATAGTTCTTCGCCTCGGGATATTCGAAAATCTTGTCCGTTCCCTCGACGTAAACTTGACCTTCACGGCTNTTCTTGTATTCGCTCAATACTTCGATTACGTCCTCGAAAATCTGCTTGAAATCTCTAAGTTCAGCGTCCAAATCCACTTTGGAATTTACGATTTGCGAAAGCGTCTTACCCGCAAACGACTTATTCAAAAGCCCGTTGGCCGCCTCGACGTAGTTGTCTTCAATCTTNGGCAACTTGATTTCCTTGTCCTTGATTACTCCGCTGTCCGTNATGATAAGCACGAGAGCCGTTCCGTCGTACATATCCAAAAGTTTGACGTCCTTTATCGTCAACGTATCGCTGTTGGATATCATAAGCAACGATGTATAATTCGTCACGTCGCTTACTATTTTTGCGCTGTCGTTGACAATCTCGACCACGCTGTCGTACTTCTTCGTAATATTTTTGCGTAATTGNTCTATATCAATAATATCGTCTTCGACGAAATTCTCAACGTAGTATCTATAAGCTTTCGATGACGGCACTCTTCCCGCGCTGACGTGAGGCTTGATAAGATACCCCATCTCTTCCAAATGCGAAAGCTCGCTTCTGATAGTCGCGGTGGACACGTTTGGCAAATACTTGGCTTGGATATCTCCCGACGAAATAGGCTCTACGCTCGTGATATACCCGTCCACCAAGGCTTGTAAAACTTTCTTTTTTCTTTCAGTAAGTTTTTCGTCCATCTCCGCCCTCTTGGCAATCAATTTAGTCGCTTGTTAGCACTCGACCGCTTCGATTGCTAATTCTATTATACTACAATATTACCAAATGTCAATACCCTTTATACACTTTTTTTAATTTTCCTATAAAAAACGCAACCTATCTCCACAATAGGTTGCGCTCAATGCTCTTTTTAGCCACAAAATGGCTGAATTTGTACTTNTTAGTCGGTTACTTNCGCTTCATAGAACGCTGCTCTTTGAGATATTCGTTGTATCTCTCGATTTGGTCTTCGCGAAGATCAATCATTTCTTTCGCGGTAGCGAGCGCTTGCATATCGCCGACCACCACTTCGCTCTCTTTGACCTTTACTTTCGTNCCGTCGCTNCCCGCGTTCTTGCGAATATCTTTGAAGTATTCGTCTTCCATTTTGAAGAGCGCNACNGTCGTNTTNTTCTTNATNGTCAATTTGACNANCGGATTNACNGTNGANTGNCCNANNACTATGAAGTAAGTCGACTTCTTCTCTTTGCACTTGTCTTTTGTAAGCGCGTAGGCTTTNANCGTNTCGAANATCTTCTTTTGNGTNGCCGANANNTTNGCGTANGCCTCGTCNANNGTAAGTCTTGGCGCGGGNNCTTTCTTTGCTTTCGGCTCAGGCTTCTCGACAGGCATAGGTACGGGNACTTCCTTGATGACTTCCTTTTCNACTATCTTTTCNACTTCGACAGGCACTTCGACTTTCTTCTCAACTATCTTCTCAACGGGCACTTCCTTAACAACCACTTGCGGTTCGGCAGGCTTATTGTTGGAAAGTTCGACAATTTTTTCCATCAACTTATCTTGATTGCGNATTAATTCTTCTTGCGCCTTCAACAACTGCNTTATTACCTCGTCGTTGTGTTCCGTCTTTTCCACCACTTGCAGAATTTTTTCATCTCTCGCGACGGGTTGCAACTTAATAGCAAGTCTTTCCAATACCTCGTCGCTCACGGTAGACGCCGCCACCTCGCGNTCGACAACTCTCTCAACTGACTTTTGCTCGGCGAGTTGTTGCATCAACTGGTCNATACGCTCCTCGTTGCGCTCGTTTTGCTCAATGAGTTGTTGAACAAGTTCGTCATTCGAAGAGGCTTGTTGCGGTAGGTATTGCGTCACGTTGGGCAACATATTCAACATCGCTTCGTTTATCATTCCGCGCATATCTTCCAGCGCGAACTGCGGTTGCGCATAGCCGTAGCCTTGTCCGCCCATTACGCCGTTCATACNGCCTTGTCCCATCATTCTCATATACATATTTTCTTCTTTATTGCGAGCGTACTCTTCTTTCGCGTCTTCCAAAGCGCGTAACGATTTCTTGTACCCGCTCTTCTCNANTAGCATAAAGATGAACGATAGTACCGCNACTCCCATNAGTATGCAAGCGATNATCGTCCAGTTGGTCATTGTTATTCCAAACAGGCCTACCGCGTACGCGCTATACTTGCTGTCTATAAGTCGCTTGTTCTCTTTCTTCTTGCTTGCGTAATCTAAGCCTTTTGCTGTAAAGGCAACTATCAAGATTATGCTTATTGCGCTNGCNATGACTTGCCACCATTGTTTGATGGCTTCGGTTACCTTGTCAAAATTGAAGTTTCCGTCTTCGTTGTCTGTCGGCGGATTTGGATTCTCATTTCCTTCGCCCGGATANAACGGATTGTTNGGGTCATCGGGGTCGTATAGTTGCTCGTTCGCGCTGACCGTGAATTCTTGCCATTCGGTCTCCGTAGTGTCGTCTGCAAACACGTAATTGTTCTTGTCCGCTATTACCGCTCTGACCTTATAAGTGTTTCCAGCTTTTAAGTCGCTGAACTGCAACATGTTGCCATTCATATCCGCATACTCGTGCTTTATGCCTTTCATCTCTTTTGCAGTCACTTTCAACGACGGCGGATTGTGCAACGTATTCCACTCGTCATTGTGAACTTGCATTTTCTTGATTGTGTACTCGATTACTACAACTCCGTCCGACGACGCGTTGTCGCCTGCCAAATAGAAACCGCTTACGCTGTCTTTCAACTTTATTTCTACTCTATAATCGCCCACGTTGGTCGGCGCGCTAGATAGCGGCGTCGTTCCGTTCTTATCAAAATAAGTTATCTCAAAATCATTCTCACTCAACGCGGCGTCTATGCTCAACTTGACTTGTTGCTCGCTTCCGTTGTAAGTCAATTCTTTGCTCGCTAAATCTACGTTGACCGCAGTTGCGGTTTCACCTACGACAAACGGCGGCGACAATATATATTCGTCGGATTTATCAAATTCAACGTCATCAGAATAAATCTCCTTTATTATCGCTCTAGTGACGTAATACTTCGACTCGTTCTCTACTATTTCTATCTGCTCTTCACTCAATGCGGGTTCTATTATCGTCTTATTCGTTGTATCCCATAGATAGTATTCGTATTTGACTACGTTCTTATCTTCTTTGAGCGTCTGTCTATTATATTTATTGTTATAGTTTTCCGACGTCCATTCTACTTTGATTACCAACTTCTCGATTTTCCAAGTCATATCCCACGCAAAGTCGCCCGTTCCGTTGAACGTGTAATTTGTATCTTTTCCGTCCTGCTCCGGCAATTCATAGTTGAGCGCATAACTTGGGTCGCTTGTATCGTACTTGAACTTTACGGTTGCAATGTCGGTATCGTCTGCGTGCTGTCCTCTGGTCACGCCAATATATTCGTCTACAGCCAAGCCTTTCGGCAAGGTGCTTGCGTCTATCTTCGCGGACATATCCGAAGGGTTGGCGCTGAACGGTATTTTTCCGTCGTGCTCCCACTTGACGTTCGTCAAATCAAACTTCGCTTTGTCTATCGTCCACTTGATAGTATACTCAGTCTCTTGGCTTGTTACGTCTTTGACAAGTTTAACTTTCGAGATATACGTTCCTGCGTTCTTTATTTCGCTCAACTGCGTAGTCGTGTCTTCCAACACCGTCACTATGCTACCTTGCACTTTGTATCCCGACGGGGCGTTTACTTCTATAGTATACGGTTTGCCGTCGTAGACAAATTTCGTTTCGTCATATTCAACGTCTTTATTGCTCGGGTCCACTTCTTGTTCGTGTGGAAAGCCGTCGGTATCTCTTATAAGCCAGACAAGATTTGGATTATCCACCCTTGTCATACTCAACTTAATGGGTCTGAGCATTTCTACTTCATAGTTGTCCGAATCAACTTCTACGTCTATACTGTACGTCCTAACAGTATTAAAGCTTGATATGTTCAGCGAAGTTTTCATCGTAAGCGAGTTTACAACGGTAAAGTTGGTTAAATCAACAGGTTGGGAAGACCCGTCTATCAATTTGGCGTTTAACGTAAGGGCTAAATCATCTGCCGGTTTCTTATTCAATTCTACCATTACGTCCAACGTAGAATTACCTATTATTCCGTTGATTACAGAACTTGACTTTTCAGAAGCGACGTATACGTCTACCTTTATCTTATCCTTGTCTACCGTAAAAGATAAAGTCTTTGGCTGAGAATCTTTACTGGTAGCGTTCCATACGTTAAGTCCTTCTCCTGTATCTTTGTCGTATGCATTCTTCAACGTCACTATCAACGCATTTTTATACTCACCGGCGTTCTTGACCGTTATCGTATCTCCGACAATATCAAATTTGCCTTTGTAACTGTCCGCTACCTTGACTTCCATAAATTCACTATCGTATTTGGAGACAATGTAGTACTGATTTTTACCGTTGTAGGCGTACCAAGAATCCCCTGTCTCAGGTTTGACTTCGGGCGTTGCTACGACATGCGGATTTATAAGTATAGGTTCGGAATACGTCTTATTTAATTTATAATTTCCATATTCGTCTTCCTTTGGATTTATCTCCACGGTGGCAGTATAATTACCTACCATGCTTGGCGCGATATTGTATTCGTCGTACTTAATATTATTACCATACGTCCCCGTATAGTGTATTCGCAAAATATTGTCTGCAAGTTCACTGTCGCTCTCGCATAAATTCGTTGGCTTTGCGCTAACCTCGGGCGGGCTTTTTGTTTTATCTACCTTGAAGTCAACGCTCAAACTTGCCTGCGCTATCTCAAAGTCTATTATACGCTCTATATCGTCAGCCGATTTAGCGTCAGACCAAGAGTAGACGTCTGTTTGCAATATAGTAAATTTGATTTTATATTTACCTTTATTCTTTGGATATTCCGAGCCCATAGGACTTCCGCTTTCCGTCAAATACTCTACGCTTACTGCGCTAGCGTCTTCAAACGCCGTATTATACCAGTCCTCGTCTTCTTTGAGTGTTTCCAACGTTTGTATTTCGCCGTTGTAATCTACGGGAGCAATCGATTTCGGAAGGACAGCCATGACAGAACCTGTGTAACTTCCCGTGATACTCTCTGCGTATTGTCCGCCCCTTAAGCTATTTGCAAACAGAACGGTAATACTGTATTCGCTTGCATTTACTCCGCTGGGCAAATTTGCAGTGGCAACGCCGCCGCTAAACGACGTAGTCGCTTGATATTTTACCTCACCATTACCTGTTTTATCAGCAAGCAAAATTATTGCGCTGCCTGCTTGTCCCGATTTTGTTACGGTGACAGTTTGCTTTGCAACCGAAATTTTTGGCGCGCCGGACGAAGACGAATTGTAATTTATGTAGTCTTTCGTTTTCATATATACTTTATACGCGGGCTTTCCGTCTGACGAAACAATTTTGTCAACAGGCGCGAAAGTACTGCCGTTGGATGCGACTGACGCTGAAGTAGCGTAAATTACATTTGACGGATTGAAATTAAATGCAGGACGTACGCCGTTTGAAATAGTTACATAATTGCTACATACATAACCTGCCCCGGCGAGAAGTCCAACTGATTGCGAGGTAGTACGACGGCCTGCAGAACGAACCCAAAAATAGGTGCTACTTCCCGAGGAAGCAAGACAACTGGAGGCAATGTTAGGATTATCGGCATAACTCGGAAATCCGTCCGAATCTTTTGTCCAACTTGGAAAAATTTTATTAGCATAAACAACTCCGCCATCTTTATCAAAACCGTAATCGGAATTATTTAAATCATAATAGTCAAGTATGAATAAAGTGTCACCGCTTGAAGATTCGACTACGCTCGTGCCCACAACATTAGCGTCGGCAGCAGCAGGATGAGCGCTTTTATTTGATATTCTTGTTGAATTATACTTTCCCGATTCGTCAGTATTTGCCACTATGTCTGTTGTGATGTAAACGCTGTTTGGCGGCAACTCTGCATAAAGTTTTGTCGCATAGCTAATCGTGTCTACTATATTTGCTCTTTCTATTTCTTCGAACATTGTAAGATAAGAAGAACTTTCCGCTACAGTGATAGCGTTTGTCGGGTCTGCGCTTGAACTGCTTCCCCTGTAATACGTTCCGCCGTTAAGCGTTGCTCTTAACAAACTTGTACCCCAGTACGCATAATCGGGATTCTGATAGTAGACGTTAAAAGTGCTATTTCCAAGTTGACTGTCCGACCATAGCAACATTTTTCCATTGCTGTATTTACTATCTGCTTTAGAAAGTACTCTCCACTTTACCGCTGAATTTGAACGACTTCCAAAATAGATATACTCATTTTGCTCTCCAGTGATACAGTTTGAGAAATTATCACTTAATCCCCCACTTGCGGTAAGATTAAGCACAGACGCCGTTTTCGAAGTGACGTCTACTGCTTCTGCATTTTTATTCGGTGCAAAGAAGGTCATTGCGCTTGCCAAAAGCATACACACAATAATCAATACCGACAGCGCAACGTACCCCTTTAATTTCCTCTTTTTTATATCCATTTTTTACCTCGATTTTTGCCGTTTTTCGGCTTAGTCAGGAAAAGTATACATTTCCTGACTAAAAGCACTTGAATAAAAAATTCTGATATGTTATGATATATATGTCTAATTATCGAGAATTTTGACTTTTCGGTGTCGAAATTCTTCGGTCAGGAAATGTATACTTTTCTTGGAAGATTTTGACTTTTTTTGAATATTTTCTAAATTTTTCGACAAAATATTTCCCTAGGTTAAGATCAAAGTCGCTCACTCGTTATAAAAAAAGAGCAAGCTAAATGCTTGCTCTTTTTATTTCAATCATTTAATTTTACTTTTTGCTTTTTGTCGTCTTCTCTTCCGCTTTCATTTCGCTAAGCAAATCGCGGATTTGTCTAAGTAAGTCGTCGGTATTTTCCGTCGGCGCTTCTTCCTTTTCTTCAACGGGCGCTTCTACGACTTCTGCAACAACTGCGCTTTCGGCAGGAACTTCTTCGACTTGCTCAACCGGCTTCTTGATGAGTTTATCTTTTGCTTCTTTGATTTTGGTGAAAATTCTCAAAGTAGTGAAAAGACACAACGCGATAATCAAGAAGTTGATAATCGATTGCAAGAAGTTGCCGTAATTCCAAAGTACTGCCGCGGGATTCAACGAGCCGTCTTCAAGGTACTTAGCCTCTCCGTTGAGAACAACCGAAAGACCTTGCACGCCGTCGCCTGTCGCCAAAGTGAGCAACGGCATAATTATATCCGATACGAGTGAGTTGACAATTGCGCTGAACGCTCCGCCGATTACGACTGCAAGAGCCAAATCAATGATGTTGCCTTTTGTAATAAATTTTTTGAAGTCTGAAAAAAACGTGCTTTTCTTCTTTGCCATAATTCTTACTTCCTTTTGTCTTGATACTTCAAGTATAAGAAATTTACAATTTTCTGTCAAGCAACATTATATTTATTTATTGTTTTTTGCGTTCTTTGTCCGTACTTGCGCTTTAATTTATAAATAAGCGAAGTATTTTCTAACCGTTTTGTCATTCAAAAAGTCTTCGGTAGTGCGCAAATTGTTTTTGTTGAAAAAGAACGTCATCGGCTTATTGATTACCGAAAACTTATCTACTCTTTTGATATCGTACTTCGTGACGAGTTGCTCTTCGAATGAAAGCCTCGGCTTGGTATTATAAACGACCTCGCCGCCTTTGGCTATCGCCCCGAAATAATTTGAATAGTCGTCGTCGATTTGCTCAGCGACGTTGCCCAATACGATAATATCGCGCTTTGGCAAAGTATACATATTTCCGCCGTCCCAATACACGTCCTTTATCCTAGATTTGAGCGCGAACTCCAAAACGGGCGAATACGACGAAACGTATTCCGATACGGCAACAAGCGCGCGGAAGTTGAATTCTTCTTCCCAAGGACGGAATTGGCTTTCTCTCAAATCCAATACTACTCCGCATCCCCAAAGGTCGTGCGTCTTGCTGTGATAAGTGAACACGTCGCCCTTCTTCAACGGATAGACAAATCTTTCTCTATGCCAACGTATCATTGGCTTATCTTTTGGAGTTTTGAGTTTTTCAAGAAAAGCGGTCAACGCCTTCTCTCTTCGCTCCAATGTGCGAGTTGGAACGTTGAGAGAAGATTTCCAATATTCTATATCCGCTCCGCTTGCGACAATCTCTTCCACTTTGGACACGATTTCTTGGCTTAGTCCTCCGCACATCCATTCGCAGTCGGCGAGAGCAAAATACACGTCGTGCATTTTATTGCTGTCATTAAGACGCTTTTCATTGAATTCAATAACTTTATTTTCAATCTCCTTGAATGAATCCGTCTCGTAATAAAAGTAATCAAAGAACATCGTCTTTGTGTATATATATTCCACGCCACTGCAAATCTTCGTGCTTAAACCACCCATAAATGCTCCAAATTTTTTAAGTATTATAGATATTATAACAATAATATACATATTTTTCAATACTTTTAACGCTCAACCGACAAAAAAAGCGGAAACGTAATTGTTCCCGCTTTTGTCGCTAATTAAATTTTATTCTGCTTTTTCAGATAAACTTACCTTATCTTTCGGCTCTTTAATGTATTTAGAGTTTACGCGCATTGCGTTGAGAATTGCAAGTACGGCTACGCCCACGTCTCCGAATACCGCAATCCACATATTTGCTATACCGAAAGCGGACAACACGAGAATAGCGAGTTTAATGATGAGCGAGAACCAAATATTCTCCAACACTATTGTCATAGTCTTTTTGGCAATACGCTTCGCAAGCGCTATTCCGCGCAAGTCGTCTTTCATCAAGACGATATCCGACGCTTCGATTGCCGCGTCGCTTCCTACTCCGCCCATTGCAATACCTATATCCGAACGCATAAGCACAGGCGCGTCGTTGATGCCGTCGCCGACAAAGCACAACACGTCGTTAGAGCCTTTTGCGTTCAACATCTTATCGACTTCTTCGACTTTGTTTTGCGGCAAGAGCGAAGCTTTGTAACCTGTAAGCCCTATTTTGCTTGCAACGCTTTTTGCAATCGCTTCGTTGTCGCCCGTGAGCATAACCGTCTGACAACCCATTGAATTGAGTTCGCCGATTACCTGCTCCGATTCTTCTTTAATTTCGTCGGCTATCAAAAGCGAGCCAATGAATTTCCCATTTCTTGCAACGTAAACGACAGTGCCGAGTCCTTCTTCTTTTTCAAACTGAATACCGTTACTTTGCATCAACTTTTCGTTGCCGCAATAGATTTTATCCTTGCCGTTCGTCGCTTCGATGCCCAAGCCCGCTATATTCGTAAGAGCGTATCCTCTTTCCGCTTCCTTGCCGTAAGCGGACACAATCGAACGCGCAATCGGGTGATTTGAATCTTGTTCAGCAATCGCGGCAAGTCTCAAAATCTCCTCTTTATCGCTTTCGGGAGAAATCTTCGTTACCGCAAAGTTTCCTTTCGTAAGCGTTCCCGTCTTGTCAAAGACAAAGGTATTTGCTTTATTAAACTTTTCAAGATAATTCGAGCCTTTGACCAAAATACCGTATCTCGACGCCGCGCCTATACCTGCAAAGAACGACAGCGGTATGGAAATAACCAAAGCGCAAGGACAGGACACGACCAAGAAACTTAACGCGCGATATACCCAAGTTGACCAATCGGAAGTGATTGCGCCGGGGATTATCGCAAGCAACACCGCTACGATAACGACCGAAGGCGTATAATACTTGGCAAATTTGGTTATGAAGTTTTCCGCCTTTGACTTTTGGCTTGAAGCGTTTTCCACAAGGTCGAGTATTTTAGAAACGGTAGAGTCGTAGAACTCTTTGGTGACTTTCACTTCGATTTGCGAAGTCAAGTTCACGCATCCGCTAATTACTTCTCCGTCGACCGCAACGTCGCGAGGCAGGCTTTCGCCCGTCAACGCTTTGGTATCAAGAGTCGTCGCGCCCTTCACGATGATACCGTCCAAAGGCACTTTCTCCCCCGGATTGACAACGATTATATCGCCAATCTTAACTTCGCTCGGGTCTACTTGCTCAAAAGCATCGTCGCGCTTTACGTTCGCATAGTCGGGGCGAATATCCATAAGCGCGGAAATCGATTTGCGCGACCTGCCCGTAGCGTACGACTGAAACCACTCGCCCACTTGATAGAACAAAAGCACCGCGCAACCTTCGTCAAAGCCCTCTACTTCCTGTCCAGTTGCGCCTCTGTATATACCAAGAGCAAACGCGCCGAGCGTAGCGACGCACATCAGGAAATTTTCGTCGAATACCTGACCGTGCGATATATTGCGAATCGCTTTCCATAGCACGTCGTATCCGATTATAAAATATACCGCCAAATATAGAGCGAATGGAAACAACCAACCGTAACTGCTCTCGAATACGCTATCCAGTCCTATAACTTTATCTATAATAAATATGATGGCGAACAGAGAGAGCGCGACGAGTATGCGAGTTAGATTTTTCTTTTCCTTTCTACTCATTGCCAACTTTTTCATATTACCGACTCCCGAGGGTTAAAGAATGATTCTGCAATCGGGTTCTACTTTCTTGCAAGTCTTAACAACCTCTTTCATAATTTCGTCAAATCTTGCGTCGTCCGCTTCGATTGTCAATCTTTGGCTCATGAAACTTACGTTTGCCGAAGTCACGCCGTTTATCTTGGCAATCGCCCTCTCCATTTTTGCCGCGCAGTTAGCGCAATCCAAATCTTCCAACTTAAATACCTTTTTCATAAGGCACCTCCAAAAAAAATTATTTCTACCTGCTTTCGCAGTTTAGTTACTATATTTATTGAACAATTACATTATTGAATAATCATTCAAGTATTAACCCTTAAAAAGCAGGGATTTACCCTGTATTCTAAGTGTATTATTCGTTGACGTGAGTTAGACCGTATTCCAAAATCTTTGTGACGTGGTCGTCGTCCAACGAATACTTTACTTCCTTTCCTTCCTTAGTTCCCTTTACCAATTTTGCCGAACGCAAAACTCGCAACTGATGGGAAACCGCCGAAATGCTCATTTCCAAAATCTCCGCAATCTCCCCCACGTACAAATCTTTTATTTGCAAGCATTCGAGTATCTTTGCTCTCGTCGGGTCGCCGAACATCTTGAAAAGTTCCGCAAGGCTGTATATGACGTCTTCATCGGGCAACTTATTTCGTATTGCTTGCTTTGCATCTTCTGTCATACCTGCCTCCGTCGTTTGAACGATTCTTCAACTGTTCAATAATAGTATATCCATTCCTACAACGTTTGTCAACAGGTTTTTCAAAATTTTTTCAAAAAAAATCAGCGGAAAGCCAAAAGACTTTACCGCCGACGCAATTTGGTGGAACTGAGGGGAGTTGAACCCCTGTCTGGACAAGTTTGCACGACACTTTCTACACGCTTATTGAACATATATTAGTCCCTGACGTCCTCTATTCACGGAAGAACGCTTTAGCAAGCCTTTGATATTGTCGGACGTTAAAGGCGTATGCGCCCGACCCTTTCCACTGATTGATGCCGATGACCGAGCCGTGGATTCTCGGGTCGACAAGCTCGCTGATTAAGCAGCGAAAGCTACTTGATTGTTATTTTTTGCGTTTAAATTTAATTTTCCGTTTTTACGAAGTCGAGCCTTCGGCGTGCTTATACCGTATCCCCTTCCCCATCGAATCCGGGACAGCCCCATATAAGTATATTCATTATATTGTGAAAACGCTGATTTGTCAACAACAATTTGACTTACAATATTTGTCTGAATGGTCAATCTTTGGACTTATAATAAAGGCGGCAATGGCAATAACCCTCGAAATTGGGGTCGGCAATTTGCTCGCGGAACTCTTTGCACATACATTTGTTTTCTTCAATCATCTGCACTCTGCAAGGACAATAACCGCCCCTTTGCTTCAACCCCTCTTTGATAGCGGCGACGACTTCTTTATCTTCGTTCAGTCTTACCATACAATCCCCCAAATTATCCAATCTCTTTAATTATATTCAAGTAAGAGAAAAACATACTGTCATTAAGCGATACCCTTGCTGTGGGTATGCTTTTTGACTTGCACTTTTGGCATGCCGACAAGAGCCTTACGCTTGAACTTGTTGTGAATGATGACGTAATAACTTGCGAGATACAATACGTCTACTCCCAGCCATGCGCAAGGATTTGACAAGCACAAACCGAGATAGTCCAATACCTTGACGAGCAAGAGCGAAGCGACAACGCGCATAGAGAGTTCTACCACTCCGCCTACCATAGTAAGCACGCTGTATCCCATACCCTGCAATCCGTTGCGGTAGATATATATTACCGCCAAGCCGATATAGAATACTCCTTGCCAGAATAGGTATCTTTTAGAAAGAGCAAGCATTTCTTCGCTTGGGTCTTTGACAAACAATCCCGTCAGTAAGTTTGAACCGAAATATACTATAACTCCGCTTACAAGCGCGAGCGCTACGCTGACGAGCATCGCTTGATTTATTCCCTTGTTGATTCTATCTATCTGACCTGCGCCGTAGTTTTGTCCTACGTAAGTCGCAACCGCGCTACCCATAGCGACAAGCGCTTGCGTTACTATACTGTCTATTTTGCTTGCCGCGGTGTACGCGCTGACGTAGAGCGTGCCGAACGTGTTCAAAGCCGATTGCTGAACCATAATGCCGACGGCAATAATCGAGTATTGGAAAGCCATAGGAAGACCGATATTGAGATGTTGCCAACAGAATTTCAAACTCATCTTGAAGTGACGTCTGTTAAGGCGCAAGATTTCGTATTTCTTGAACATATATATTGCGCAAGCGATAGCGGAAATAAACTGCGATATTATCGTCGCCCAACCTGCCCCGGCAACGCCCATTTTGAATACGATAATAAAGAGCAAGTCAAGAGCCACGTTGATTACCGACGCGATAATCAAGAATATGAGCGGAATTTTGCTATCCCCGAGCGACCTCAAAATTGACGACACGAGGTTGTAAAGCATAGTCGCGCCAAGACCTGCAAATACTATTACTATATAATCGTATGAATATTGGATAATGTCCTCGGGAGTCTGCATAATGCGGAGCAACGGCATTGCGCTGAACACGCTCGCGAGCGTCAATACTACCGTTATGATAGCGCACAGCACGAAAGAAGTCGCCACGCTTCTCTTGACGTTTTCTTCGTCCTGATTGCCGAAATACTGGCTTGTCTTTACTGCAAATCCCGCGGTAAGTCCCTGTACGAAACCTATTATCAAAAATGCTATCGAAGTGGTCGCGCCTACACCGGCAAAAGCGTTTTCGCCCAACGTATTGCCGACGATGATGTTGTCGACCATACTGTAAAGTTGTTGAAATACGTTGCCTATAAAAATCGGTAACGCAAAGAATATAATCTGTTTTAAGGGCTTGCCCTTCGTCAAATTTCTGACCATTGTTATCTCCCAAAGTAAAGATTCACAATTTTCCCCGTCAGATTTCGATAGTATTATACAACTTATACAGAAAAAGTAAACTGTTTTTAACCACTTTTTCAAAAATTTTTTGAAAATATTAAGAATATAATCAAATTTGTTTTCCGCATATGGCTTTATGCTGCGAATTGACAAAACTTTCCACAAGAAAATATAAACAAATGTTTGCTATTCTTGCATATATATGCTAAAATATTCGTATGAGAAGAATTCTGCACTGCGACGCCAATAATTTCTACGCTTCCGTCGAATGTATGCTCGACCCCACGTTGAAAGACAAGTTCGTAGCCGTTTCGGGCAACCCCGACAAGCGGCACGGTATCATTTTGGCAAAAAACCAAAAAGCCAAAGAATGCGGAATTAAGACGGGCGAAGTTATTTGGGAAGCCAAACGCAAATGTCCCGAACTCGTGCTAGTTCCTCCGCAATTCGACAAATACGTGCACTACTCCGACATGATTTTCGATATATACTGCCAATACACCGACAGGGTCGAGCCTTTCGGCATTGACGAATGTTGGCTTGACGTAAGTTCTTCAATGCGTCTCTTCGGAAGCGCCGAGCGCATTGCCGACGAACTTCGCCAAAGGATAAAAGACGAAATCGGCATTACAATATCCGTGGGCGTGTCTTTCAATAAGGTTTTTGCAAAACTCGGTTCGGATATGAAAAAGCCCGACGCGACGACTGTAATTGACGAGGACAATTACAAGACGAAAGTTTGGCCTTTGGACGTGGCCGATATGCTTATGATTGGCAGACATACGACGCAAAAATTGAAAGCGATTGGCATCAATACTATCGGCGACCTTGCGGGTGCAAATCCCAAAATTCTCGTCGATAAATTCGGTATCAACGGGCAAAAGATGTACGACAACGCCAACGGTATCAACGACGAAGAAGTAAGATTGTACTATGACAAGCATATCCCCAAAAGCATAGGCAATTCCACTACTCTGCCAAAGGACTTGACGCAGCGCGCGGAAGCCAAAGCGGTGATTATGGCGCTTTGCGAAATGGTCGCAATCAGACTTCGCCGTCATAACTTTGTCGCGGGAGGTATGCATTTGGGCATTAGATACAAAGACCTTTCGTATATAGGCAAGCAAATCAAACTGCCTCTCAAAATCAACTCGGCAAGTTCGCTTTGCGATTACGCAATGCAAATTTACGATTCTTTCCGCATTGCTATGCCCATTCGCTTGTTGAGCGTATCGACGTTTGATTTAAGTCTAGGAAGCGAAAGCGTCCAGCTTTCAATGCTGGACGATATTCAAAAGAGCGACAAACTCGCCCGTCTTGACAAATCTTTTGATGAGATACGCAAGAAATACGGCTACGACGCAATGAAGTCCGCGTCGCTAATGGAATATCCATTTATCACTGACGGACTTGTCGACAGCGATTTTATCCCATTCAAAAAATAATATCAAAGTCCACGATTCCGCTGTCCGTGTGATACAATGCGCCCGCGACTTGTAGTCCTTGGATATTCTTCAATAAATTTTTTATTTTGGAGACGCTTTGTTTTACGTTCAGAATACTAGCCTTCACAGGGTCGCGCTCTTCCCCGATAGCGCGCATTATTTCGTCGGTGATAAAACCTACGTAACCGCTGTTTTTCTTCATTGCCGAACCTACCGCTCCGCACTGCGTATGACCTAGCGCAACAACAAGTTTACATCCGAGATGCTCTGCTGCGTATTCGATACTTCCCAACTGAAAATTGTCAATGACGTTTCCCGCAACGCGCACGACGAACAATTCGCCAATCCCTGCGGAAAAGATGTATTCGGGAATAACTCTCGAATCCGAACAACTAATGATAATCGCATACGGCTTTTGACCGTTTTTGCTTGTTTCCAAACGAATTTCCGGCGAAACGTCGCTAGATCCTTTCTTTGCGTCTATATAATTTTTATTTCCCGCTTTCAGCCTTTCCAATGCTAATGAAGCGGATACGTATTCTTCTTTCATATTTCAATTATACTATAAATAAAAAGATAATTCAAGCGTTCATTTGAATAGAAAAAGCCGCTCAAAATTGAGCGGCTTTAGTTGTACGATAATTATTACTTATCTCTATTTTATTCCTCAACGTTAGGGAAATACTTTGCGCAGAGCGAGAGCCATTCAGCCTCGTCAATGGTGTATTTTTGCTCGGTCAAATATTCAAAATCTTTGGCGGTCATACCTTCGAATTGACTCTTAACTACTTCGAAACACTTATTTATAACTTGATAGTCATAAGAAATATATCCCTCTCCTACTTCGGAAGATACGTATACAGCATTATATTTATCTTGCGGACCGTATTCAATGTGTATAAATTGCTTTTTATCGTTGCCGTACGTATAATATCTGCTGCCGTCTGCGTCAACACCGAGCATTACAAAATTGTAGTCATTTTCAGACTTATAATCTAAATAACATACCGCCGAGTATTCGTCAACTTTTTCCGCTGCGGGAGTGTAGCAATATATGGTAGTAAGCGTACCTGAAGTCTTAAATTCCATATACGCTTTATACCAACTTTCAACAAGTACCGAAGTATTATAAATCGTATCAGCATCGTGATTATTGACCATTCCGTCGCCTATTACGAGAGGCACGAAAAGCGCTTGCTCATACATCTCTTGACGCCCGTCTTCTACTCTTTGGGCATCGCTTACGTACTCACTGTCTTCAAAAATGATTTCTTTAATTTTGGCAACGTCGTTGGTTGATACGTACTTTGCAAGACTTACCACCGTATTGGCTGGCTCAGCCGTTTGATTGACGTCGGCGTCGACAATATTTATGCCATTGTCTTTCAACACTGTGATAATCTTTTGTTTAAACTCATTAAACTCATCTACACCGGTAGGTTTTGAGCAACCCGCAAAAGAACATACGCCGATTACTACGCAAAGAGCAATTGCAACTATAATAAATAATTTCTTTTTCATAAATTCCTCCATTTAAGTTTGTATACTTAATTATAAATCGCATAATATACGATTGTCAAGTAAAATATCGCACATTATGCGATTTTATTATAGAGGATTACAATGATGACTTTGAAAAATATACAATTACGATTAAGAGAGACTATCAAACAAAGCGGTATTCCGCAGAAAACGATAGCGAAAGAAATAGGGGTATCGGCGCAAACGGTATCTAAATATATGCGCGAGGACGTCTTCCCTGCGCTGGATACGTTGGCAAGGCTTTGCAAGTTTTTAGACGTTAAGTCGGATTATATACTCGGAATTTCGACATATTGATCAATTAAAACATTAAATATATTAAAAAGACGACTATCCGATTGAATAGACGTCTTTTATTATTTTTTGTTAAGAAATTAGTTCTCTTCCAAATATCTCGTAGCTGCCGGTTGCGGCTTAACTCTCGGGTTGAGAATGTTTGCCTGAGCGGCTGCAAGTCTTGCGACGGGCACTCTGAACGGCGAGCAAGAAACGTATGTCAAGCCTACGTTGTGGCAGAACTCGATTGTGGACGGGTCGCCGCCGTGCTCTCCGCAGATACCAAGTTTGATATTCGGTCTTGTGGACTTACCGCCTTCGATAGCAATCTTCATAAGTTTGCCTACGCCGATTTGGTCAAGTCTTGCGAACGGGTCGGATTCGAAAATCTTCTTGCCGTAGTATTCGTCGAGGAACTTACCTGCGTCGTCACGCGAGAAGCCGAAAGTCATTTGGGTCAAGTCGTTCGTACCGAACGAGAAGAATTCAGCCTCTTTTGCGATTTCGTCAGCGGTCAACGCTGCTCTCGGAATTTCAATCATAGTACCGATATGGTATTCCATAGTAGCCTTGTTCGCTTTGAGGATTTTCTCTGCGGTAGCAACTACTACTTCTTTTACGTATTTAAGTTCCTTAATCTCGCCAACGAGCGGAATCATAATTTCAGGAACGACTTCTATACCCTTCTTTCTTACTGCAAGAGCCGCTTCGATAACCGCTTGCGTCTGCATTTCAGCGATTTCAGGATACGTTACTGCCAAACGGCAACCGCGGTGTCCCATCATCGGGTTGAACTCGTGCAAACTCTCAACAGTCTCTTTCAACTCTTCGAAAGTCAAGCCCATCGTCTTAGCGAGGTCTGCGATTTCTTCATCCTTATGCGGTACGAATTCATGAAGCGGTGGATCCAAGAAACGGATAGTAACGGGTCTGCCTTCCATAGCGGTGTAAAGACCGATAAAGTCTTCTCTTTGCATTGGGAGCAATTTTGCCAAAGCCGTCTTTCTCTCTTCAACCGTCTTGGAAACTATCATTTCTCTAACAGCCGGAATTCTGTCTTCTGCGAAGAACATATGCTCTGTACGGCAAAGACCGATACCCTCTGCGCCGAACTTAACTGCGGTAGCAGCATCAGCAGGAGAATCTGCGTTCGTTCTTACTTTCAAAGCGCGGTACTTGTCAGCCCAAGCCATAATCTTTGCGAAATCGCCGCTTACGCTTGCTTGCTCGGTAGCGATTTGCTCGCCGTATACGTTACCTGTCGAGCCGTCAAGCGAGAGGTAATCTTGGTCGGTGTAAGTCTTGCCGCCAATATAAATAACTCTCTTTTCTTCGTCAATCTTAACGTCGCCGCAACCTGCTACGCAACAAGCGCCCATACCGCGGGCAACTACTGCCGCGTGAGAAGTCATACCGCCTCTTACGGTCAATACGCCTTCGGCTTTATACATACCTTCGATATCTTCAGGTGAAGTTTCCAATCTTACGAGAACGACTTTCTCGCCGTTGTTTGCTCTCTCAACTGCTTCTTCAGCGGAGAAACTGATCTTACCGCAAGCAGCGCCCGGAGATGCAGGCAAGCCCTTAGCGATAGGCTTAGCGTTCTTCAAAACCTTAGCGTCGAATTGCGGGTGCAACAAAGAATCAAGTTGCTTAGGTTCGATTTTGAGCAAAGCCTCTTGCTCGGTAATCATACCCTCGTCAACGAGGTCGCAAGCGATTTTGATAGCCGCGCGAGCGGTACGCTTACCGTTTCTTGTCTGCAACATATAAAGTCTGCCTTCTTCAATGGTGAACTCCATATCTTGCATATCTTTATTAGCTTTTTCCAATCTTCCTGCGATTTCAACGAACTGGTCGTAAACGGCTTTATTGGTCTTAGCCAATTGGTCAATCGTCTGCGGAGTACGGATACCTGCAACGACGTCCTCGCCTTGCGCGTTCATAAGATATTCGCCGTAAAGTCTCTTTTCACCGGTCGACGGGTCTCTCGTGAATGCAACGCCCGTACCGGAAGTGTCGCCCATATTACCGAATACCATTGACTGTACGTTTACAGCCGTACCCCAACTGCCTGGGATATCGTTCATACGGCGGTATACGACTGCTCTGGGGTTGTCCCAGCTTCTGAATACTGCCTTAACTGCTTCGATAAGTTGAACTTTCGGATCTTGCGGGAATTCGCTTCCTTGATCCTTGAAATATACTTCTTTGAAAAGTTTGATAAGCGTTTGCAAATCTTCAGCGGTCAATTCCGTATCGGATTTAACGCCCTTTTCTGCTTTTACTTTGTCGATAATCTTCTCAAATTCACTCTTCGGCGTACCCATAACGACGTCGGAGAACATTTGAATAAATCTACGGTAACAGTCGTAAGCAAATCTCGGATTACCCGTCTTTGCAGCAAGTCCTTTAACGGACACGTCGTTAAGTCCAAGGTTGAGGATAGTGTCCATCATACCCGGCATCGATGCTCTTGCGCCCGAACGAACGGATACCAAGAACGGATTTTTCTCGTCGCCGAATTTCTTACCTGCATCAGCCTCGACTTTTGCCAAAGCGTCAAAAATCTCCTCAACGATGCTGTCGGCAATCACCTTACCGTCTTCATAGTACTTCGTACAAGCTTCGGTCGTGATTGTAAAACCTTGCGGAACAGGCATTCCCCAAGACGTCATTTTTGCGAGGTTTGCGCCCTTACCGCCAAACAGATCTTTTCTGTCGCCGTCGGCTTCTTTGAAAAGATAAACATACTTTGCCATATAATTCCTCCTTTAAGCAAGTCAAAATGTTTCTATTGAGAATATTTTACAATAAATAAAAATAAATTACAAGTACTTTACATAGATAAGTGATAATAATTTGATAAATTATAAAGGACGAAACAAAAAGGCAAGCGACTTGCTTGCCTTTTGCTTTATTTCTTTTTCATTGACCTTTGTTCTTTCAAATAGTCATTATATCTCTCAATCTGATCTTCGCGTAAATCAATCATATCCTTAGCGGTAGCCAACGCTTGATTGTCGCCGACTACGACTTCCGTCTCTTTGACTTTGACCTTAGTGCCGTCACTGCTTGCGCCGCGACGAATGTCTTTCATATACTCGTCTTCCATCTTGAAGAGCGCAACCGTCGTATTCTTCTTGATAGTAAGTTTCACAAGCGGATTGACCGTAGACTGTCCAAGTACTGTGAAATACGTCGACTTCTTCTCCTTGCACTTGTCTTTGCTCATTGCGTAGGCTTTGAGCGTATCGAAAATCTTCTTTTGCGTAGCCGAGAGTTTCGCGTAAGCCTCGTCGAGCGTAAGTCTTGGCGCAGGCGTCTTTGCCTTCGGCTCAGCTTTCGCAACCGGCATCGGAACAGGTTTTTCGACTATTCTCTCGACGACTTTCTCAACGGGCGGCTGTATCACGGGTTGTTGATACATTGGCTGTTGATATATCGGCTGCGGCATTACGGGCTGTTGAACCACCGTCGGTTGAGGCATTATCGGCATAACTATCGGCGAGGACTTTTCACTTCCCTTATTCGACAACTCGACGATTTGCTTCATCAACATTTCTTGATTGCGCATAAGACTTTCGTTTGCCTTGACAAGCGCGTCGATTTGCTCGTCGTTCTTGCCGTCCGCTTTTTCGACAGAGCCGTTTTTAGCGTTGGCAATAGCCATTTGAGCGACTATCTCTTTGAGTTCAATCATAGACTTGTTGAGATTTTCAATAGCCTCGTCGTTGACGATTGTTGCCGCGGCTTCCTTTTCCGCTTCTTTCTCAACGGCTTGTTGCTTAGCGAGTTTTTCCGCCAACTTCTCTATGACTTCTTCGTTGACCGTTTCTTTTTGTTGCTCGGCAAACTTGCTCATCATTCTTTCCATCATTTGCTCGTTTTGCTCGGTAAGATGTTTGATACGCTCTTCGTTCTGCGCGTTTTGCTCAACGAGTTGCTGAATAAGTTCATCATTGTGAGACGCTTCTTGCGGTAAGTATTGCGTCACGTTGGGAAGCATATTGTTCATAGTATCAGCGACTATTCCGCGTATATCGTCTGCACCCAAGCCTTGCGGCATGTATGCAAAGCCTTGTCCGCCATTGCCGCCGTTTGCATTTCCGCCAAGCATTCCCATAAGCATCATTTGCATTTGCTCGTCGCGACGTTGGTTTTCCTCTCCACGTCTTCTGTTGTCGAAGTCTTTTTGGTTGCGTTCAAACTCGTCCTTTGCCTCTTCAAATTCGTCTTCCGCTTTGCTCAACATTCTCTTTTCAAGTAACATAAAGATGAACGAAAGCACGGCTACTCCTGCCATTATGCTGGCAATTATAGTCCAAGTAGTGTACGGCAAGTTAAATAGACCTACTCCGCCAACCGCGTAATATGCGTTGCTGAATTTCTTGTCTATCGACTTCTTTATCTTCTTGCGCTTTCCTGCATAGCCTATTCCCTTACTCATAAATATAAGGATAAATATTATACTTACTACCGTAACTATAGGTTGCCAGTACTCTTTTAGGAATCCGACTATATCAAAACTATCTTTAGGCAGTTCTTCTCCCGTTACTCCGCCTAGATTTCCGCCATTATTGCTTGCGCTTATGGTGAAATCTTGCTTCTCAGTTTCCGCGCTTTCGTTGGGCGTAGCCTGTCCGTCTTCGGTCACAAATTCATAGTTCTTAGCATTGTCGCCCAAGAATATCGCCTTGACCTTGTAACTCTTTCCTGCCTCTAACGTTGCGCCCTCTTCAAGTGGGTTGCCCTCTTCGTCATAGTAAACGTAACCTACTATCCCTTTCAACGTATCGTCTAAGCCGGATAGCATAGGCACGTTGTTTTCTCCGTTTACCCACTTCGCCACTATCTGCGCTTTTGCTATTGTGAACTCTAATTCCTCGCATCCGCTCTTTATCTTGTAATTGTTCGCATCATCAGTAGTCAACGAGAATACTACTATATACTTTCCTGCGTCGCATGGCAATTCCTCGTCTCCCAACGGGAAGTCTTTCGTTCCTTTGTAGTACTTGACGCTTATTTTGCTTACGTCATAATTAT
>JAAVHS010000011.1 GCA_014799575.1 Clostridiales bacterium | reverse complement strand
ACCCCTTTAATTTCCTTTTTCGTATATCCATTTTAACCTCGTTTTTACTCGATTTTTGGTCTAGTCAGGAAAAGTATACTTTTCCTGACTAAATTAACTTGAATATAAAATTATTGTGTGTTATGATATTTATGTCTAACTATCACGAATTTTGACTTTTCGGTGTCGAAATTCTTCGGTCAGGAAATGTATACTTTTCCTGACTAGACCAAAAATCGAGTAAAAACGAGGTTAAAATGGATATACGAAAAAGGAAATTAAAGGGGTATATTGCGCTGTCGGTATTGATTATTGTGTGTATGCTTATGGCAAGCGCAATGAACTTCTTTGTTCCTCAAAATAGGGCAAACGCAATTACAAATTCAAATCTTGCAAATACGAGCACGTACGTTAATTTGGGAGAATTGTTGGTTGAAAGTTATGAAGAAAAAGACAAAAAATTTGACGGAAACGTCTTAAATGAATTATATGGATATTTGATAGGACAAAAGAACGCTACTATTGACGACGTTAAAAACGCAGGAACAAAAGATAGCAAATTTTTCCGTGAAACAAATCTAAACAGCAATAAACAAGATTTGGTATTGACTATAGGCGGTCTAAAATGGAACGTCGTGTATTTATCCAACACGAGAGGGGGCGATCCGATTGTCACGTTATGGCTGGCAAACTCTAATCAGATGACTAAATACAACACCGGTTCGGAGACTTATGACTTTGGGCAATGGAATCTATATAACACCAGTAGTAGAGGTAATTATCCTGCGAATATGTACGGTCGCAGTATGATTAGGGCGCTTACGTTGAACAACGGCGGAACATATTATGAAGATAATCAAGGAAATACGTCACATACCGTTACGTCTACCGAAAACAATCCGTATGCAATTTATACAATGGAAAAGAAGAGTAGCGGTAAGTTGAAAGGCTCGTTATATGATTATATAGAAGCGCCTAGCAACGTGCTTTGGCAAGAGACTTTGTCATCTTATAATCAAGGCGTCTATCCTAATAATTCAAGCAATGATTCTTACGTAGGCGACCCGTCGAGTACTCGTTATTATTCACCTAATTATAATTATTATGATAGAGACGGTTATTCCGACTGGAAAGACGACAAAATTTGGTTGCCATCTTTGGCGGAAACGGGATATAGTGATTCCGTATCAGGCATTTGGAATACGAATGCTTTTCAACGAAGCGATAGAGATGGAATTAGAGCATCAGATTATTATACTTGGTTGCGAAGTGCTCGTTATAACGGTTATTTCACTGTTCCAATTCTTGATGCTTCAGGCACAAGTTATGATGGCGACCACGTGAATCGTATTGAGGCAATTCGTCCCGCATTTCACTTAAATTTGAGCGAAGTAGCGAAAGTGGCGACTATACCGACGCCTCAGACGAAAGGCGACGTGAAGAAGTATCACGCTAGCGGAAATACAACGTTTGAGTTGGATAAAGTCTTTGAAGACGTTATGGATATTGAGATAACCGCAACGGGAGTAAAGCAACCTGACGGAACTATTGCAAGTATAACGAATATCCCTACTTACGGCGTAATCAACGGAGTATTGTCTTTTACGCCTAGCGAAGTTGGTGAGTATACAGTAAAAGTAACACCAAAAGACGGAGAGTATTGGAGCGACGGAAGCGCAGACCCAAAAACGTATACTTACAAACTAAAATACCACGTTACGCCATTGGAATTAAGCGTATCAAATCCCGAAAGCGTAGTGTACAACGGCGCAGACCAGTATTTTCCGTTGAGGTATTATGATGCAGATTTAGTAAAAGTGACTATCAATAATACTGATAAATTGGAACAAAACACTAGCGGAGTATACTGTGTAAAAGTCAAGGACGTAAAGAATTATTCCATAAATATAGAACTTGTAGATAAGAACTTAATGGAGTGGACGGACAACAACGGAACAGGCAATAAGTCGCTGTCTATTACTGTAATTAAAAAGAAAGTAGCCAAGCCTACTTTGAGCGACGATCCGCCGTCCAAGGATTTTACAGGCAACCCAATTACTTTTGGAATCACGGGAATGAGCGCGGACGTGGAGTTGAAAGACCCAAATTCCGCAGTAGTTACGGCTATTACGCAGACAAATGCGGGAACGTACGTCTATACTATATCTCTTAAAGATAAGAATAATACCGAGTGGCGAGCCGAAGACGGCGGCGGAGTAGCCGACGATACGTTGACGGTCTATATTAAGTCAGTGGGAATTGCCAAGCCGTCGCTAAGCAGTAGCGCGGAGTTGACGACGCAAGAAAAGGTTTATTCGACAACGACTCCAAAGGGCGCGACGTTTACTATATACAACACGAGTGGCGCAACAATAACGCCGGCGGATAGTACGCAAACTGACGCTACCATAAACGGAAATACTATAACGGTAACGAAAGTGGGAACGTATACGTTCACGGTATCGTTGGCGGATTCTACCAACACGCAATGGGATGACGGTACGAGCGGAACGTTCGACTTGATAGTAAAAGTAAAGCCGAAGGAAGTTGTAAAGCCTACTTTGAGCGACAATCCTGCATCAAAGCCGTATACAGGCAATCCTATTACGTTTAATCTTACGGGAATGAGCGCGGACGTGGAGTTGAAAGACCCGAGTTCCGCGACAGTAACGACAATTACTCAAACAAATGCGGGTACGTATGATTATACCGCGAATTTGACCGACCCAATCAACACGGTATGGGTAGGCGGGGGAACGGCAGTCGTTCACCTTCCCGTGACAATTGCGAGAAAGAATATAAAGATTCCGTATTTTGCAACGGGAGCAGATAAAAAAACTTACGACGGAAGTACGCGGACGTTTGACAATCCGCAAGATTTTGAAGCCAACTATATAGAAATAAAGGATATGGAAGGCAACGTTGTCACGGTGTTTGCAGAAAAGAATGCGGGAACGTATACGTACAAATTGAATCTCAAAGACAAAGATAATACGCAGTGGGCGGGAAGCGACGAAGATACGGACGAAAAGGAAATAAAGTTCTATATAGAAAAGAGAGAATTGAAAATTACAAGTTTCACTAGTAGCGAGAGCGGAAACCCGCCTACTTGGGAAAAAGGGAAGGATGACGTAACCTTTACGATAGTCGAGGACTCGCTTTCGGGCGATACGGTGAAGTTGAAGTTGTATAGAGAGCAAAGCGGCGTAAAAGCGTACGACTTGACAAGCGTAGACGAGAGCGTAGCAAAGACGGTTACAGTCACTTTGCCAGATTACTTACCGCAAGGTAGTTACGTATTGGGAGTGGAGTTGGCAGACGCTTCGTTGTATCCCGACAACGGCAATTACACGTTGTCTACAACGAATACGAGTCAGTATCGCAAGACGTTTGTAGTAAAAGGACAAGGCTTGATATTGACCGAGGAGAATATGCCGTGGATATACAAGTATACGGATAGCGACACAGGCTTGGAGCAAGAAGTCAGTATATCGGCGCAAGTGGGAGAAACTGCGAGAAAGGTTGAGTTGACGTATACGGGCAACGAGTATGAATTTACCGTAAATGCTGAAGAATTGTTGGCTTTGGGAGCGGTCATAGACACTAGCAAAGGTGCGGACGGTTTTGCCGGCGATACCAAGTGGACAAACGCGACTACTGCCTCAAAGACTGTTACCGTATATTGGAAAACGGCGGAAGGATACGAGAGTGCGAGCGGAAGTTTTACGTTGACCTACAATATAGAAAAGGCGAAGTACGACCTTACAAATACTAAGTGGAATTATACGAGTCCGTTTGAGTACGATCCGTTGTTATTCCGCAGCGTAAGTATAATAGACTTGCCAACAGGCTTGACAATAAATTCCGCGGATTACGTGCCAAACAGCAATAGGCAAAAAAATGCGGGCAAGCACACTGCAGAATTATTGTCTATGCAGAATAGTAATATCAACTATTACGACCCATTGCCAACGGATAAAGATACGTATATCTATAATAAAGATAACAATGAATTCCCATGGAAACTTGAGTGGGAGATAACGCCGCAAAAACTAAATCTCACTTGGACGACAAAAGCGAGCGAGAACAACGACTTTACCTACTGGGTAGTAGCAGGAGCGGAAGAGGAACAAATAAAAGGATATTTGTTCTACAAGAACAGCGACTACAACAACACGACAGGCGAAGCAACCGGCGACCCAATAGAGTTGAGCGATATAGTAGTGCCGAAAAAGCAAATAGACGTATATTGGGTAGTGGCTGTATTGGTAGACGCCAACAACTATGAGATAGTAAGCGGTAAGGCGCAACGCTTTACGGTAGGCTCGCTCAAAGAGATGGTCAAGGTGGAGTTGAAAGATACTCAGCCGTTTATCTACAATGGCAATCCATACGGAAAAGACATCAAAGTCACGTCTGACGAGGGTACGCTCACTTCTGCAAACATAGTGAAGAGATATTATAAAGACAGCGTAAGTGATGACAATTTGTTGGGAGCAGATGCGCCAACTGACGCAGGAAAGTATATACTTGTCGTTGAGTTGCAAGCAGGCTTAGAGGACGATTACGAACTTACGGTCAAAGAGATAGAATTCGAGATAGAGCAAGCGGAAGTCGAGATTGCATTGAGCAAGAGCGAATACAAGTATGACGGACAAGGCAAGGAAGTTGAGTTTACCGTTACAAGCAATAATTATGATTTGAGTAAAATCTCATTGAAGTATTATAAAGGAACGAAAGACTTCCCGTTGGCTGACGAGGAATTGCCATGCGACGCAGGAAAGTATATAGTGGTATTCTCGTTGGCTGCTGATGATGCGAACAATTACAAGATAAAGAGCGGATGCGAGGAATTAGAGTTCACAATAGCCAAAGCGCAGATAGTGGCGAAGTGGGTAAACGGAGAGAATAACGTGCCTATAATTTCCGGCTTAGACGATACGTTGAAGGCGATAGTAGGCTATATATACTTTGACGAAGAAGGTAATCAACTTGACGACGGCGCGCAGTTGGAAGCAGGAAAGAGTTACAAGGTCAAGGCTATATTCTTGGGAGATAACGCGAAGAACTATGAGTTTGTGACCGAGGACGGACAGGCTACTCCCAAAGAAAGCGCGGAAACAGAAATGGAAGATTTCACCGTAAGCGCAAGCAATAGCGGTGGAAATCTAGGCGGAGTAAACGGCGGAGACGAAGAAAAGCCGCCTGCAAGTTTTGATTTCAGCAAGATACTTGACGCGATAAAAAACAACTGGCAACCTATTCTTAGCATTGTAAGTATATTGTTTAGCATCATATTTATGAGCAAGGGCATAGGCTACGCGGGCAAGAGAAAGAAAGCGAAGAAGACTATAGAGAAGAGATATACCGCATACTACGTAATAAGCGGAGTAGGCTTGTTCGGTTTGCCGAATACTACTTGGACGGTAATCGCTTGTATACTTGCGGGAGTGGCGGTACTTGCGTTTATCTTCATGCTATTGCAAAAGAGAGCGTTGAGCAAAGCGTTGGAAGAAATGGAGGACGCGAAAGAAGAGTATACCCGCAACCGCGAAGAGGCAAATTATATGCGTATGACGGGAGCAATGAACGGCGGAATGGGTATGGCAGGACAAGCGGGAGTAGTATATACTCAACAACCGCAGTTTGCTATTGAAGATATGCGCGGAATGATAAACGAGGCAATGTCAAATATGTTGCCAACCGTGACGCAATACTTACCGCAACAAGCGTCGGTGAACGACGAACTCGTTCAACAACTCGTTGAGCAAAACGCGCAGAATGAGGAGAAAATACGACAACTTACCGAGCAAAATCAAGAAGTAATACGCGGTCAGGAAATACTGATGCAAAGACTTGCGGAGCAATCGCAAAAAGCAGTCGACGAGGACGTAATAGAGAAGTTGGCGGTTAAACTTGCTAAGCAACAAATGGCAGAGCAAGAGGCGGAAAAAGAAGTCGCATTTGCTGTAGTCAGTGAAAAGACGATTGAAGAGTTGAAAGAGACGATTAGAGAGGAAATTCATTCTCAAATGACAGCCAACGCAGAGAAGGCTGAAAAGGACGAGAATGCGGAGATTATCAGGAAACTTGTCGAGGGACAGGAATTGTTGATGAAGAAATTGTCCGAGCAATCCGAGGACAAATCTTCGGGTAGGGTTGAAGTAGACCGCGATTCGGATAAATTTGAAATGTTGATGCGCAATCAAGAAATGCTGATGAAGCAAATAGTCGTCTTGACGGCAAACAAAAACAACGGTACACAAATAATCAAGGAAGTCGATAGAAGAGACGACAATGCCGATATAATCAAGAGTCTAATCGAACATCAAAAGACGATTATGGAAAAACTTGTTGAGAAACCTACCGACAAAGTTGTGTTGCCGATAATGCAACAACCGATTGTTCAGCAACCTGCCGAAAAGGTAGTCGAGAGAATAGTCGAAAAACCCGTTCCAATGCCGGTTGAGAAACCTGCAAAGGCGACGAAAACGCCCGCGCCGAGATTGACGCTTGACGAGGCGTACGCGAAGCTCTCTAGCACGCAAAAGAAGATTTTCGACGCGCTGAAAAACTACGCTTTGAGCAAAGATAAGTGCAAAGAGAAGAAGTCGACGTATTTCACGGTACTTGGACAGTCTACGGTAAATCCGCTTGTCAAGTTGACGATAAAGAAGAATACGACAGTCGCGCTCTTCAAGATGGAAGACGAATACTTCAAAGACATTCGCAAGAACGCGGGTAGCGACGGCACGAAAGTAAAAGTCAAGGAAAGCGAAATCGTCGTCAGCGACAATCAAGCGTTGTCGACAGCAAAGGAGATGATTGACCTTCGCGAAGACCAAATCGAAAGATACAATGAATACCTCAAAGAACAAAAATCTATGAGGAAGAAGTAGTAAAGTGTGAATAGTGATGAAAAGAGCAAGCAGTCCGCTTGCTCTTTTTATTATTCTTCTTTTGGCAAATCGATTTTAGTATCGCCGATATCGCTAAACGTAAACCACGTCTCTTGCTTTTCGCCTTCGGCGTTCTTTGTTATAGTCAAGGTAATTTGCTTTTTCTGAGTGAAGTCGAGCGTAATCATATAGTCGTCGACGTTGCCGAAGATGCTTTCTTTTTGCTTTTCGTACTCGACGGCAAATTCATTTTCTTCATAGTCCTTGCCGAAATACATCTCGTACTTTTGACGGAAAAGTTCCTTGAAGAAATGGTCGGGGTCGACGGAGTAAAGTCTTTCGCTGATTTCAGTCAAATAGGCTTCTTGAATTTTGGTGTAGCTCAGACCTATTCTGTCGGCTATCGAAGCGAGGTAGTCGTCTACGTCGTCCGTCTCTACTGATTGCCACTTTTCGCCGATATAGGCTTTGCTACCTTCCGCCGAAAAAGTGTAGTAGACTTTGTTGTTTATTCCGTCTTCGTCCGTCGTGTCGGTCATAAATCTTATCTCGCTGCCGTCGTTGTCGTATTTGCCGACGGTATTCTTTTCTTGAGAGAATTTCACGGTAAAGTTTTTGAGCGTGATAAAGTCCTCAAAATCGTAATAGTCGAGATCCTTGAATCCGTCGTCTTTATTACAACCGAAAGAGCATATCGCTACCGTCGCTATTACCGTCATAATCAATATATACAATATCTTCTTTTTCATTTGATACCTCCGATATAAGTTTCTGCAAGATACGCGGAATTATGCTAAACAAAATTACAAAAAAGATTTGAATTTTGGGTGCGTCGGTGTTATAATGAATAAAAGTATTATATATTTAGGAAAAAGACAATGGAAATCACAAGAAACATAATGGACGTGCTCAGAGAAAGGGGTTTTATCAAACAGACGGTGAGGGAAGAGGAACTTTATAAGTTGCTCGGAAGTGAAAGCGTGCCTTTCTATATCGGCTTTGACCCCACTGCCGACAGTCTTCACGTCGGACATTTTATGCAACTTATGGTTATGAGTTATATGCAAAAGGCAGGTCACAAACCAATCGTGCTTATTGGCGGCGGTACGGCTAAAATCGGCGACCCGTCGGGTAGAAGCGATATGCGTCAAATGATGACCGACGATACTATTAAACACAACTGCGAATGTTTCAAAAAGCAGATGTCGAAGTTCTTTTCCTTTGAGGGAAGCAACGCGGCGGTTATGGTCAACAACGCGGATTGGTTGGACGGTCTCAACTATATCAAATTCATTCGCGACATCGGCGCGCATTTCTCGGTAAATCAAATGCTTACCGCGGAGTGCTTTAAGACGAGAATGGAAAAGGGATTGTCATTCCTTGAATTCAACTATATGCTTATGCAGGCGTACGACTTCTTGCATTTGTTTGAAGAGTACGGTTGCAGACTCGAATGCGGCGGCGACGACCAATGGTCTAATATCCTTGCAGGCGCGGACCTTATCAGAAGAAAGAAAGGAGAAGACGCGTACGCTATGACCTTCCAACTTCTTACCACAAGCGAGGGCAAGAAGATGGGCAAGACGCAAAAGGGCGCGGTGTGGCTCGACCCGAAAAAGACTTCGCCGTATGAGTTCTATCAATATTGGAGAAATACCGCGGACGCGGACGTCGAAAAGTGCATGAAGTTGCTCACCTACCTTTCGCTCGAAGAGATTGAGGAATTGTGCCGTTATCAAGACGAGAGAATGAACGCGGCTAAGGCAAGACTTGCGTATGAACTTACCAAGATTGTTCACGGAGAAGAGCAAGCGGAATTGGCGCAAAAACAAGCGTTGGCGGCTTTCGGCGGCGACGAGGACAATATGCCGACTAGGACGATATCTTCGGATTGCGCAAATATCCTTGATATCATGGTAGCCGTTGGCGCGTGTAAGTCCAAGAGCGAAGCGAGAAATCTTATCGCGGGCGGCGGCGTCAAGGTCGATGAAGAAAAGATAGATAATATATCCTACGCGATAAGCGACAGTCAAAAGGCAAACGGTTTTGTCTTGCACAAGGGTAAGAAAATGCACGTCAAGGTAATCGTCGAATAATGCAAAAAGACCGGTTCTTTTCAGTAGACGGGACTTTCGAGAACGTAATCGTTATCAGCAAATCGAGGTTTATCACCACGCTTTTGCCGATTGAAGACTATGACGACGCGCTTGAAAAAGTCAAGGCGATTGCAAAAAAGTATAGCGACGCGACGCACAACTGCTATGCGTTTATATCCAACGAAAGCGCAACCGAACAGCGTTTTAGCGACGACGGAGAACCGCAAGGCACGGCAGGTATGCCTATGCTGGAAGTATTGAGAAAACGCAAAGTTTGCAAGACGCTTGCCGTCGTGACAAGATATTTCGGCGGAGTTAAGTTGGGCGCAAACGGACTTGTCGGAGCGTATTCGTCGAGCGTGGCGGAGGCTTTGGACAACGCTAAGTTGCTCAAAAACGAGTGGGCGGACGTGGTAAAAATAACAGCCGACTACGGCGCGTACAAGAAGATAGAAGAATTTTGCGTCAAGGCAAGCGGTCAGGTGATTGACGTAGTCTACGATAAAGACGTGTCGCTCGCGGTGGCTTTGCCGTCGCAAAACAGTAAAGAAGTGATTGACAAGATTGTCGATTTTACGCAAAACAACGCAAAAATCGACGCTGTCGAGTCGAAATACTTTCAATTTGAAATATAAACCAACCTTTGCGGAAGTTGGAAATAGAGGTATAATATGAAAATTACGTTAGCAAAAGAATTGAAGCAAAAACCCGATTTTTCTAAACTTGGTTTCGGTAAGTATTTTACCGATCACATGCTTGTGATGGAGTATGAAAACGGGGCTTGGAAAGAGCCTGAAATCGTTCCGTACGCGCCATTCCAAATCGCTCCCGCAACCAATATTTTGCACTATGCGCAAGGTATTTTCGAGGGCGCGAAGGCTTACAAGAACAGCGAAGGTAAAATTACCGTGTTCAGAATAGACGACAACTTTGTCCGTATGAACAAGTCGGCTACGCGCTTGTGCATGCCTAATTTCGACGCAAAAGTCGTCAAAGAAGCGCTCTTTGAACTTATCAAGATAGAAAAAGACTGGATACCGACCGAGCCGGGTACTGCGCTCTATATCAGACCTACGCTTGTCGCAAACGACGAGGTTTTGGGCGTTCACGCAAGCAAGAAATATAGATTCTTCATTATACTTTCGCCGGTAGGCGCATACTACGCTCACGGACTTCAACCGACAAAAATTCTCGTTGAAGAAAACTACGTCAGAGCAAGTATCGGCGGTACGGGCGAGGCTAAGTGTATGGGCAACTACGCCGCTTCGCTTTTGGGCGGTGAACTCGCCAACGCGAAAGGTTACGACCAAGCTTTGTGGCTTGACGGCAACGAGCATAAGTACGTCGAGGAAGTAGGCTCGATGAATATGTTCTTCGTCATCGACGACGAGGTTGTTACTCCTGCGCTTGTAGGTAGTATTCTCGACGGTATCACGAGAAGATCGTGTATTGCCGTCCTCAAAAAATACGGATACAAGGTAAGCGAAAGAAGAATTTCTATGGACGAAATCGTCGAGGCTTACGACAACGGTAGGCTCAAAGAGAGCTTCGGTTCGGGTACGGCTGCCGTCATTTCTCCTGTCGGTCTTATCACTTACAGAGGTAAGGATATGGTCATCAACAACGGCAAAATGGGCGAGATTACTTCTTTCCTTTATGACAAAATCACGGGTATTCAATCGGAAAGATATCCTGATGAGTTCGGCTGGGTAACGGAGATTAAATAAATTCCTCTTATTGCTGAACGGGCGTTTTTCTAGTGGTGCGCTTATATAGAAAGAGTAGGCGATTTGCCTACTCTTAATTTTTTGTGTGATTAAAATGTGGAGATTACTCGTTCATGCTTTTATCATTCGGTTCGATTTTGTCTTTCGAGAGGAAGATAAATGCGAGCATACCTGCGCCGACGTGTGTGCCGATTACAGGACCTACGTCTACGATTTCTGTACGTTCAAAGTTGTATTTTTCTTTGATAGTCTTCTCTAAAAGTTGAGCGTCTTCGAGAGCGTCCGCGTGCATTACCGCGACGAGTTTTTGCTCGCTTGGCGGCAACATCTTTCTGTCGAGGATTTCGAGCATCGCTTTCATAGCTTTTTTGTGAGAAATTTGTTTGCTTATCGGAATAAGTTTGCCGACTTTGTTGACGTAGAGAATAGGTTTGATTTGAAGCGCTTCGCCCAAAAAGGCTTGGGTCTTGCTCGCTCTGCCGGTGCGGTAGAGGTGTTTCATATCGTCGATGGTAAAATAACCTGCGCAGTGGTCTTTGAGGTCTTCGGCGTATGCGACAAGTTCGTCATAACTTGCGCCCGATTGCAACTTTTGGTCAACGTACCATACGAGCAAACCTTGTACGAATGCCGCGCAAGCAGATTCGACTATCGTGATTTTTCTGTCGGGGAATTCTGCGGATAGTTCCTTCGCTGCCATGCACATCTGGTCGTAAGTTCCGCTCAACGCTTGCGCAAAACCGATATGGATGATATCGTAGCCCTTTTGCAATATCGGACGGAAGTATTCTTGCGCCTGATAAGCGGTAATCATAGTCGTCTGAGGCAAATCCTCTTTGGTCTTTGCATTTCTGCATGCGTCGTAAAATTCTTTGGGCGACAATTTTGTTTCCACTCCGTCGTAAGCAACGCCGTTGACGGTATATCCCATAGGAAAGATAGTGATGTTGTCGCTGAGAAGGCGTTCGGGATAGTCGCTCGTCGCCTCCGCGGTAATCATTATTTTCATATAAACTCCTTTTGCGTTATAAATTATGCGCGCTATATTTAATATAATTATTATATAACATTATAATTGTTGTGTCAAGCGAACAAATCGGCAAGAAAACCCTAGGTATTTTTAGCGGTAATTCGACATAAATATTTATTAAGAAAGGGTATTTTGACAACATTTTCGCAGCAGATTAAAAGCAAATGTAAAAAATGTGAAAATTTTAGTTGGCATAAATATACAAAAATCACTTGATTTATGTATGAAAAAGATGTATCATTATTGTGTAATAAAAAAATTATAGGAGAAAACTATGAAGAAAAAACTTTTTATTTCGACATTGGCAATCGTCTTGATTTTGTCTATGTCAGTAGCTATGTTTGCCGGCTGTGGCAATGTGCCTGATTTTGGAGAGCAGACACTCGGCATTACTAAACCTACCAACGTTGAAACGTCTGCAACTTTGACGGAGGATATGACTGCTTTTCAAATGTTGGCAGTAGGTATAGAAAACTTCTACGACGCTGAATACGTTGCTTCATTCTACAACGGTAGCGTAAAAACCAAGGTTGTTGGTTTGACTGTAACTCAGTTGGTAGAATCTTTGAAGATTAGAAAGGGCAAGGGCGATGCTGACGGCGAAAACGCAAACGACGCTTCTTTCTTTGCGGACAGCAGATCTTACTCAAGCGTTGCAAAACTTTACGAGCAGATGATTATTACTCCTGATGAAGTCAAGTATATCAATGCTGCAGATAAGAAGACTAAATATGACAAAAATGAAAAGAAATGGTCTGTTACTAAATGGAACGATGTGGCAAAATTTGATGACGTAGAAGATCTTGCTAAAGAAAAGCAAAATAATCCTACTATTCTTTGGATGTACAATTTGCAAGAAGACTACGTTATTCCTGCAGGCGAAAAACTTCCTGTAAAGAAGGACGCAATGTCTGAGACAACGGCTGTAGAGAAGAAAGACGGATATTACACCTTTACGATTTCTTTCGATCCGACGGAAACCACTAAGGATTATATCGGAACGATGAAACAACAACTTGAAGGTAACGCAGGTATGAAGGTCGAAGGACTTACCTTTGAAGAATTGAAACTTCAAGTAGAGTTGTGGGACAACGGATTGATTAAGAGATTGTTTGTCACCGAATCTTATTTTATGAAGTTGGCAGGTATTATCAATAGCTCTATGACCTTGTATTCCGATACTCAGTTCACTTATGAAGAGATTGACGGATATAGATACGAAGACCACGTTGCTACGTTCGGAAAAATCTAATTCAAAAGTAAAGTAATTACAAATGAATAAAAAGAAGAGTTTTGGCTCTTCTTTTTTTCATGTTTTGCAAATTGCGACAAGATAAGTCGCTTTTCTATAATAAAATTGAGATAGACGGTATTATAATTTATTATAAAATATAAAAACATATTGCAAATAGCGGATAAGTATTGTAAAATATATTTAGAAGTCATTTGAGAGGGCAGGAGATTGTATCAAGAAAAGAAAAATAGAGCCGTAAGCATAGTAGTTCATGCATGCGTGGCGGTAGTTCTTGCGATAATAATGATTGTTTTGTGCTTGAAGAATAAGAACGGCGAGTATTATGACTTGCTTATCAACAAAGCTTTGTCTAAGTCGATAAACGGTAATTGGGCAAAGACGTCGTTTGCGTTTATCTTTTCTATCATAGCCGAATACCCGGCGTACTTTATTTTGCCTATTTTCGCCGTCATGCTGTTTTATAGCGACGACTTGTTGCCCGTAAAATGGCGTAAGGTTTTCAAAATCGCTATGGCTGCTATAAGCATAATAGGTTGGCTTATCTTGTGCGTCAAGAGCGAAGTCGCCGATAAGATTGAAGCGACGGGATTCGACGGCATTAAATTCTATCTTGTGATGGGTATTTTGGCACTATGCGCATCAATGCTCGGACTTTATCTTGGAAAGTACATTCCTAAAAAGACCAGATATACGCTTTTCAAATTCGCGATATTCGCAATCACTTATTTGCTCGTTGCATTGCTTGTCAATCAGGTTTTGAAGACTATTTGGCATAGAATGAGATTCAGAGATATGTTGAAAGAAAACGCGCTGGGTCGAGACGGTTTTTCCAACTTCACGCCTTGGTATACGCCTGATATGTCGAGAGTGGAATTGAATGAGAGTTATCATTACTCGTCATTCCCGTCGGGACATTCGAATTCCGCAGTCCATATCTTCATACTTTGCACGCTATATAAGATATTGCCGTCTTGGCGTGAGAAAAAGTGGCTTAAATACGTCGTATACGGCGGTTGTACGGCTTTCGTACTGTTGACTATGATTTCACGTATTTGCGACGACGCTCACTTCCTTTCCGACGTCATTGCGGGCGCGTCGATATCGTATATCATCTATAAAGTAGTCGAATATCTATTTTTCAGAAACGGAAATAATTTTGCGGTGGCAGATAAAGCGTTGGCGGAGTTGGAGTAAAAATGGCGAAGTTCGACAAGTCAATGTTTGAATACGTGGTCGACGAAACGCAAAGACTGCAAAGGAAGAACAAGGTTTGGGACTTTTTCGGCGCGTCAATAGGCATAGGAAAGTTTATTGATACGGTTGAGAGTTTGAGCGGATATTTGCAAAATTTGGGTATAGGAAAAGGCGACAACGTCATATTGTGCCTTGGCAATATTCCAAACGCGATTGTGTCCTTTTACGCTATAAACAATACCGGAGCGGTGGCGAATTTGGCTCATCCGCTTATCCCGTCCGACGGATTGAAGAAGATGTCTGAAGAGATGAATAGTAAAGCGTTTATCCTCTTTGATGAATTCTATAATGATTATGAATGGCTGAAAACTTCGGATAAGCCCGTTATTTTATGCAGCGCAAGTGATTTTTTGCCAAAGGCGTTTAAGATACCGTATAATTTGTATATCCATAATAAGGTTAAGAATATAAAATACGATTCTAGGGTCGTAAAGTTTTGCGATACAATCGGCAAATTCCCGTCAAAGAAAGTAGATATTAAAGGCGACGATATTGCCGTATATATGCATAGCGGCGGTACTACGGGCGTATCAAAGACTGTAATGCTGTCAAACGACGCGTTTAATCATCTTGCCGACAACGTAATTGAGTTGATAGGCGGCGGCGTGGATGATAGCGAAGGTATGTTGATGGTGTTGCCGTTGTTCCACAACTTCGGTTTGGGAATTTGTATGCATACCGTCATATCAGCGGGCGGACAAGCTGTAATGATGCCTAAATTCAATCCAAAAGGCGCTTGTAGGCTCGTTAAACGCGCTAGAGTCACGTATATTGCAGGCGTGCCCAATATGTATGCGAAAATGGTCGCTAGCGGCAAATTTAAGGGCAAGTATTTGCGTAAGATCAAGAATTGCTATTGCGGCGGCGAAAAACTTTCCGACGAAATAAAAAAATCGTTCGAAGAGGCTATGGCTAAGAGCGGTAATCCTATAAAGCTTTGCGCGGGTTACGGATTGACTGAGGGCGGAATATGCTGCGTAAATACGATGGATATTCACAAGGAAGGCACGCTTGGCAAGCCGGTTAAGAATAACGTATTCGGCGTAATCGACGAAAATAATAATTTCTTAAAACCTATGCAAAGAGGTATGATAGCGTTGACTTGCAACAGTATGATGACGGGATATTACAATGCGCCTGAGTTGGACAAAGAAGTGTTTTTCTATGACGATAAAGGCAGAAAGTGGCTAAAAACGGGCGACGTCGGATATATGGACGAAGAGGGATACGTCTATTTTGTCGATAGGCTTAAAAGAATGATAAAGATAAGCGGTATCAATATTTTCCCGCAGGAAGTTGAGGATTGCGTAAATAAGTATGACGGAATAGTCAGAAGTTGCGTTATTCCGTACGTTGAGAATGGCAAAAACTTCTTAAAACTCTATATTGTGCTAGAAGACGGCGTAGTTGGCGACGATAAGTATATCGACTCATTACGCGCCTATATCGCGCAAAATCTGTTGAAATACAATATGCCTCGCATAATCGAGGTCGCTCAAAGTCTACCTTTGACGCAAATTGGAAAGGTAGACTTTAAAGCGTTGCAAGAACAGGAAAATAGATGATTACACATAGGTCGGATGCGGATTCTCAATCGCAATTCTATTGACGTAATCGGCAATCTTTGAGTTGTTGCCTCTATCGTATTTATAGACTTTTTTGTCAAAGGTCGAGAGTTTTTCAAGCATCATAAGCAAGTTTTGTTTGTTCAACTTGTTTTCTTCCAACATAAGCGCATATCCGTTTTGCGTAAGGTATTTTGCGTTGAGCACTTGGTCGCCTCGCGTGGACTTGTTTTGAAGAGGGATATAAAGCGCGCGTTTGTTGAGCGCGTTTATTTCCGTAGACGCGCCTGCGCCGCAACGGGATATAATTAAATCGCTTGCCGCGATAAAGTCTTGAATGTTGTCGACGAATTTGAGCTGGATATAGTTTTTATGCTCAATTGGCTTCATTGTGTTTCCGCAAATGTGAATGACTTGGTATCTTTGGCATAAATCGTCGAGCGAGGAGTAGATGAGTTCGTTTATCGACTTTGCGCCCAAAGAACCGCCTACAATCAATAGAATGGGCTTGTAGCGATTAAGTCCGTAGGCGTTGTATATTCTTTCGGGATGAACGTCAAAGAAGTCTTTTCTGATGGGATTATCAAATACTTTTGTGTTACGCTTTTTGCAAGTAGTGTCAAAGCAAGTGATTATGCCTTTTGCAAAGCGACAGTTGAGTTTGTTGGCAAGTCCTAAGGAGTAATCCGATTCGTGGCATACTGTCGGTATTTTAAGTTGCTTTGCGGCGTAGACTACGGGCATTGCGACGTAACCGCCTTTTGAGAATACAATATCAATATCGTTTTCTATCAATATTTTCTTTGCTTGATTGATATAATTGTGAAGTTTGAAGGGGATAGAGATATTTTTGAGTTTTTTTGACCTGTCAAACTTAACGCTGTCGCAATGGTAGAATTGCACGTTAAACTTCTTGCAAATATCCTTTTCCATTTTCTCTTTGTTGCCGATATATATTACTTTATCGAAATACTTATATAAGTCTTCAAGAATTGCCATATTTGGCATAACGTGTCCGGCTGTTCCGCCTCCGGTAAGCGCAATGTTCATACTTTACCTCCGATGTGTTTTATACTAGTGTTTGCTTATGCGAGAATTTTATTTGTCTAATTTATGATATGAAAATGGAAATAATTTGGTTAGCGGAGCGCGATTAGCGTTGCAAACGCAATGCTGAACAATGTTCAAATTGTAAAATGTTGCGCAATTTAGGGGATTTTGAAGGGGTGGAGTAGATTATATGCGAGGACTTATAACAATATTGAACAATGTTCAGTTGCAGTGAATGGTTTATAATTTTATTAATTTGAGGGTATGGGCGGTGTAAGAGTATTTGCATTTAGTGCACGAATATTTTGTAGCGAAAGTAAGATAGTAAACGATAATATACTAAACCCAAAACTATAGAGGCACATAAATCGCAAACACTCTAACCG